>JAVLCA010000075.1:0-4549 GCA_031581025.1 Salibaculum sp. | reverse complement strand
GGGCGGAAAGAGGTCATTCGCTGCGTTTGGACCGAACGGTAGCGATACGCAGCATTGTGACCTTTGCAAAGCCGTCATGACTACGCCTTGTGACGCGGCATAGTCGGCCGCATTTCCGTCTGCACTTCAGTGGGTATTCTCATTGCGGCTCCTCCGAAGCGGACGCCTACGCTTTTCGCGGCACTTTCCAAAAAGCTACGTTTGAAGGGTCGGTGAATACTACGCCCCAGCAGGTTTAATCCGTCGTCGAAGAGCCCTACACCAAGGACATCAAAACTCGACGACAGCCCTGATGGACTTGCCTTCATGCATCAGGTCGAACCCCTCGTTGATCCGGTCTAGCGTCAACTTGTGCGTGATCATGGGATCGATTCCGATCTTGCCGTTCATGTACCAGTCCACGAATTTCGGCACGTCAGAGCGCCCTTTGGCCCCGCCAAACGCCGTGCCTTTCCAGACGCGGCCGGTGACAAGCTGGAAGGGCCGCGTGCTGATCTCGGCGCCCGCGGGGGCAACCCCGATG
This sequence comes from Salibaculum sp., assembly GCA_031581025.1. Classification (GTDB taxonomy): domain Bacteria; phylum Pseudomonadota; class Alphaproteobacteria; order Rhodobacterales; family Rhodobacteraceae; genus Salibaculum. The sequence continues at coordinate 4,026 of JAVLCA010000075.1, read as the reverse complement.
ATGACCGACACGCCCCAGCCGCGGTGGCTGCATTCGAGCGCGTCGCGCATGACCTGCACGTTGCCTGTGGCGTCAAAGCTGTAATCCACGCCGCCGATCGCGTCGTCGCCGCGCTGCGTCAGCCGCGTGATCTCGGCGGTCACGCTGTCCACCGATCCCGGGTTGATGAAATGCGTCATGCCGAATTTGCGCGCCATATCGGCCTTGGCGTCGTTCAGGTCGACCCCGATGATCATGTCGGCGCCCGCCATGCGCAGCCCCTGGATGACATTCAGGCCGATCCCGCCCAGCCCGAACACCGCCGTGGTGGACCCAATTTCCACACCCGCCGTGTTGATGACCGCGCCGATGCCGGTGGTCACGCCGCAGCCAATGTAGCAGATCTTGTCGAAGGGCGCGTCGGACCGCACCTTGGCCAGCGCGATTTCCGGCAGCACGGTGTGGTTGGCGAAGGTCGAACAGCCCATGTAATGGTAAAGCGGCGTGCCATCGAGCATGGAAAACCGCGTCGTGCCATCGGGCATCAGCCCCTTGCCTTGCGTGCCGCGAATGGCGGTGCACAGGTTGGTCTTGCCCGACCGGCAGGAATAACACTCGCGGCATTCGGGCGTGTAAAGCGGGATGACATGGTCGCCGGGCTTCAGCGTGGTGACCCCTTCGCCGACCTCCATCACCACGCCCGCTCCCTCATGGCCCAGGATCGCCGGGAACAGCCCTTCCGGGTCCGCGCCCGAGCGGGTGAATTCGTCGGTGTGGCAAATGCCCGTGGCCTTGATCTCGACCAACACCTCTCCGGCCTTCGGGCTATCCAGGTTCACCTCCATGACTTCCAAGGGTTTTCCGGCCTCTAGGGCAACTGCGGCGCGTGTGCGCATGGGGTCCTCCTGATAAATCTTGCGTTGGCGTATGACTGTATCATAATTTTAGACAACGTCTCATATTTCAAGCCGATTCGGATAACATGCACCTTGAACGTATGATCGCAGTCATGGAGATCATCGCCGTTGCCGGGCGCCCCGTATCCGCGGTCGAGGTGCAGAAGGCCACCGGGTTGCCCAAGCCGACCTGTTACAGGCTACTTCAGGCGCTTCAGGAACAGGGTCTGGTCGAGGCGCCTTCGGGCGACGGACGAGTCGTCATCGGCGAGCGGCTGATCCGGATCGCCCTTTTGGGCAAATCCGACGCGGATGTGCGCAAGGCAGCGGCGCCCCTACTCAAGGCCGCAGCAGTGCAGTTCAACGAAACCGTCTTTCTGGCCCGGTTCCGCAACGACCAGGTCGAGATCATCCATGCGGAAACACCCGAAGACCCGGGCCGCGCCTTCGTTCATCCTGGCCTTGGGGTGCGCCCGATGCATGCCTGTTCGTGTTCCAAGGCCATCGCGGCCTTTGCGGAACCGCAATTCCAAGACTGCATCATCGGCGGCACGCTGAGGGCCTACACCGAGCACACCATGACGACAGCGGATGAGCTGCGCGCGGATTTTGCCCGCATCGCCGACCGCGGCTTTGCCGATTGCGACCAGGAAATTGACCTTGGCATCGCCAGTGTCGCGGCGCCGGTGTCCATCGGCAATATCGGCGCGACATTCAGCGTCGGGGCGGTCGGTCCGATCCGGCGTTTTGGACAGGACCAACGCCAGGCGATTGGTGAAAATCTGATGGAACTGGCTACCCGCGTCAGCGGCGCCATTCAACTGTGCAACGTGGCCGAGGTTTGAGGAGGCAGCGGCCAGACTGCGACGAAAGGAACGATCATCGGTTTGGCCCGTGACGGGCCATTATATTCAAGGGAGGACGACGATGACCTTAAGACCAGACCCGACATTCCATGCTACCGCGCAGCTTGCCATGCAGGCGCCGGTGGAAAACTATGGCTTCGTGGTCATGCTCAGCCCCGATGCGTCACAGCCTGACGGGATCGCGGTCGTGGACCTGAACCCGAAATCTGACAGCTACGGCACCATCGTCAACACCATCGTGATGCCCTACACGGGCGACGAGTTCCATCACTTCGGCTGGAACGCATGTTCGGCGTCCCTGTCGCCGCTGTCAGGTCATGCCTTTCTCGAACGACGCTACCTGATCGTGCCGGGCATCCGGTCGTCGCGCATCTACGTGATCGACGTGAAAGACCCCCTGGACGCCAAGATCCACAAGATCATCGAACCCGAGGAGGTCTTTGCCAAGACCGGGTATTCGCGGCCCCACACCATCCACTGCGGCCCCGAGGGCATCTATGTCTCGACGCTGGGCGGCGGTGGCGAGGATGGCACCGATGGCCCGCCGGGCATCTTCATCATGGATTGCGAGACGTTCGAGATCATCGGCCGCTACGAGATGGACCGGGGCAAGCAGGACAAGCACTACGACTTCTGGTGGAACCTGCCGCAGGATTACATGGTCAGTTCCGAATGGGGGCTGCCGCCACAATACGAGAACGGCGTCGTGGCCGAGGACTTGCTGTCAAACAAGTATGGGCATTCGATCCACTTCTGGGATCTGCGCAAGCGCAAGAACATCCAGACGATCGATTTCGGCGAGAACTACCAGATGGCGCTGGAAATCCGCCCCGCCCATGACCCAAAGAAATCCTACGGGTTTTGCGGCGTCGTGGTGGACACAACCAACCTGCAAGGGGCGATCTTCACATGGTGGCGCGGCGACGACGGCACTTGGCAGTGCAAAAAGACCATCACCATCGACCCGCGCCCGGAAAAGCCCGAGAACCTGCCACCGCTGTTGCAGGGCTTCGAGGCCGTGCCGCCGCTGGTCACCGATATCGACCTCAGCCTTGATGACAAATACCTATACGTTGCCTGCTGGGGCTTGGGCGAGATGCACCAGTATGACGTGACCGACCCGATGAACCCGGTGCTTGCCGGCAAGGTCGAACTTGGCGGCATTGCGCGCGGCACGAAGCATCCGGGCGGCGGCGATTTCGCCTTCGGCCCGCAGATGGTCGAGATCAGCCGTGACGGCAAAAGGGTCTACTGGACCAACTCGCTCTATTCCACCTGGGACGACCAGTTCTATCCCGGCCAGGAGGGTGGCCAGATGGTCATGGCGCGTGTCGGCGAAAACGGTGGGCTGACGCTCGACAAGGATTTCTACGTCGATTTCCCCAAGGGTTATCGCGCTCACCAGATCCGGCTTGAGGGCGGAGACTGCTCGACCGACAGCTTCTGCTATCCCAACATCTGAATGGAACTCGACTTAAGCACGATGGCGGCCCTCTGGGGGGGCGTCATCCTTTCGGGGCTCTATCACGGCGTCAATCCCGGTATGGGCTGGCCGCTGGCGGTGTCGGCCGGGCTTATGGAAGGTCGGCACGTTGCGATGGCCAAGGCCATCGGTGCCTTGGCGATGGGGCATCTGCTGGCCATGCTGGCAATCCTTCTGCCATTCTCGATGATGGCCGCGCTGGTAAGCTGGCAGACCGAGATACGCGTGGGTGCCGGTGCTCTGGTGGTTGCGGTCGGGGTCTACCTGCTGATCAATCGCAGGCACCCAAGGTTTCTCGCACGCATCCACCCGACCAAGCTGGTCCTGTGGTCGTTCCTGGCCGCAATGGCGCACGGGGCCGGGCTGATGCTGGTGCCCATCTACCTTGGAATTTGCGGCATCGACGCGGGCGACGGAAGCCACGATGCCGCGCGGCAACTGATGGGGCAGAACATCGCCTCCGCTTTCCTCGTCGCCCTCGCACACACGGTCGCCATGACCGCCGCCGGAGGGGCAATCGCCATGGCGATATACCTCTATTTCGGCCTGAAGTTCCTGTCTCAGACGTGGTTCAACCTTGATGTGGTTTGGGCATTGAGCCTGATCATTGTGGGATCGTTCGGGATTTACTTTGCGGTCCATGGCCATTGATTGCGCCGGCACATAGTTTCACAGGCCGCATGATTGAATGGCCGCTTTCGTTCAACTCCGAGAGTTTCGCACCGTGCTTTCAAAGGGCTAAAAACGGTCCTTTTTAGGGGGGCCGACAAGTTTAGGTGCCATTGACGATGGTCGGCAAAGG
>JAVLCA010000074.1:1408-4552 GCA_031581025.1 Salibaculum sp. | reverse complement strand
TTCAACACCTCAGGTTTTCTTAACACCGCCGTTGGCGCAGATGCGCTCCGCAACAACGACACGGGTAGAGAAAACACCGCCGTTGGCGATGGCGCGCTTTTCAGCGCCAAAGGCAACAACAACATAGGGGTTGGCAGGGATGCGGGGGGATCACTTTCCCCGTTAACAGTGATCTCGCAGTCCGATAGAATTGTCATGGGTAACGACGACCACACAGATGCGTATATCAAGGTGTCTTGGACGGTTACTTCCGACGCTCGTGACAAGACTGATTTTGCGCCAGTTCCACACGGCCTTAGCTTCATAAGTGCGCTTGAGCCGACCGAGTATCAGTTCCGAGCAGGTGGTCGAGACAGCGCTCAGGGTGACGGCAAGCGCCGATACGGTTTTCTTGCGCAGGACGTTCTGGCGCTAGAGGGGCAAGATCCGGTAATCACCGACAACGAAGACCCGGAAAAGTTGAAACTGAAAGAGAGCCAACTTGTCCCTGTTCTGGTCAACGCGGTCAAAGAGTTATCCGCTAAGGTTGAAAACCTACAGCTCAAACTCAAAAACATGGGAGAATAGCAAAATGAAAAAAATAACCGGTCTAACCAGTGGTTGTTTCAAAAGACAAGATAAAGGGCGTTGCTAGTTGCCTCTGTCCAAGCTTCAATTCCAGCCGGGCCTCGTAAAGGACGCCACGGACTATGCGAACGAGGGCGGCTGGTTCTCGGCGGACAAGGTGCGTTTCCGGCAAGGGTTTCCGGAAAAGATCGGCGGCTGGCAGAAATTTTCGTCTAGGTCTTTTCTCGGTGTCTGCCGGCGCCTGATTTCGTGGACAGACCTGACAGGGCGCCGCAACATCGGTGTCGGGACGAACATTAAATACTATGTCAACCAAGGTGGTCGGTACTTTGACATCACCCCGATTCGAGAGACGACAGCCGCGGGCGACGCGACTTTCAGTGTGGTCGACGGGTCGAGCACGATCACCGTCACCGAGGTCGGTCACCAAGCCTTGGCGCAGGACTTCGTCATCTTTGAAAATGCGACTGACCTTGGCGGCAACATCACAGCCGACGTGTTGAACCAAGAGTATCAAATCACCGAGGTTATCGATTCCAACACCTACACGATCGAGGCCCGAGAACCGGGAACCACGATCCAAAGCATCACCGTCGACGGCCAGCTTGACCCCACTCCGGTCACCGCAGACGCCTCGGACACCGGCAACGGCGGAGCGAATACCGTCGCAACCTACCTGCTGAACCGGACGCTGGACACCACCGTGCTTGGCACGGGCTGGGGCGCTGGCCCGTGGTCGCGCAAGACGTGGGGCTCTGAGGCCGACATTCCGATCACGGCCAGCCAGATCGCTCTGTGGTCCCACGACACCTTTGGCGAGGACCTGCTAATGAACCAACGCGGCGGTCCGATTTACCTGTGGGACACCAGTGAGGGTACCGGCTCGCGTGCCGTGGAACTGGCGGACCTGCCGGGCGCGTCTGATCCGCCGGCGCAGGTCAACCAAGTCATGGTCTCGGACCAAGATCGACACGTCATTGCTTTTGGCGCCACGCCGCAGGGCGGATCGGACCTCGATCCGATGCTCATCCGGTTTTCGGACCAAGAGAATCCCGCCGAGTGGACAGCAGCTGCGACCAACACGGCGGGGGACTTGGTCCTCGGTTCGGGGTCCGAGATCGTCGTGGCCGTGGAAACGCGCCAACAAACGCTGGTCCTGACCGACACCGCCGCCTATTCAATGCAGTACCTTGGGCCGCCGTTCACGTTCGGTGCAACTCGGCTCTCGGACAACATCAGCATCATCTCGCCCACCGCCGCCACCTCGGTCGACGATCTTGTCCTGTGGATGGGTGCCGAGGAGTTTTTCATCTACGACGGCACGATCAAACCGCTGCCCTGCCCGGTGAAGGACTTTGTGTTCGAGACGCTGAACAAGGACGAGCCCTTCAAGGTCACCGCCGGCAGCAACACCGCTTTTGGCGAAATCTGGTGGTTCTACCCCTGCTCGATCAGCAGCGAGTGCGACCGCTACGTGGTGTACAACTACCAGCAAAACATCTGGTACACCGGCACCTTGCGTCGAGACGCATGGCTGGACCGCGCGAGCAAGAACAAGCCTGTGGCGGCCGGCGGCGGCGGATACCTGTACTTCCACGAGGTGGGCAGCGATGACGGGTCGACCAACCCGCCGTCGCCGCTGGGGGCTTTCATCGAGTCCAGCCCGATCGACATCGGCGACGGGAACGAGTTCTCCTTTATCACCCGCATCCTGCCGGACGTGGACTTCCGCCAGTCTAGCTCCTCGTCGCCGGAGGTGACGATGACGCTCGACGCTTACAACTACCCGGGCCAAGGTGTGAGGTCCACGGACGACGGAAATGTGGTACGCTCTGCCAGCGCGCCCGTGGACATCTACACGGACAAGTTGGACGTGCGCCTGCGGGGCCGAGCGTTCAGCTTGCGCATCGAATCTGACAGCCTCGGCACGGCGTGGCGTTCTGGCGCGAACCGGGTTGATATCAAGCCTGACGGGAGACGTTGATGTCGCGTAACCTCAACCTTCCCTACCTGCCCATCCCGCCGCAGCAATACGACCAGCGGTACTTTGCTGAGCTGGTGCAGTCGATCGCCCTGTTCATGCAGCAAACGCAGAACCCGGGCGAGGGCCGGTTCACGAAGGTCACCCTGACGGATCTGCCCACATCCGACGCTGGTCTCGAGCCCGGTGCGCTGTACAACGACGGTGGCACAGTAAAGGTGGCGTCCTGATCCAGCCTTTGCTATAGTGGCGGAAACAACCACTCTGGTGATTGAATGGCTCTTCCTCTTCTCGCTCCCCTGATCGGTGGCATGCTCGGCACGGCGGCAGCGCCGGCGCTCGGCATCGGCTCGGCCGTGGCGGCGGGTCTCGGCTCCGGGATCGGCTCTCTGGCCGCGGGCGCGGAACCCGAAGAAGCGCTCTTTGCCGGACTGACTGGCGGAGTTGGATCAAAGATCATGCCGGGTATCATGGGTGCCGCCGGAAAAGGCGGCGAAGCGGCGGCCAGCGCCGCCGCGAGCGGCGGCGGTCAAGCGGCCAGTCAAGCGGCCAGTCAAGCGGCCAGTCAGGGCCCGGATGTGATGAAAGTATTGCAA
>JAVLCA010000074.1:0-1308 GCA_031581025.1 Salibaculum sp. | reverse complement strand
AATCAACCACGCAAACGCAAGTATCGCGCCTGCCGGAAGAGGCGCGCCCGTTTCTCTATGGTGGCGACGGCCAAGCGGGCCTCCTGCCGCAGGCTTACGAGCTTGCCCAGCAGCCTATGCAGCTGCCGGATTACATGGTCGCCGGCCGAACTCCAACGCAGATGGCAGCGGAAACCATGGCCCGAGAAGGCCGGGGCAGCTACCAGCCCTACCTGCAGGCAGCGCAAGGTCTGACCGGTCAGGGGGTCATGGCGACCGAACAGGCTGGCCAGCTCTCGCAGCAGCAGCTGGGTGAAGCGCAGACCGAACGGGGTGCCGCGCGCGACGCCCTGTCTGGCGCTTTGGCCGGGACGGGCGCAGCGGGCGCCGGGTCGATTAGCGCGGCCGAACGCGGGATTGCCGGTCTCGCTGGCACAGGCGCAGCTTACGACCCGTCCTCGACGCAGGCATTCATGAACCCCTATGAGCAGCAGGTCATCGACGCGGCGCTGGGCGATATTGCTCGCAGCGGCGAGATGCAGCTCAACGAGGCACGCTCCGGCGCCGTGAACCAAGGCGCGTTTGGCGGAGCACGGTCCGGACTGGTGGAGTCGGAGATCGGGCGAAACATCCTCAGCCAGCAGGCGCAGACGGCCGCGAATCTGCGACAGCAGGGTTTCGAGTCAGCGGCCGGCCGGTCGCAGCAGGCTTTCGAGGACGCGCAGCGCCGGCAGCAGCAGGCTGCTACCACCACCGGGCAGCTGGGTTTGTCTGGCGCGGGGCAGGCACTGAGTGCGGCCGGACAGGCGGCGAACATCGGACAGAGTTTCGGGCAGCTGGGCACTTCCTTCGGCCAGCTTGGTCAACAGGCTGCCGCGCAGCAGGCGCAGTTTGGGCAGGGGCTTGGTTCGCTGGGTGCGCAGATGGCAGGCTTCGGCCAGCAGCAACAGCAGCAACAGCTTCAAGACATCAACACCGCCCTGACGATCGGCCAGCAGCAGCAGGCGCAGCAGCAGGCGCAGCTGGACGCGGCGCGCCAGAACCAGTATCAACAGGCCATGGCACCGTATCAATCGCTCGGGTTCTTTTCGGACATCTTCCAAGGCGCGCCGACGGGGACCAGTTCGGTCTTGCAAAGTCAACAGCCGGGAGCGAGCCCGTTCTCGCAGGCCGTGGGCGCGGGGGTTACGGCAGCCGGCATATTTGGTAAAGGCGGGCCTTTGGGTCCCAGCTCGTAAAAGGAGGCTCTCATGGCAAACGAAGCACGCAACCGCCTGCGCAGCATGGGTGGCATCATGGCGTCCTCGCCGGAACTTCTGCAGGCGCAGC
>JAVLCA010000034.1:18801-29143 GCA_031581025.1 Salibaculum sp. | reverse complement strand
ATCAACACTCGCAGACCCCTCCGTCGTCGACGACCTCATCGAAAACAGAATGAACCGGGGGAGCGCATGATGGACGGGACCGACATGACCCCCGCCGCACCCGTTCTGATCCTGCTCGGCCCCCCGGGTGCCGGCAAGGGCACCCAGGCCCGGATGCTGCAAGAGAGCCACGGCCTTGTGCAGCTCTCCACCGGCGATCTGCTGCGTGCCGCGGTGGCCGCAGGCACCGAGGCGGGCCAGCGCGCCAAGGCCGTGATGGAGGCCGGCGACCTGGTCAGCGACGACATCGTCATCGCCATCCTGCGCGACCGTCTGGCCGAGCCTGATTGCGCGGCGGGGGTCATTCTGGACGGTTTCCCGCGCACCACGGTGCAAGCCGAGGCGCTGGACGCGCTGCTGGCCGACACCGGCCAGCGGGTCAACGCGGCGATCAGCCTCGAGGTCGAGGATGCTGCCATGGTCAAACGCGTCGCCGGGCGCTTCACCTGCGGGACCTGCGGCGAGGGCTATCACGACAGCTTCAAGCCGACCACGACACCGGGCACCTGTGACAAATGCGGATCGACCGACATGAAACGGCGCGCCGACGACAATGCCGACACCGTGGCGCAACGTCTGCAGGCTTACCATGCGCAGACGGCGCCGCTGATCACCTACTATGACGCGGCCGGCGCGCTGGCCCGCGTCGATGCCATGGGGGCGATCGAGGAGATCGCCGCCGAACTGAGCGCGGTCGTGACCCGAGCCAAGGCCTGAGCCACGCCGAGACCGGCCCCGCGGGGCCGGTGGGAAAGAAAAAGGAGGGGGAACCCATGTCCCGAGACAACGACACCAATGCCTATTGGAAAACAAATGTGCGTATCATCCTGACCAGCCTCGTCATATGGGCGTTGGTCTCTTTCGGGTTCGGGATCGTCCTGCGCCCGATGCTGGCCGGCATTTCCGTGGGCGGGGCCGATCTGGGCTTCTGGTTCGCGCAACAGGGATCGATCCTGGTCTTTCTGGCGCTGATCTTCTTCTACGCCTGGCGGATGAACAAGCTCGACCGTGAACACGGCGTCGAAGAGGAATAGGACCAATGGATCAGTTTACACTCAACCTGCTGTTCGTTGGCGCGAGTTTCGCGCTCTATATCGGCATCGCGGTCTGGGCCCGGGCAGGGTCGACCTCGGAATTCTATGCCGCCGGGCGCGGCGTTCACCCGGTTACCAACGGCATGGCCACGGCGGCCGACTGGATGTCGGCGGCCAGCTTCATCTCGATGGCCGGCCTGATCGCTTTCACCGGCTATGACAACAGCTCGTTCCTGATGGGCTGGACCGGTGGCTATGTGCTGCTGGCGCTGCTGCTGGCGCCCTACCTGCGCAAGTTCGGCAAGTTCACCGTGTCCGAATTCATCGGCGACCGCTTCTATTCGCGGACCGCGCGCATGGTGGCGGTTGTCTGTCTGCTCGTGGCCTCGATCACCTACGTGATCGGGCAGATGCAAGGGGTCGGGGTGGCCTTCGGCCGTTTCCTCGAAATCGACGCCTTCTGGGGCCTGATGATCGGGGCCTGCGTGGTCTTCGCCTATGCCGTCTTCGGCGGCATGAAGGGCGTGACCTACACGCAGGTGGCACAGTACTGCGTGCTGATCATGGCCTACACGATCCCAGCGATCTTCATCTCGCTGCAGCTGACCGGCAACCCGATCCCGGCGCTGGGCCTGTTCGGCGAGCATACCGCCTCGGGCACACCGCTTCTGGCCAAGTTGGACCAGATCGTCACCGACCTGGGCTTTCGCGAATACACCGCCGCGCATGGCTCAACCATCAACATGGTGCTTTTCACCCTGTCGCTGATGATCGGCACCGCAGGTCTGCCCCACGTCATCATGCGCTTTTTCACCGTGCCGCGCGTGTCCGACGCGCGCTGGTCTGCGGGCTGGACGCTGGTGTTCATCGCGCTGCTCTACCTGACGGCCCCGGCCGTGGGGGCCATGGCGCGCCTGAACATCTCGGAGTTGATGTGGCCCAATGGCACGGATGCGCAGGCGGTCAGCGTCGAGGCGATCGAGACCGATCCCGAGTATGCCTGGATGGCAACCTGGGAAAAGACCGGCCTGCTGGGCTGGGAAGACAAGAACGGCGACGGGCGCATCCAGTACTACAACGACGCCAATGCCGATCTGCAAGCCAAGGCCGAAGCCAACGGTTGGGAAGGCAACGAACTGACCAACTTCAACCGTGACATCCTGGTGCTGGCCAATCCCGAGATCGCCAACCTGCCGGGCTGGGTCATCGGCCTGGTCGCGGCGGGAGGCCTTGCGGCCGCGCTGTCCACCGCGGCGGGGCTTCTGCTGGCCATTTCCTCGGCCGTCAGCCACGACCTGCTCAAGGGTCAGCTGACCCCGAACATGTCCGAGAAGTCCGAACTTCTGGCGGCGCGCATCTCGATGGCCGCGGCGATCGTAGTGGCCGTCCTGCTGGGCCTCAACCCGCCCGGCTTCGCGGCCGAGACGGTAGCGCTGGCCTTCGGCCTTGCGGCAGCCTCGATCTTCCCGGCGCTGATGATGGGGATCTTCTTCGGTCGCATCAACAACGTCGGGGCGGTCGCGGGAATGCTGTCGGGCCTGGTGGTGACGCTGCTCTACATCTTCCTGCACAAGGGCTGGTTCTTCATCCCGGACACCAACATGCTCACGGATGCAGACCCGCTGCTGGGGCCTGTAAAGTCGACCTCCTTCGGGGCCATCGGGGCCATGGTCAATTTCGCGGTAGCCTATGCGGTCAGCAGCATGACCACGGAACCCCCGCAGGAGATCAAGGACCTGGTCGAGAGCGTCCGCGTGCCGCGCGGCGCCGGGGCTGCCACCGACGGGCACTAGCACCTGCAGGCCCTGCCGCGCGAGGCGACAGGAACTTGCATTCGAAACCCGTCCTGCCCGGGCATGACTCCGGGCAGGACATCCCATCAGAAGGCCCAGCCTCATGCCGCTGCCAACCGACCTGACCCAGTTCCTGGCCTCGGTGCATCCCTACGACAGCCTGCCGGACGGGGCGCTGGCCGATCTGGCCGGGCGTGCCCGGGTGCAGGACCTCGCATCGGGCGAGACGGTCTTTTCGGTCGGGGACGCGGTCGCGCATCTCTTTGTCATCGTGCAGGGCGAGATCGAGATCACCGACGAGACCGGCGTCCAGCTCTCCATCCTGGGGCCCCGAAATTCCTTTGGCGAACGCGCCCTGTTGCGCGGCGACGCCGCCAGCCGCACCGCGACGGTGCAGGCCCGGGCGACCATGATCGCCATTCCCGCCGCCACCTTCTACGCTCTGATCGACACCCATGCCCCCGTAGCCCGGTTTTTCGACCGCCGCCGTCCCGACCGGGGGCGCGACAAGGGCGTGGCAACCCTGCCGGTCGAGCGGCTGATGACCCGCGACCCAGTGAGCTGCACCCCGGACACATCCATCCGAAAGGCCGCCGCCCGGATGCACGAACGCGGCATTTCGTCTGTCTGCATCGGTCATGACGGGCGCTTTCTGGGCATTCTCACCCTGCGCGACATCAGCGGCAAGGTCGTCGCGGGCGGGGACGATCCTGCCGCACCGATCTCGGAGATCATGACCGGGGCGCCGCTGACGCTTGGGCCCAAGGCCCTGGTCAGCGACGTGCTGCACCTCATGGTGGAACGCGGCATCGGCCATGTGCCCATTGTCGAAGGCGACCGGTTGCTGGGCATCGTCACCCAGACGGATCTGACCCGCGCACAGGCCATGTCCTCGGCCGATATCGTGGGCAGCGTGGCCGGCGCCGCCGATGCCGCCGAGATGGCCCGCGCCACGGCCCGTATTCCGCAACTGCTGCTGCAACTGGTCGAGACCGGCAACCGCCACGAGGTCGTCACCCGCCTGATCACCGACATCGCCGACACCGCCACGCGCCGCCTTCTGAAACTGGCCGAGGACAAGCTGGGCCCCGCGCCCGTGCCTTATCTGTGGCTGGCCTGCGGCAGCCAGGGCCGCCAGGAACAGACCGGCCTGTCCGATCAGGACAACTGCCTGATCCTGTCCGATGACGTGACGCAGGCCGACATGCCCTATTTCGCCGATCTCGCGCGGTTCGTCAGCGATGGGCTGGACCGTTGCGGTTACTACCACTGCCCCGGCGACATGATGGCCACAAATCCGCGCTGGTGTCAGCCGCTGAAGGTCTGGCGCGCGTATTTCCGGGGCTGGATCGACAAGCCCGATGCGCAGGCGCAAATGCTGGCCTCGGTCATGTTCGACCTGCGCCCCATCGGCGGCGACGAGAGCCTCTTTGCCGGGCTGCAGCTCGAAACCCTCGAAGCGGCGGCCCGAAACTCGATCTTCACCGCGCACATGATCTCGAACTCGCTCAAGCATCAGCCACCGCTCGGCCTGCTGCGCGGGCTGGCGACGATCCGCTCGGGCGAGCATCGCAACCAGCTTGATCTCAAGATGAACGGTGTCGTGCCCGTGGTGGACCTGGGCCGCATCTACACGCTTCAGGGCCAGTTGCGCCCGGTGAACACCCGCGCCCGGCTCGAAGCCGCGATGCAGGGCGGCGTGCTGTCGAAATCCGGCGGGGCCGACCTTCTAGATGCCTACGACCTTATCGCCACGATGCGGCTGGAGCACCAGGCTGGGCAGGTCAAGGCGGGCCAGGCCCCGGACAATTTCCTCGATCCCGCGGCGCTGTCGGATTTCGAGCGCAGCCACCTGCGTGATGCCTTCGTGGTGGTCAAGACGCTGCAATCCGCCGTAGGCTCGGGCAAGGGCGCCATAGGATAAGCCATGTTCCTTGAACTCATCGCCACGGTCTTCGCGGGGATCGCCTGTGCCGGGATCGTCATGATCGTGAACCGTCTGACAGGCCGCCGCCTGCCGCGCTGGCTGACGCCCGTGGCCGCCGGGGCCAGTATGATCGCGATGACCGTCTCGAACGAATACACTTGGTTCGACCGCACCGCGGATCGCCTGCCCGAGGGCGTTGTCATCGCCACCAGGGTCGAGGAACAGAGCTGGCTGCGGCCCTGGACGCAGCTGTGGCCCTATACCAAGCGCTTCGCAGCCGTGGATACCAGCACGCTGCGCCGCAATCCCGACCTGCCCGGGCAGCGCATGGCCGATCTCTATTTCTTCGGCCGCTGGTCACCCGTCAGCAAGGCGCCGATGCTCTTCGATTGCGCGGCCGGGCGCTCGGCCTTGCTTATCGACGGCGCGACCTTCGCCGCCAATGGCAGTGTCGCCGATGCCGACTGGGAGGCCCTGCCCGAGCGCGACCCGATCCTGAGCCGCGTCTGCGAGACCTGACATGCTGACCCGCCTTGGCCTGCGCATCCGCATCTTCCTGTTTTTCTGCCTCCTGGCGGCAGGCGGGGCGGCGCTGGCGGCGGGCGCGCTCTGGCTTAGCTGGTCTCGGGCCGACGACGCCCTGCCCACCACGCCCTTCGTCACCGCCTTCATCACCTTTGCCTTCGTCAACACCGGGCTGGCGCTGGGCGTGTGGCTGCTGTTCGACGAACATGTTGCCAAGCCCATCAACAGGCTGTCGGCCGATCTGCGCCTGCGGGCCCATTCCAGTGTCGACAGCGAGGTGGACGCCGACGCGGCACGCTATCTCGGCGACCTGGCCCCGGCGGCGCAGGCGCTCAGCCGGACCTATGGCTCATCGGTGATGGACTCGGCAGCGCAGGTGGCGCATGAAACCCGGCGCCTGCGCGCCCAAAGCGAGCGCCTGACGGCCATGCTGACCGAGATGCCGATCGCCACGATCCTTCTGAACCCCGCGCAGGAGATCGTGCTTTATGACGGCCAGGCCGCCGGCATCCTGTCGCAGATCGGGCCGCCACGGCTCAAGGCCCAGCTGACCGACTATTTCGACCCGGCCAGCCTGCAAGCCGCCATGGCGCAACTGTCGGATGACAGGCCCGAGGTCGGTTTCGAGCTGCAGGACACCGCCCATGGCCGCGCCTATGACGCACGGATCAAGGCCCTGGGAACGGACGGCCACCTGATCCTGATCGAGGAGGTGCCGCACGACGGCCCGCGCCCGGCCCCGCGCCCGCTGGTTTTCGATTTCGACCTGATGACCACCTCCGAGACCTGCGAGATCACTCAGACCGCGCTTGCCGACCTCAGTTTCGTGCCCTTCGACACGGAAACCACGGGCCTGTCGGTCGAGACGGACGCCATCGTGCAGATCGGTGCCGTGCGCGTGCTGGGCGGCCGCATCGTCGAGGGCGAGATGATCGACACTTTCGTCGACCCGGGCCGGCCGATCCCGCCGGCCTCGACCCGGATTCACCGTGTGTCAGATGCCCAGGTGACGGGGGCCCCCGGCATCGGTGAGGCGGGCCGCGCCCTGCACCATTTCGCCCGCGGGTCGGTTCTGGTGGCGCATAATGCACCCTTCGATATCGGCCTGCTGCGCCGGTTCGGCCCCGAGATGGACGTCGAATGGACACATCCGGTGGTGGACACGGTCCTGCTTTCGGCGGTGGTCTTCGGCACCAACGAGGATCATTCGCTGGACGCGCTCTGCGCGCGGCTGGCCGTGACGATCCCGCCCGAAACCCGCCACACCGCCCTAGGCGACGCCCGCGCCACCGCCGAGGCGCTGGTCAGGCTGCTGCCGCTGCTGGAAGGCAAGGGGATCACGACCTTCGGCCAGCTGGTTCAGGAAACCGGCCGCCACAGCCGGTTGCTCGAAGACCTCAACGGCTGACCTACCAAAGGCTCTCCTTGGCCTGGTCCGGGTAGCTCTGGTCATGATCGGCCCCGTCGAAACCCGGATCGGCCTCTTGCAGGAAATCCCCCGCCGTGGGCAGCCCCGCCGTATCGTCGCGCGACCACAACCCGGCCCGCATCAGCGCCTTTGCGCACTGGAAATAGGCCTCTTGCAGGGTCACGACCGTCACGGTCTTCGGATGGCGGCCCTTCTGTTCGAACCGGGCCGTGTATCCTGCATCGGCGGTCACCAGTGCGTGCCCGTTCACCCGCACCACGCTGTCCGAGCCCGGCACGAGAAACATCAGGCTGACGCGCGGATCCCGGACGATGTTACGCAGGTTGTCCAGCCGGTTGTTCCCCGTCCAGTCGGGCAGCAACAGCGTGTGGTCGTCGGCGATCTGCACCACCGGGCCGTCATCGCCGCGCGGCGTGGCATCGGTGCCCTCAGGGCCGACCGTGGACAGGATGGCAAAGCGGCTGGCCCCGATCCAGGCGCGATAGGCCGGCGTCAGGCGGGTGACGACCTTGGCCAGCGACCGGGGCGAGGGGGCGCCGTAGAGAGCTTCGAGTTGCGCGAGCGTCTCGATCGGTGTCATGTCTCGATCTCCTTGAATCCGGCCTCGGCCATCAGGGCATCAGAGCGCTGCTCGACGCGCTGTTCCAGTTGCGCCATGAACTCTGGCCCTTTCAGCCCCGGGGGGATCGGATCGAGGAACTCCACGACCGCGGTGCCGGGCCGGCGCATGATCCCCTTGCGGGGCCAGAACAGGCCCACGTTGCAGGCCACCGGCACGCAGGGCTGACCCGACTCGGTATAGAGTACCGAGGACCCGACCTTGTAGGGCGCCTTGACCCCCGGCGCGATGCGCGTGCCCTGCGGATAGATGATCAGCTGGCCGGGCTCGGCCCGGCCCGCCGCCACGTCGACCACCATGCGTTGCACGGCCTGCGCGCGCTTGCCGCGATCCACCGGCACGCTGCCGATGCGCAGGGCGTACCAGCCCAGTATCGGCGCCTTCGTAAGCTCGGTCTTCATGATGAACTTGCCGCGCGGGACGCTGGAGTAGATCAGGATGATGTCGAGGAAGCTCTGGTGCTTGGCGGCGATCAGGCATTCCCCGGTCGGGGGTGTGCCGCGCACCTCGGTGCGGATGCCGACCATCCAGGGGGCGGCCCATTTCACGAAACGGCACCAGGCGTGACAGGCGGCGATGGCCCCCTCGCGGCTGCGCAGCGCCGCGGGAAGGTAGATCAGGCCATAGGGGATCATCGCGGCGTAGATGACCCCCACGAAGACAAGCGAACGGAGCCATTGGACGATCTGCATCACGACTGCCCCATCAGGCTGCGCAGGGCCGCCTGCCGAGTTGCGAAGAAGGCGACCAGCGCCGCCAGCAGCGGAATGGCCACCGGCAGCAGCCAGTGCCAGCCCTGGAACCCCAGCCCGGTGAGGAACCCGCCCGCCACATCCGTCGAGGGCAACGCCAGCACCGCCAGCGCCCCCAAAAGCGTGCCCAGTCCGGCGCCGTTCAGCGCGCGCAGGGTAAAGCGGCGCACGAAGGCCCGCGCGATATAGACATCCCGCGCACCCACCAGCCGCAACACCCGGATCACCTGCGCATTGGCCGCCAGCGCCGCATTGGCGGCCAGGGTGATCATCGCCGCCACGGTCAGCGCGATCAGCCCCATCGACACCCAGGCCAGCAGCCGCAGCCGCCCCGCCGCCCGCACCAGCGGGTCGCGCCAGCGCCCATGATCGTCCAGCACCGCGCCGGGCAACTCGGCCTGAAGCCGCGCGCGCAGGCCAGTGGGGTCATAGCCTTGGCCGTCTTCGATAATCTCGACCAGGTTCGGGATCGGCAGGGTCTCGACAGGCAGGTCGGGGCCGAACCAGGGTTCCAGCAGGGCGCGCTGTTCCTCGGGCGTCAGAGGCCGCGCCTCGGCCACGCCGGGGGTGGTCCGCAGGACCTCGAGTGCCGCCTCGGTCTGGGCCTGCATCTGGTCCTCGGGGGCCGAGATGCGCAGGGTCGAGGTGCGCGCCATTTCCTCGGCCCAGCGGTCGGCCAGCCGCCCCGTGGCCAGTGACATGGCCAGCGCGAAGACCGCAAGAAAGGCCATGGCCGCCGCCGACAGCACCGTCAGGCGCGCGGTAAACCCGGTGGGCGGCACCACCCGGTCGGCCTGCGGGTCACCTGCCAGAAGCCCGAGCATGCGGCGCAGCCGCTCCATCACAGGTGCGCCCCCGCGGCCTGTATACGCCGGTCCTTGAGCCGCAGAACCCGCGCCGCGACATGGATCTTGGTCGCGCGGATCAGCGACAGGTCATGGGTGGCGATCAGCACGGTCTTGCCCAGGCGGTTGAGCTCGACCAGCAGGGTCATCAGGCGCTTAGACATGTCCCAGTCGACGTTGCCGGTGGGCTCATCCGCGAGGATCACGTCGGGCGACATGATGACCGCCCGGGCCAGGGCCGCGCGCTGGCGTTCGCCGCCCGACAGCTCGGGCGGCAGGCGCCCGGCCTGCCCGCGCAGCCCGACCCAGCCCAGCAGCGCCTCGAGGTCATCGAGCGATCCGTCGCAGCCCGAGACGGTCAGCGGCAGGGCGATATTCTCGGCCACGGGCAGATGATCCAGAAACTGGCAGTCCTGGTGCACCACGCCCACGCGGCGGCGCAGCTGGGAGACCGCGTCACGACCAAGCGCGCGCGTGTCCTGCCCGAACAGGCGCACCTGTCCCGCGGTGGACTTCAATTCACCGTAGCAAAGCTTGAGCAGGGTGGTCTTGCCCGCCCCCGACGGCCCGGTCAGGAAATGGAACGACCCCGGCGGCAACGACAGGGTAACGGAGGAAAACAACTCTCCGCCGCCGTAGCTGTATGCGACATTGTCCAGCTCGATCACGCCCGTATCTCCCTGCTGGGGGGTGTTCTGGCGGAAAAGCCACCTGTATGCAATTGGCCACGGGGGAAAACCGCCAGAGGCGCGGCGCGCGCAAATCCTTTGCGCTGCCATCGGCCTGCGGCTAGGATTCCGCGGCAAGAGCAGCAACACCCCCCGAAGCGGGGAAAGGATCCGACAGATGCGGCTGGCATGTTCTAACTGCGGCGCAGAATACGAAGTTGACGACGATGTCATCCCGGGCAGCGGCCGGGACGTACAGTGTTCCGACTGCGGCCATACCTGGTTCGAGCAGCCTGCCCGAACGGACCCGGACCCGCAGCCGGTGCCCGCGCAGGAGACCGATCCCAGTCCCGAGCCCGACCCTGTCCCCGGGTCGGTGCAGCCGCCCGAACCCGCGCAGGATGCGGACACGCCCCCCGCCCGGCGCAAGCTGGACCCCGAGGTCGCGGACATCCTGCGCGAGGAACGCGAGCGCGAGGAGGCCGCCCGCCGGGCCGAGGCCGACCGCCTGGAAAGCCAGGCGGACCTGGGGCTCGAGGCGCGCGACCGCCCCGCGGACCCGCGCGGGGCCGAGGCGCGGCGGCGTATGGAACGCCTGCGCGGCCAGGACAGCGCCGCCCCGCAGGACCCTGCAGCGACGACCGCGACGGCTTCGGCCACGGGCACCGCCCGACCCGAACCCGACCAGAGCCGCCGCGACCTGCTGCCCGA
>JAVLCA010000034.1:0-18701 GCA_031581025.1 Salibaculum sp. | reverse complement strand
GCTGCCCGAAACCACCGAGGTGCCGCGCCGCGCCGGCGGGGGGCGGGCCGGGTTCCTGCTGGTGGTGCTGCTGGCCGTGCTGGCCGCGCTGGTCTACACTTTCGCGGCACAGATCGGCGCGGCGGTGCCGGAACTGGCCGATCCAATGGCGGCCTATGTCGCGCAGGTCAACGACTGGCGGCTCTGGCTGGACCTCAAGCTGCAGGATCTCATGGCCGCGATCGAGGGCACAGGGGGCGCCCCCGCGCCGGACACGCCCCCGGATGCGGCACCCGAGACCCCGGACTCGCCGCCGGAATGATTGCCCAGACTTCAGTATTCGCGCGGCCGCGTTCTGTCCGCAAGCGCTCCGCCGTGCCCTCTTTCGGCTATCCTTCCAGCCGGGCGCGCAGGCCGTCGGCCTCGGCGCGCGCGGCGCGCAGTCCGTCCATGGCGGCGCGCAGCTCCGCCTCGGTCTGGGCCAGCTGATTGGTCATCTCGGCCTCGCGCTGCTGCAGGTAGGTGATCGCCTGGTCGCGTGTCTCCTCGGCCTCGTGCAGGGCCTGGGCCATCTTGTCCAGTTCGCCCACGTCCGATTTGCTGACCCGCGTGAAGCGGTTGACCAGCCAGTTCGCGAACCATCCCAGCGCGAAGGCCACGAACAACACGATCGCCGTGGCGATGATGAACTCGGTTCTGTTCATTCGTCTTCTCCCGTCGCGGCATCCTCGCCGCTATCATCACCGGCGTCTTCATCATCATCCGACGCGTCTTCCCCAGCCTCGCCCGCCTCATCGGCCTCGATCAAGGAGAACTCGATCCGGCGGTTGGCCTCGCGGCCCTCTTCGGTGTCGTTGTCGGCAATCGGGTTCGCCTCGCCGTAACCGACGGCACGGAAACTCGAGGTCGGCACCCGGCGCATCCGCAGGGCGGCAAGCACCGCTTCCGCGCGCTGCTGCGACAGGCGCTGGTTCATTTCCTCGCGGCCCTGGCTGTCGGTATAGCCGGCAATCTCGATGCCCAGGTCGGCACAGCGACGCAGGATGTCGGCGATGTCGTCCACGACTGATATGGCAGGCCCGGAAATCGTGGCCGATCCCGGCTCGAAGGTGATCTTTCGTTCCGCGGTGACGGCCTGTATCTGCGCGAGGCATTCGGCGCCCGTGGGCAGTGCATCTATGGGGTCCGGGTCCTCGACATGGGCGACTTCGATCTCGAAGTCCTGGTCGTTGCCCAGCTTGTCGATCAACAGGCGCGACACCTTGCCATCGGCCTCCACGTCGCCGGAGTTACCGCGCACGGCGACGCGGCCGGGCTCGACCACGACTGCCCCGTTGGACAGCATCGACAGCGCCTCGATCCCGGCCAGAACCCGCACGCTCCAGCTCTCGGGCAAGCCGTCGACGACGCGGGTGCTCATGGTGATGTCATCGGAGCCGAACCGGGCGCGCGCGTAATTCTGCGCCGTGGTATTGAGCAGCGCATCCGAGATCCGCCCACGCAGTTGTACCAAGCCCTCGGGGCTCAGCGTGGCGACGAATTGGGGCGGGCCTTCGGGTTCGTCCTCGGGCGCCTCCGGCAGCACCGCCTCGAGCGCGAAAAGTTCCGGTAGGGCGTTTTGCAGCGCCCCGGCGACCTCGTCGAAGCGGCCTTCGGCCGTTTCCGGCGGGGCGACAAGCGTAACATCGGCATCCGAGAGCGTGACGGTGCCGCCGCCGAGGTCAGCCACGGCCCCGATGGCAAGCTCGACCGCCTGCGCCCAAGTGCCCGAGGGCGCCCCCAGCGCGACTGTGCAGCCGATACGGCCCTCGGCCCCGGCGGCGCGGGAGGCGGCGATGATCCGTTCTTCGGCAGCACGCGTGTCGGCAACGCAGCTTTCGAATCGCGCCTCCTCGGCGTCGAGCACGAAGCGCGTCGTGAAGGGCGAAATCACCGGCCGTGGCGCCATGATCGCCAGCGACACCTCGACGCCGTCAGGCCGGTCACGGGCCAGGTTGGCTTCAATCCGGGCCTTCTCGGTGTCGGACTCGACGATCGCCTCGATCGTGACGAGGCCCGCGCGCACCGAGACCTTGGATCTGGGCAAGGCCGACAGCGCGCGCAGCGCGTAATCGACCGAGCCCCCCCAGCCGTCTGGCCTGGGATAATCGGCGCTCTCGAGCAGGTCCGCCACTCGGTCGGGGTCCCCGGCGAGCTGGGCAAGCCGATCGTTCAGCGCCGCGCGGTCCGAGCCGGCCGGGATCAACCCGATGATCGATATGCCGCTGTCGTTGCGCAGGATTTCCATGGAAAAATCCGGCGGCGCGATCCCGGTGGGGTCCACCACCGACATGTTGTCGATGACGCGGCTGGCGTCGACCTGCGCGCCCGCTATGGAAAGGGCACGGAACCGCTTGGCCTCGCTGCCCGCTTCGCCTTCCAGCACGACCTGCAGTCCGTCCCCGATAACCGAGGCGAAGTCCAGGTCGCGCTCTTCCAACGCGGCTTGCACGGCGGCGACCGACGTGC
This sequence comes from Salibaculum sp., assembly GCA_031581025.1. Taxonomy (GTDB): domain Bacteria; phylum Pseudomonadota; class Alphaproteobacteria; order Rhodobacterales; family Rhodobacteraceae; genus Salibaculum. The sequence continues at coordinate 16,214 of JAVLCA010000034.1, read as the reverse complement.
GTTCGACGGTCTGAACCGCAACACGTGCGGCGAGCACACACAGGCCCGCCGCAACGGCGAAGACGGCAAGACGAATGAACAGCTGCGACAGACGCATGAGGCCTCGACCAGGGCAGGATCGCCATTGCATAGGCCCTCACCCGGCGAGGTTCAATCACAGCATCAGGGCGACGGCGAAAAACGGCAGGGCGATCAGGCCCGCATCCCGGTTGGAGCGGAACAGCCGCAACAGCCGGGGGGAATCCGCGGGATCGAAGCCACGCAGTTGCCACATCAGGTGCCAGCCCATGGCCCAGGGCCCGCCCAGCGCCACCACCAGCGCCAGGACCGATCGGTCGATGCCGGCGAGGATCACCGCCAGCGCCATCAGGCTGACAGTGGCCACCAGGAACCGGCGCAGCCAGCGCGGCGTGGTCTCTCCGAACAGCCGCGCGGTGGACTTGACCCCGATCAGCGCATCATCCTCGGCGTCCTGGTGGGCATAGACGGTGTCATAGAACAGCGTCCAGCCGATCCCCGCGAGGTAGAGCGCCACGGCCGGCCAGCCGAGGCTGCCCGCATGGGCGGTATAGGCCAGCAACGCGCCCCAGTTGAAGGCCAGCCCCAGAAAGATCTGCGGCCACCAGGTGAACCGCTTGGCGAAGGGATAGACGCAGACCGGCCCCAGCGCCAGAATGCCCAGCAGGATCGCATTGAGGTTGAAGGTCAGCAGGATCAGCAGCGCCACAAAACTCTGCAACGCCATCCAGCCCAGCGCGGCGCGCACCCCGACCTGCCCCGACGGGATCGGCCGCGAGCGGGTGCGGTCCACGCTGCCGTCGATGTCGCGGTCGGTGATATCGTTCCAGGTGCAGCCCGCCCCGCGCATCAGGAAGGCGCCCAAGGCGCAGCCCAGCGCGATCCAGAGGTCGCCCCAGCCAGCGCGCCCGGTCTGCAGCATCGCCAGCGCCAGCCCCCACCAGCACGGCAGCAGCAGCAGCCATGTCCCGATGGGCCGGTCGGCGCGGCTCAACCGCAGGTAGGGCCGCGTTTGCATGGGCGCGCGTCGGTCCACCCAGTTGCCCTGATAGGCATCGGCGACGGTTCCATCATGCTCTGGCGTCTCGGGCGTCCCGGTCATACTGTCCCCGCATGTCGAAAGTCAGGCTTTATGTAGATCACCCGCTGGGGGCGGGGCAAACCATTCCCCTCGAACGCGACCAGGCGCATTACCTCTTTGGCGTGATGCGGCTGGGGGCGGGGGCCGTCCTGTCGCTGTTCAACGGGCGTGACGGCGAATGGGACGCGGACGTCACCGAAGCCGCCAAGCGGCGCGGCAGGCTTACATGCGTGAGGCAGACGCGCCCCCTCCAAGAGCCGCCAGACCTCTGGCTGCTTTTTGCGCCGATCAAGAAGGCCCGCACGGATTTCATCGTCGAGAAGGCCACCGAGATGGGCGCGCGGCGCATCTGCCCGGTTCTGAGTGATTTCACCAACTCCGAGCGGGTCCGGGTGGACCGCCTGCAGGCTCACGCGGTCGAGGCGGCCGAGCAATGCGGCGGCACCTTCGTACCGGAGGTCGCCGCGCCCGTGAAACTGGGCCGCCTGCTCGAGGATTGGGACAGCGCCCGCGCGCTGATGTTCTGCGACGAGACGCGACTGGGCGCGGCGGTGGCGCTGCCCGACGCCCTGCGCGCGCCGGCGGCCATCCTGATCGGCCCCGAGGGCGGCTTTTCGCCGCGCGAACGCGACCGCCTGCAAGCGATGGACTGCGCCACCGGCGTCTCGCTCGGCCCCCGCATCCTGCGGGCCGATACGGCGGCGGTGGCCGCGCTGACCCTCTGGCAAAGCGCGCTGGGGGATTGGTGATGCGCCCCGAGATCAAGGCCCTGCTGCTGCGCTGGCGCGAGGCGCTGATCGGGCTGGGCGTGGCGACGCTGGGGCTCTACTGGGGGCTGGCCGCCTTCGGCATCCTGCAATGGCTGGGATGGGCGGTTGTCATGGCGGGATTGGCGCTGGTGCTCACCGGCATCCAGCGCGGGCGCTTTCGCCGCGCGGGCGACGGGCCGGGGATCGTCACGGTGCGCGAAGGGCGCGTCGCCTACATGGGCCCCGAGGCGGGCGGGATCATGGACATGGGCTCCCTTGCCAGGCTGGAACTGCACCCCGGCGGCCCCGACTGGGTGCTGGTGGGCGAGGACGGCAGCCGCCTTGCGATTCCGGCAGATGCGCGCGGCGCCGACGGACTATTCGATGTCTTCGCCGCCCTGCCCGGGGTCGGGCTCGATCACCTGCTGCACGCGCTGGACCACCCCAGCCCGCAGGCGCGCACGCTCTGGACCCGCGAGGCATCCCATGCGCGTCGGTTGCGCTGACCCGCGCGAAAACGCGCAGACCCCGTGCATTGACTTGCCCCGCTGCGCGATGCACCAAGCCCGCTGAACATCACAGAAACAAGAGGGGCGCGCGCCCATGTCCATTCCCCAGACCGGCGGCGGCCCCATCGAGAGCCAAGACGAGCTTGCCGCCTATCTCGAAGCGGGCTGCAAGCCCAAGGCAGACTGGCGCATCGGCACCGAGCACGAGAAGTTCGGCTATTGCACCGAGACCCTGCGGCCCCTGCCCTATGACGGCGAACGCTCGATCAAGGCGATGCTGGAAGGGCTGCGCTTTCGCTATGACTGGGCGCCGGTCTTCGAGGGCGAGAACATCGTCGGGCTGGAAAAGGACGGCGCCAATGTCTCGCTCGAACCGGGCGGGCAGCTGGAACTGTCGGGCGCGCCGCTGGAGACTATCCACCAGACCTGCGACGAGGTGAACACCCACCTGCGCGAGGTCAAGGACATCGCCGACGAGATCAGCGCGGGCTTCATCGGCCTGGGTGCCGCCCCGATCTGGACACATGACGAGATGCCGATGATGCCCAAGGGGCGCTACCGTCTGATGACCGATTACATGGGCCGGGTCGGCACCCACGGCACCCAGATGATGTATCGGACCTGCACGGTGCAGGTGAACCTCGACTTCGGGTCCGAGGCGGACATGGTCCGGAAACTGCGGGTTGCCCTGGCCCTGCAACCTGTGGCCACGGCACTGTTCGCCAATTCGCCCTTCTTCGAGGGCAAGGTAAACGGCCACAAAAGCTGGCGCAGCCGCATCTGGCGCGACCTCGACGCGGACCGGACCGGGATGCTCCCCTTCGTTTTCGAACAGGGCATGGGGTTCGAGCGCTGGGTCGACTACGCGCTCGATGTGCCGATGTATTTCGTCTACCGCGACGGCAAGTATATCGATGCCCTGGGCCAGTCCTTCCGCGATTTCCTGAATGGCAAGCTGCCCGCCCTGCCCGGCGAAACCCCGACCCTGTCGGATTGGGCCGATCACCTGACCACCATCTTTCCCGAGGCCCGGATCAAGAAATTCATCGAGATGCGTGGCGCCGATGGCGGCCCCTGGCGGCGGCTCTGCGCCCTGCCCGCCTTCTGGGTCGGGCTGATGTACGACCAGGGCGCCCTGGATGCCGCCTGGGACCTCGTCAAGGACTGGGATGCCGAGACGCGCGAGGCCTGGCGGGTCGAGGCCGCGGTCCACGGGCTACAGGCCAAGGTTGGCGGGCGCACCATGCAGGACCTGGCCAAGGATGTCGTCGACATCGCCCGCGGCGGGTTGAAGGCCCGCGCCCGGCCCGGGCTGGGCGGGATGGTGGTGGACGAGCGTCACTTCCTGCACGCGCTGGAAGACACGATCGAGACGGGACGGACCCCGGCGGATGAACTGCTCGAGGCCTATCACGGGGCATGGGGCGGCGACCTGACCCGTATCTACAAGGAGTTCAGCTACTGAGCACGCCGCTCGGGTACGAGCCGCGTGTCACGATTTCTGCCCGATCCGCTTCTCGGTGCCGTTCAGAATGCGCCGGATATTGTCCGCGTGCCGCCAGAAGATCACCAGCGCAAGGACAAGGCACAGCATCCCCAGATCCGGCCGCCCCAGCGCAGCCGCCCAGAGCGGGCCCAGCACGGCCGCCACCAGCGCCGAAAGCGACGAGATGCGGGACAGCGCCGCCGTGGCCGCCCATGTGGCGCAGGCCGCGAGACCCAGCGGCCAGGCCAGCGCCAGCAGCGTGCCGAGGAAAGTGGCCACCCCCTTGCCGCCGCGAAAGCGCAGCCAGACCGGGAAGCAATGGCCCAGGAAGGCGGCCAGCCCGGCCAGTTGCACCGCGTCCCCCGCGACGAAGGCACGGGCCAGCAGCACCGCGATGGCCCCCTTGCCCGCGTCCAGGGCGAGGGTCAGGGCCGCCGCCACCTTGTTGCCGGTGCGCAGGACATTCGTGGCACCGATATTGCCCGAGCCGATCCGGCGCAGGTCACCCAACCCGAAAAGGCGCGCCATGAGCAGCCCCGCCGAGACCGAGCCCACGAGATAGCCAATCGCCGCCCAGAGGCCGAGCACGGAAGGGGAACTCACGATCTCTGGCATGGTCCCTCCCTGGGGTCGGCGGGCGCTGCCTGAACGCAGCGCAGGCGCCCCGTCCACGGGGCGCGCCCCGCCTCAGCCGTAAACACGCTGCCCCCCCGACCAGGTGCCCAGCACCTTGCCTTGCAGGATGGCCCCGTCAAAGGGCGTGTTGCGGGATTTCGACTGCAGCGTGGCCCGGTCCAGCCGGGTGCTGGCATCCGGATCGAACAGCACCAGGTCGGCGGGTGCCCCCCCGACCAGGTGGCCACTGTTCAGCCCCAGCCGCGCCGAGGGGTTCAGCGACAGCGCCCGGAACAGCTGCGGTAGGCTGAGCGCCCCCGCATGGACCAGCCGCAGCGCCGCCGGAAGCAGGGTTTCCAGGCCGACCGCGCCGCTGGCGGCCTCCTCGAAGGGCAGGCGCTTGGATTCCTCGTCCTGCGGGGTGTGCATGGACGAGATGATGTCGATCAGCCCCGCGCCCAGGGCCTCGACCACCGCCTGGCGGTCATCCTCGGCGCGCAGCGGCGGCTTGAGCTTGAAGAAGCTGCGGTAGTCGGCCACGTCCAACTCGTTGAGTGTCAGGTGATGCACCCCGACCCCGGCGGTGATGTTCAGCCCGTTGCGCTTGGCCCGCTCCAGCGCCGGCAGGGCGCGCGCCGTTGTGATCTGGTCGGCATGATAAGTCGCGCCGGTCATCTCCAGCAGGGCGATGTCGCGGTCCAGCCCCATCCGCTCGGCCATGGGCGACACGCCGGGCAGGCCGCGCAGCGAGGCGAACTTGCCGCTGGTCACCGCCGCCCCCGCCGAGAGGCCCGGCTCCTGAACGTGGCCGATCACCAGCGCATCGAGCGACCTTGCGTAGGTCAGCGCCCGGGCGAAGACCCGCGTGTCCGTCACCACCCGGTCGGCATCCGAAAAGGCCACGGCGCCTGCGTCCATCAGAAAGCCGATCTCGGTCATCTCGCGGCCCTCGCGACCCTTGGTCAGGGCGGCCATGGGCAGCACCGTGACCGGCGTGTCGGCACTGGCCCGGCGCTCGACGAATTCCAGCGTCTCGGGCGTGTCGATGGCAGGCTGCGTATCGGGGCGCGTCACGATGGTGGTCACCCCCCCGGCGACGGCTGCCCGGCCCGCGCTGGCAAAGCTCTCCTTGTGGCGCTCGCCCGGCTCGGAGACCTTCACGCCGATGTCCACGATCCCGGGGGCGAGGCAAGCGCCGCCCGCGTCCACCCGGACCGCCTCGATCCCGGCGGTGTCGCCGGTGATGACATCGCGGATGCACCCGGCCTCGACAAGCACCGCGCCCGGGGTCTCGGTGCCCGCCTCGGGGTCGATCAGCCGGGCGTTCTCGATCAGCGTTTTCATCTCAGCCCCCTTTCGCCCGGTCCAACTGTGCCATGACCGCGGGCGCGTCGGCCTGGTACTTGATCAGGTGCTTGTCGCCGCCGCGGGTGACGATCTGAACCGCCGATCCCAGCCGCCGCACTTTGTCGATCTCGCGCAACGCGATGTCGCGGCCCGCCGGGCCCAGCAGGCGGCGGTCGGTCAGATCCCAGCGCACGCCCATCTCGTCGCTCAGGACATACCATCCGCGCAGGGCGATGGCCGCAAGACCACCGATGGCACCGGTCCAGACATGCGGGTTGCCGAAGGCCCAGAGCACGGCCATCCCGCCCAGCATGGCGACCACGGCCATCCAGGCCATGTCCCGCCAGTAGGTCATGCGGTCTGCCGTGAAACTGGCCCGCACCTTTTCGTCCGGCGCCAGATCGACCGTGGGTGTCAGTTCATAATCGCTCATGCCGCCACCCAGAGCATCAGACCCACCACGAGGAACAGAACCAGCAAGGCGATCGTCGCGATCCGCCCGGACATGGCCGCGTCCGAGGGGCGCTTGTCCAGGGGGTCTTCGACCGACGCGGCAGGGGTTTCGGCGGCGTCGGACCGCAGCGGCGCGCGCAGCGTGAACGTCACCGTCTCGGTGTAGCGGCCTACCAGCGTCAGCGGCGCCTTGGGCTCCAGCCGGTCGATGCCATCGGCCAGCGCGCCCGAAAAGACCAGCAGAACCGGCCCCGTCAGCGCGTCGAGCCGCGCGCGGTCGGGGTCCACACTGACCGCGTCCATGCCATTCGCCTCGATCAGGTAATCGGCCATTCCATAACCCGCGAGGGTCTCGGCCATGAACAGTTCCACGTGCGACGGGGCCAGCCGCCCGGCTCCGACGGCCTCCATCAGCGGCGACAGGCACCCGTTGGCGCCTTCCGGAGCCTTGCCGCGGAAGGCGTCCAGGTCAGACTCGGGCAGGTCGACGGAGAAGACCCAAACGCTGCGGACCGAGGCCGCCGGTATCGCCAGTTGATCGCTCATGCTGCCTCCTTTGCCGCGCTGTTGATCGCCTGCGCCAGGGCCGACCTGTCGGGCGCATAGGAGAGGTCCAGTCGCCGCACCGGCCCGCGCGGGCAGGTCACCCGCACCCCGTGGAGGCGCGGCCTGGCCTGTTCCACATCCGACATCGCAACCTCTTCGCCCCCTTGCAGAATGATGCGCCGCCGGGTGATCCAGGCGCGGTGACGTCCCAGGCGGACCCGTTCCTGTAGCAGGATCAAGCAGGTCAGGAAGACAGGCAAGGCAGGCCAGAAACTGTCGGGAAAAGCCGCCGCGAAGGCCACCACCGGAAGCAACGTCAGCCCCAGCGCCACAAGCGCCGTCCCCTGGAAGGACCGCAGCGAAGGCACATGGTCGAAGATCACCTCTTCCCCTTCCTGCAGGGCCAGGCCGCCGGCACTGGCCGTCACACCATCACCCCGGCGGCCTCGGCCCCGCGGCGGGCGCGCAGATTACGCGCCAGAAGATCCATGGCAGCCATGCGCACGGCGACGCCCATCTCGACCTGTTCCTGGATCACGCTGCGGTTGATGTCGTCGGCGATGGTTCCGTCGATCTCGACCCCGCGGTTCATCGGGCCGGGGTGCATGACGATGGCGTCCTCCCTTGCATAGGCCAGCTTCTCGGCGTCCAGCCCGTAGCGGTGGAAATACTCGCGTTCCGAGGGGATGAAACCGCCGTCCATGCGTTCGCGCTGAAGGCGCAGCATCATCACCACGTCCACGTCGCGCAGCCCCTCGGCCATGTCATGGTAGACCTCGACGCCGAAGTCCTCGATCTGCGCGGGCATCAGCGTGGGCGGCCCGACAAGCCGCAGACGATTTTCCATCTTGCCCAGCAACAGGATGTTGGATCGCGCCACGCGGCTGTGCGCGATATCGCCGCAGATGGCGATGGACAGCCGGTGCAGACGGCCATGGTGGCGGCGGATGGTCAGCGCATCCAGCAGCGCCTGGGTTGGGTGCTCGTGGCGCCCGTCCCCGGCGTTGAGCACCGCGCATTCGACCTTTTGCGACAGAAGGTCAACCGCGCCGGACTGCGGGTGCCGCACCACGAGCAGATCGGGCCGCATCGCATTGAGGGTGAGCGCGGTGTCGATCAGCGTCTCGCCCTTTTTCACCGAACTGGCCTGCATGGCCATGTTCATCACGTCCGCGCCCAGTCGCGTCCCGGCGATCTCGAAGCTCGCCTGGGTGCGGGTGGAGTTCTCGAAGAACATGTTGATCTGGGTCAGCCCTTCCAGAACGTCGCGATGGGCGCGGCCCTCGCGGTTGTGCTCGGCATATTGATCGGCGAGGTTCAGGAGACTGGTGATATCGGCGGGCGAGAGATGCTCGATCCCCAGAAGGTGCTCCGCGCGGAAGGTCATGGCCGCTCCCCTTGTCGGTGCCGTGGGCGTGACTGCGGGGGTTATAGGTGTGGCCCGTCCCGGGGGCAAGCGCGGCATGGCTTTTGCCGGCTGTCGCGGGGGAGTAGGGTACCGCCATGGAATCGGCACTGGATTACTGGACGGCAAAGGCGCTTCTCGATTGGCAGATCGAGATGGGCGCGGACGAGGCCATCGGGGACACGGCGCTGAACCGCTATGACCTGCCGGACACCGCGCCCCCCGCCGCGGCCGCGGCGAAAGCTGCGACGCCGCAGGCAGAGGCCGCGGCCCCCGAGACCGGGGCCACGCCAGGCCCGGGGGATGCCGTCGCCGCCGCGCGACAGGCCGCGCAGGCCGCGCAGGACCTCGCGGGGTTGCGCGCGGCCATGGCCGCTTTCGAGCATTGCGACCTCAAGGCCGGGGCGCGCACTCTGGTCTTTGCCGACGGGATCGCCGGGGCGCCCGTCATGATCCTGGGCGAGGCGCCGGGCCGCGACGAAGACCGCGACGGGCGCCCCTTCGTGGGCCGGGCCGGGCAGTTGCTGGACAGGATGCTGGCGGCAATCGACCGCGGGCGCGACCGGGCCGAGGCACCGGTCTACATCTCGAATGTCCTGCCCTGGCGGCCGCCGCAGAACCGCACGCCGGACAAGGCCGAGATCGCGATGATGCTGCCCTTCGTGGAACGCCACATCCAGTTGGCCGCGCCGAAGGTTCTGGTGCTGATGGGCAATACGCCGTGTCAGGCGCTGCTGGGCCGCAGCGGGATCACCCGGATACGCGGGCACTGGGCGCAGGTGCTGGACCTGCCCGTCCTGCCGATGTTCCACCCCGCCTATCTGCTGCGCAACCCTGCCGCCAAGCGCGAGGCCTGGGCCGATCTGCTGGCGCTCAAGGCCCGCCTGAAGGAACTCACATGACCCGCCTCGACCAGAGCCGCGCTTTTATCCCGCTCCGCATCGCCATCCTGACGGTCAGCGACACACGCGCGCTGGACGAGGACCGCTCGGGCCAGACCCTTGTCGACCGCCTGGCGGGCGCGGGGCATGTGCTGGCCGACCGCCGCATCGTCAAGGACGACCGCGCCACCATCGCGGATGTTCTGCGCGGCTGGATCGCCGACCCGCAGGTCGATGTCGTCATTTCCACCGGCGGCACCGGTCTGACGGGCCGCGACGTGACGGTCGAGGCCCACCGCGATGTCTACGAAAAGGAAATCGACGCCTTCGGCACGGTATTCACCATGGTTTCGATGAAAAAGATCGGCACCAGCGCCATCCAGTCCCGCGCCACCGGGGGCGTCGCCGGAGGCACCTACCTTTTCGCCCTGCCCGGCAGCACCGGCGCCTGCAAGGACGCCTGGGACGGAATCCTGGCCTATCAACTGGACTATCGCCACCAGCCCTGCAACTTCGTCGAGATTTCCCCGCGTCTGGAAGAAGGCAAGCGACGGAAATGAGCGGCCCGCGCGTAGCAGTGTCAATCCGCCGCATGTGATCGAAACCGGTCCTGAGGACGTATAAGTGAACTCGCGGCGGCCGGAAATGACCGGCCCAGCCGCAGTGACCAGAGAGGGGCACATGCATTTTCTTCGCCGCAGCCTGATCGGCATCTTTCTGTTGGCGCTTACGCTGGCGCTCTTTGCCTGGGCGGGCAATACCGTGCGGCTTGCCGTGCAGGAGCGCATGAATGCCGAGCCCCGCAGCTTCGAGCAGAGCGAAAGAGTCCTGTCCGTCAATGTGGTTGAGGTGCAGCCGCAGACCATTGCGCCCGCGCTAACCCTTTTCGGCGAACTGGAGAGCGCCCGCACCCTGGACCTGCGCGCCGTGGTCGGCGGCACGGTGCTGGAGGTGTCCGAGAATTTCCGCAATGGCGGCCGGGTCGAGGCGGACGAATTGTTGGTCCGGATCGACCCCACCGACGCCCGCGCGGCCCTGGAGCGCAGCCAGGTCGACATGCAGGATGCGCGCGCCGAATTGCGCGACGCCGAACGGGCCCTGACCCTGGCGCAGGACGAACTGGACGCCGCCGAGGACCAGGCCGAGTTGCGCCGCCGCGCCCTGGACCGCCAGCAGGACTTGTCCGACCGCGGCGTGGGCACGGCCGCCGCCGTCGAGACGGCTGAACTTGCGGTCTCGAGCGCGGAGCAGGCCGTTCTGTCGCGCCGCCAGGCGCTGGCCCAGGCCGAGGCCCGCATCGATCAGGCCCGCACCCGGCTGGATCGTGCCGAGATCGACCTGGACGAGGCCGAGCGCACCCTGGACGACACCGAGATCCACGCAGCCTTTTCAGGCTCTCTCGCCGAGGTCACGGCCTCGCCCGGCATCCGCGTCACCGCGAACGAACGGCTGGGGCAGTTGATCGACCCGGACCGGCTGGAGGTGTCCTTCCGCCTGTCCACCTCGCAATATTCGCGCCTTCTGGAGGCCGACCGCACCGCCCTCGGCGCGCCGGTCACGGTCTCGCTGGCCGTCGAGGGGCTGAACCTGACAGCCCAGGGCACCGTGGCTCGCGAAAGCGCCCTGGTGGGCGAGGGGCAGACGGGCCGTGTCCTGTTCGCCCAACTGGATGACACCGCCGGGATGCAGTCGGGCGATTTCGTCACGGTCTCGGTCACGGAACCGCCGCTGGAAGACGTGGCGCTGGTGCCGGCCACAGCGTTGGCCGCTGACGACACCGTGCTGGTGCTGGATGCCGAAAACCGCCTGAGCGAGGCCCCCGTGACCCTGCTGCGCAGCCAGGGTGACGACGTGATCATCCGCGCGCCCGACCTTGCCGGGCAGCGCATAGTCGCCGAACGCTCGCCCCTGCTGGGATCGGGCATCAAGGTGCAGCCCCTGAACATGGATCAGTCCTCGACCGCGCCCACCGAGCCGCAGGTCATTGCGTTGGACCCGGACCGGCGCGCGCGGCTGATGGCCTTCGTCGAGGACAGTCCCATGCCCGACGCGGCCAAGGCCCGCGTTCTGTCGCAGCTGGAACAGGACGAGGTACCCGCCGAGGTCGTCACCCGCCTGGAAACCCGGATGGGGGGCTGATCGATGGCCACGTCCCCCCCCGGCAAGGGTCTGCTGTCCTACTTCACGCGCCATGCCACCCTGGCCAACCTGCTGCTGATCCTGTTGCTGGCCGCCGGGATCACCGCCTTTCCCAAGATGCGGGCGCAGTTCTTTCCCGATGTCATCATCGACAGTGTCTCGGTCTCGGTCCGCTGGGACGGGGCTGGAGCCGAGGACGTGGACGCCGCCATCGTGCAGTTGATCCAGCCCGCGCTCATGGCGGTCGAGGGGGTAAGCGAGACAAGTTCGACCTCGCGCGAGGGCAGCGCCCGGATCATCCTGGACTTCGAGCCCGGCTATGACATGGCCAAGGCCACCGAGGACACCCAGCTGGCCGTGGACGGTATCAGCAACCTGCCCGAGGATGCAGAGGACCCCGAGGTGCGCCGCGGCACTTGGTCGGATCGGGTAACGGATGTTGTCATCACCGGCCCCGTCGGGGTCGACCAGCTGGGACGCTTTGCCGATGAACTGGTCACCCGGCTTTTCGCCGAGGGCGTGACGGGCACCACCATCCGCGGCGTCGCCGCCCCCTCGACCGTCGTCGAGGTGCCCTCGCTGGCGCTGATCCGGCACGACGTGACCATGGCGCAGATCGCCCAGGCCATCGGCGAGGAGGTCAGCACCGACCCGGCGGGCGACGTGTCCGGCTCGGCCCGCGTGCGCACCGGCGTGCCCAAGCGCAGCGCCGACCAGATCGCCGGCATCGTCCTGCGCTCGAACTCCGATGGCAGCAAGCTGACCATCGGTGACGTGGGCCGTGTCATGGTCGAGGGTGTGGACCGCGAACGCGCCTATTTCGTGGGCGAGGACCCGGCCATCACCGTGCGCGTCGACCGGTCGGCCCGCGGCGACGCCATCGAGATTCAGGAAAAGGTCGAAGAGGTCGCCGCCGCCATGGAGGCCACGCTGCCCGAGGGCACCAGCGTCGACCTGATCCGCGCGCGGGCCGATTACATCACCGGCCGATTGGATATCCTCTACGGCAACGGTCTGCTCGGGCTGGGCCTTGTCGTGAGCCTGCTGTTTCTTTTCCTGAACGCGCGCACGGCCTTCTGGGTGGCCGCCGGCATTCCCGTGGCCATGTCGGCCGCGATCGCGCTGATGCTGGTGGCGGGCCTGACGATCAACATGATCTCGCTGTTCGCGCTGATCATCACGCTGGGCATCGTTGTCGATGACGCCATCGTGGTGGGCGAACATGCCGACGCGCGGCACCGCATGGGCGAACCCCCCGCCGTGGCCGCCGAGAACGCGGCGCAACGCATGTTCCAGCCGGTCTTTTCCGCAACGCTGACCACGGTGATCGCCTTCATGGGGCTGGTGGCCGTGGGTGGACGCTTCGGCGACCTGATCTCCGACATTCCCTTCACCGTGATCGTGGTGCTTGTGGCCTCGCTGGTGGAGTGCTTCCTGATCCTGCCGCACCACATGTACAAATCGCTGGAAAAATCCTCTGGCAAGGCCTGGTACGATCTGCCCTCGCGGGTCGTGAACCGGGGCTTCGTCTGGATGCGCAGCACCCTGTTCCGCCCGCTGATGGCAGGGGTGATCCGGGCACGCTACCCGGTCATGGCGGGGCTGTTCGTTGTACTGGCCAGCCAGGTCGCGCTTTTCGTCAAGGGCGACGTGCAGTGGCGCTTCTTCAACGCGCCCGAGCAAGGCTCGGTCACCGGCAATTTCGCCATGCTGCCGGGGGCGACGCGCGCCGACACCTTGGAGATGATGCGCCGCATGCAGGAGGCCACCGAGGCGCTGGGCCAGGAATACGCCGAGGAGCACGGCAACAACCCGCTGGACTATGTCATCGCCGAGATCGGCGGCAATGCCGGGCGCGGCCTGTCGGGGGCCGATACCAAGGACGCCGATCAACTTGGCTCGATCTCGATCGAACTGATCGACGCGGACCTGCGCCCCTATTCCAGTTTCGCCTTCGTGGCCGATCTTCAGGACCGGGTCAGCCGCCACCCCATGGTGGAAACCGTAAGCTTTCGGTCCTGGTCAGGCGGGCCGGGCGGCGATGATATCGACATCCAGCTTTACGGGGCGGATTCCCAGACGCTCAAGGCCGCCGCCGAGGATCTGAAGACCGAGCTTTCGCAATTCCCCGAGGTCTCGTCGCTCGAGGACAGCCTGTCCTACGACAAGGAGGAACTGATCCTGCAACTGACCCCGCAGGGCCAGGCGCTGGGCTTCACCATCGACGAGTTGGGCCGGGTGCTGCGCAACCGGCTGGGCGGGATCGAGGCGGCGACCTACCCGCTCGGCGCCCGCAGCGCCGAAATCCGCGTGGAACTGCCCGAGGGCGAGCTGACGGCCGATTTCCTAGATCGCACCCAGATGCGCAGCCCCGAGGGCAGCTATGTACCGCTGGCCGATATCGTCACGGTCGAGACGCGCACGGGCTTTTCCACGGTCAACCGCGAGAACGGGATACAGCTGATCACCGTCAACGGCGACCTGACGGACGATGACGCCGAACGCGCCGCCGAGGTCACCCGCCTGATCGCGGACCGGATCCTGCCCGACGTCCGGGCGCGCTATAACGTGGATACCTCGCTGTCCGGGCTGTCGGAACAGGAAAACGAATTCCTGAACGATGCCCGCACCGGCTTGATCCTGACGTTGACCGGCATCTTCCTGACCCTGGCCTGGATATTCTCGAGCTGGACACGGCCCCTGATCGTCATGGCGATCATCCCCTTCGGCCTGGTTGGCACGATCTACGGCCATTTCCAGTGGGGCGTGCCCATGAGCATGTTCACCGTCGTCGGCCTGCTGGGCATGACCGGGATCATCATCAACGATTCCATCGTGCTGGTGACCACCATCGACGAACACGCGAAAAGCCGCGGCATAATCCCGGCCATCATCGACGGCACCAGCGACCGATTGCGCCCGGTCCTGCTGACAACGCTGACCACGGTGCTGGGGCTGACGCCGCTGCTGTACGAAGGCTCGAGCCAGGCGGAGTTCCTGAAACCCACGGTGATCACCCTGGTCTATGGGCTGGGCTTCGGGATGGTGCTGGTTCTGATCGTCGTGCCCGCCCTGCTGGCCATACAAGAGGACCTGGGCAACCAGGTGCGCGCGGCCAAGCGGGCCCTGCGCGCAGGCCGGGGCGCGATCCGCTGGCCCAGCTGGCTGGGGACGCTCGGGGCCCTGGGCCTGTTCGCGGGGCTGGTCGCGCCGGTGCTGGCCACGGGGGGCGCGCTGCCCTTCATCGCCGAGGCCCTGCCGATGCTCGACGGCGCGCCAATGGCGCTGTCCGCCTTCGCGGGGCTGACGCTGGTCTGGCTGGGGCTGGTCTACCTAGTGACGATGCTGATCCTCGGCCTGCGGGGTGCGCGAGGCGACCCCCGGCGCGGTCAGTCGGCGCCACAGCCCTGAATATCGACCGCCGAATCATCGCCGAAGACGGTGATGCGGATGTCCGAGCGATCCAGCGCGAAGGCGCCGCCCTCGACCTGGACCATGTCGGCCTGCGCGATCAGCATATCGCCTGCGCGGCGGGTCTCGGGCTCAGAGACCCAGATATCCGGGCGTCCCGCCTCGATCACGACGTCTTCCTGCGTGCCCATGCGGGGCATCTCGATGCGGGCTGTCACGGCCATGCCGTCCTGCCCCGGCTCAAGCGCGCAACGAACGGCATCCACACCGGCCTCGGCCGCCGTGCGCGGGCGATCCATAAGGGCCGCGGCGATCCGGGCGTTTCGGCTACCCTCTTCGGGCAGCACGGCATCGAACCCGACCTGAACCGGCACGCAGATATCCTCGCAGACGCCCAGTTGCACCTGTGCCATAGCGCGGGCCGGGCCCGCCCCCTCGGCCAGGTCGAATTCCATGGGGATCACCACGCGGTCGCTGTAGACGATCGAGCGCATCCCGTTGGACCAGGAGACCTCGGGCACAGGCCAGTGAAAGGCTACGCCGACGACGTTCCGAGAGCCCGACCAGTCGAAGTGCGGCGGAATGCCGGCGTCGCCCGGCGCGCGCCAGTAGGTCTTCCAGCCCGGCGCAAGGCTGATTTCCAGCCCGGCCATGTGGCGGCCATCCTCCATCCGCCAACCCGGCAGTGCCCGGACCGAGACCATCTCACGGGCGGGACCGGACCAGAGCGGGGTGGCGGCCACCGCAAGCGGCAGAAGGGACGCGGCAAATCGGGACATGCTCCCTTAGATACCCAGCCGCGCGGGAATGAAAAGTCACGTTTGGGTCAGCCGAACCGGTGCCGGGCCTTGCGCGTGGCGCCCGGGCACCACATCATTGCGGCATGGACCCAGCACCCAACGACCTGACCGGACAATTGCTGATCGCCATGCCCGGCATGGGCGATCCGCGCTTCGCCAATTCCGTCGTCTATGTCTGCGCCTATTCGCGCGACGGGGCGATGGGGCTGATCGTGAACAAGCCCGCGCCCGAGTTGCGCTTTTCCGAGCTTCTGGAGCAGATGGAATTTACGCCCGAAGGCCCTGCACCCGAACCGCCGGACGTGCGTGTCCATTTCGGCGGCCCGGTGGAGACGGCGCGCGGTTTCGTGCTGCACTCCGACGATTTCATCTCGTCCGAGGGGACGATCACAGTGGGCGACGGCGTGGCCATGACCGCAACGCTGGACGTCATCGAGGCGCTGGCCCGGGGCGAGGGTCCGCGCCGCAGCCTGCTGGCGCTGGGCTATTCCGGCTGGGGGCCGGGGCAGCTGGAAACGGAGATCGCGCAGAACGGCTGGCTGACGACCTCGACCTCGGACGACATCCTGTTCGGGCGGGCCAACGAACACAAGTGGACCGCGGCGCTGAAACGGCTGGGAGTCAATCCGCTGTCGCTGTCGGACATCGCAGGGCGCGCCTGAGCGCCGCGGAGGTCGCAGAGGCTTGGCGTCACGCGTCGCGGTCCATGATCCACTTGACCGCCGGATCGGCCTGAAAGCGCCATTTGCGCAGGGGGCCGGCCATGACGTTCAG
>JAVLCA010000033.1:5541-29531 GCA_031581025.1 Salibaculum sp. | reverse complement strand
AGACAGGCCAATGGCGGTTTTGAGATTCGACCCTGATCAGGTCGGCAGTACGAATAACGTAAACCAGAACGGCAACGAAGCCGTGATCGATATCACAAAGACGTTTGCCGATGTCGGGATCAACGATGGCGTCGCTTATATCGAAGCCACGGTCGATGACAGTGAACTGGTCGTCAACGATGCCAACGACGAGACGCTGACGGGGGGCAGCGAGCCTTTGCCCTCGGGTACACCGGACACCGGCGAGACGAACTTCCTCGAAAAGACACAGGGCGATGCCAACACGACCTTCACCTCGCTGAAGGTCGTCATGAACGATGGGACCGAGTATACGCTCAAGGACGGTTCGCCCATCGATTTCCGCGAGCAGGACACATCAGACCCGCTCGGAAGCTTTACACCGGAGCATGGCGACACGCATGTCGAATCCAATGGGGCGATAAGCCTTGTGGACTCCGATGGTAATGACGCACCGACCGGCGGCAGTGGTGACTTTTCCCAACTGAGTGGCCAAAACCTGATGTTCAGCAGCGCGGCGGGCTGGAACACGGGGAGCAACACCCGCCTCATCGACTCCAGCGGCGACACGACCGACGACGAAGGCGACGGGCTGTTCACCGTTGATTCGGCCATCTGTTTTGCCCGCGGCACGCGGATCAAGACCGACCGTGGCGCGGTGCCGGTCGAGGATCTGGCCGTCGGCGACCTGGTCGAGATCTTGGACAACGGCTTGCAGCCGATCCGCTGGGTCCGCAGTGATCGGCAGCCTCTGGAAGAGGCCGCGGTCGACGCCAAGCCGGTGCAGATCAAGGCCGGGGCGCTGGGCCCGGGCCTGCCGTCGGAAGATCTGATCGTGTCGGCCCAGCACCGCATTCTCGTCGGCGGGGCCGGCCAATTCGATGCGGTGTTCGACAGCGAGGCCCTGGCCCCCGCGAAATCCCTGACGGGTGCCCCGGGTATCCGGCACATGAAGGGCAAGCAGGATATCACCTGGGTGCATTTCGCCTGCGACCGGCACGAAGTCGTGATCGCCAACGGCTGCCAGTCGGAATCGCTGCTGCTCGGGCCGATGGCCTTGACCACCCTGGCCGCCGCCGAACGCCGCGCGGTCACCGATCTGTTCGGACCTGCGCCCGTGCCCGGCGCGGCCTTGAACGGCCCGCCCGCCCGTGACTGCCTGAAAGTCGGAGTCGCCAGGCGCCGGATTGCCGCGCATCGCAAGGCGAACACCAGTCTGACCGCCAGCGTCCTGCAGACAGCGGGCCAAGGCGGTGCGGCGCAGGACATGACCACCGCAAGCCTGTAAAGGCCGCCGCGCCCTGGGGCGATCGCAACGCGCGTCGGGTGCGACGGTTTCGTTGCCCCCGACGCATGGCGGCCCCCCTTGGTGCGGTGCGCCCCTGATCGCCTGCGCGTTTCCTTTGCCGACCCAGGAACCTCGCCCCCGCAGCACGCCGCGCGGGGGCAACGCCGTATTACCCCGTCGCCGTGTCCAGCGCCTGGTCCAGGTCGGCGATCAGGTCGTCGGCATCCTCGATCCCGATGGAAAAGCGCACCACGTTCGGGCCCGCCCCCGCGGCCTCTTGCTGTTCGGGGGTCAACTGCCGATGGGTGGTCGAGGCCGAGTGGATGATCAGCGAGCGCGTGTCGCCGAGGTTGGCCACGTGGCTGAAAATCTCGACCGAGTCGACCAGCTTGACGCAGGCCTCGTAGCCGCCCTTGACCGCCACGGTGAACAGCGCGCCCGCCCCCTTGGGGCAGACCTTGGCGACCCGGTGGTGATAAGGCGAGCTGGGCAGTCCCGCGAAGGTCACCGCCTCGATCCGGTCGTCCTGTTCCAGCCAGGCCGCGATCTTCCTGGCGTTGGCGACATGGCGATCCATGCGCAGCGAGAGTGTCTCGATCCCCATCAGCGTGTAATGCGCCGCCTGGGGGTTCATGGTCATGCCCAGATCGCGCAGCCCCACGGCGATACCGTGGAAGGTGAAGGCCAGGGGCCCGAAGGTTTCGGCGAACTTGAGGCCGTGATAGGCCGGTTCCGGCGCGCTGAGCGAGGGGAACTTGTCGGAGGCCGTCCAGTCGAAGGTGCCGGAATCGACGATGGCCCCGCCGGTGACGGTGCCGTTGCCGGTCAGGAACTTGGTAGTGGAATGAACGACCAGCGTGGCGCCATGCTCGATCGGGCGGCACAGATAGGGCGTCGCGCTGGTGTTGTCGATGATCAGCGGCAGCCCGGCATCGTCCGCGA
This sequence comes from Salibaculum sp., assembly GCA_031581025.1. GTDB lineage: Bacteria > Pseudomonadota > Alphaproteobacteria > Rhodobacterales > Rhodobacteraceae > Salibaculum. Next base: position 27,283 of record JAVLCA010000033.1, on the reverse strand, counting down.
TATCGGCAATGGCGCGCACGTCCATGATATAGCCGCCCGGGTTGGCGATGGCCTCGCCGAAAATGGCACGGGTGTCGTCGTCGATGGCCGCCTTTACCGCCTCTTCATCGTCGAAATCGACAAACTTTGCGCTCCAGCCGAACCGCTTGATGGTCTGACTGAACTGCGTGACCGTCCCGCCGTAAAGCCGGGTCGAGGCCACCACGTTCTTGCCGGGCCCCATCAGCGGAAAGAGCGCGAGGATCTGCGCTGCGTGACCCGAAGAGCAGCAGACCGCCCCGGCGCCGCCCTCAAGCGCGGCCATGCGTTCCTGCAACGCGGCCACGGTGGGGTTGGTCAGGCGCGAGTAGATATAGCCGACCTCCTGCAGGTTGAACAAGGCCGCGGCGTGATCGGCATCGCGGAAAACATAGGCGGTGGTCTGGTAGATCGGGACCTGCCGCGCGCCCGTGGCCGGATCGGGCCGGGCGCCCGCATGCACCTGAAGGGTGTCGAAGCCATAGGTGGGATCGTCGCTCATCTGTCCTGTCCTCCGTTGAGATTGCTCGCGCGATCCTAGGCCGGTTTTCCGGATGGCTCAATGTGGGCTGCGTCGAGAAGAACGTGCGTCCTGCACGGCGGGCCGTATCGCACGGGTCGTTCCAAGCGGACGGTTGCCAAACGGAGCGCTTCCGCGCGCTTTCATTCTGATGGCTGGAAGCCTGACGCGATACCCGGTCCGGTGATCCTGGACTGTCCGGGGTTGGGGGCGCTGCCCCCGTCGAGCAAGCTCGACTCCCCCGCGGTATTTCGAACCCAAAGAAACGGGTGCCCCCCGCCCAGAGGGTCGCCAGGCGCCATGGGCGAGGGGCTTCTTCGGGTGCGGCCATCGGCTCCGCAGCCTGTACCGCCCCTCCGCCATCGCGCATTAAGGTTAATACACCCTTAAGGCTTCTTTGGGTCCAGAAATACCGCGGGGGGAGGCGCGCGGTACGCGCGGCGGGGGGCTGGCCCCCCTGGCCGGTTGGGGTCAGCGCATCCAGAAGCCCTCGCGCTTGATGCGGTTGCGCAGTTTGCGTTCGGGCCTTGGCAGGTTGTCCTGGTCGAAGAGCGCCCGCACCTTCTGGCCGCGGCCCTGGTAGATCATGCGTTTGAAGGGTTCGTGTTGCTTGAGCAGTTTCTTGATCTTGTTGGGCGCGCTGACCTCTTCGAGCACCTGCACGACATGGTCGCTTTCACGGGCATAGAGCAGCGGCAGCAGCCGGTAATGGCAGGTCAGATCGCCATTGAGGCCGTCCAGGTCCGGACCGGGGCGGCCGCCGCCGAGGCTGTGGACGACAAGCGGCAGGGCCACCTGGTCGAGCCAGGGGTAGAGCGATTGCAGCACCAGTTCCTCGGGCGGGGCGTCGCGGATATCCACTGCCCAGTCGCGCCAGCGGGTGCCGAAGGCCGGGGCGTCCGGGCCGATCACCCAGCCCGCGTTGAAATAGAGGTAGCGTTCCCAGTAGTCGTCGAGTTGGCTGGTATCCAGCGTCTCCTCGAAGCCCGCCAGGCCGAACTTGTCGTAGAGCGATTTCCAGGTCGCTGTGTAGCCGGGCCAGTAGAGCTCTTCCTCTGGCCAGGTCCCCGTGCGGCGCATCGAGGCGGCGGGGCGGGTGAAATCCGCCGTCAGACACGACAGGTCGTCGGTGATCAGCGTGTCGCTGTCGAGAAACAGGAAGGGCCGGCCCGCTGGCATGGCGCATAACGCCTCGATCTTGTTGCCATGGGGGTAGGTCTGGCCAAACGCGGTGGCCTCGAAGGGCAGGATCGTTGCGCCCTGTGCTGTCAGCGCGGCGCGGATCTCGCCGCTCATGGTCGGATCGTCGGGCCAGAGCGGGCCGGGCTGCGGTTCGGCGACGTAGACGGTGCCGGAAAAGTCCGGCGCCATGGCCCTCAGCGAGGCGACCAGCAGCAGCGCCTCGTATTGCAGGCGGCCGCGTTGGCCCACCAGCACGATGTCGAAGTCTGCCGTCCTGTTGTCTGCCCCGGTTGTCATGCCCGGCTTGCCCGCTGCCCTGTCCGCTGCCCGTTTGACGGCACTATAGGGCGCGGGTCGGGGCCGCGAAAGGCCTCGCGTTCAGGGTTCGAAGGACAGGGGTACGGTAAAGCTGTGCGGCCCGGTGCCGAGGGCCTCGGGCGCGGCCGGGTAGCGGGCGGCGCGGACCGCCGCCCGGGCTGCCCGATCGAGCCTCGCGTCGCCCGAACTGCTGGCCACGCCCAGCGCCCGGAGCTGTCCGTCGCCGCTCAGGATCAGCCGGATGCGGGCGGTGCCGCTGGCGCGCGTGCCGCGCGGATAGGCCTTGCGCCGTTCGATGGCGCGGTGCACGCCGCTGCCCCATTGCGCCATCAGGCGACGGGTTGTCGCCGCGTCCGGGCCCTGGCTGACCTGCGGCGCAGTGGCGCCGGTCGTTTCGCCGGTTTTGGTGCCGGTTGCGACCTGCGCCGGTTGCGCGGGACGGGGCCGCGCGGCGGGACGCGGGGCCCGTTCGGGCGCCAGATCGCTGTCGGCGGGCGGGGGCGGTGCGGCGCTGTCGACCTGGGGCCTGGCGGGCGGATCGGGCTGAGCCAGGGCCGAAGGGCGTGTCGCATCGGCCCGGTGTTCGGGTTCTGCCGGGGCCGCGGGGCGCGCGTCGACCTCGGGCAGCGGCAGGCCGGGGGCGGAGGACTCTGGCCGTGTGGGTGTCGGGGCGGGCTGTGGCACCCGTGGCAGCGCCGGCGTTTCGGCCGCGCCCTCGGGTTGCGCCGGCCGGGGCGTCGGCTTGGCCGCGGTTTCAGCGGTGGGGCGCGCGGGGGGCTGGCCCGTGGCGGGGGAGGCCATGTCCGGGGCCTCGGCCTGGTCGGGACGGGTCTGCCACTGGTCCACCAGCGCCGTCGGGGCGCTGGCGGCGAGGGTGACGCTGTCCTTGCCCTCGGCGCCGCCGCCGGCGCGCCCCGACGGATCGGGCGCGGGCAAAACGGCCAGATGCGCCGCTGTCGCCAGCCCCAGAAACAGAAGGAAATCCAGCCGCATCATCCGCGCACCACCAATTCGACCGCCCGGTTGGGACCGAGACGCGACAGGATCGCCGCCAGACGGGTCGCGGACAGGGCGGCATCGGCGATGACGGTCAGCGGCACCTCGGCGGGCAGGGCGGTCAGCGCGGGCCAGACCGCCGCACCGCGCAGGTCGCCGAAGGCCGGGGTGCCATCGCCGGTGATCCACAAGACCGCCTCGCCCTCGGCCAGTTTCTCGGGCGAGGCCTCGGGGGGCGCGACCTCGACCGGCGGGGGCGGGGCGATGCGCGAGGTCATCATGAAGAAGATCAGCAGCAGGAAGACCACGTTGATCATCGGCACGATGGCCTCGGAGCGGGGGCGGCGGGACGGGGCTGCAAAGCGCATGGCCTAGTCCTCCGTCAGGGCCAGCCGGGTGAAACCGGCGGCCTCGAGCGCGGTCATCACCTGCACCAGGCGTTGCAGGTCGGCCCCCTCGGCCGGGTGCAGGACGATCATGTCCGAGGGGGCCTCGGTCAGCCCTGCAAGTGCCTCGGGCAGCGCCTCCAGAGCGATCCTCTGCCCGTTCAGGCGAAGACCCTCGGGCGCGATCCGCACCAGACGCGGCGGGCCGGTGTAGGCCTCTGACCCGGCGCCGCCCGGGGTCAGCGACAGGCTGTGGTCGCGGGTGAACTGTGCGGTCAGCATGAAGAAGATCAGCAACAGGAAGACCACGTCGATCATCGGGGTCAGGCTGGGCCGGCGCGGCGCCCTTTCGGGGGCGAAGGAGAACATCAGGCCACGGCCCCCCGGCGCGCCTGGGCATGGATGACCAGGCGGGTCGCATGATCCTCCATGTCGAGGCGCACGCGCTCGGCCACGCTCTCGAACCAGGACTGGGCGATGGTGGCCGGGATCGCCACGGCCATGCCGGCGGCGGTGGTCAGAAGAGCTTCCCATATCCCGCCCGCGAGCACGCCCGCATCGGCCTGCGCGCCGCTGTCCTGCAGGGCCTGGAAGGCCTCGATCATGCCCAGAACGGTGCCTAGCAGGCCGATCAGCGGTGCGATGGTGGCGATCAGTTCCAGCGGGCGCAGGCCTCCGCGCAGGTCCGATAAGGTGCGTTGCGCCAGCCGGGTGATCTCTTCGCGTGCGGCCTCTGCGCCCAGGGCGTCGCCGTGCAGCACCTGCCAGCTGTCGGTGACAAAGCGCAGCCGCACCGTGCGCGGACGCTCGGGCAGGGCGCTGTCCTTGCCCGCGCAGAGCCGTGCCACCACGGCCTCGGCCCGGCGACCGCCCCAGGCGCCGGCCAATGACAGCCGCCAGATCTTCCACAGCACCAGCGCGAGCGTCAGCACCGACAGCCCGGCAATGAGCCAGAGGGCCGGGCCCCCGCGGGCCAGCATCCCGGTGAGTGTGGTCAGATCGGTCATGCCCCGTCTCTCATCATCGCTTCAGTCCATCCCCACCACGTCGAGCGGCTGGAAGATCGGCCCCGCCTCGGTCTGCGCGAAATGCGCCGTGATATTGAAATGGTCGGTCAGGTTGTCTGGCGTGAGAACGTCGCCGGGGGCGCCATCGGCGACAAGGCGGCCCCCACCCAGCAGGATCAGCCGGGTACAATGGCGCGCCGCAAGCCCGAGATCGTGGATCGACACCACCGCAGACCGGCCCTGTTGCGCCAGCCCGGCAAAGAGCCGCATGGTCTGGATCTGGTGGGCCGGGTCCAGCCCGGCGATGGGCTCATCCGCCAGGACCAGCGGCGTCTCCTGCGCCAGGGTGCGGGCGATCAGCACACGGGCCAGTTCACCGCCCGACAGGTTGGTCGCAGTGCGGTGGCGGAAATCCTCCAGCCCCAGGGCGCCGACCGCCGCGTCGATGGCGGCGCGGTCGGCGGCCCCCATGGCCTGTCCCACGCCCAGGTGCGGCGAGCGGCCGAGGGTGACGAGGCGCTCGACGCTGACCGGCCAGGCCACTTCGCGCGCCTGGGGCATCCAGGCGGCCTGTTTCGCACGGTCCCGCCGGGGCAGGGCGGCCAGGCTGCTGTGGCCCGTGGCGGGCAACAGGCCCAAAACCGCGCGCAATAGCGTTGTCTTGCCCGCGCCATTGGCGCCGATCAGGCCGATCAACTCGCCCGCGCCGATGTCGAACCCCACCTCGCGCAGGATGGTGCGCTTGCCACGGTGGATGGTCAGGCCGGAGACGCTCAGCAGGCTCATGCCATCTGCCTCCGCGTCTTGTAGATCAGGTGCAGGAACAGCGGCGCGCCCACCAGCGCGGTGACGACGCCCAGCTTGAGGTCCTTGGTCGGCAGCACCACGCGCACCAGTATGTCGGCGGCCAGCAGCATCGCCGCCCCGCCCAGCGCCGAGGCCCAGAGCAGGGCGCCGGGCCGCGCCCCCACGAAGGGGCGCAGCAGGTGTGGCACCACAAGTCCGACGAAGCCGATGGTGCCTGCGACGGCGGTGGAGGCGCCGACGACGGCCGCGGTACCCACCACCAGCGTCAGCCGCAACCGGGTCAGGTTGATGCCAAGCGCCTGGGCGGCATCCTCGCCCAGGGTCAGCGCCTCAAGCCCGCGGGTCAGTGTGGCCAGCAGCGCCAGCCCCAGCGCGATCAGCGGCAGAGCCAGCCAGACGTGATCCATGGACCGGTCGGCGAGCGAGCCCATCATCCAGAAGACGATTTCCGAGGCGGCGAAGGGATTGGGCGAGAGGTTCAGCACCAGCGAGGTCAGCGCGCCGGCCAGCGACGAGACGACGATGCCGGCCAGGATCAACGTGATCGAGGCCCCGCGCGGCCCGGCAAGCGCCAGCACCAGCACCACGCCGAGCACCGCGCCAGCCAGGGCCGCCAGCGGCAGGCCGAAGGCAAAGGCCGCTGCCAGCCCGGTCTGGATCGCCAGCACCGCCCCCAGTGCCGCTGAGGCCGAGACCCCGATCAAGCCGGGGTCGGCCAGCGGGTTGCGCAGGTAGCCCTGCATCGCCGCGCCGGCCATCCCGAGGCTGGCCCCGATGGCCAGCGCCAGGATGGCGCGGGGCAGGCGAATTTCGCGCATGACCAGCGTCAGCGGCGTGCCGTCATCGACGAAGAGGGCGGCGAGGCTGTCGCCATAGGGCGCATTGGCCGGGCCGATCACCAGCGCGGCGCCGGTCAGCGCCAGCACCAGCGCCGAGAGGACCAGCATCAGCCGGGTCATCGGCCGGCCCCGCTCGCGGCCAGCCGCGCGTCCGAAAGCCGCGCGATGGCGTCCAGCACCAGCGGCGTGCCGCAGGACCAGTCCTGGTCGCTGACGATGCCGCGCATGCTGTCGCGTTTCAGATGGGCCACGACCGGATGGTCGAGGATTTCCTCTGCCCGCGAGTCGGCCGGGTAGGGCTGGCCGGTGATCACCGCGTCCGGGTCGGACATGGCCAGCAGTTCCAGCGGCAGGAAGCCGCCCCAGGCCAGGCCGAAATCGTCGGCCACCAGGTCGAACCCGGCGGCGGTGACGATCTGGCCGGGCAGGGTCTTGCCGCCCGAGGACCAGCCGTTGGCCGAGTAGAGCGCGGCGCTGGGCCGGGCCCCCTCGGGCGGGGCCTGCGCGGAAAGTTCGGCCAGCCGGGCCTCGAAGCGGGCCACCATGCGGTCGGCGGCCTCTTCGCGGTGCAGCACCGCGCCCATGCGCCGCACCCGGTCGCGGATATCCGACAGGTTGCCCGCGGGCTCGAAAACGGCGACGGGCACATCAAGCCGCCGCAGCATGTCCAGTGTCGTGCGGTCCGAAAAACTGCCCGCGATCACCAGGTCGGGGTCCATGAGGTAGATTTCCTCGGCCAGCGCGCGGTTGGGCACATACTGCCGGGCCTGCTCGACCAGCGCCGACCCGCGCGCCTGCTGCGACAGGTAGGAGACCGAGTGCAACTGGTCGTCATCCGCCAGCATCATCGCCAGCTGGTCAGTGCACAGGTTCATCGAGACGACACGCTCCGGCGGGGCCGCGGGCACGCCCGGATCGGCCCCGTCCTGCGCGCCTGCGGGGGCGGTGGCCAGCACCGCCCCCAGCGCCAGCGCTATGACCCTAGAATTGCGCACGCAGCCCAACGTAAAACGCCCGGTCGGAGGTGCCGTAGCCCGCCTGGGTCTGGTATTCTGTGTCCAGCAGGTTGTCGACGCGCATGTAGGCCTCGGCCCCGTCGCTCATGGCGTAGCCGACCTTGGCATTGACGACCGTGTAGTCGTCGAGCGTGGGCCGGTCCATCGCGCGCTGCAGGCTGACACTGCCCGAGACCCGCTCGGTGACATCGCCCGACAGCGTGGCCGAGATGTCATGCGTCGGGAACTCGAGGTTCCAGGCGTTTCCGCCGGTCAGTCCTGATGGATTGTCGCCCTCGGTGTAGGTGTAGCTCGCGTCCAGCCGCACGGCATCGGTCAGCGGCAGGCCCAGTTCCAGTTCGGCGCCCTGGCGCGTAACGGTGCCGGGGACATTCCGATAAAAGTCGTCAGATGAGTCCAAAGGTGTGCCGCTGTCGAAATAGTCGATCAGATTATCGGTCTCGTTATAGAACAGGGTAGCACGAACAAAACCGTCAGAACCGACACGCCTTTCCAATCCAAGGTCGAACGAGCTGCTTTCCTCCGAGGTGAGCTCAGGGTTTGTCAAGGCTGTTGCGAACTGTTCGTAGAGCGAGGGTGCTCGGAAGGCGGTCGCCACCGATGCGCGCACTACATAGTCGCCCACGGGCCGCCAAGATGCGGCAAGGCGGCCGGTGGTGAAGGCCCCGAATTGCGAATGCTCATCGACCCGCAGAGTGCCGACGACGTCCAGATTGGTTGTCGGCGAATAAGCGAGTTCGGAGAAGGCCCCTGCGATATCGGCTTCCCCGCCCTCATCGCCGAAGTCGCCGGACCGATCAAAGGTTTCGCGCGTGGCATCCGCGCCGAAGCGCAGGTCGGTGGCATAGTTTAGAGACGTTCTGCCGAGATAGGACAGGCCGATGCGCCGCCCTTGGTAAAGGTTACTCGAATTTCCTTCCGTGTCACGGTCGATGGCGTAATAGGTGACGGCGAATTCGCTGTCGATCGCGCCAGTGGGCATTTGTGCCATGGCGCGCAGGCCTAGGACGGTATTGTCTGTCGCCTCATCCGGGGTCTCGCCATCCACAGGGCCGAATTCATCGTACTCACCATAGGAGTCCTCGTAGAATCCGTTGACCTCGACCCGGCCGCCTCCGGCCAGGTCGCGGCCGAGGGCAAAGCTCAGGCGGTTGGCGCGATAGCCGTCGGCCTCGTCGTTGCCGTCGTTCTCGTCGGCTGCGGAAAAGCCGTCGGTCTGGATCGAGGACAGGGTGAAGGCATGGTCCATGTCGCCCTGCTTCATGGTCAGCCCGTAGCTGGCCGCGAGGGTGTTGTAGCTGCCCAGTTCTATGGCGGCGCCGGTGGTCAGGCCCTCCTCGGTGGCGCGCTGGGTGGTGATGTTGACGACCCCGCCGATGGATTCCGACCCGTAAAGCGCGCCCTGGCCGCCGCGCAGGATCTCGATTCGGCTGACGTCCGCGGTGCGCAGGCTGCCGAAGTCATAGGCGACCTGCGTGCCCGAGGTATCGGTCACGTCGATGCCATCGACCAGCACGCGCACATAGTTCTGCCCCGCGCCGCGAACGGTGATGGAGGACTTGGTGCCGACAGGGCCGCGCGCCCGGACGTCGACGCCGGGCAGGCGGGCGATGTAGTCGATCACGCGCGCCTCGCCGCTTTCTTCCAGGTCGTCCCGGGTGACGACACTGGCGGTCGCGCCGATGCGTTCCAGCGTGGTCTCGTCAAGGTTGCCGCTGACGATGATTTCGTCCAGCTCGAAGGCCTGCTGCGCGGCCAGGGGGGTGGACAGGGCGATAAGGGCGGTGCTCGCCCAGAGGGTCTGTCTGGTCATGGTCATCCCAATCGGATCTCGGGCCGGTGTCCGGCCCTGTTTTTGGTCTTGTGATCGGGGGAGATCGCACTCCTCCCGCGCACGGCTGAAGATGCCACCACGACGGAAGGTCCGTTATCCCTGGCGCGCCCCGCGCCCGGATAGGGTGATCACTTCGGCAGGTCTCCTGACTTGCGGGTCGCCGCTTTGCCGGGCCTTCCCCCGGGCCTGGGCCCGAAGTGGCATGTGCCGGCATCGCTCTCCGCTCACAGTTGCGGGGGCAGTCGTGGATTTGGCCATCTGCATGACCGCACCACAGTTCCCTATTATCTGGACGGCGTGCCGTCCCAGACCGAAGCAACCCAATCGTTATAGCCCGCCCGCGCTTGTGTAAAGGGGTGGGGGCTAGCGGATCAGCAGGGCGCGGAAATCGTTAACATTGGTCAGGGTCGGCCCCGTCACCACCTGATCGCCCAGCGCGGCAAAAAAACCATGCGCGTCGTTGCGCGCCAGTGCGCCCGCCGGGTCCAGCCCCGCTGCGCGCGCCCGGTCCAGCGTGTCGGGCGAGATGTGCGCGCCCGCGACCTCCGCGGCGCCGTCGACACCGTCCGTGTCGCAGGCCAGTGCGTGAATTCCCGCCGTGCCCTCAAGGGCCAGCGCCAGGGCCAGGCAGTATTCCGCGTTGGGCCCGCCGCAGCCCGCGCCGCGCCGGGTCACCGTCAGTTCGCCTCCGGACAGGATCACCAGGGGCGTGGCGCCGCTGCGGGTGCGCTGCAGGTCACGGGCCAATGCGGCGTGCTCGGCGGCGACGGTGCGCGCCTCGCCCTCGATCGCATCGCCCAGTATCCGGACCTTGAGGCCCTCGGCGCGGGCCAGCGCGGCCGCCGCGGCCAGTGCGTGCGACGGCGCGGCGTAGACGACATTCTCGACCCGGGCGAGGCGCGGGTCCCCCGGCGCCACCGGCGCGCCGCCTTTCGCCAGATGCCGCCGGACCGCTTCGGGCGGTGTCACGCCGCGCGCCGCCAGAGCCCGCGCGGCGCGCGGCGCATCGCCCGCATCGCCCACGGTGGGGCCGCTGGCGATGTCCCCGGGGGCATCGCCCGGCACGTCGGATATCATCAGCGCAAGCATCCGTGCCGGATGGGCGGCGGCGGCCAGCCGCCCGCCCTTGACCGCCGAAAGCTGCTTGCGCAGGCCGTTGACCTCGGAAATCGGGGCGCCGCTGGCCAGCATGTCCCGCGCCACGGCCTGCTTGTCTGCCAGGGTCAGCCCCTCGGCAGGGGCACAGAGCAGGGCCGACCCGCCGCCCGAGATCAGCGCCAGCACGAAATCCCCCTCGCCAAGCCCCGCGACAAGGTCCAGCATCCGGCGCGTGGCGGCGACACCGGCCATATCCGGCACCGGGTGCCCGGCTTCGACGATCTCGATCCCGGCGCAGGGGCGGGCATAGCCGTAACGGGTGATGACCAGCCCTTCGCAGGGGCCCCAGGCGGCCTCCACCGCCTCGGCCATGCGGGCACTGGCCTTGCCCGCACCGATCACGACGACCCGGCCCGGCGGTTGCGCGGGCAGGTGATCGGCAAGGCTGCGCATGGGGTCCGCCACCGCGACGGCACGGTCGAACAGGCGCCGCAGGAGGGGGATCTGTGAGGAGGCGTCGCTCATGGCCCGAGTTTGCCCCGCGGCCCGGGCCGGATAAAGGAAAAACCACGGCAGGACTTGAGGCGTGACGCCCAACGTCGCGGCGAGGGGCACGACGCCGCAGATTGTCGCCTGTCCGCGCGCTGATGAAAAGAGGGCGCATGGTGGGCGACCCAGCCGTCTGGACAATCCCGTCACTTTCAAAGGTTCGGCCATAGGTGCGGGAAAATTGGGGCCTCTGAAATTTCAAAAGAATTTTCGGGCAATCCCGCACCCAATCCGCGGGTGGCCCCTCAAGAAAAAGAGCCGGATCAGGCGATTAAAGAGCTTCACTACCCCGGCTGTATTAGCAAACTGGAGCCATCAGCGACGCACTCGCGACGCACCTTTCCACGGAGGCACCACCATGACCATCACCGCAACATTCTCGAACGGCTACGAGGAAACCTACAAAGGCAACCGCGCGGTCAAAGCCGCTTGGGCCGTCATCCGCAAGTCGGACGGCAAGGTCATCGCAAGCGGGCACAGCCTCGACCGCGCCAAGGCCGCCAAAACGGCACAGGGCGCCATTAGCGAAAAGGCCCACGGCTTCGGCCCGCTCCTCCCGACCCGCGCTTACCCGGGGTGGGAAAAGCCTTTGCGCCGCCACGGCTACGACGGGCCGAAGGCAACGGCGGCCATGACCCGCTGGGCTCGCGAACAGAACGCCGAGCGCCTCGCGCGGATCGCCGCGGCCCACACCATCGAGATCATCGACCTTTGACCGCCACCGCCGGGCCCCCGGGCCCGGCCCCCACCTTTCCACGGAGGACGAAGACCATGACCACCCCGCACCACACTGAGGTTTTCCACATCGACCGGGCCAACGGCTGGGCCTGCGCGGTCTACGATGCCGAGGGCAACCAGATCGGCGAGGCCGTCTACGAGTTTCGGCAGCGCGTCGGCGATGGGCATCACCCGGATCGCCGCGATGAAGAAATAGGTCGACAGCACCAGGAACAACGCCCGCCAAGCCAGCAGGCCCGCGGTGCCCGGCCCCGGCCGCAACCGCAGTCCCAGCCAGAGGCAGACCGGCAGCATCAGCGCGGCCTGGATGACGAATCGCGCGGCGGTGATTTGGCCAACGGGCAGTGTTCGTGCGGCCAGCTTGGCGGCAACGTCCAGCATGGGCGCGGACATGCAAAAGCCGATCATCAGCAGGATGCCGGGCAGGATGCGGTCGGCCCCGGGGGTGTCGAGGGTGCTCATGCCGATGCACCTAAAGGGCCGGCAGGGTGGGGTCCAGACCGGCGGTGGGGCGGCCTACTCGGCCGGTTGAAAGCCGGTGATGAGCTGGCGCAGGCCCAGGGCCGCCCCGGCAAGGATCGCCGCGAAGGTGACAGGCGCGCTCCAGGCCAGCACGGAAAAGGCGGACAGGCCCTGGCCGATGGAACAGCCCAGCGCCACCACAGCACCGACACCCATCAGGGCCGCGCCGAGGATTTGGCGGCGCAGCTCGCGCGGGTCCTCGCAGGCCTCCCAGCGGAAATGACCCTTGATGAGCGACCCGATGAAGGCACCGATCAGCACGCCCAGCACCGAGCCGATCCCGAAGGTCAGCTCGTTGCCCGAGGCGGTCATGGCGTAGAGCATGGTCGCCCCCACCGGCGCGGTGAAGGTGTGCGATTGCACCGGCGTCTCGGCAAAACTCTCGACGGCCAGCCACTGGGTGCCGGCCCAGGCCAGCACCACCGCCAGCCCCACCACCGTGCCCCAGGCGATGGCCGCCGGGGCGGCGCGCAGCAGGGGCGAGCGCAGGGCAAAGGCCAGGATCAGCCCCCCGAGGCCGAGGCCGAAGATCACCGGCGACACCCCGGTGAGCGCGCCCAGCCCGTGGGCGATGCCCGGCGGCGTGCCGTTGGCCGCCGGTTCGGGAAAGACGGCCACCCGCAGCCAGGCCAGCGGCCCCGACAGCGTGATGAGCGCCGACAGCCCCATCACCAGCACGATCACGAAAGAGCGCAGGTCGCCACCGCCCAGCCGCGCCAGCGCGCCGTAGCCGCAGTTGCCGGCGATGGCCATGCCGTAGCCGAAGACCAAGCCGCCCGCGATCGAGGCCAGCGGGTTCCAGGCCTGCGCGAGATAGGCGCTCTGGCCTGCCTCGAAGACGCCCAGCCCGACCAGCGCGAAGCTGCCGATCACGGCCACGCCGATGGCGACGGCCCACATCCGCATCCGGGTATCGTCATGTCCGTAAAGCCAGTCCTCGATGGCGCCGAGGGTGCAGAACCGGCCGAACCGAGCCGCGAGGCCCAGCAAAACGCCCCCGCAAAGCCCGACCAGGGCCGCCGCGTTGGCGTAGCCGATCGTCTCCAGCATTTTCTCCTCCCGGTTGCCTGCGACAGGCTCAGCCGTCGCGGCAGAACATGTCGTAGACAAGGTCCAGTATTTGCCGAGACCGGTCGTCGGTCAAGCGGTAGTAGATCGTCTTGCCCTCGCGCCGGGGGGTGACAAGCCCCTCAAGCCGCAGGCGCGACAACTGCTGCGAGACCGCGGCCTGCCGCGCCGACAGCAGGCTCTCAAGGTCGGTCACGGATTTCTCGCCCGTGGCCAGGTGACACAGGATCATCAGCCGGCCCTCGTGGCTGATCGCCTTGAGGAAATTCGACGCCTCGGTGGCGCGCTCGGCCATCCGGTCCAGTTCCTCGGGCGGGATGTCGTTGTCTATGACGGGAAGCCCCATGATCCACCTTCCGCGGGTTTCGCAGACCTTACCGGTTTCGGGCCCGGGCGCGAAAGGTGCCCCGGGCGCGTCCGCGGTCACTTGCGCGTTATGCGCAACAGGGGGCGGGGCATCCTTCATCCCTCGGCCGCCGGCTCGATCAGGCCGGCGTCGGCCGCCATCCGCTCGGCCAGGGCCCAGAAAAAGTCCTCGCCGGGATAGCCTTCGATCCGGTTCAGTTCGACCCCGTCGACGACCAGAACGAAGGTGGGGGTGAAGGTCAGGCGGCGGGCCAGCTCAAGGTCGGCCGGCACGGGGTCGTGCAGGTCGATCCGGCGCAGCGGGGCCGCGGCGCCGAGGCCCGTCTTGGGATAGATCGGGCCGATCTCGGCGTCCCAGCGCTGGCAATAGGCACAACCGTCCTGTTCGACCATGACCATCTGCACCTCGGCGCCGGCCTCCGTGTCTTGCGCCCGCGCCAACGGAGCGCCGGAAAGGGCCGGGGCGAGGCAGAGCGCGGCGAGGAAGCGGAGCATGACGCAATTGACCTATCTTTTTCACTTAGCTTAATTTGAATATGTGAATTCTTCAAGGAGCCGGCATGTTCGACGTGTCTTTCATGGGCGCTTTTCTGGCGGGGTTGTTGGCGTTTCTGACGCCCTGCATCCTGCCCATGGTGCCTTTCTACTTTTCCTATATGGCCGGGATCTCCATGGCCGAACTGCGCGGCGACGGGCGAATCGCGCCGGGCGCGCAGAAGCGATTGACCATTTCCGCGCTGATGTTCGCGCTGGGCGTGACCACCATCTTCATGCTGCTGGGGCTGGGGGCCACCGCGCTGGGCCAGGCCTTCGCCGCCATCAAGGAGCCGCTCAGTTACGTCGCCGCCGCGGTGATCTTCGTCTTCGGGCTGCATTTCCTCGGGGTGCTGCGCCTGCCGTTCCTGATGCGCGAGGCGCGCATGGAAAGCAATTCGGACCCCTCCACGGTGCTGGGGGCCTACGTGATGGGGCTGGCCTTCGGATTCGGCTGGACCGCCTGTGTCGGGCCGGTGCTGGCCACGATCCTGATGATGGCCAGCGGCATGGGCGACCTTTTGCAGGGCACCCTGCTTCTGGCGGTCTTCGGGCTGGGCATGACGCTGCCCTTCGTCATCGCCTCGTTCTTCGCCAAGCCGTTCCTGGGGGTCATGCAGCGGCACCGGGCGCGCATGGCCCACGTGGAAAAGGCCATGGGTGTGCTGCTGATCGTCTTCGCGATCCTGATCGCGACCAACACGATCAACGCCATCGGCAACTGGATGATCGAGACGTTCCCGGCGTTCAGCAACCTCGGCTAGACCGGCCGACATCGAAAAAGGGAGGAGACCCGATGTTCAAGACAGTGTTCAAACCCGTGATCGCGGCCGTTGCGGCGCTGATCCTCATGGCCCCGGTGCAGGCGGCGGAGCTGGGCGACGACGGCCTGCACAAGGCCGACTGGATGCAGCAGACTTTCCTCGACCTGCGCGAGGATCACGCCGACGCCACCGCGCAGGGCAAGCGCCTCGCGGTGATGATCGAGCAGCGCGGCTGCATCTACTGCACCCAGATGCACGAGGAGGTTTACCCGATCCCCGAGATCGACGCCCTGCTGCACGAGGAGTTCTATGTCGTGCAGATCAACATGTTCGGCGATCTGGAGGTCACGGATTTCGATGGTGAATCCCTGCCCGAGAAGGAGATGGTGCAGAAATGGGGCGCCATGTACACGCCGACCATCTACTTTTTCCCCGAAGAGGTGACGCAAGAGGCGCCCACCAACCGCGTGGCCGCCGCCTATGTGCCCGGCGCGCTCAGCCCCGGCATGTTCCACAACATGCTGACCTATGTACGCGACGGGGTTCACGAAGAGGAAAACTTTCAGAAGTATCACGCTCGCATATTCAACGCGGGCGAGGGGCTCTATGCCGACGGGGGCGAGTAGCGCCGCGCCTGACCGGCCTCACGACGTGGCAGCCCGGCAGCCCCCTGACCCCCGCGCGGCGGGGACTGCCTCGGCGCGCATGAATTCACGCTTATGAATTTGATGTTGCGAGTCGCCTGCCCGGTGCGCTACGGTATACATAATAAGAAAGTCGAAATACGTCAGAAGGACTTCAGGGAGGAACAATGAAGCGAACATTTGCACTGGCCGTTTGCGTGGCCATGGGGGGCAGCGTGGCGCTGGCCGACATGCTGGCCCCGGCCGATGTCACATACGGCGACTACGGCGCGGTCGAGCAATCGCTGACCGGCACGCCCGGCGACCCCGAGAATGGCGCCCAGGTCTTTGTGGCGCGCAAGCTGGGCAACTGCCTGGCCTGTCACGCCAATTCGGACATGGCCGACCAGCCGTTCCACGGCGAGGTGGGGCCGCCCCTCGACGGCATCGGCAGCTACCGCACCGAGGCGGAGCTGCGCGGCATGATCATCAATTCCAAGAAGACGTTCCAGGGAACGATCATGCCGGCCTTCTATGTCGCCGACGACTTCACCCGCAACCAGGACAAGTTCGAGGGCGAGACGATCCTGACGGCCCAACAGGTCGAGGACGTTGTGGCCTACCTTATGACCCTGACCGACTGACCCGAGGTCAGGGAACCGCGAACCCGAGAGGAGAAATCATGAGCTTTTCGCGTAGAGAGACCATCCTGATGGCGCTGGGGGCCGCGGCGGCGACCACGCTTCCGATGCAGGCCCGCGCCGCCATCGAGGATGCCATTGCCGCCTTCACTGACGGGGCCGAGCCGGGCGAGGGGGGCATCACCCTGACCGCGCCCGAGATCGCCGAGAACGGCAACACCGTTCCGATCGAGGTCAGCGCCCCGGGCGCCGCCGCGATCACCATCCTGGCCGCGGGCAACCCGACCCCGGATGTCGCCGCCTTCAACTTCGGCCCGCTGGCCGGGGCGCAGGCCGCCTCGACCCGCATGCGCCTGGCCGGCACGCAGGACGTGATCGCCATTGCCCGGATGAACGACGGCTCGTTCGTGCAGGCCAGCCAGGAAGTCAAGGTCACCATCGGCGGCTGCGGCGGCTAACCCAACGAGAGGATTGAAGAC
Source organism: Salibaculum sp. (assembly GCA_031581025.1). Taxonomy (GTDB): domain Bacteria; phylum Pseudomonadota; class Alphaproteobacteria; order Rhodobacterales; family Rhodobacteraceae; genus Salibaculum. The sequence continues at coordinate 10,978 of JAVLCA010000033.1, read as the reverse complement.
ATGGCAGACAACGTTACCCCCCGCGTCCGCGTCCCCCGTGATGCCGCCGCCGGCGACACCATCACTATCAAGACGCTGATCTCGCACCCCATGGAATCGGGCCAGCGCAAGGACAGCGACGGCAACACCATCCCGCAGTCGATCATCAACCGCTTCACCTGCGAGTTCAACGGCGAGAGCGTCGTCGAGATGATCCTCGAACCGGCGATTTCCACCAACCCCTTCATCGAGTTCCAGGCGACCGTGCCCGAAAGCGGCACCTTCGCCTTCACCTGGTACGACGACGACGGGTCGGTCTACGAGGAATCGAAGGACATCGCCGTCAGCTGAGGCTGGCGGACCACAGGGAGGACAACAATAATGACACTGTCGACACTCAAGACTGCGGCCTGCGGACTGGCCCTCGTGGCCGCGCCGCTGGCCGTCAGCGCCGAGGATCTGCTGATCAACGGCCAGGTCGAGATCAACACCGAGGTCCAGCCGGCCGAACACATGAAGGGGATCGTGCCGGTGGTGCGGTCGGGCTGGACCTTCCGGTCGCCCGAGACGCAGGTCCTGCAGATGGACGATTTCGACAACCCCGGCATGATCTTCGTAGACCAGGGGATGTCGCTCTGGCAGACCGGCGACGGCGCGACCGGCGAGTCCTGCGCCGATTGCCATGGCGACATGGCCGAATCGATGGAAGGCGTGCGCGCCTCGATGCCCAAGATGAACCCCGAGGGCACCGATCTCTGGACGCTCGAGGAGAACATCAACAATTGCCGGACCGAACGGATGGAGGCCGAGGACTGGGCCTGGGAATCCTCCGAGATGCTGGCCATGACCGCGGCCATCGGCAAGCAGTCGCGCGGCATGCCCGTCGACGTGGAAATCGACGGCCCGGCCCGCGAATGGTGGGAGCGCGGTGAAGAGCTCTACTATCAGCGCGTCGGCCAGCTCGACATGGCTTGCGCCAATTGCCACGAGGACAACTACGACAACATGATCCGGGCCGATCACCTGTCGCAGGGCCAGATCAACGGCTTTCCGGTCTACCGCCTCAAGTGGGGCGGGCTGGGGTCCATCCACCGCCGGTTCAAGGGCTGCATGAAGAACATCCGCGCAGAGCCGTACACCCGCGGCTCGGACGAGTTCAAGGCGCTGGAGCTCTACGTGGCCTCGCGCGGGGCGGGTCTCGACGTCGAAACGCCCTCCGTCCGCAACTGATCCGAAGGCCCGCGCCGGTTCCGCCGGTGCGGGTTTTCTTTGATCTCAGATATTCACTTTTGCGCATATGATGGCGCGAAAGCGGACCGGGACCCGGCATACCCCGACCCGGCAGACCAAGACCAGAAGGATCCGCTCATGATCTCCCGTCGCGATTTTCTCCAGGCCTCGATGGCCGCCTCGGCCCTTGTCGGGGCCTCGGGCTTCGGCAACTGGAGCAGGCTGGCCGCGCAGCAGGCCCTCACGCAGGACCAGCTGCTGCAGTTCGACACCTTCGGGAATGTCTCGCTGATCCACATCACCGACATCCACGCCCAGCTCAAGCCGATCTATTTCCGCGAACCCGAGGTCAACATCGGCGTGGGCGACAACCGGGGCGTGGTGCCGCATGTCACCGGCGCAGATTTCCGCAGGCTCTACGGGATCGAGGATGGCAGCCCCTCGCATTACGCGCTGACCTACAACGATTTTGCGGCGCTGGCGCGGACCTACGGCAAGATGGGCGGCATGGACCGCGTGGCCACGGTGGTGAACGCGATCCGCGGCGACCGGCCCGACGCGATCCTGCTGGACGGCGGCGACACCTGGCACGGCTCCTACACCTGCTACCAGACCGAGGGGCAGGACGTGGTCAACGTGATGAACGCACTGAAGCCCGACGCGATGACCTTCCACTGGGAATTCACGCTGGGCCAGGACCGGGTCCGCGAGATCGTCGCCGATCTGCCCTTCGACGCGCTGGGCCAGAACATCTTTGACGCCATGTGGGACGAACCCGCGGCCGAGTTCAAACCCTACCGGTTCTTCGAGCGCGGTGGCGTCAAGGTGGCGGTGATCGGCCAGGCCTTCCCCTACATGCCCATCGCCAACCCCGGCTGGATGTTCCCCGACTATTCCTTCGGCATCCGCGACGAGCACATGCAGAAGATGGTCGACGAGGTGCGCGCCCAGGGCGCCGAATGCGTGGTTTGCCTGTCGCACAACGGCTTCGACGTTGACAAGAAAATGGCCTCGGTCGTCTCCGGCATCGACGTGATCCTGTCGGGCCACACCCACGACGCGCTGCCCGAACCGGTGACGGTCGGCGACACGATCGTCGTCGCCTCGGGCTCGAACGGCAAGTTCGTCAGCCGCGTCGACCTTGATATCCGCAACGGCCGCATGATGGGCTTCCGGCACAAGCTGATCCCGGTCTTTTCCGACGTGATCGCGCCCGACCCGACGGTCGCCGGCCTGATCGACGACCAGCGCGCGCCCTTCAAGGATCAGCTGGACGAGGTCATCGGCCAGACCGACGGGCTGCTCTACCGCCGCGGCAACTTCAACGGCTCGTGGGATGATCTGATCTGCGACGCGCTGATGAGCGAACGCGAGGCCGACATCGCCATGTCGCCCGGCGTGCGCTGGGGGCCGTCGGTCCTGCCCGGCCAGGACATCACCCGCGAGGACATCTGGAACGTCACCTCGATGACCTATGGCCGCGCCTACCGCACCGAGATGACGGGCGAGTTTCTTCACACCGTGCTGGAGGACGTGGGCGACAACCTGTTCAACCCCGACCCCTACTATCAGCAGGGCGGCGACATGGTCCGCATCGGCGGCATGGGCTATCGCATCGACGTGACCAAGCCGCAGGGCAGCCGGATCTCGGACATGACGCTGCTGTCCACGGGCGCGCCGATCGACCCCGAAAAGAGCTACGTGGTGGCCGGCTGGGCCTCCGTGAACGAGGGCACCGAGGGCCCGCAGATCTGGGACGTGGTCGAGGACCACATCCGCAAGCAGGGCACCGTGACCGTGACGCCGAATACCAGCGTCAAGGTCGTGGGCGCCTGAGCCGATTGACGCATCGAGAGGACGAGACATGGACATGAAGTTCAAGGGCAAGAAGCCGTCGCGGCGGTCCTTCCTGACCGGGGCGGCGGCAGCCGGCGCCGGCAGCGTCGCCGCCACCGTCGCCAAGGGGCAGACCGCCCCCGACCCGGCGATCACCGAGCTGCAGGACTGGCAGGTCTACCTGGGCGACGGCGTCGATGCCGCCCCCTACGGCATGCCGTCCAAGCACGAACGCCACGTTGTGCGCCGCACCGTGGACTGGCTGACGGCCGACAATATCTCCTCGATCAACTTCACGCCGCTGCACGAGCTTGACGGGATCATCACGCCCAACGGCGTCTGCTTCGAGCGTCACCACAGCGGCGCCGCCGAGATCGACCCAGCCGAGCATCGCCTGATGATCAATGGCCTGGTGGAGCGCGAGCTGGTCTTCACCATGGACGACCTGATGCGGTTCCCGCGGGAAAACCACGCCTATTTCCTCGAATGCGCGGCCAATACCGGCATGGAATGGGCGGGGGCGCAGCTCAACGGCTGCCAGTTCACCCACGGCATGATTCACAACGTCATGTATACGGGTATCCCGCTCAAGCTGCTGCTGGCCGAGGCGGGCATCAAGACCAACGCCAAGTGGGTCCTGCCCGAGGGCGCCGACGCCGCCGCCATGACCCGCTCGATCCCCATGGAAAAGGCGCTGGACGACTGCCTCGTTGCCTTCAAGATGAACGGCGAGGCGCTGCGCGCCGAACAGGGCTACCCGGTGCGCCTGGTCGTGCCCGGCTGGGAAGGCAACATGTGGGTCAAGTGGCTGCGCCGCATCGAGGTGGGCGACAAGCCCTGGCACCACCGCGAGGAGACCAGCAAGTATACGGACCTGCTGGAAAACGGCGAGGCGCGCCGCTTCACCTGGGAGATGGACGCCAAATCGGTCATCACCAACCCCAGCCCGCAGGCCCCGCTGACCCACGGGCCCGGCTATACCGTCCTGACCGGTGTCGCCTGGTCGGGCCGCGGGACGATCCCGCGGGTGGACGTGACGCTGGACGGCGGCAAGAGCTGGTATCAGGCCCGCATGTCCGGCCCGAGCATGAACAAGTCCATGCACCGCTTCTATTTCGAGTTCGACTGGGACGGCAAGCCGCTGCTGCTGCAAAGCCGCGCCCACGACAGCACCGGCTACGTGCAGCCCACCAAGCACCAGCTGCGCGACTGGCGGGGCGAGAACTCCATCTACCACAACAACGGTATCCAGACCTGGTACGTGAACGAGAATGGCGAGGCCGAGAATGTCGAAATTTCCTAACCAACTCGCCCTGGTCGCCGTGGCCGCGACCTCGGTCATCGCGCTGAGCGTCGGCCTGTCCGAGCGCGCCGCGCACACCGCCGAGGCCGACGCCGCCGCGGCACAGGCTGAGGCCGACACCATGGCCGCGCAGGCCACGGCCCCCGACGCCGAAACCACCGAAACCGAAGAGGTCGCGGACGCTGCACCCGCCGAGATCGAAGCGGTCGACGAGGGCACCGAGAACACCGTTGCCGAGGCAACAGCCCCTGCCGAGGCCGAGGCCCCCGCCGACGCCGCGGCCACCGAAACCGTCACCGCAGAGGCGAGCGCCGAGGCCGGCGACACCTTCGAAGGTGGCACCTCGTTGCCCGCGCTTTTCGTCGGGGCCGCATGGGCGCAAAGCCACGAAAGCCCCATGATCGGCGAGCTTGAAGGCAACAGTTTCGACCTCGGCCGCGAAGCGCTGGACGAGGAAGTTGCCGCCTGGGACATCGACATCCGCCCCGATGGTGCCGGCCTGCCCACGGGTTCGGGCGATGTCTGGACCGGCGAGGAGGTCTACATCGAGAACTGTGCCCAGTGCCACGGCGATTTCGGCGAGGGCCGGGCGCGCTGGCCCGTGCTTTCGGGGGGCTGGGACACGCTGGAACGCGAGGACCCGGTCAAGACCCCAGGCTCCTACTGGCCCTACCTGTCCACCGTCTGGGACTACGTGCACCGGGCCATGCCCTACGGCCAGGCCCAGAGCCTGACCGACGACGAGGTCTACGCGGTCACTGCCTATATCCTCTATCTCAACAACCTCGTGGAGGACGATTTCGAGCTGTCGCAGGACACGTTCACCGAGGTCAGCTTGCCCAACGAGGACGGTTTCTTCATGGATGACCGCGCCGAGGGCGAGATACCGGCCTTCAGCGAAGAGCCCTGCATGGAGGACTGCAAGGACAGCGTCGAGATCACCATGCGCGCCAGCGTGCTGGACGTCACACCCGAGGACGAAGAGGCCGAGGCGACCGAGGCCGCCGCCGAGACCACCGGGGCGGCCGAGACGCAAGAGGCCGAGGCGACCGAGGCCGCCGCCGAGACCACCGGGGCGGCCGAGACGCA
>JAVLCA010000033.1:0-5441 GCA_031581025.1 Salibaculum sp. | reverse complement strand
AAGAGGCCGAGGCGACCGAGGCCGCCGCCGAGACCACCGGGGCGGCCGAGACGCAAGAGGCCGAGGCCGAGACGTCGGAGACAGAGTCCACCGAGGAGGTGGCCGCGGTCGATCCGGCGCTGGTCGAGGAAGGCGAGGGCGTCTTCCGCAAGTGCCAGGCTTGCCACCAGGTCGGCGACGGCGCGCGCAACGGCGTCGGCCCGCACCTCAACGGCGTGCTGGGGCGCGCCATCGGCGGGATCGAGGGCTTCCGGTATTCGGGCGTCTTCGAGGAGGCCAACGCCGCGGGCGAGGTCTGGACCCCCGAGCGCCTCGGGGAGTACCTGGCCGATCCGCGCGGCGCCATGCCGGGCACGAACATGTCCTTCGCCGGCTTGCGCAGCGAGGACGAGATCGCGGCGATCACCGCCTACCTCTCGACCTTCGAGGCACAGTGATGATCCGCCGGGCGCTTCTCCCGGCGGTGATCCTCGCCGGCCTGGGCAGCAGCGGCGCCGCACAGGTGGGGGGCGATCCCGACCGCGGCGAGGCGCTCTTTCAGTCGGATTGCGCGTCCTGTCACCTGGTGGGGCAGGGCGCGCGCAACCGGGTCGGCCCGCATCTGAACGGGATTTTCGACCGCCGCGCTGGCGCCATCGAGGGGTTCCGCTATTCAGAGGACATGATGCTGCGGGCCGATGCCGGGCTGAAGTGGACCTTCGAGACGCTGGACCGCTACATCGAGAACCCCCGAGTCTTCGTCAGCCGCACCCGGATGAACTACGCCGGGATGGCGGATGCCGAGGATCGCGCCGACCTGCTGGCCTACCTGCGGCTGTTCTCGGCCGACCCGGCCGACATTCCCGAGGCCGCGCTCACGGCGGCGGCGGTGGATCATTCGGTCGACCCGGAAATCCTCGCCATCGTGGGCGACCCGGCCTACGGTGAATACCTGTCCGGCGAGTGCACCTCGTGCCATCAGGAAAGCGGCGCCGCCAACGGCATCCCGTCGATCACCAACTGGCCCGAAGATGTCTTCGTTACCGCGATGCACGCCTACAAGGAGGGCGTGCGTGAGCACAACGTCATGCAGATGACGGCCAGCCGCCTGTCGAACGAGGAGATCGCGGCGCTGGCCGCCTATTTCGCGACGGTCGAATAGGGACGGACAGGACGGGGCCGGGAGGGGCCCCGCCACAAAGGGGGACCGGGCAGCCGGACCACAACGACGCCGGGCCAATCGGCGCGCCAAGCAACCAAGGGAGGAGACCCGACATGAAACTGAACAGAAGAGCCTTCATCGGCACCGCGGCCGCGGGCGCGGCGACGCTTTCGGCGCCCCGCGTCATGGGCCAGGACAACGGCCGCCCGCGCGTCGTCGTCATCGGCGGCGGCTCGGGCGGGGCCACGGCGGCGCGCTACATCGCCAAGGACTCGAACGGCGCGATCGACGTGACCCTGATCGAGCCGACACGCGCCTATTACACCTGTTATTTTTCGAACCTCTACATCGGCGGCTTCCGCGAGATGGACAGCCTCGGCCATTCCTACGGCACGCTCGCGGGCAGCTACGGGATCAACGTGCTGCACGACTGGGCCACCGGCGTGGACCGCGACGCGCGGACCGTGACCACCGCGGGGGGGTACACGCTGGGCTACGATCGGCTGATCCTGTCGCCCGGGATCGACTTCGTGGACGGGGCCGTGCCCGGCTGGGACATCAACGCCCAGGACCGGATGCCCCATGCCTACAAGGCCGGCAGCCAGACCGAATTGCTCAAGGCGCAAATCGAGGCCATGCCCGAGGGCGGTACCTATGCCATGGTCGCCCCGCCCAACCCCTACCGCTGCCCGCCGGGCCCCTACGAACGGGTCAGTATGGTCGCCCACCTTCTGTCCGAGATCAATCCGACGGCCAAGATCCTGATCGCCGATCCCAAGCAGAACTTTTCCAAGCAGGCGCTTTTCGAGGACGGCTGGCGCAACAACTACGCCGGCATGATCGAGCGCATCGGCCCGGACTTCGGCGGCGACGATGTCGAGGTCGACCCCGAGGCCATGACCCTCTCGATCGGCGGCGCGGTCGAGAACGTGGATGTCTGCAACGTGATCCCGGCCATGAAGGCCGGCCGCATTGCCGAGATCGCCGGCGTCACCGAGGGCAACTGGGCGCCGGTCAACGCCACCGATCTGTCCAGCACCATGGACGAGAACGTCCATGTGCTCGGGGATAGCGCGGCGCAGGGCGACATGCCGAAATCCGGCTTCGCGGCCAACAGCCAGGCCAAGGTCTGCGCCAACGCCGTGCGCGGGGCCCTGACCGGCTCCAGCGTCTTCCCGGCGCGCTTCGCCAATACCTGCTGGTCGCTGATCGACACCGACAACGGGGTCAAGGTGGGCGCCACCTACGAGGCCACCGAGGAAAAGATCGCCAAGGTCGACGGCTTCATCTCGGACACTGGCGAAAGCGCCGAGGTCCGGGCCGCTACCTACCGCGAGTCGATCGGCTGGTACGACGGAATCACCGCCGACATGTTCGGCTGACCGACCGGTCCCGCGGGCCTTGATCCAGGTCAAGGCCCGCGGAATGCCTGTCGGTGAAAATGGTGCCCAACACGGAGGAGACCCCATGAAAACGCTTGCCGTCCTGGCCCTGTGCCTGACCGCAACAACCGCACTGGCGCAAGAGGCCGTCATGACCCCCTTCGAGGGCAGTTTCGACGATGCCACCTTCGCCGTCGAGAACGAGATCATCGGCCGCGGCCTGGTGATCGACTATGTCAGCCACGTCGGCGACATGCTCAACCGCACCGGCGAAGATGTCGGCTCGGACGTCACCATCTTCGAAGCCGCCGACGTCTTCCTGTTCTGTTCGGCCACCGTCTCGCGCGAGGTCATGGAAGCCGACCCGATGAACATCGCGCATTGCCCCTACGGCATCTTCGTCACGGAACGTGACGGCGACGTCATGATCGGGCATCGCACCTACCCGGACGGGCCAATGCAGACCGTCGAAACCCTTCTGGACGAGATCGTCCAGGCCGCCGCGGGGACCTGACCCGACATGAATTACGACGCCTACTTTCGCGCCGAACTCACGCGCCTGAAGGACGAGGGCAACTACCGTGTCTTCGCCGACCTGGAGCGGGAACGCGGCGCCTTTCCCAAGGCCAGAAACCACCTGGGCGCGTCCGTCCGCGACGTTACGATCTGGTGTTCCAACGACTATCTCGGCATGGGCCAGCACCCGGATGTGCTGGCGGCCATGCACCAGGCGCTCGATACCGTCGGGGCCGGGGCCGGGGGCACGCGCAACATTTCCGGCACCACGCATCATCACGTGCTGCTCGAACGCGAACTGGCCGATCTGCACGGCAAGGAAGCGGCGCTGCTGTTCACCTCCGGCTACGTGTCCAACTGGGCCACCCTGGGCACCCTGGGCGCGAAGATCCCGGGGCTGGTGATCCTCTCGGATGCGGGCAACCACGCCAGCATGATCGAGGGGATCCGCCATTCCAAGGCGCAGAAGGTCATCTGGCAGCACAACGACCTGCAGGACCTTGAGGCGCAGCTGCAGGCGCTGCCGGCGAATGTTCCCAAGCTGATCGCCTTCGAGAGCGTCTATTCCATGGATGGCGACATCGCGCCGATTCGAGAGATCTGCGACCTGGCCGACCGCTACAATGCCATGACCTATCTTGACGAGGTGCACGCGGTGGGCATGTACGGCCCGCGCGGCGGTGGCATCGCCGAGCGCGAGGGGCTGATGGATCGGCTCACGGTGATCGAGGGCACGCTGGGCAAGGCCTTCGGCGTGGTCGGCGGCTATATCGCTGCCTCCAGCGACCTGGTGGATTTCGTGCGCTCCTTTGCCAGCGGGTTCATCTTCACCACGGCGCTGCCGCCCGCGGTGGCGGCGGGGGCCTGTGCCTCGATCCGGCACCTCAAGGCCTCGTCCGCCGAACGCGACCTGCAAAAGGACAAGGTCGCGCAGGTGCGCGCCCGGCTCGACGAGATCGGCATCCCGCATATCCCGAACCCCGGGCACATCATTCCCGTGATGGTGGGCGATCCGGTCAAGTGCAAGTTCATCAGTGACACGCTGATGGACCGGTTCGGCATCTACATCCAGCCGATCAACTATCCCACCGTACCCAAGGGCACCGAGCGGCTGCGCATCACTCCCGGGCCGGTCCACGCGCAAGCCGATATCGAGCGGCTGGTCGGGGCGCTCTGCGATCTCTGGACCCAGTGCCAGCTGGCCCGTCAGCCACTCGCGGCGCAGTAGCGCGGAACAAATTTCCAGAAATTTGTTCGCGGGGCCGGGAAACCGGCCCCGCCGCCCGCCCGGTCGTCAGGCCGCGACGAAGCGATAGGCATTGCCCGACGTCTCGGCGCGGCCGATCCCCGGATAGGGCAGGTGGAACCCGACGACCGCCATCTGCGCGCTGGCCAGCTGGTCCAGCAGGGCCGTGCGGGTCTGCACGCCCAACTCCGGGTCCTGGTCGGACCCGGACGGCCACTCGGGTCGTGCAAAGGCGACGTGGTCGTTGCCGATGCAATCGCCCAGCACCATGATGCTTTCACTGCCGCCGCGCAGCTCGAAGGCCATGTGGCCCGGCGTGTGCCCGAAAGTGGCGCGGGCGGCGACCCCGGGCAGGATTTCCGCGCCGTCCTCGAAGACCGTCAGCCGATCCTCCAGTTCGCCAAGGTAGCGGATCGCGCCGGCCGCGAAGGCGAGACGCGCCTCGCCGATGGTGTCGGGCGTGGCCGGGTCCAGCCAGTAGTCGCGCTCGACACGGCCGATCATGTACTCCGCCTGAGGAAAGACCAGATCGCCGAAATCGTCCTGCAGCCCCCAGAGGTGATCGGGATGGGCATGGGTAAAGACCACGTGGGTGACATCCGCGGGCGCGACGCCGATCGCGTCCAGCGCCTGCCAGAGCTTGCCCGCCGAGGGCATGAAGCTCGGCCCGGCGCCCACGTCGAAGATCACCGTGTTGGTGCCGTCGCGCATCAGCGTGATGTTGCAGTCCGGTGTCAGCTCGTTGCCGGTGATGCCGTGGCGCTCGAGGATGGCGGTGACCTCGTCCTGCGGCAACCCGCCGAACTGGAAGTCGCGCGGCAGCACCAGGTTGCCGTCGCTGAGCGTGTCGATGCGGATATCGCCCAGGGTGACCTGCGCATGGGTCCAGCGGGGCAGGGCGGCGGCGCCAAGGGCGGCGCTGCCGGTCAAAAGCAGGGTGCGGCGGTCGATGTGCATGGTGTCCTCCCGGTTTTCATATTCAATTTTCTCTATGTTAAAGCATGCCGCGCGTCACGGCAAAGCCAAACCTTTGCGTGACGCACCGGGGTGGGGGCTTGTGATCGGGGGGTGGTCGCGCTAGTATTTCTATGCGTGACGGGAGAACTGGCATTGCCAGTGCCGAAGGAGCAACCGCCCCGGTAAACCGTCAGGCTTC
>JAVLCA010000032.1:0-30212 GCA_031581025.1 Salibaculum sp. | reverse complement strand
CCAGCCGGTACCGACCGGTTCGACCACGACCGGCTCGGGCGGCTCGGTCGTCACCTTGGCGTCTTCGAGGGATCCGGCAAGCGCGGGCATGGCGCTCAGCAATCCGGCAGCGGTCAAGGCGGTGAAAGAGGTGATTTTCATGATACATTCTCCCTACAATAGTGGGTAGTTTCGCGGTGAAGTACCAGATCCGGGCTATGACAGCGGCAGTTTTCAGGCAACCTGCCGGGCGGTCAACTGGTCGCGCCTGTTGCGTTGCCGCCGCAGGGGTCACCCGGGCAAAGTGATACGTTCCGCGCAACCTGGCCCATGGTCAACGAAACAAACCCGTGCCTGACCGGCCAGTGATCGCCGATCCGGGACCACGCGCCGCGCCGGTTCGCGGGCATCCGGTCATGTTGTCGTCAGCTCAGGATGGGCCCTGCCCGCCGGACCCTTTTACGGTTGGCTGATCATTCCTCCGCACACCGGCGCGGCCGTTCGCGTCGTGCCCGGGCAAGAGGTCGGCAGGCCCCGCGCCACACGCACGGCCAGAAAGGCAAAGGCCTGCGCCTCGAGCATGTCGCCGTCCAGCCCCACGGATTCGACCGGCGCGACAGGGCAATCACAGCCGGCGGCGATCATGGCCATCAGGGTGCGGTTGTGCCGCCCGCCGCCCGCAACCAGCACCTGAGCGGGTGGCGCAGGGCACTGGTCCATCCCGCGGGCCACGGCGGCGGCGGCACAGGCCGTTAGCGTGGCGGCGGCATCGGCATCCGAAAGCCGCGCGACGGCATCAGGTAACTGCGGAAATTCGTTGCGGTCCAGCGACTTCGGCGGCGATCTGAGGAAATGGGGTGAAGACAGGAAATCATGGACGATCTCATCGGCCGCCGTGCCCTGCGCGGCCAGCGCGCCGCCTTCATCGCAGTCCAGCCCGCGCCGCGCCTGCATCAGATCGTTGATCGGCGCATTGGCCGGCCCGGTATCAAAAGCCAGCAGCGCGCCGGGCGCCTCGGGGGCGGGCTGGCGCGGGTCGATCCAGGTCAGGTTGCCCACACCGCCGAGGTTGAGCACCGCCAGCGGCGCCTCCGCCCCCAGCCAGCGGGCCAGCGCAAAATGGTAGAAAGGCGCCAGCGGCGCCCCCTCGCCGCCCATGCGCACATCCGCCGACCGGAAATCCCAGACCACGGGCAGGCCCAGCACCTCGGCCAGTACCGCGCCGTCGCCCAGTTGGTGGGTGCCGCGCCCGCGCGGATCATGCGCCAGGGTCTGGCCGTGAAAGCCCGCCAGCGCCACCGCCGCCAGCCCAGACAGCGCCTTGGCATGGACCGTCTCGACGATCTCGGCGGCCTCGGCGAGATCGTCGCCGGGCCATTTGCCCAGGGCCGTGCGCAGCACCTGCCGCTGCGCCGCTGTATAGGGCACGAAGCGGGTTTCGCCGGTGCCCAGCAGCCGCGCGCCATCGGTCTCGATCACGGCCACGTCGACCCCGTCGAGCGAGGTGCCCGACATGGCCCCCGCGGCCCGAACCCTGCCCGCCTTCAACATCCGCTTTTCCTTTGTCAGACAGCGCTCTATAGAGTGCGCCGAAGCCACCACGGGGACAAGACATGACCTATCATCCCAAGTCCGATTTCATGGCCACGATCATGGAGCGCGGCTTTCTGGCCGACTGCACGGATTATCAAGGCCTTGACGAGGCCCTGAGCAAGGGGATGGTGACCGCCTATATCGGCTATGACGCCACGGCGCAGTCGCTGCACGTGGGGCATCTTCTGAATGTCATGCTGCTGCGCTGGTTTCAGAAGACCGGCCACCGGCCCGTGACTCTGATGGGTGGCGGCACCACCAAGGTGGGCGACCCGAGTTTCCGCGCCGACGAACGCCCGTTGCTGACCCCCGACCAGATCGACGCCAACATCGCCGGGATGCAGGCGGTTTTCGCGCGCTACCTCGACTATGGCGAGGACGCGGCACGGGGCACGACGGCCTTGATGCTCAACAACGCCGAGTGGCTGGACGGGCTGAACTACCTCGACTTCCTGCGCGACATCGGGCGGCACTTTTCGGTCAACCGGATGCTGTCCTTCGAGTCGGTCAAATCGCGGCTGGACCGCGAGCAGAGCCTGTCGTTCCTCGAATTCAACTACATGATCCTGCAGGCCTATGATTTCCTCGAGTTGCACCGCCGCTACGACTGCCTGTTGCAGATGGGCGGCTCCGACCAGTGGGGCAACATCGTCAACGGTATCGACCTGACCCGCCGGGTTCTCGATGCCGAGATCTACGGGCTGACGACGCCGCTGCTGACCACCTCGGACGGGCGCAAGATGGGCAAGTCGGCGGGCGGCGCGATCTGGCTGAACTCCGAGATGCTGTCGCCTTACGAATTCTGGCAGTTCTGGCGCAACACGACCGATGCCGACACCGGCCGGTTCCTGAAGCTCTACACCGAACTGCCGGTGGCGGAATGCGACCGGCTGGGCGCGCTGGGCGGGTCCGAGATCAACGAGGCCAAGATCGTGCTGGCCAACGAAGTGACGACACTGCTGCACGGCGCGTCGGCGGCGCGCGCCGCCGAGGCCACCGCGCGCGAGGTCTTCGAAAAGGGCGGCGCGGGCGGTGACTTGCCCACCCTGACGCTGTCGGCCGAGGAACTGGGCGACGGGGTCTCCGTGGTGCAGCTCATCGTGCGCTCTGGGCTCGCGGCCAGCGGCAAGGAGGCCAAGCGGTTGATCGCCGACAACGGCGCACGGTTGGACGATGCGCCGCTGACCGATGCGGGCCGCATGATCACCGCGGCCGAGCTTGCCACACCGATCAAGCTGTCCGCGGGCAGGAAACGCCATGCCATGGTGGCGCTGGGCTGACCGCGCGCCCGCCCGGCGGCCGGGGCCGGAATCGGGGCTGGCGACGCCCGGCGCGATCTTCTAAGGATCGGGACCATGTCCAAGACGATCCTCGAGAGATGCGCGGCCCGGGGCCTGCGCCTGACCGACCAGCGCCGCACCATCGCGGGCGTGCTGGACGCGGCCGAGGACCATCCCAACGTCGAGGACCTGCACGCCCGCGCCATGCGGGCCGATCCGCGCATCTCGCTGGCCACGGTCTATCGCACGGTCAAGCTCTTCGAGGAGGAGGGCATCCTCGACCGCCTGGATTTCGGCGACGGGCGCGCCCGCTACGAGACCGCCGACCAGGGCCACCACGACCACCTGATCGACCTGGAAACCGGCGCGGTCATCGAATTCATGGATGACGAGATCGAGGCGCTGCAGGACCGTATCGCCCGCAGGCTGGGCTACCGGCTCAAGGGCCACCGGCTGGAGCTTTACGGTGTGCCGCTCAAGCGGGGCGGGTCCAAGTGAACAACCTCATCGGCGCCCTGTGGATGATCATGGCCATGGCCTTCTTCGCCCTGGTCGATACCTGCATCAAGCTGGCCACCGTCAGCGTGCCGCGCGCGCAGGTGGTGGTGGTCATGGGGGCCGTTGGGCTGCTGGCCTTCGCGCTGGCCGCGCGGGCCCGCGGGCTCAAGCCGATGCCGCCCGAAATTTTCCGCGGCCCCTCGCTGCTGCGTGCGGCCGGCGAGGCCGGGGCGACCACCTGTTTCGTCTTCTCGCTGTCCGAGGTGGACCTGTCGCTTTTCACCACCATCGTGCAGGCCAACCCGCTGATCGTCGTGCTGGGCGCGGCGCTGTTTCTGGGCGAGCCGGTAGGCTGGCGGCGCTGGGCGGCCATCCTCCTCGGCATGGTCGGCGTGCTGATCGTGCTGCGCCCCACGGGCGAGGGGTTCAACGCCTTCGCGCTGCTGGTGTTTCTGGGCGTGCTGTCGCAGTCGATCCGTGACCTCGCCACCCGGCGCGTCGCCGAAGGAGTCCACACGCTGCAACTCTCCTGCGGGTCCTTCCTGGCGCTGATTGCCGCCGGGTTCATCATCGGCATCGTCCAGAACACGCCACCCATGCGCCCCGAGGGCATGGCCTGGCTCTATCTCTTTGGCGCCGCGGGTCTTTTCATGCCCGCGATCTATGCCATGGTCGCGGCGATGCGGGTGGGTGAGATCGGCTTCGTCGCGCCCTTTCGCTACAGCCGCATCCTCTTCGGGCTGGGCCTGGGCGTGCTGATCTTTGGCGAGAGGCTGGACGCCTACACCCTGACCGGGGCCACGCTGATCGTCGGCACCGGACTTTATTCCTTCTGGCGCGAGACCCGCAAGCGCCCAACCGAGGGCGCGCCCGGCTGATGGAGAACCTGCGCGGCGCCGCCTTCATGACCCTGTCGATGCTGGGCTTCGCCATCGAGGACGCCCTGATCAAGACCGTGGCCGCGCGTCTGCCCGCCGGGCAGATCATCGCCCTGCTGGGGCTGGCGGGGGCACTGCTGTTCTGGGCCTGGCTGGCGCTGCGGGGTCAGCGGCTCTTCGTGCCCGCGCAGCTGGCGCCGCGGGTGCTGATGCGCACCGGCTGCGAGGCCCTGGGCACCGCCTTTTTCGTCACCTCCCTGACGCTGATCCCGCTGACCCTCGCCTCGGCGGTGATCCAGGCGACGCCGCTGGTGGTGGCCCTGGGGGCCGCGCTTTTCCTGGGTCAGCCCGTGGGCTGGCGGCGCTGGACGGCGATCGGCGTCGGCTTTGCCGGGGTGCTGCTGATCCTGCGGCCCGGCAGCGCCGCGTTCGACCCGCTGGTCCTGCTGACGGTGGCCGGGATGCTGGGGCTGGCCGGGCGCGATCTTCTGACCCGGGCCATGAACTCGGACATCACCGGGCCGCACCTGTCGATCATGGCCTTTCTGGGCCTCGTGCCCACGGGGCTGTTGCTGGTCGCGTCGCAGGGCCAGCCGCTGCTGCTGCCCACCCTGCCCGAGGCGGCGCTGCTGAGCATCTGCGTGGTGATCGGCATGGCCGCCTATCTCGCCATCATCGCCGCCACCCGGGCGGGAGATGCCGGGGTGATCTCCTTGTTCCGCTATGCGCGCATGGTCTTTGCGCTTGCCATCGGCTGGCTGATCTTCCACGAGCAGCCCGACACCCATACCCTGGCCGGTGTGGCGATCGTCATCGCCGCCGGGCTTTACACCCTGATCCGGGAACATCGGCTGCGCCGGGCTTCCCTCAGGGCCGCCAAGCCGTTATAGCAGCGGCGAGCCCTCCCGTGTTTGCGCTAACAAGCCCAAAGGACACCCCATGAGTACCATCATCGACATCCACGCCCGCGAAATTCTCGACAGCCGTGGCAACCCCACGGTCGAGGTCGACGTGACCCTCGAAGACGGCACCATGGGCCGCGCCGCCGTGCCCTCGGGCGCCTCCACCGGCGCCTACGAGGCGGTCGAGCGGCGCGACAACGACAAGTCCCGCTACATGGGCAAGGGCGTGCTGGAGGCGGTCGAGGCCGTCAACGGAGAGATCGCCGAGACCCTGCTGGGGTTCGATGCCACTGAACAGGTCGCCATCGACCACGCCATGATGGAACTGGACGGCACCGACAACAAGGGCCGGCTGGGCGCCAATGCCATCCTCGGCGTCTCGCTGGCGGTGGCCAAGGCGGCGGCAGACTTTTCCATGCAGCCGCTGTTCCGCTACGTCGGCGGCACCTCGGCGCGGGTCCTGCCGGTGCCCATGATGAACATCATCAACGGCGGCGAACATGCCGACAATCCGATCGACATCCAGGAATTCATGATCATGCCGGTCAGCGCGGATAGCATCCGCGACGCCGTGCGCATGGGCTCGGAGGTGTTTCACACGCTGAAAAAGGAACTGACCGCGGCGGGCATGTCCACCGGCCTGGGCGACGAGGGCGGCTTTGCCCCGGAACTGGGCAGCACCCGCGAAGCGCTGGATTTCATCCTCAAGTCCATCGAGAAGGCCGGCTACAAACCGGGCGAGGACATCTTCCTCGCGCTGGATTGCGCGGCCACGGAATACTTCAAGGACGGTCGCTATGTCCTTTCCGGGGAAGGACAAACCCTGACATCCGAGGAAAACGTCGCCTACCTCGAAGCGCTGGTGGCCGACTATCCCATCCTCTCGATCGAGGACGGCATGTCCGAGGACGACTGGGATGGCTGGGTCGCCCTGACCAAGGCCCTCGGCGACAGGGTCCAACTGGTGGGCGACGATCTTTTTGTGACCAACCCCGAGCGGCTGGCCACGGGCATCGACAAGGGCGCGGCCAATTCCATACTGGTCAAGGTCAACCAGATCGGCAGCCTGACCGAAACCCTGCAAGCGGTCGAGATGGCCCACCGCGCGCGGATGACCAATGTCATGTCGCACCGCTCGGGCGAGACCGAGGATGCCACCATCGCCGACCTCGCCGTGGCGACCAACTGCGGCCAGATCAAGACCGGCTCGCTGGCCCGCTCGGATCGGCTGGCGAAATACAACCAGTTGATCCGCATCGAGGAAGCCCTGGGCGCGGCCGCCACCTACGCGGGCCGGTCGGTCCTCAAATAGGTCTGGCGGATCGGTGCCCCGTCAGGTGGACGCCGAAATCACGCGTCACCCTTACGGACAGGGCGCCTTGTAGTAGGTGCCGTCCCCGCGCGCGTAGGCGCAGGTCTGACCGTTCTGGTTCTGGGCTACGACGGTGCCCGCGGCGGCCCCGCCGATAGCGGCAATCATGCGCCAGTCGTCGTCGGCCTTCAATACATCGGCGGCGACCAGCCCGGCGGCCGCCCCACCGGTCATGCCGACAACCGTGCGTTGCTGGTCGGTCAGGTTTTGACAGGCCGTCAGGACGGACAGCCCGAACAGGGCGAGGATCAGCGATTTCATGACAGTCTCCTTGAACGTGGCGCGCCGGGACGCGGCGCATGTCGCTGACCTTTTCAGCGCGCCCACGCATGCGGCGACAGGTAGCGGCACAGTACTCGCTGATTTGCGGAATTCCGCCGATATAGGCTGAAATGTCGGCGGGTTTATGCCAATTTTAAGTGAGAACGCACCATACCGGAGTCCTCAAATGACCGCTGACGAGATTATTGCCCGCCTTGGCCTCATCCCGCACCCCGAGGGCGGTCACTACCGCGAAACTTGGGTCGCCACCGACCGCGTCGCGGATCAGCCCGACCGGCCCGCTGGCACCTGCATCCACTTTCTGTTGCAAGCGGGGGCGCGCAGCCACTGGCACCGGGTCGATGCCACCGAGATCTGGCACTTCCACGCCGGGGCGCCGCTGGTCCTCTCCATGGCCAAAACCGATGCCGGGCCACGCAGCGACCACCGCCTAGGCCCTGATCTGGAAGGGGGTGCGACGCCACAACTGATCGTGCCGCCCCACTGGTGGCAGGCCGCCGAGACAACGGGGGACTGGACGCTGGTCAGTTGCACCGTCTGCCCGGGTTTCCGCTTCGAGGGCTTCGAGCTGGCGCCACCGGATTTCGACATCCCCTAGGCCGAGAAAGGGGGCGCTGCCCCCGTCCCGCCTTGCGGGACTCCCCCGGGATATTTGGGGTCCAGAGAAAGGCCCCGGCAGAGGGTCACCAGGTGCCATGCCGGGGCCCGGAGCTTTCTCCGGACACGGTCATCGGCGTCCCCGCCTGTACCGCACCTGCAGTATGCCCGATTCCGGTTGTTGAACCGTTACCGTTTTCTTTGGACCTGAAATATCCCGGGGTGAATTGGCCGCGAGGCCAAGAGGGGCTGGCCCCTTTTCGGTCGGCGCGGGCGCAGCCCGCGGCGAAAGAACGAGCCCCCTGCCAGTGTCCCGCCCTTCCCCGGTGAATGCCGCGCATTCATCGTCCAAGGGCAGAGCGGATTGGCCCTGCCAAACTGTGGAGTCCGCCGCTGCAACTGCGCGGCATATGAAAAAACGGGGGCCGAGGCCCCCGCTTGAGGTTCGCCGTCCAGGCTCAGTTCCTTGTACCGCCCGGTTTCTGCCTGCGGCCTGGACGTCGGCAGCGCGAGCGCACCCGCGCCGTGCTCTTTGGAGCGCCTCTGGCGCTCCGGCGGGGCGTATCACGGTCCGCCCCGCCGTCTGTCTCAGCTACACCCGCTGGTCCCGCCGCAGGTGTTGCATTTCATGCAGGTGCCGTTGCGCACCAGCGTGTAGTTGCCGCAATCGCCGCAGGCCTCGCCCTCGAAGCCCTGCATCTTGGCCTTGTCGCGGGCCGTCAGTGATGTGACCCCGGTGGCCTGGGCCATGCCGCCGCCCGTTGCCACCGCGGGCATCATGGTATCCAGCCCGGTTTGCACGTCCGCCGCGCCGTCAAGCCCCCCGGCGCCGCCCTGCAGCACCACCAGATCCTGCGGGACGCGCTTGCGGAGATAGCCGGTGGAGCTGATCTGCTTGAGCACCTCCAGGCTGCGCGACGAGGCGCTGTCGGACATCTCCTTGATGTTGGACACGCCCTCTTCCTCGCCCCGGCCGAGATCGTCGAAGGACGCGCCCTCGGGCTTCACATGGGCCAGGTCGGTCCGGTCCAGGTAGGACACGGCCAGTTCGCGGAAGATGTAGTCGAGGATCGAGGTGGCGTTCTTGATGCTGTCATTGCCCTGCACCATGCCCGCCGGTTCGAACTTGGTGAAGGTGAAGGCATCGACGAATTCCTCGAGCGGCACCCCGTATTGCAGGCCCACCGAGACGGCGATGGCGAAGTTGTTCATCATCGCGCGGAAGCCGGCGCCTTCCTTGTGCATGTCGATGAAGATCTCGCCCAGGTTGCCGTCCTCGTATTCACCGGTGCGCAGGTAGACCTTGTGCCCGCCGACCACGGCCTTCTGGGTGTAGCCCTTGCGGCGTTCCGGCATCTTTTCGCGGTGGTTGCGGACGATTTCCTTGACGATGACCTTCTCGACTACTTTCTCGGCCAGCACCGTGGCCTTTTCCCGGGTCGAGCCGCTTTCCAGGGTCTCCTGGGCCTCCTCGTCGTCCCCGACCAGGGCCGCGGCCAGCGGCTGCGACAGCTTCGAGCCATCGCGGTAGAGCGCGTTGGCCTTCACCCCCATGGACCAGCTGCGCTCGTAGGCGGCCTGGCAGTCCTCGATGGTGGCATCGTTGGGCATGTTGATGGTCTTGGAGATCGCCCCCGAGATAAAGCTCTGCGCCGCCGCCATCATGTCGATGTGGCTGTTGACGCCCAGGTAGCGCGTGCCCCTCTTGCCACAGGGGTTGGCGCAGTCGAAGACGTGGTAGTGCTCTTCTTTCAGGAAGGGCGCACCCTCCAGCGTCATGGTCCCGCAGACATGGTCGTTAGCGGCCTCGATATCGGCCTTGTTGAAGCCCAGATGCGCCAGCAGGTCGAAGGTCGGATCGTTCAGCCGCCCGGCCGGGATACCCAGCGTTTTCTGGCAGAACTCTGCACCCAGCGTCCACTGATTGAAGACGAAGCGGATGTCGAAGGCGCTCGGCAGCGCCGCCTCGATCTTGGCGATTTCGGCTTCGCCGAAGCCGTGCCCGATCAGCGCGGTGTGGTTGATGCCGGGCGCGTTGCCCAGCGAGCCATGACCCACGGCGTAGGCGACGATCTCCTCGATCTGCGCGGGGCCGTAGCCCAGCTTTTCCAGCGCCGCGGGCACCGACTGGTTGATGATCTTGAAGTAGCCACCGCCGGCCAACTTCTTGAACTTCACCAGGGCGAAATCGGGCTCGATCCCGGTGGTGTCGCAGTCCATGACCAGCCCGATCGTGCCGGTGGGCGCGATCACCGTGGCCTGGGCGTTGCGATAGCCGTTCTTCTTACCAAGGCTCAGGGCCTCGTCCCAGGCCAACTTGGCCAGCTCCACCAGGCGGGCGTCGGGGCAATTGGCTTGATCGAG
This sequence comes from Salibaculum sp., assembly GCA_031581025.1. Lineage (GTDB taxonomy): Bacteria > Pseudomonadota > Alphaproteobacteria > Rhodobacterales > Rhodobacteraceae > Salibaculum. The sequence continues at coordinate 20,467 of JAVLCA010000032.1, read as the reverse complement.
GGCCACCGGCTTGACCTCGAGGCCTTCGTATCCCTCGGTCGCGCCGTGGGCGGCGTTGCGGTGGTTGCGGATCACCCGCAGCATGTGCTCGCGGTTCTTGTCGAACTTGGCGAAGGGGCCAAGCTCGCCCGCGATCTCGGCGCTGGTGGCATAGGAGACACCGGTCATCATGGCGGTCAGAGCCCCGGCCAGAGCGCGGCCCTCCTCGCTGTCGTAGCCCAGGCCCATGTTCATCAGCAGGCCGCCGATGTTCGCGTAGCCCAACCCCAGGGTGCGGAAATCATAGGATCTCCGCGCAATCTCCTTGGAGGGGAACTGCGCCATCATCACCGAAATTTCCAGCGTCAGGGTCCACAGGCGCGTGGCATGCATGTAGTCCTCGGCCTGGAACTGTCCGTCCTGATAGAAGGTCAGCAGGTTCATCGAAGCCAGGTTGCAGGCCGTGTCGTCCAGGAACATGTATTCCGAACAGGGGTTCGAGCCACGGATCGCCCCGTCCTCGGGGCAGGTGTGCCAGGCGTTGACCGTGTCGTGATACTGGATGCCCGGGTCGGCGCAGGCCCAGGCGGCATGGCCGACTTTTTCCCACAGGTCGCGGGCCTTGACGTTGCGGGCCACCTCGCCGTTGGTGCGGTTGATAAGCTCCCAGTCGGCATCCTCGCGCACGGCCTTGAGGAAGGCATCCGTCACCCGGATCGAGTTGTTGGAGTTCTGACCCGAGACCGAGTTGTAAGCCTCGCTGTCCCAGTCGGTGTCGTAGGTGGGGAACTCGATGCTGTCATAGCCCTGCTTGGCGTAGTCCAGCACGCGCTTGACGTAGGTCTCGGGGATCGCGACCTTCTTGGCGTCGCGGATGGCGGCCTTGAGCGCGGCATTGGTCTTGGGGTCGCAGGCGTCCTCGGTCTTGCCGTCCCAGGCCTTGATGGCCGCGAAGATCTCGTTGAGCCGCGCCTCGTGCATCTTGGAGCCGGCAACGATGCTGGCGACCTTCTGTTCCTCCAGCACCTTCCAGTCGATGAACTCCTCGATATCGGGGTGGTCGGCATCCACGATCACCATCTTGGCGGCGCGGCGCGTGGTGCCGCCCGACTTGATCGCGCCCGCCGCGCGGTCGCCGATCTTGAGAAAGCCCATCAGGCCGCTGGACTTGCCGCCGCCAGACAACGGCTCGCCCTCGCCGCGCAGGTGGCTGAAGTTGGTGCCGGTGCCCGAGCCGTACTTGAACAGGCGCGCCTCGCGCACCCAGAGATCCATGATGCCGCCATCGTTGACCAGGTCGTCGCGGCAGCCCTGGATGAAGCAGGCGTGCGGCTGCGGGTGCTCATAGGCGCTCTGCGAGGCGGCCACCTCGCCGGTGCGGTGATCGACATAGTGGTGCCCCTGGCTTGGGCCGTCGATGCCATAGGCCCAGTGCAGCCCGGTGTTGAACCACTGCGGCGAGTTCGGCGCGGCGCGCTGGGTGGCCAGCATGTAGCGCATCTCGTCGAAATAGGCGCGGGCGTCCTCTTCGGTGGAAAAGTAGCCACCCTTCCAGCCCCAGTAGGTCCAGGCCCCGGCCATGCGGTCAAAAACCTGCTTGGCGCTGGTCTCGCCCGTCAGTGTCGCGCCCTTGTCGGCCTCGGAGCGCCACAGGAATTCCGGCACGCCCTTTTCCTTGATCCGGCGCAGCTTGTCCGGCACGCCCGCCTTGCGGAAATACTTCTGGGCGATCACGTCGCTGGCGACCTGGCTCCAGCGGGCGGGGATCTCGCAATTCTCGAGCTTGAATACGGTGGTCCCGTCGGGATTGCGGATCTCCGACGTGGTGGTCTTGAACTCGATGTCCGCGTAAGAGTCCTGCCCGGCCTTTGTAAAGCTGCGTTCGATCTTCATTGTTGTCCCTCGTGCCTCTTGTTCATGGTCGGCGTTGCGACCCATTCGTAACTTTCGCGCGGCCCTTTGGCCCCGTGCTTTGCCGTTCGCAGGCAAACAGGCCTTCGAGTGCCCCAAAACACGGGGGCCACGAACCTGCTGCGCCGCCCGGCGCGCTGCCTCTGCTTCGGGTTTGTGTCCCTGCCGGTCCGCCACTAAATGTAGTGCACTCCTGATCGGCTCGCACAAGATGGCAAATCTACACCTGGTGGGTCAACGTCATTTTAGCACCAAATGCGGGATTTTGAGCTTGACCAAGGCGGGGGGCAGGTCGCCTGCGCGATTCCTCCACCGGCTTGTTCACAAACGGGGGCAAACGGCGCGGTCGAAAATTGCCGCCCACCTCAAGCGCCTGCCGCCCAAAGCTCAGACAGTGCATCAAGCACCACACGCCAAGGCTGCGAGTCGCGCCCGACGCCGCCGCGTGTCGCAGGCGCGCAACAGCGCCGGTTCATGGGTTGGGGAAAAGTGGTCGGGGCGGCGAGATTCGAACTCACGACCCCCTGTACCCAAAACAGGTGCGCTACCAGACTGCGCCACGCCCCGGACCACGGCGCCGATCTACTTGCCCCGGCGGCGCTTGAAAAGCCCTAATCGGCCGGACAGGGCCAGGCGCCATCCGGCCCGATAGCCGGGTGGCGCATGACGTCGCCCTCGGCGATGCCCAACCGCGCGGCCAGCCCGCCGTTGATCTCGAGCACGAACTGCACCGCGTCGCCGCCGGGAATCGCAGTCTCATCGCCAGGGCGGGCATTGGCGTGCAGCCGCGTCAGGCGGCCGGTTTCATCGAAGAACAGCATGTCCAGAGGGATCAGCGTGTTGCGCATCCAGAAGCTGACAGGCTGAGGCTCGGGATAGACGAAGAGCATCCCGGCAAGGGTCGGCATCTCTTCCACGAACATCAAACCGCGCGCCCGGGCCTCGGGCGTATCCGCCACCTCGACCGAGACGCGCGCCTGCCCCCAGTCACCCCGCAGAGTGATACTGTCGGCTGAACAGGCCGCCGGGGCGGCGGACCCCAGCACGCACAGGAACAGCGTCAGCGCCGCTGTCAGTCCGCGATATCCGCGGCATCCTCTCGCAGACCGGCTTCCCATGGCAGAACCTCCGTCGCCATGAGGCCCCGCGTTCCTTCGACGGTCCGCACCCCGATGGCTTCACCGGGAATCAAATCAGCAAGACCGGACCGGCGCAAGACCTCGATATGGACAAAGACATCGTCCTCGACCCCGAAGATATTGGCGAAGCCGAAGCCCTTGACCTTGTCGAACCATTTGACCCGCGCAGGGTGCATCGGGGCAGCGGCCAGATCTTCGGCACTCATGTCGGCAAAGTCGCTCAACCCCCCGCCGATCACGGCGTCGGGCACCTGGATATCGCGCACCTCGGCGGCCTGAAGGCCACGGTCGGTCTCAAGGACGACCAGTTCGACCTCGGCCCCGTCAGCGACGGAGCTTTGCCCAAAGTTGCGCAGCACATTCGCGTGCAACAGAATGTCGGGGCCGCCGTCCTCGGAGACGACGAAGCCGAACCCCTTGCCCGGATCGAACCATTTCACGTGGCCACGGCACACCTGCCCGTTGCTGTTGTCATCAGTCATTCGCTTGCCCCCCGAACCCAACAGATGCCAATCTACGCGGGCATCAGGGCGATTACCTGCGGCCTTACCGGGGCAGTTTCAAGCCTGATCTTTTGTCCAAAATTCTACGACGCGTGAAATTTCGGGGATAATTTTCGCGTCGTGTCAGGGGTTAAGCCTCTGAACAGACCAGTTTTTTTTCGCGTCGCGCGTCCACCGGAACCTGTCGTGAAGTCGGAACGCCCCATCCGCCCAAAACTCGATTTGCACAGGCGCAATGCGATACCCGCCCCAGAACGGCGGCCGCTCGGGATCGGTCCCCTTCTCGGCGGTGATCCGTGCCACGTCGGCCAAAAGGGCACTGCGCGAGGAAAGCGGTTCCGACTGCCGCGAGGCCCAGGCGCCCAGCCGGCTTTTCAGGCTGCGGCTGCGGTAATAGGCGTCGGCCTTGTCGCCCGCCTCGCGGGTGACGGTACCGCGCACGCGGATCTGGCGGCGCAGGCTTTTCCAGTGCATCACGAAGGCGGCCGTGCCCGTCGCCTCGATCTCGGCAGCCTTGGCCGACCCGTAGTTGGTATAGAAGACGAAGGCATCGTCCTCGATCTCCTTGAGCAACACCATCCGCGCGTTGGGCATGCCCTCGGCATCCGTGGTCGCAAGGGCGATGGCATTGGGGTCGTTGACCTCGGCCTTCTCGGCCTCGGCCAGCCAGCGCCGGGCGATCTCGAAAGGGTCGTCGCCCGCGAATATGCCGGTGCGGTCGGTCATGGTGGTCTCCTGCGCGTTGTGCCGTTTCAATCCCGGACCTAGCACATCCCGCCCCCGGGCAAAGGCCGCTTGATGCTGTGTGACGCTTGGCTTACACCGTTCCCAACAATGGGTGGCACGGCGGGAGCAAGGCATGTCTTCGAACTTGATGCAGGGAAAACGCGGGCTTGTCATGGGCCTGGCCAATGACAAGTCCATCGCCTGGGGCATCGCCAAGGCTCTCGCCGGGGCCGGGGCGGACCTGGCCTTTTCCTACCAGGGCGAGGCGCTGAAAAAGCGCGTCGGCCCGCTTGCCGCCGAACTGGGATCGGACATCGTGCTGCCCTGCGATGTCGGGGACGAAGCCTCCATCGACGCGCTTTTCGAGGGGCTGCGGCAACGCTGGGACAGCCTCGATTTCGTCGTCCATGCCATCGGCTACTCCGACAAGAGCGAGCTGCGCGGCCGCTACGTCGACACCAGCCGCGCCAATTTCGCCATGTCCATGGATATCTCGGTTTACTCCTTCACCGCCGTGATGCAGCGCGCCGAAAAGATGATGACCGACGGCGGAAGTGCCCTGACCATGACCTATTACGGGGCCGAACAGGTCATGCCGCATTACAACGTCATGGGCGTGGCCAAGGCCGCGCTCGAGGCCAGCGTGCGCTACATGGCCGAGGACCTGGGCAAGGACGGCATCCGCGTCAACGCCATTTCCGCCGGGCCGATCAAGACGCTGGCCGCCAGCGGCATCGGCGATTTCCGCTACATCCTCAAGTGGAACGAGCTGAACTCGCCCCTGCGCAAGAACGTCACCATCGACGAGGTCGGCGGCGCAGCGCTCTACCTGCTCAGCGATCTGGCCGGCGGCGTCACGGGCGAGGTGCATCACGTCGACGCGGGCTATCACGTTGTCGGCATGAAGGCCGTCGACGCCCCCGACATCGACAAGAGCTGAGCCATGGTCGACAACCGCCTGCCACACGAAAAAGGGTTCCACGTCAGCTGGGACCAGCTGCACCGCGACAGTCGGGCGCTGGCCTGGCGGCTGGACGGCTACGGCCCCGATGACGGCGCCTGGCGCGCCGTGGTGGCGATCACCCGCGGCGGCATGGCCCCGGCCATGATCGTCGCCCGCGAACTGGACATCCGCACCGTCGACACGATCTCGGTGAAATCCTACCTGTCGGGCGGCGGCAAGGCTGACCAGCGCCGCGAGGCACAGGTCCTGAAAAGCCCCGACGCCGAGATCATGGGCGATGGAGAGGGGGTGCTGATCGTCGATGACCTGGTCGATACCGGCAAGACCCTCGAGCTTGTGCGCGAGATGTATCCCAAGGCGCATTTTGCCACCGTCTACGCCAAGCCCCAGGGCGAGCCGCAGGTCGAGACCTTCATCACCGGGGTCAGCCAGGACACCTGGATCTTCTTTCCCTGGGACATGGCGCTGCAATACGTCGAACCCTACCGGGGCAAGGATTGAGCCCGAGCCGGACCGCCGCCACATTCCCGCCGCCGGTCATGGAGGCGCGGCGTTGGACCCTTGGAGTCCGCTTTACCGACGCGTGCCCCCTAATCAACGTCAGTCAGGCCGCGCCGGTCGCCCCGCCCCCGGACGCGCTGCGCCAGGAAATGGCCCGCCTGGTGGTCGAGGACCCGGGCAGCCACCTCTATGGCCCCGTGCTGGGCCTGCCCGAGCTGCGCGCCGAGGTCGCGCACCAGTGGCGCGCCGGCTACGGCGGGGCTGTCACCCCGGAAAATGTCGCCATTACAAGCGGTTGCAATCAGGCCTTCACAGCCGCAGTGGCCAGCCTCTGCGGCGAGGGGGACGAGGTGATCGTCCCGGTGCCCTTCTACTTCAACCACGTGATGTGGCTGGACATGGCAGGGGTGCGCATGGTGCCATTGCCCACGGGCGCGGGCCTGATCCCCGAGGCCGAGGCCGCAGCGGCCCGGATCACCGACCGCACCCGCGCCATCGTTCTGGTCAGCCCCAACAACCCCGGCGGCGTCGAATACCCCGCCGAGACCCTGCGCGCCTTCTTCGATCTGGCCCGCGCCCATGGCCTGGCGCTGATCGTCGACGAGACCTACCGCGATTTCGACAGCCGCAGCGGCGCGCCGCATGACCTGTTCACCGGCGACTGGGACGACACGCTGATCCAGCTATATTCCTTTTCCAAGGCCTATCGGCTGACCGGGCACCGGGTCGGGGCCATGGTCGCCGCCCCCGCGCGGCTGGCGCAGGCCGAGAAGTTCCTCGATGCCGTCACCATCTGCCCCAACCAGCTGGGCCAGCGCGCCGCGCTCTGGGGGATGCAGAACCTGGGCACCTGGCTGGCCGGCGAACGCGACGAGATCCTGGCCCGCCGCGCCGCGATCGAAGCGGGCTTTCCACGGCTCGCCGACAAGAGCTGGCGGCTGCTGGGCTGCGGCGCCTATTTCGCCTATCTGGAACATCCCTTCGACATCCCCTCGGACGTGCTGGCCCGGCGGCTGGTCAGGGAGGCGGGCGTGCTGCTTCTACCAGGCACCATGTTCCGGCCTGCGGACGATCCGGCCGGGGCGCGGCAACTGCGCGTGGCCTTCGCCAATATCGACAGGGCGGGGATTTCAACGCTCTTTGATCGGCTGGCCGCCTACAGGCCTGACTGATCCGCTTGCACCACTGCGCGCCCGGCCCTATTGAGGCGGAACACCACGCAACAACAGGCAGATGGCACCATGGCTGACGGCAGCAAGAAGTCCCGCCCCTTCGTCTGGATCGTGATCGGCTTGCTGATGTTCGGCATGGTCGGCTTCGGGGCTACGGGCCTGACCGGCCGGATCAATTCCATCGGCACCGTCGGCGGCCTGGAGGTCCCGGTCAGCGCCTACAACCTGGAACTGCAAAACCGCATCCAGTCGCTGTCCGCCGAGGCGGATGAACCGCTGTCCTTCACCCAGGCGCGCGAGCGCGGCGTGCCCGACCAAGCCCTGCAACAGGTGATCCAGTCGCGCGTCCTGGACAACGAGATACGCAAGCTGGGCGTCTCGGTCGGCGACGACACGGTACGGCGCGAGGTGCTCGACACCATGGCCTTCGCCGGGCCGGATGGGAATTTCAATCGTGAACAATACCGCGCCGTTCTGCGCGACAATGGGCTGACCGAGGAACAGTTCGAATCCCGCATCCGCGACGACAGCGCCCGCGCCCTGCTGCAACAGGCGGTGATCGGCGGCCTGCCCCAGCCCGATGTCTATGCGCAGACCGTCGCCGCCTACATTGGCGAGGAGCGCGATTTCACCTGGGACACCCTGAGGCCGCAGGATCTGGACAGCCCCCTTCCCGACCCCACCGAGGCAGAGTTGCAGGCCCACTATGAAGACAACCCCGAGGCCTATACTGCGCCCGAGACCAAGGACCTCACCTATGCCTGGCTGACCCCGGACATGATCCAGGATCAGGTCACGGTGGACGAGGCCGAGCTGCGCGAGGCCTACGAGGACCGCCTCGACGAATTCGTCCAGCCCGAGCGGCGCCTTGTGGAACGGCTCAGCTTTGGCACGCAGGAGGCCGCCCAGGCGGCGCTGGACCGGCTCGACGCCGGCGAGATCGGTTTCGACGACCTGGTCGCCGAGCGCGGCCTGGAGCTCTCCGACGTCGACCTGGGCGACGTGACCGAGGACGAGCTGCGCGATGCCGGCGCGGCGGTGTTTTCGGCCGCATCGGGCGATGTCGTCGGACCGCAGCCCAGTCCGCTGGGCCCGGCGCTGTTCCGCGTCAACGCCGTACTGGCCGCGCAGGAAACCCCCTTTGAAGAAGCCCGCGCCGTGTTGCGCGAGGATCGCGCCGCCGCGCGGGCCCGCCGCGTGATCGAAGACCAGATCGAACCCGTCACCGACCTGCTGGCCGGGGGGGGGCGTCTGGAAGACCTCGCCGAGCAGACAGACATGCAGCTGGGCGAACTGGCCTGGACCCCGGAGATCCGCGACGGAATCGCAGCCTACGCGGGCTTCCGCGAGGTCGTGGCGGGGCTGGAGCCCGACACCTTCCCCGAACTGCACGAACTGGAGGACAGCGGCCTATTCGCGGTGCGTGTGGACGAGGTCCGCCCGCCCGAGTTGCAGCCCTTCGAGGCGGTCCGGGCACAGGTGGCCGCGGACTGGCGCGCCGCCGAGACCCGCCGCCAGCTGCGCGCCCGCGCCGAAGAGATCGCCGCCGGTATCGACGCCGAGACCGAGTTCACCGAGATTGGCCTCGACGGCGCTGTCGCGGAACGGGGCCTGACCCGGCGCAGCTTTCTCAACGGCACCCCGCCGGACTTCATGACAAGTCTGTTCGAACTGGACACGGTGGGCGAGACCCTCGTGGTCGACGGCGAAGAGGGGGTCATCGTCGCCCGGCTCGACGCCATCGCGCAGCCCGGCGTGGACGATCCGGCGGTCTCCGCCCAGGCCGAAGCCGTCGCCGAACGCGCAGGCCAGGGGATGGCCATGGATATCTTCACCGCGTTCACCCAGGCCGTGCAGGCCGACACGGAGATCACCATCGACCAGGCCGCGATCAACGCGGTCCATTCGAATTTCCAGTAAGCCATGGCGCTGGTCCCGGAATTCGAGGTCTTCCGCCGGGGCTTTGAGGCCGGCCGGAACCAGCTTGTCTACACCCGGCTGGCCGCCGACCTGGACACGCCGGTGTCGCTGATGCTGCGGCTCAACGCGGCCGGCAAACACGCCTTCCTGCTGGAAAGCGTCACCGGGGGCGAGGTGCGCGGGCGCTACTCGATCATCGGCATGACCCCCGACCTGATCTGGGAGTGCCGCGGCGAGACCGCCCGGATCAACCGCCAGGCCCGGATCGACGACGCGGCCTTCGAGACCGTCCCGGGGCACCCGCTTGAGAGCCTGCGCGCGGTGCTGGCCGAAAGCCATATCGACCTGCCCGAGGACCTGCCCGCCGCCAGTGCCGGTTTGTTCGGCTTTCTGGGCTATGACATGATCCGGCTGGTGGAACATCTGCCGGACGTGAACCCCGACCCGCTGGGCCTGCCGGATGCGGTGATGCTGCGCCCCTCGGTCGTGGCGGTGCTGGACGGGGTCAAGGGCGAGGTGATCCTGGTGGCACCCGCCTGGGCCAATTCCGGGCTCTCGGCCAAGGCCGCCCATGCCCAGGCCGCCGAACGCGTGATGGAAGCGCAGCGCGCGCTGGACCGGCCCATGCCCGAACAGATCCGCCGCCTGGGCGAGGCCGAAGCCGAGGGCGCAGTGGTCAGCAACTTCACCCACGAGGGCTACAAAGCCGCCGTCGAAAAGGCCAAGGATTACATCAAGGCGGGCGACATCTTCCAAGTTGTGCCCGCACAGCGCTGGACCCAGAGCTTTCGCGAACCGCCCTTCTCGCTCTATCGGTCGCTGCGGCGGACCAACCCCTCGCCCTTCATGTTCTTTTTCAACTTCGGCGGATATCAGGTGATCGGGGCCAGCCCCGAAATCCTGGTGCGGGTCATGGATGGCGAGGTCACGATCCGCCCCATCGCGGGCACCCGGCCGCGCGGCGCCACCCCGGCCGAGGACAAGGCCAACGAGGCCGACCTGATCGCGGACGAGAAGGAACTGGCCGAACACCTCATGCTGCTCGATCTGGGCCGCAACGACGTGGGCCGGGTCGCCAAGGTGGGCACGGTGCGCCCGACCGAGGAATTCATCGTCGAACGCTATTCCCATGTCATGCACATCGTCTCGAACGTGGTGGGCGAGCTGGCCGAGGGCCACGACGCGCTCTCGGCCTTCTTCGCGGGGATGCCGGCGGGCACCGTCTCGGGCGCGCCCAAGGTGCGCGCGATGGAGATCATCGACGAATTGGAGCCGGAAAAGCGCGGCGTCTACGGCGGCGGCGTGGGCTATTTCAGCGCCGGCGGCGACATGGACATGTGCATCGCCCTTCGGACGGCGGTGTTGAAGGGCCAGGACCTCTACATCCAGGCCGGGGGCGGCGTCGTTCACGACAGCGACCCGGAAGCCGAGTACCAGGAGACGGTCCACAAATCCAACGCCATCCGCCGCGCCGCCGCCGAGGCGCACCGGTTCACGTCCGGGGGCGGGAACTGACGGGCGGGCCCTGCCCGGTCGGCAGGCACGCCAAACCGTGATACCCATGCGGTGTCACAGATCGTCCCGTGCGGGCGCGCGGCCGCGTGATCCGGCACAATTGCCGATCTTGGCCGCGAACGGACACGAGCAGAATGGACAAGGCCATGGCACCAGACGACACCCGCGACTCCCGAAAAGCAATGTTCAGAGGGTTCCGGCTGGCGTGCCCGTCTTGCGGGACCGGCCGGCTCTTTCGCGGCTACCTCAAGGTCAAGAACAAATGCGACTGCTGTGGGCAGGAGCTTCACCACGCGCGCGTCGATGATGGACCTGCCTATTTTACCCTGTCGGTGGTGGTTGCAATCGTCTTTCCGCTGTTTGCCGTGATATATTCCTTCTTCGACCCCGAGCCCCTTTGGGTCGCTCTGGGGATGATGGCGCTTGCAACGGGTCTGGCGCTGGTCATCCTGCCCCGCGTCAAGGGTCTGTTCATCGGCCTCCAGTGGGCGAAGCGCCTTCACGGCTTTTAAGGCCGGTCAACCATCGGGCGACGGGCTGTACCACGAGGATATGCAGACCTCGGTTCCCTCACTCGGCCTCGCGCAGCACCGCAGAGACGGGCACCTGGGCCAGGTCGACCGCGCGCTTGTCGTTGCCCCAATTGATCAGCGCCGTCACCGTGTCAGGCCGCAACCGGCCCAGCAGCACCACGCCGCCGTCCTGACGCGCGCGCGCGGCGGCCCGGTCCACGAGGCGACGGATGGCGCTTGCGTCCTGCCCCGCGCCGTCGAGGTCACGAAAGATCGTGGTCGCGGGCACGCCGGCCTGTTCGGCCAGCCGGCCGGCGGTGTTCAGTTCTCGGTCGCGCGACAGGTAGCCGCGCCCGGCCTCGGCCAGGATCTGCATCATCTGCTCGGTGGCTTCCCGGCTGCCCAGCGACCCGGCGTCGATGTCGAGCAGGGCGACGGTTTCGCTCAGATCCGCGAAGCTGCCTTCCAGCGCCACCTCGACATCCTGCGGCGTGGCACCCTCGGGCAGCCGTGCGCGGATCACGGCCTCGACCCCTTCCGCACGATAGGCCGCCAGCAACTCTGCCGCGCCATCGGCGGCCGGATCGATGGCCACGGTCACCGGGAAGGGAAGGGAAGCGACCAACGCCGGACCCGCCGCCATCTGACCGGCGTCGATCAGGACAATGGCCATGGTGGGCAGGCCATCGGGACCGGCAGCCGGCGCGGCATGGGCCCGCAGCGCGGGCAAGCCGGGTGCCTCGGTGCCAGGGTCCAGGGCCGCCTCGGTGGGCCGATCGTCCACCGCCCCGGTGTCGCGGTCGGCGGGCGCGCCGTTCCCCGCGTCCTGCCCCGCTTGGCGCGGCCGGTCCCCCCGCCCGACCTCGCCGAGGGCGGGGGACTGCAGATCGGGCCGAACGGGATCGCCGCCGCCGACGTACGGGGCATCGCTGTCGCCGGTCCCGGGGCCGGGCATCTCCCCCTCCACACCGCTGGCCTGCGGCACATCCGGGGGCGCGACCTTGGTGGCGGGGGTGTCAGTGGAGTCCCCAGAGGGGCTTGCTGGCGTTTCAGCCGCAGGCGGGGCCCCCAGCGACGGCCCCGCCGCAGCGCCCGGCTCCGCGACCGTGAGGGCTGTCTCGGCGGCCCCTTGGCGCGGGTCGCTTTCGGGCGCATCAACCTGCGGCGCGTCCGGGGGCGTGTTGCCGGGGGGCTGTTCGCCCAGCAAGGACACCGTGCCCAGCCCCAGAACCGACACAACACCGCCTGCCAGTATGCCCGCCAGAAATCCCCGTGCCACGATCTGCCCCCTGCCTGCTGTTGCCTCGGCCACGCGCCGACCGCCGGCCTTGACGCCGCCCCATGCTTCGGCCCATCTAGGCGGAACAATATCGCGCCCCGCCGGGGCGATGGTAGCCCCGAATTTCACCCGCCCCCAGGGGCCGCACCGGACGAGTGGCGAAAACATGCTTCTGCTGATCGATAACTACGACAGTTTCACCTACAACCTGGTGCACTACTTGGGCGAACTGGGCGCGGATGTGCAGGTGCACCGCAACGATGCCCTCGACGTACAGCAGGCCATGGCACTCAACCCCGCCGGAATCCTGCTGTCGCCCGGGCCCTGCGATCCCGCGCAGGCGGGCATCTGCCTGTCCCTGACCAAGGCCGCGGCCGAGACAGGCACGCCGCTCTTGGGGGTCTGCCTGGGCCACCAGACCATCGGCGCGGCCTTTGGGGGCAAGGTCCAGCGCTGCCACGAGATCGTCCACGGCAAGATGGGCCGGGTGCATCACGGCGGCAGGGGCCTCTTCTCGGGCCTGCCCTCGCCCTTCGAGGCGACGCGCTATCATTCGCTCGTGGTCGAGCGCGAGAGCCTGCCCGACAGCCTCGAGATCACCGCCGCGCTGGAAGACGGCACCATCATGGGCCTGCAGCACAAGACGCTGCCGATCCACGGTATGCAGTTCCACCCCGAGAGCATCGCCTCGGAGCATGGCCACGCCCTGTTGCAGGCCTTTCTCGACACCATGAAGGCCCCGGCATGAGCGACACCCTCAAACCCCTGATCGCCGCCGCCGCCGAGGGGCCGCTGACCCGTGCCCAGGCCGAACATGCCTTCGGGATTCTCTTCGAGGGCGACGCCACACCCAGCCAGATGGGCGGGTTGCTCATGGCGATGCGCACGCGCGGCGAGGTAGTGGACGAATATGCCGCCGCCGCCCATGTCATGCGCGCCAAGTGCCTGCCCGTGATCGCGCCCGCAGGCGCCATGGACATCGTCGGCACCGGGGGCGACGGCAAGGGGACGCTGAATATCTCCACCGCCACGGCCTTTGTCGTGGCGGGCGCGGGCGTGCCGGTGGCCAAGCACGGCAACCGCAACCTGTCGTCGAAGTCCGGCGCGGCCGACGCACTGGGGCAACTGGGCATCGAGGTCATGATCGGGGCCGATGTGGTCGAAAAAGCCCTGGCCGAGGCCGGGATCGGCTTCATGATGGCGCCCATGCATCACCCGGCGATCAAGCACGTCATGCCCACCCGGACGGAGTTGGGCACCCGCACGATCTTCAACATCCTCGGGCCGCTGACCAACCCGGCCGGCGTCAAGCGGCAACTGACCGGCGCCTTCAGCCGCGACTTGATCCAGCCCATGGCCCAGACCTTGGAGGCGCTCGGGTCCGAGGCGAGCTGGCTGGTCCACGGCTCGGACGGGACCGACGAGTTGACCATCACCGGGATCAGCTGGGTCGCGGCGCAGTCGGGCGACATGATCACCCTGCGCGAGGTCCACCCCGAGGACGCCGGCCTGCCCGTGCATCCTTTCGAGGCGATTCTCGGCGGCAGACCCGAGGACAACGCCCGGGCATTCCGCGCGCTGCTGGCCGGCGAGTCCAGCGCCTATCGCGATGCGGTCCTGCTCAATGCCGCCGCAGCGCTGCTGGTGGCCGGCCGGGTCGAAAGCCTGCGTGACGGGGCCGACCAGGCCCGCGCGAGCATCGACAGCGGCGCGGCACGGCGCGCGGTGGAAACCCTGGCCCGCATCAGCCAATCCGGCTGACATGCCGCGTTGCGCGATGGAGCAGCGGCCCAACAGGCCAATCACTTATCAAAATGGTAGCGTAGCGCCCCTTTTTTGTGCATCGTCGGCGAATAAGCCAAGCAAGACCGCACGAGCAGGCCCCACGGGGAGGACATTTCCCCGGTTCTATGGGCACCTCGGCGCGTCGAAAACAAAAGCAAACCACAGGGGATATCCTATGATGAGGATCGCACAATTCGCCGCCGTCGCCGCCGTGGCGGCGACCTCGGCCCATGCCGAGGCACATATGACCGACGTGCCCTTCGCGCTGGACTGGAAGTTCGAAGGACCGGCCGCGCCCTATTTCGCCGCCATCGACAATGGCCACTTCGAAGACAACGGGCTGAGCGTCGAGATCTCCGCCGGCACCGGCTCGCTCGACGCCATTCCGAAGATCGCCACCGGCGCCTTCCCGATGGGATTCGCCGACATCAACAGCCTGGTGCGCTTTCTCGACCAGAACCCGGGCGCGCCCGTCACGGCGGTGATGATGATCTACGACAAGCCGCCCTTCGCGGTGATCGGGCGTGAGTCGCTGGGGATCACCGAACCCTCGGATATCGAAGGCAAGGTGCTCGGGGCCCCGCCGCCGGATGGTGCCTGGGCCCAGTTCCCGATCTTCGCCGCGCAGAACGATCTGGACATGGACGCGATCACGGTCGAGCCCGTGGGCTTTCCGACCCGTGAACCCATGCTGGCCGACGGTAACGTCGACGCGATCACCGGGTTCTCTTTCAGTTCCTACCTGAACCTCGTACGTCTGGGCGTGCCGGAAGAGGATATCACGACCCTGCTGATGGCCGACCACGGGCTGGAACTTTACGGCAACGCCATCATCGCCAACACCGACTTCGCCGAGGCCAACCCCGAGCTTGTCGAAGGCTTTCTCGAGGCCGTAGCCATGGGCTGGAAGGATGCGATCGCGGACCCCGCCTCGGTGATGCCGGCCCTGATCGAGCGCAACCCGGCCGCCGATTCCGACCTTGAACAGCGCCGTCTGGAACTGTCGATCGAGGCCAATGTCGTCACCGATTACACCACCGCAAATGGCATGGGCACCATCGACGATGATCGGATGGCCGCCGCGATCGAGCAGATCAAGATGGTCTACGACTTCGAGGGCGAACCGGATGCGAGCCTGTACTTCACGGATGCCTACCTGCCCGAGGGCGGCTTCCCGCTCGACTGAGCCTAAATCCCGTGGGGGCCATGCGCCCCCACGCCTTTCGAAAAGATCCCCATGACCCCGCTGATCAAGATCAAAGACGTCCGTCACGCCTACGAGACGGCCTCTGGCCCCCTGCCCGTGCTCGACGGGCTTGACGTGACCGTACAAGAGGGCGGCTTCTGCGCCGTCGTCGGCCCCTCGGGCTGCGGCAAGTCCACCCTCACCCGGCTGGTTGCCGGCCTGATGCACCCCGACGCGGGCGAGGTCTGGCTGCATGGCCAGCTGGTCAAGGCCCCCCGGTCGACCGTCGGGATGGCCTTTCAGAACCCTGTGCTGCTGGAATGGCGCACCATCCTGCAGAACGTCATGCTGCCGCTGGAAATCGTGCCCGATGGCCTCAAGGGCGCGGCCGCGAAGGACCGCGCGCGGTATCTGCTCACCCTCGTCGGGCTCGACGGCTTCGAGGACAAGCGCCCCTCGGAACTCTCCGGCGGGATGCGCCAGCGCGCCTCGCTGTGCCGGGCCCTGGTCCACCAGCCCGAGGTCCTGATCCTGGACGAGCCCTTCGGCGCGCTCGATGCCTTCACCCGCGAGGACCTGTGGCAGACCATGCACGACGTGAAAGAGCGCGAGCCCTTCACCGCCGTCCTGATCACCCATGACCTGCGCGAGGCGATCTTCCTCGGCGACCAGGTGGTCGTGCTGTCGGGGCGGCCCGCGCGGACGCAATACGTGATGGATATCCCGCAGATCGCCAAGCCCACTCTGGACGATCTCTACACCGCCGAGGCGGCCGAGCGGCTGGCCACGCTGCGCCACCAGATCGAGATCGCACAGGGCCGCGCCGCCCCGGAGGAGGTGTCATGAACCCGTCCCTGCGCAAAGTCGTCGTGCCGACCCTGGCCATCCTGATCTTCCTCGCCCTGTGGGAGGCGCTGGTCTGGATCATGGGCTGGCCGAACTACAAGATGGCCTCGCCCAGCGACCTGATCCCCGCCTATCAGCAATACTGGGAGTTGTTCATCGTCATGGGCTGGCAGACGCTCTGGCGGACCGTGCTGGGCCTGCTGCTGGCCATCATGGTGGGCACCGCGATCGGCATGATCATGGGCTTCTCGCGCACCATGCGCGATGCGCTCTATCCGCTTCTGGTGGGCTTCAACGCCATTCCCAAGGCGACCGTGGTGCCCATCGTGGCGCTGATGTTCGTCGGCGCGCATGACTTCAACACCGTCCTGATCGCCTTCATGATTTCGTTCTTTCCGATCGCGGTCTCAGTCTCGATCGGGCTGTCGACGCTGGAGCCGGAATACCGCGACATCCTGCGCGCGCTGGGGGCCTCGCAGACCATGATCTTTCGCAAGATCGCCCTGCCCAAGACGCTGCCGGAGTTCTTCGGGGCGCTCAAGGTCTCGGTCACGCTGGCCTTCATCGGCACCAACCTGATGGAGATCGTCAGTCCGCACGGCCGCGGGCTGGGCGCCTTGTTCGACAGCGGCAAGACGAATTCGGATTACCCGCTGATGTTCGCGGTGCTCATCGCGCTCGCGGTGCTGGGGATCGTGCTTTATTACGTCGTGGTCGTGCTGGAAAAGATCTTTGCCGGCTGGGCGGAGCGTCAGCCCGCCTGACCCCGGCCCGGTGCGCGCGTGACAGCGCGATTGTCATCGCGCGCGGCCCACGCTAACCAGATGGCATGGATATTCTCGACCAGATCAAGGCCTACAAGCTCGACGAGATCGCCGCGCGCAAGGCCGAAACGCCGCTCTCTACGCTCGAGGCCGCCGCCAAGGAGGCAGGGCCGACGCGCGGATTCGCCGAGGCGCTCGTGCAGGCGGGCAAGACGGGCTACGGGCTGATTGCCGAAATAAAGAAGGCCAGCCCCTCCAAGGGGCTGATCCGGTCGGATTTCGATCCGCCCGCGCTGGCCCGGGCCTATGAAGAGGGCGGCGCAACCTGCCTGTCGGTGCTCACGGATACGCCCAGTTTCCAGGGCGCCGACACCTTCCTGACCGAGGCGCGCGCGGCCTGTGACCTGCCCGCTCTGCGCAAGGATTTCATGTATGACCCCTACCAGGTGACCGAGGCGCGCGCGCTGGGGGCCGATTGCATCCTGATCATCCTGGCCTCGGTCTGTGACAGCCAGGCCGCCGAACTGGAATCGGCCGCCATGGATCTTGACATGGATGTCCTGCTGGAAGTCCACGACCACGCCGAGCTGGAGCGCGCCTGCGCACTGCGCGCCCCGCTGATGGGAATCAACAACCGCAACCTCAAGACCTTCGAGGTCACGCTCGATACCACCCGCGCGCTGTCCAGGCATGTGCCCGCCGATCGCACCATCGTCTGCGAGAGCGGGCTGAACAGCCCCGCCGGCCTGGCCGAGATGACGCGCTACGGTGCCCGCAGCTTCCTGATCGGCGAGAGCCTGATGCGGCAGGCGGATGTCGCCGCGGCCACCCGCGCGATCCTGGCCGACCCACTGGTGCCCGGGGGCATGGCATGAGCGGTGACAGGCTCAGCCATTTCGACGCCGACGGCCAGGCGCATATGGTCGATGTCTCGGACAAGCCCGGCACCGCCCGCATCGCCACGGCCCAGGGGCATGTGCGCATGTCCGCCGAGACCCTCGCCCATGTCACAACTGGTACGGCGAAAAAGGGCGATGTGCTGGGCATCGCCCGCATCGCGGGCATCCAGGGCGCCAAGAAGACTTCGGACCTGATCCCGCTGTGTCATCCCCTGCCCGTCACCAAGGTGGCGCTGGAGCTGACCCCGGATGCCGCCCTGCCCGGCGTGTGCATCGCGGCCACGGTCAAGACCACCGGCCAGACCGGCGTCGAGATGGAGGCGCTGACAGCCGTCTCCACCGCCGCCCTGACGGTCTACGACATGCTCAAGGCGGTACAGAAGGACATGGAGATCGGCGGCATCCGCGTGACGCTCAAGGACGGCGGGAAGTCGGGGCGGTTCGAGGCATGATCACCGTCGACGAGGCTCTGGAAAAGCTGCTCGCGCTGGTCGCGCCGCTGGAGGTTGAAGAGGTGCCGCTGCGCGCGGCAGCCGGGCGCACGCTGGCCCGGCCCGTGGCCGCTCGGCGCGACCAGCCGCCCTTTTCCGCCTCGGCCATGGACGGCTATGCCATCGCGGGGGAGGCCGCTCCGGGCGCGTGCTTCGAGGTCATCGGCGAGGCCGCGGCGGGGCACGGCTACGCCGGATCGGTCGGCCCGGGACAGGCGCTGCGCATCTTCACCGGCGCGCCGATGCCGGCGGGCGCGACCCGCGTGGTCATCCAGGAGGACACCACGCGCGCGGGCGACCGGATCACCCTGACCGAGGGTCCGGGCCAGGGCGCCCACGTGCGGCCCATGGGGGCCGATTTCCGCCTGGGCGACCGGCTCGAGGCCCCGCGCCTGCTGGCGCCCTCGGACGTGGCGCTGCTGGCGGCGATGAACATCGCCGCGGTGCCGGTCACGCGACGCCCCGAGGTGGCGATCATCGCCACCGGCGACGAACTGGTCCAGCCCGGCGAGGACCCCGGCCCCGACCAGATCATCGCCTCCAACAGCTATGGACTGGCCGCGCTGGTCGAGGCGCTGGGGGCCAAGGCCCGCCTGCTGCCCATCGCGCGTGACACCCGGGCCTCGCTGCAAACGGTATTCGACATGGCCGAGGGGGCAGACCTGATCCTGACCATCGGCGGCGCCTCGGTGGGCGATCACGACCTTGTCGGGCCGGCGCTGGCCGACCGCGGCATGGACCGGGCCTTCTACAAGGTGGCGATGCGCCCCGGCAAGCCGCTCATGGCCGGGCGGCTGGACGCGGCGGCCCTGATCGGCCTGCCCGGCAACCCGGTGTCGGCCATGGTCTGCGGGCATGTCTTCGTGGCCCCGGTGATCCGCGCCATGCTGGGGCAACGCGACGTCGTCGCAATGCCTCAGCCGCGCCCGCTGGCCGCCGCCCTGCCCGCCAATGGCCCGCGCCAGCATTACCTGCGCGCGCGCACCACCGACCGCGGCGTCGCGGCCTTCGACACGCAGGACAGCTCGCTTCTCTCCGTGCTCAGCGAGGCCGATTGCCTCATCGTCCAGCCCCCTGGGGATCCGGGCCGGCCAGCCGGGGCCAGTGTTCCGGTTCTGCCGCTGTAACGGAACAGCTTGACACAAAAGGGGAACACCCGTAGAACATCGGGCAAACGGCCAGTTCCGGCCCGGTGCGGAGGACCCCATGCTCACCAAAAAGCAGCTCGACCTTTTGGCCTTCATCCACGGGCGCGTGCAGCGCGACGGCGTCCCCCCCTCCTTTGACGAGATGAAAGAGGCGCTCAACCTGCGCTCTAAGTCCGGCATTCACCGCCTCATCACGGCGCTGGAGGAGCGCGGCTTCGTCCGCAGGCTAGCCCACCGCGCAAGGGCGCTGGAAATCCTCAAGCTGCCCGAGTCGCTGGAACAGAAGACCGGGTTCACCCCCCGCGTGATCGAGGGCGACCGCCCCGACAGCCCCCCCGCCCATGCCCTGCCGGTTGAAGGCACGGGCGCGACCGAGTTGCCCGTCATGGGCCGGATTGCCGCCGGTGTGCCCATCGCCGCGATCTCAGAAGTTTCGCACAACGTGGCCGTGCCCCAAAGCATGCTGGGCGCGGGCGAACATTACGCGCTCGAAGTCAAGGGCGACTCGATGATCGACGCCGGGATCAACGATGGCGACGTGGTGATCATCCGTGAGACCGCGGCGGCCGACAACGGCGATATCGTCGTGGCGCTGGTCGAGGATGCCGAGGCGACGCTGAAACGCTTTCGCCGCTCGGGCAGCACCATCGCGCTCGAAGCGGCCAATCCCGCCTATGAAACCCGCCTGCTGCGCGACGATCAGGTCAAGGTGCAGGGGCGGCTGGTCGGCCTGATCCGCACTTACTGAGGTCGACACACCGCCCTGACGATGGGCGGCGCATCGGCCGGGCGGGGTCCTGCGACCCCGGGATATGCCGGGCCTGCTCCCGGCGCCCCGGGTGCCTTTGTATCCCCGAAAATTCGCCCGATGGCCCGGCGCGGTCCGCGCGGACCGCGCGGCGCATCGGCTGATATCGCAGGCGCGGCCAGTGGGCGGCGGCGGGTCTGTCGCACGTCAGTCAAAACCTGTGAGCGGCGGCCTCCCGCTCGGTCGACCGCGCGGCGCACGGCGCGCCGTCGCCCGGCGGGATCCCGCGTGCCACCCCACACCGGGTCAGCGCCAGGCCAGCAAGGTGTCCTCCCGCGCGCGGCGGCTGTTCCAGAGCCGCGCGCCGGTGCGGTCGCGCACGCTGACCAGCTCCAGCCCCGTGTCGCCGAGATAGCCCGCCACGGCGCCGGTCTCGCGCAGCCGCGCGATATCAAGCACGGTGCAATCCCGGCCCGGCC
>JAVLCA010000031.1:0-30866 GCA_031581025.1 Salibaculum sp. | reverse complement strand
TCAGGTGAAGTAACCACAATGAGTGGCTCTTCAAGCCTGAACGGCTGACTGAACTCAGGGGCGTAAAGTTCTCGCCCCTACCCACCGATTGTCTAGAGCAAACCGCTTGCCTGTACCAGAAGTAACGTAATATCTTCAATTCGTTAAGAAATTCGGAACATCTTTGCAAACGGGAGGCCGGTTGTAGCTGGCGGAAGGTCCGAACCTCAAATTGCAGTGTACACAACTGGCACCATAACGTTCTCTTGCCGGCTGAAGCGCACTCAAACCGCCTCCACCATCCACTTCAACAGCTCCGCCGAGGCCCGTAGCCCCTCCGTCTCCGGCGCGTCCAGTTCGGGCCAGGGGGTCGCCGTCACGCCCGTGGCCCCCACGACGCGGGGCAGGGCGGCATCGCGCGCGCCCGTCAGTCGTCGCGCACCGGGCCGCGCAGGGCCTTGACCTCGCCGCGTTTCTTCTTGGCCTCGACGCGCTTGCGTTTCTGGGTGCGCGACACGCCGGTCGGGATGCGGCGCTTGGGTCGTTCCAGCGCCGTGCGGATCAGCCCGGCCAGCCGGTCGCGCGCGATCTCGCGGTTGCGGGCCTGGCTGCGGGTCTCGTCGCACTTGATCAGCACCGCGCCCTCGCCCGTCCAGCGGTGGCCCGCGATGCGCCGCAGCCGGGTCTTGACCGGGTCGGGCAGGTTGGGCGAGCGCGCCGCCTCGAAGCGCAGCTCGACGGCGGTGGCCACCTTGTTGACGTTCTGCCCGCCGGGGCCCGAGGACCGGACGAACTGCTCGGTCAGTTCCCAGTCCTCGATCGTCACCGTATCGCTTATCCGAAGTCCCATCGCTGCCCTCTTCCCGGCCCGGGGTCTTGTACAAACCATGATACCGGGGCCGGAAATTTTGTACAAAACGTCCCGAAACCCCCGGTCCGTGGCGTCGGGTCCGTAACGTTAAGAAGGCCGCCCGAGCGACGGGGCGGCCTTCCGAAAGTTCAGGAGGTGGGGTCGGTTAGACTGCTCTGCCAGCCGCCCACCTGAAGTTCTGCACACCCAAGGGCTGCCTCAGATGTCAAACCTCCAAGCTGTCCCGACACCTCGCTCCAATCTCTTTCTAGACACTGGATCACCTCCTTTCATTGTTTCGCCTGTGGGCAGGAAAACACAAGATCGAGGGATCGCCAAAGGAAAAATTACTACATTTAAGTGACGGGCCGACAAAGCCGCCCGACGATGAGCCGGAAGGGGACCAGGGCGATAAGGGCGATGGCCAGCTTGACCCCCCAGTCGGCCAGGGCCAGCGAGACCCAGAGCGGCGCCTCGGGCCCGTTCAGCAGCAGCGGCGCCGGGCCCTGGGCCCAGCCCACCTGCGCGTCGGCCGCCGCACCGAAGGACAGAGCCGCGCTGAAGGCGATGGTGAAGAACAGCGCGGTGTCGACGGCCGAGCCGATGACGGTCGAGGCCAGCGGCGCGCGCCACCAGGCGCCGTCCCGCAGGCGGGAAAATATCGCAACATCAAGAATTTGCGCAACAAGGAACGCCGCGCCTGAGGCCACGGCCACTCGCAGCGGCACCGCCGCATAGGTGAACCCGTCGCCCTGCAGCATGATCTGGCTGCCGATCAGCGAACAGAGCACCCCGGTGACGAAGCCCGCAAAGACCACGCGCCGTGCCGGGTCGGGGCCGTAGACGCGGTTCATGATGTCGGTCACGAGAAAGGCGAAGGGATAGGTGAAGGCCCCCCAGGTCAGGAGGCCATCGAGCAGCAGGAATTGAACGAGGATGTTCGAGGCCACGACGACGGTGGCCATGGCAAGGATGCCGGGAAGAAGACGGGTCATGATTTTGGTCCGTTTTTACAAGGTCGCGGAGACTTGGCCCTGCCCGCACGGCAGAACGCACCGCGCTTACAGGGACGGCCTGCCCCCTGTCAACTCAGTTCGCGGCGACCGCGGCGCATTGGCCGGGCAGATCCGCCATCCGCAGCGGCCCGCGCGAGGGGCGCGGTGTCGCGTCCGGGTCCGGTGGCGGCGGGTCTAGGATGTTGTCCACCCAAACCTGGGCATCGGCGCAGCCGTCGCCGGGCGGCGGCGGGGACTGGTTCTCGCAGGCGCGGTCGCCCTCGGGGCAGGTCAGCCACACGTGGAAATGGTAGTGATGCCCCCACCAGGGCCGGACCTTGCGCAGCCAGCTGCGGTCGCCGGTTTCCCAGTCGCACATGTCGACCTTGGCGCCCGGAAAGACGAAGATCCGCGCCACGCGGTCGTCGCTGGCTGCGGCACGCAGCAGTTTCATGTGGGCCTCGGTCCAGCGGTCGTTGGTAAAGGCACCGCGGTCCCGCCGCATGGAAATCGAGCTGATGGTCTCGCGCTCTTGTGTGGTCAGGTCCAATCGGTCGGGGGGCAGCATCCAGATGTCCGCGTCCAGCCCCGATTGGTGGCTGCGATGGCCGGTCAGCATCGGCCCGCCACGGGGCTGGCTCATGTCGCCGACATATAGCCCGTCCCACCCTGGCAGGGTCGCGGCGAACCGGCTGAGGTCGGTCACGTAGGCGATTGTCTCGGGCTGCGCCCAGTTGCGATTGCGGCTCAGGCGCATGGCCTGCCAGGTCGGCCCCGTCTCGGGCAGCTCCACCGCGCCGGCCTGGCAGCCGCGCGCATAGCCGCCAAGGGCCGCGCTGGACTGATCCGAGGCCGCGGGCAGATAGCCGAAGACCTGCTTTGCGACACGGGTGTCGTTGGCGTTCTGGGTCGAGACGCTGGGCGCGGCCGCCTCGGACCGGCTGTCGTCGCCCCCGGTCTGGCAGGCGGCCGTTAAGGCCAACGCCAGGATCAGGGCGCCGGTATCGAGGAACTTGACCATTCCGCGCGATCTCCTTCTGGATCGACCCACCGTAGCAGGACGAAGCCTGTCACGAAAAGCCCGATGACGGGGGTGAATCCCAGCCGCGCATCACCGAACCACCAGGTGAAAAAGGCGATGAGGCCGGGGGCGAGGAAGGCCGTTGCCTTGCCTGACAGCGCGAAAAGGCCGAAGGCCTCGGTCGGGCGCTCCGGGTGGGTGTGGCGCACCATCATCGACCGGCTGGCCGTATAGATGCCGCCGCCCGCGCCGCCGATGATCGACCCGCAGATGTAGAACAGCAGGTCCGGCACCGGGCTGCCCGGCGGCAGGGGGATGCCCAGAACCTGTTCGCGGGTCATGCCGACAATGATGACGCAGACGACCATCAGCGTGACGATGCAGAAATGGATGACAGGGCGCGGCCCGAATTTGTGGTCAGCGCGTCCGGCGATCGAGGTCGAAATCGCTGCTGCCACCGCTCCGATGATGCCGAAGACGGCGATCTGCATCAGGCCCCAATCCAGCACCAGCGCGGCATAGACTCCGCCGAAGGCATAAAGCGCGTTCAGCGCGTCACGATAGAGCATCGAGGAAATTAGGAAGTTCAACAGGCTCTTGCGGTGCGCGACACCGACGAGGGATTGCTTGAGATCCCGCATGGCCGCGCCCATCCCGCCCTGCCGGTTGGGCGAGTTGTCCTCGCGGACATACATCCAGTAGGGGATCATGAAGATCGCGAACCAGGCGGCGATGAAAGGGCCCACGGCGCGGGTCCCCTCGCGCGCTGTTCCATCCAGCAGGCCGAAGGCGGGGGAGAGGCCCAGAAGCGTCTTGCCTTCGCTGAATTCGTAGAAGAACGGCAGGAAGATCAGCAGCGCCGAAACGCCCCCCCAATACCCGATGGCCGCGCCATCGCCCGAGATGCGCCCGATCGCGTCCTGGCCGCCCAGGCTGGGCAGGATGGCATTGGTGAAGACCAGCGCATATTCGGCCGCCACGAAGGCGATGGAAAAGGCCACAAGGCAGAAGATCGCCGCAGATCCATCGGGCACCATGAACCAAAGCAGCGAGGTGCAGACAACGAAGACAGCGGAAAAGGCGATCAGCCAGGGCAGGCGCCTGCCTGTGCTGTCGGCATAGGCCCCCAGTACAGGCGCGGTAAAGGCGATGAAAAGCCCGGCCAGCGTCTGTCCAATGGACCACAGCGATTGTGCCTGCGCGTCGGCGGCCTGTTCGGTCATGCCGCTGGTCAGAAAGAACTCGGCCGCGACGGTGGCGAAATAGGGGCCGAATATGAAGGTCAGGCCGAGCGTGTAGAAGGGCTGCGTCGCCCAGTCGAAGGCCATCCAGCCCCAGACGCGTTTTCGCAACACACTCGCCATGCCCGCCCCTTTTGCCCGCGGCGATAAGATAGACAACGGGCGGGCCTGGCAAGCCTCGTGTCAGTCCTGCATCGGGGGCCACGGCCGCGCGCTGTCGGCTTCGGCCCAGGCACGGACCCAGCGGGGCAACTCGGGCGACGGGCCGGCGTGCCCCAAGCCTTCGGCAACTTGCGCGGGGGCGACAATTCCGCTTGTCCCAGTCACGGCCATGCGGATCAGGCCATGGTTGGCGCAGGCCCCGTCGCTGCGCCACATCGCCTGCTCGAGATAGAGGAACTTGTCGTCGAAGCCCAAGCAGCGGCTGCGCTGGGTCAGCCTGTAGAAGGCATGCACCCGGCGGCGATAGCGCACCGAGGCTCCCGCGACCGCCATGCCCCATTTGCGCTCCTTCATCAGGTCGATCATGCCGGTGCGCTGGGCCATGGGCAGGCGGCCGAGGTCGAACAGCGTCAACGTGCGGCCGTTGTTCAGTTCGGCCCAGAGGTCCAGATCCCAGGGCCAGCAGAGATGGGTGCTTTCATGCGTGTCCCAAAGGCCCAGGCGCGGGGCCCTGCGGGCGCACGACATCTGCCACGACATGCGAAGGAACGGGTACATGGGACGACTTACCTTTCAGTGGCGGCCTGACGTCACGACTGACGCAGCGTGATTTTCGGCCAATGCAGGGATTGCCCCCGAGCGATCCTCTGCCTACTTGTCAGTGAACGAAAGGACCAGACCATGAATGATCTTCAGCAGATTGCGCTCTTGCTCATCGGTGTCGTGCGCTTTTTCATCATCGTGCATTTCATCATGAGCTGGCTGATCAACTTTCAGGTGCTCAATATCCGGCAACCCTTTGTCTACCAGGTCTGGTCCGGCCTGAACCGGCTGATGGAGCCGATCTATGCCCCGATCCGCAGTGTCCTGCCCCAGATGGGCGGGATCGACCTGTCGCCGCTGGTGGCGCTGATCGGGCTCGAGATCCTGCGCATCCTGATTATCTGACGCGCCGGGCCTTGCCCCCCGAATCGGGCTGTGGGAATTGTGCAGCATCGCCCTTTCGGCAACAGACAGGTCCCCCGCATGCGCGCCGCGACGCTGCTCCGCGACATCTTCGGCTTCGACGCCTTCCGGCCCGGCCAGCAGGAAATCGTCGAGGCCGTGGCCGCGGGCCGCAACACGCTGGCGATCATGCCCACCGGCGGGGGCAAGTCGCTGTGTTTCCAGCTGCCCGCCCTTGTGCGCGACGGGGTGACGGTGGTGATCTCGCCGCTGATCGCGTTGATGCGCGACCAGGTCCGCGGGCTGCAGGAGGCGGGCGTCGCCGCCCATGCGCTGACCTCGGGCAACACCGAGGAAGAGACGGACGCGGCCTTTCGTGCATTGCAGGATGGCAGTTGCAAGCTGCTCTACATGGCGCCGGAAAGGCTGGCGTCGGGCGGGGCGCAGCGGATGCTGCGACAGGCGGGCGTGCGCCTGATTGCCGTGGACGAGGCGCACTGCGTCAGCCAGTGGGGCCATGATTTCCGCCCCGACTACATGGCGATCGGTGATCTGCGCCGCGCGCTGGACGTGCCGCTGGCGGCCTTCACCGCGACGGCCGATGCCGAAACCCGCGCCGAGATCGTTGACAAGCTCTTCGCCGGGCAGGCGCCGCAGACCTTCCTGCGCGGTTTTGATCGGCCCAACATCCACCTGGCCTTTGCCGTCAAGGACCAGCCCCGCCGTCAGATCATGGCCTTTGCCGGGGCCCGCAAGGGCCAGTCGGGCATCGCCTATTGCGGCACCCGCGCCAAGACCGAGACGCTGGCCGCCGCCCTGCGCGAGGACGGCCACAACGCCTGCCATTATCACGGCGGGATGGAGGCCGAGGACCGTCGCGCTATCGAGCGGCGCTTTCAGCAGGAGGATGGGTTGATCGTCTGCGCCACGGTGGCCTTCGGCATGGGCATCGACAAGCCCGATATCCGCTGGGTCGCCCATGTGGACCTGCCCAAGTCGATCGAGGCCTACTATCAGGAGATTGGCCGCGCGGGCCGAGACGGGGCGCCGGCCGAAACGCTGACCCTGTTCGGGCCGCACGACATCGGCTTTCGCCGCCAGCAGATCGACGAGGGGCTGGCCCCGCCCGACCGCCGCGCCGCCGATCATGGCCGCTTGAACGCGCTGCTGGGTCTGGCCGAGGCGCTGACCTGCCGCCGTCAGGCCTTGCTGTCCTATTTCGACGAAGAGGCCGCGCCCTGCGGCAATTGCGACCTGTGCGACAAGCCGCCGGAGGTCTTCGATGGCACGACGCCGGTGCGTATGGCCCTGTCCGCCGCGCTGCGCACGGGCGAGAGTTTCGGTGCGGGCCACCTGATCGAGATCCTGCTGGGGTCGGAGACCGACAAGATTCGCCAGCGCGGCCACGACCAGTTGCCGACCTATGGCGTGGGCAAGGCCTATTCCCTCCAGCAATGGCAGGCGATCTTCCGGCAGATGATGGGTCACGACCTGCTGCGCCCCGACCCGGAGCGCCACGGCGCGTTGCGCATGACCGAGCGTGCCCGCCCTATTCTGCGCGACGAGGAGAGGATCCGGCTGCGCCTCGATACCATCAAGACCGCCAAGACCGGACCAAAGGTCCGCGCCATGGTCAGTGACGAGGATGCGCCGCTGCTCTCCGCGCTCAAGGCCAAGCGCCGGGCGCTGGCCGAGGCGCAGGGCGTGCCCGCCTATATCATCTTCAACGATCGCACTCTTGTCGAGATGGCCGAAACCCGCCCGCGCACGCTGGACGACATGGCGCGGGTCTCGGGGATCGGCGCCAAGAAGCTGAACAGTTACGGCAAGGCATTCCTGGAGGTCATCAACGGCGAGGCCGAGGGGATGCACCCGGCCCGGGCCAAACTGGCCGGGCGCGACGAGGGCACACTCTATGATCGCCTGCTGCAAGTACAGGCCGACCTGGCACGCGGCCCCGAGGGCACCGACAAGCCCATGACCTGTTGCGCCGCAGTGCTGGCCCGGGTGGCGCGGCAGAAGCCGCGTGATAAACTCGCCATGACCCGCCTTCTGGGCGACCGCTACGCCGACCGCTTCGGTGCCGCGTTTCTTGATGTGATCGCCGAGACCTGAGCGGATGGGCTGGCCTTTCGCGCCGCGCGACATATCCTGTGCAAGACGACTGAAAAGAGGTGTCCGATGCTGACTGTCCTGTCCCCCGCCAAGGCCCTGGATATGGAGCCCGTGGGCCACAAGCCGACCGAGCCGATCTTCCACGACGAGGCCAACCGGCTGGCGAAGACGGCGCGCAACCTGCCCCTGACGGACCTCAAGGCGCTGATGGGCCTGTCCGACAACCTGGCCACGCTGAACCGCGACCGCTATCGCGCCTTTCTTGATGCGCCGACCGAGGACGTGGTCAAGCCCGCCGTCTTTGCCTTCAACGGGGACACCTACCAGGGGCTGGAGGCCAAGACCCTGTCCGAGGACGCGCTGCGCTATGCCCAGGATCATCTGCGTATCCTGTCGGGGCTGTATGGCTTGCTGCGCCCGCTGGACGCGATCCAGGCGCACCGGCTTGAAATGGGCAGCCGCCTGAAAACGCGGCGCGGCAAGACCCTGTATGAGTACTGGGGTGACCGGATCGCAAAGGCCCTGACCGAACAGGCCGAGGCCCAGGGCGCCGACGCCCTGGTGAACTGCGCCAGTGTCGAGTATTTCACCGCCGCCGACCGCCCCGCGCTGGGGCTGCGGGTGGTGACGCCGACCTTCCTGGAAAACAAGGACGGCAAGACAAAGATCGTCAGTTTCTATGCCAAGCGGGCGCGCGGCGCGATGGCGCGCTTCATCATGGAAAACCGTATCGAGGACGCCGAGGCCCTGACCGGCTTCGACCTGGGCGGCTATCGCCATGATCCCGACCTGAGCGACGAGAACAAGCCCGCCTTCGTGAGGGACTGGCCCGAGGCCTAGAGACGTTCGATCGCCAGCGCGATGCCCTGACCGCCGCCGATACACATGGTGATCAGGGCCTTCCTGCCTTTGGTCCGCTCCAATTCGTGCAGGGCCTTGACGGTGATGATCGCGCCGGTCGCGCCCACGGGATGACCCAGCGCGATGGCCCCGCCATTGGGATTTACCTTCGCAGGGTCCAGACCCAGTTCCTTGGACACGGCCAGCGCCTGCGCCGCGAAGGCCTCGTTCGACTCGATCACGTCGAAATCCTTGGCCGTCAGCCCGGTGCGCGCGAACAGCGCACGCACCGCCGGGACCGGGCCGATCCCCATGACCTCGGGGCGTACTCCGGCATGGGCATAGCCCAGGATGCGGGCGCGCGGGGTCAGCCCCGCCGCGTCGGCTGCACTGGCGCGCGCCAGGACGAGGGCCGCCGCCCCATCATTGATTCCGCTGGCATTGCCCGCCGTGACAGTGCCGTCGTTTTCGAAGGCCGATCGCAGCCCGGCCAGCGCCTCGGGCGTGGTGGGTTTGGGGTGCTCGTCGGTCGCAAAGCTGATGTCCTGCCGCTTTGCCGTGACGGTGACCGGCGTGATCTCGCGGTCGAAATGCCCGGCCGCGATGGCCTGCGCCGCGCGCCGCTGACTTTCGAGGGCAAAGGCATCCTGATCGGCGCGGCTGATCCCGTGGTCCCGCGCCACGTTTTCCGCCGTCACCCCCATGTGCCCGGTGCCGAAGGGGCAGTTCAGCGCCCCCAGCATCATGTCGAGCGACCTGACGTCGCCCATCTTCGCGCCCCAGCGCTGATCCGGCAGGATGAAGGGGCTGCGCGACATGGACTCGGCCCCGCCCGCCAGGGCGAAACCCGCATCACCCAGCATCAGGGCCTGCGCCGCCGAGACGATGGCCTGCGCGCCCGAGCCGCACAGCCGGTTCACGTTCATCGCCGGAACTGTTTCCGGAAGGCCGGCCCCCATGGCCGCCATGCGCGACAGGTACATGTCCTTCGGTTCGGTGTTGATGACATGGCCGAAGACCACATGCCCGACCTGATCCGGCGCCAGCCCGGCGCGATCCAGCGCGGCGCGCGTCACCGTCGCGGCAAGTTCGGTCGGCGCGACCCCGGCCAGCGACCCGCCGAAGGTGCCGATGGCCGTGCGGGTGCCGGCAAGAAGAACGATATCGTCGGTCATGTGGACTCCTCCTGTGCTGGGACAAGCCTATCGTGCCTGCCGCGGTTGCCAAACCCTGACGTTGCGGCGCGCCGGGCTATGTCCGACTTGTGCGGCCATGGTAAAATCCGTGCGTCCGTGATTGCCTCGCCGCAAGGAGGGTCCGACATGACCGCATTTCTCGACGATATCGAAACCCGGCTGGCAGAGATCCGCGCCGAGGGTCTGTGGAAAACCGAAAGCGAGATCACCTCGCCGCAGGCGGCGCAAGTCGATGTGGGTGACAGTCACCTGATCAATCTCTGTGCCAACAACTACCTTGGTCTGGCCGACCACCCGGCGCTGATCGAGGCGGCGAAGCGGGCGATGGACGATCACGGCTTCGGCATGGCCTCGGTGCGCTTCATCTGCGGCACGCAGGATTTGCACCGGCAGCTTGAACAGCGTCTGGCCGCCTATCTGGGCCATGACGATTCGATCCTCTTCGCCGCCTGTTTCGACGCCAATGGCGGGTTGTTCGAGCCCCTGCTGGGCCCCAAGGATGCGGTGGTCTCGGATGCGCTCAATCATGCCTCGATCATCGACGGCATCAGGCTTTGCAAAGCCAAACGCTATCGCTATGCGAATTCCGACATGGACGACCTCGAGGCGCAGTTGAAACAGGCCCGCGCCGATGGCGCGCGGCATGTCATGATCGCCACCGATGGTGTCTTCTCGATGGACGGCTATCTGGCCCACCTGCCGGAAATCCGGGCGCTGGCCGATCGGTACGAGGCGCTGCTGATGGTTGACGATTGCCACGCGACCGGCTTCATGGGTCCGCGCGGGGCGGGCACGCCCGCGCATTTCGGGATCAAGGCGGATGTCCTTACGGGCACCCTTGGCAAGGCGCTGGGCGGGGCCATCGGTGGCTATATCGCGGGGCCGCAACCGGTGATCGACCTGCTGCGCCAGCGCGCCCGCCCCTACCTGTTTTCCAATGCCTTGCCACCCGCCGTGGTGGCCGCCGGGATCGTGGCGCTGGACCTTGTCGAACAGGGCGATGACCTGCGGACCCGGCTTTTCGACAATGCGCGTCAATGGCGCGGCGCGCTGACCGAGGCGGGTTTCGAGCTGTTGCCCGGCGAACATCCGATCATCCCGGTCATGACCCACGACGCGGTCAAATCCCAGGACATGGCGAACCGCCTGTTCGAGCTGGGCGTGCTGGTCAAGGGCTTCTTTTTCCCGGTGGTTCCAAAGGGGCAGGCCCGCATCCGCACCCAGATGAACGCGGCCCTGACGGCGGAGGACCTGACGACAGCCGCCGCCGCCTTTGAACAGGCCGGCCGCGAAACCGGGGTTCTGACATGACCAACATGATGGCGGCGCTGGAGAAATCCCGGCCAGAGCCAGGCCTTTGGAAGATCGCGGCCCCGGTGCCCGAGATCGGACCCGACGAGGTGCTGATCCGTGTGAACAAGACCGGCATCTGCGGCACCGATATCCATATCTGGAACTGGGATGACTGGGCGGCGCATACCGTGCCGGTGCCGATGATCACGGGCCATGAATTCGCGGGTGAAATCGTGGACCTGGGCCGCAATGTGAACGGGCTGGAGATCGGTCAGCGGTGTTCGGGCGAGGGCCACCTGATCGGCCACGACAGCCGTCAGAGCCGTGCGGGCAAGTTCCATCTGGACCCCGGAACGCGGGGTGTGGGTGTGAACGTGCAGGGGGCCTTTGCAGAATACCTCGCGCTGCCTGCCTTCAACGTCGTGCCGCTGTCCGAGGCGATTGATGATGAGATCGGCGCGATTCTCGATCCCCTGGGCAATGCCGTACACACCGCGCTGTCTTTCGACCTCATCGGCGAGGACGTGCTGATCACCGGCGCCGGCCCCATCGGCATCATGGCCGCCGCCGTGGCCCGTCATGTGGGCGCGCGGCATGTCGTCATCACGGATGTGAATCCCGACCGGCTGGCGCTCGCTGAAAAGGTTGCCGATTGCCGCCCGATGAACGTGGCGCAGGAAGACCTGCGCGACGTCATCGCCGGTCTGAAGATGAAACAGGGCTTCGACGTGGGGCTGGAAATGTCGGGCAGCCAGGCCGCCTTTGACCAGATGGTCGGCGCGCTGGTCATGGGCGGGCGCATCGCGTTGCTGGGCATCCCGCCGGGCAAGTCGCCGGTGGACTGGTCCGAGATCGTCTTCAAGGCGATCACCATCAAGGGCGTCTACGGCCGCGAGATCTTCGAGACCTGGTACAAGATGATCGCCATGCTGGAAAACGGGTTGGACGTGCGGCCCGTGATAACGCATCGCTTTGCGGTCAACCGGTTCAGAGACGGCTTCGAGGCCATGCTGTCGGGCAAGTCCGGCAAGGTGGTGCTGGACTGGACATGACGCGCCGCCATTGGAAAACCCGCGCGAAGCGGGCCCTTGTCCGGGTGCGCAAGCGGGTTCCGCCGGGCCTGCGTCTTTTACTGGGTCTGCTGCTGATCCTCGGCGGAATATTCGGGTTCCTGCCGATCCTCGGGTTCTGGATGATTCCGCTTGGGGTGGCGGTCGCGGCGCTGGATATCAAGCCGCTCCGGCACGGGCTGCGCGGTAAGCGCCGAAGGGGTCGGGGTCGCGCCGCGCAGACCCGGCCCGACCCGGCCGAGGACAGACGCTCATGAGTGTAGGGCACCAGAGGCGAAGGCGACCCGATATGGCCGGGAACAGAGGCCAGGGTCCCGACCATATCAACCGATGCCGCATGGGCTTGCGTCGCCCCCATCCGGCGCCGGTCAGGAGGGTGCCGGGGTCAGGCCATGGCGCCGAGACCGCCATCGACCGCGCCCGGGTCGGACCCTGCGGCAGGGTGGTTGCGAAAACCCTAACGCGGGCCAACGGAAACGTCTCGGATTTGAGAGAATGAGCCACGCGAACGTGACCCTTCAGTGCCGAAACCCCGTTCCCCCGAGGGACAAAACGCATTAGGGGACCCGCATGAAAAAGCCCGTGCCACTGACCCGCGACCTCGTGCTGATCGGGGGCGGCCATACCCATGCGCTGGTGCTGCGCAAATGGGGAATGGAACCGCTGCCCGGTGTGCGCCTGACCGTCATCAACCCCGGCCCGACCGCGCCCTATTCGGGGATGCTGCCGGGCTTTGTCGCCGGGCACTACGGCCGTGACGATCTGGACATCGACCTGGTGCAGCTGGCCCGCTTTTCCGGGGCGCGGATCATCCCCGGGCGCGCGATCGGGCTGGACCCGCAGGCGCGGACCATCATGGTCGCAGGGCGCGGCGAGATCGCCTATGACGTGGCCTCGGTCGATATCGGCATCACCTCGGAAATGCCGGGGCTGCCCGGCTTCGCCGATCATGGCATCCCCGCCAAGCCCCTTGGCCGCTTTGCCACGCAATGGGAGGCGTTCCGCGCCGAGACATCCACCCCGTCGGTTGCCGTGATCGGCGGCGGCGTCGCCGGGGCCGAGCTGGCCATGGCCATGGCGCATGCGCTGCGCAAGGGTGGGCACGATCCGAGCGTGCACCTGATCGACCGTGGGGAAGTTCTGGAAGAATTCGCTCCACCCGCGCGGACAAGGCTGCTGGCCGCGCTGGAGGACGAAGCGGTGGTTCCCATTGAACAGGCCGATGTCGTCGAGGTGACGGCGCAGTCCGTGCGCCTTGCCGACGGACGTGAGATTCCCAGCCATTTCACGACCGGGGCTGCTGGGGCTCACCCGCAGGGCTGGCTGGCCGAGACGGGCCTGGACAGCCACGCGGGCTCGCTTTCGGTCGGGCCGACATTGCAGACCTCCTCGCTCGATGTCTTCGCCGTGGGCGACTGCGCGCATCTGGCCTTCGATCCGCGCCCCAAGGCCGGCGTGTTCGCCGTGCGCGAAGCCCCGGTGCTGCATCACAACCTTGTCGCCCATCTGTCGGGCCGCCCTCTGCGCCGGTTCAAACCGCAGAAGGATTACCTCAAGCTGATCTCTCTGGGTGGCCAGACGGCGCTGGCCGAGAAGCTGGGCACGGCGCGGCGCGGGCGGCTGCTCTGGCGCTGGAAGGACCGGATCGACCGGACCTTCATGCGCCGGTTTAGCGATCTGCCCGCCATGGCGCCCGAGCCGCCTGCCCGCGCGGCCCGCGGCGTGGCCGAACTCATGGGACGCGCGCCGCTGTGTTCCGGCTGTGGGGCAAAGGTGGGCGGTGCGGCGCTGACCACGGCGCTGGAGGGTCTGCCGACCCCGGGGCGCGACGACGTGATCAGTCTGCCCGGGGATGACGCGGCGGTGCTGTCCGTGGGGGGCACCCGGCAGGTTCTTGCCACCGACCATCTGAGCGCGGTGACCGAGGACCCGGCCCTGATGGCGCGGATCGCGGCCATCCATGCGCTGGGCGATGTCTGGGCGATGGGGGCAGTGCCGCAGTCGGCGCTGATCAGCCTGATCCTGCCGCGCATGACGCCTGCCCTGCAGGCCCGGACGCTGGCCGAGATCACGCGGGCCGCCTCCGATGTCATGGCGCAGGCCGGGGCAGAGATCGTGGGCGGCCATACCAGCCAGGGGGCCGAGATGACGATCGGCTTCACGGTGACCGGGCTGGCCGATGCCGCGCCGATCACCGTGCGGGGCGCGCGGGCGGGCGACGCGCTGATCCTGACCAAGCCCATTGGCTCGGGCACGATCCTTGCCGCCGAAATGCGGGGCAAGGCAAGGGGGGGCGACGTGCTGGCCTGCTTCGACGCGATGGTCCAGGGGCAGGGCGAGGCGTCACGTCTGCTGCACGACGCCCACGCCATGACGGATGTGACCGGCTTCGGTCTGGCCGGGCACCTATCGGCGATCTGCCGCGCGTCGGGCACGGGGGCTGTGCTGGACGCGGTGCCACTTTTGCCCGGCGCTTTGGACCTCGCCGAGGTCGGTGTCCGGTCGACGCTCTTTGACGACAATGTCGGAAACGCCCTGCCCCTGACGGGGCCCGAGGGCGCGCTGCGCGACCTGCTGTTCGACCCGCAGACCTGCGGAGGCCTGCTGGCCGCCGTGGCCGGGGACGCGGCCGAGACCACCTGCGCCGCGCTATGTGCGGCGGGCTACCCAGCGCGGGTGATCGGCCGGGTGATCGAGGGTGACGGGATCAGCCTTCAGACCTGACGGTTTCTGCGATCCGCGCCGCCAGCGCGTCGCGATCGGCCGGTGTCAGACCAGGGGCCGCGACCTGTGCCAGCACGGGATGCGCGCGCGCCGCACGGGACTTGGCGTAGCTGGGGTCGTAGTGGTCCTGCATCAGCGCCCGGGCCAGACCTTCGTGGTCGCCCGCGGTCAGACGTTCAAGCCAACGATCGACCACCGCGCCCCCGCGATGGCGCCTGAGCACCTGCAGGCGGTTGGTCAGGTCTTCCTGCCGGGCGATGACATCCGCATAGGCCTCGACCAGATAGGTGGCACGGGCGTCGAGCGGCGCGCTGACAATGATCCGGGGGGCCGCTTTCATAATGGCCCAGAGACTGGGCGGGATGATCCGTTCGCCGATCTTGCTGCTTTCGGCCTCCAGCACCACGGGGCGGGCCGGGTCCAGGCGGGCAAGACGACAGGCCAGGGCGCTTTCGAAGGATTTCTGGCTGGGTTGGTCCGATGGATCGCCTCCAAGGATCGAGCCGCGATGCCCGGCCAGGCCCTCGAGGTCGAGCATCTGCACGCCCAGGTCCGCCAGCCGGTGCAGCAGGTCTGTCTTTGCGGTGCCGGTGTAGCCGTCCAGCAGGATCAAGCGGTGGGGCAAGGGTGTGTCGTAGAGCATCGCATGCACCAGCCGCCGATAGGTCTGGTAGCCGCCCGAGATCGTGTCCGCCCGCCAGCCGACTGCCCGCAGGATCGTCGCGACCGAGCCCGACCGCTGACCGCCGCGCCAGCAATAGACAAGCGGGCGCCAGCCGCCGGCGCGGTCGGCCAGGTCGGTTTCCAGGTGCCGGGCCACGTTGCGGGCGACAAGCGCCGCGCCCGACTTGCGCGCCTCGAAGGGGGCAATCTGCGTGTAGATCGTGCCAACCCGCGCCCGTTCCTCGTTTGACAGGGCGGGCAGGTTGATGGCGCCGGGAATGTGGTCCTCGGCGAATTCGGCGGGCGAGCGCACGTCGATGACATCGTCATGGCCGTGGGCCAGCAGATCGGCCAGGGTGCGGAAGGTCTCGGGCATGAAATGTGCTTATCTGACGGGGCGCCTCTGCGAAAGCCGCCCGGACGCGGTCAGTCCGGGGGTGTCAGCGGCTGGCGCCCCGACCCGGAGAGCAGGAACCACTGGCCATCCTCCAGCACCGCCGGAACCAGCGGGCGGCCATAGCCCGCGCCGCCGTCCATGTTGATGCGGTTGCCTTCGTGGCGGGGGTGGTCCAGCGCAGTGTGTCCATGGACGACCATCTCGCCGTGGTCGCGGGTGTCGTCGAGCCAGCCGTCGCGAATCCAGATGAGGTCTTCCTCGGACTGATCCTCGACGGGGATGCCGGGGCGCAGGCCCGCATGCACGAAAAGGTGCCCCTGCGCCCTGTGCCAGCGAGGGCGCGCGGCGATCCAGTCCAGATGCGCCTGCGGCACCGCCGCGCGGACCTCGGCCAGAAGCTCTGCCCGGTCCGGGTCTTCGTCATCGGCATGAACGTCATAAGAGGCCAGCGTCGCGGGACCGCCAAGTGCCGGATGCAGCCAGCCCTTGCCGGACTTGATGGCTGCGTCCTGTTCCACCCCGTCGCGGACAAAGCGCAGGAACATGCGGTCGTGATTGCTGAAAAGCACCGTCCAGTCGCGTCCCTCGGCCTGCCCGGCCATCAGCCGGTCGATCACGCCGCGGGTGTCGGGGCCGCGATCGGGAAGGTCGCCGAGAAAGACATGCGGCGCATCCCGCCCGCCATCGGCCTCGATCAGCGCGAGGGCGCGATCGAGCTGGGCCAGCTGGCCGTGAATGTCGCCGATGGCATAGAGCATCCGGAGAGTCCTCGGAAATGAGAAGGGCGCCGGTGCGGCGCCCTTCCTTGTGATCCTAGTCGACGTTGAAGGTCAACGGTTTGACCTGTTTGAACAGCTCGGTCGCCTTGAGTTCGTTGAGCGCGGCGGCGGGCACGGGTTCGTCCACGTAAAGCAGCGCGATGGCCTCGCCCTTCTCGGTGGAACGGCCCAGCGTGAAGTTCGCGATGTTCACGCCATGCGCCCCCATGGTCGCCCCCAGCGCACCGATGATGCCCGGCTTGTCATCATTGGTGGTGTAGATCATGTGCTCGCCGATCTCGGCGTCGATGTTGATGCCCTTGATCTGGATGAAGCGCGGTTTGCCGTCGCTGAAGACCGTGCCGCCGATGGACCGTTCGCGGGTGTCGGTGACGACAGTGACCTTGATGTAACCCTCGAAGGCGCCGGACTGGTCCTGCTTGGTGGTCGATATCTGCACGCCGCGTTCCTTGGCGATGACCGGGGCCGAGACGACGTTCACGTCCGGGTTCGTGACGGTCATGATGCCTGCCACGGTGGCCGAGGTCAGCGCGGCCAGGTTCATCTCCGAGGCCTCGCCATCGTACAGGATGTTGATCGCCTTGATCGGTTCGTCCGTCATCTGGCCGATGAAGTTGCCCAGGTGATCGGCCAGCTTGATCCAGGGGCCCATGATCTTGGCTTCCTCGGCGGTGACAGAGGGCGAATTGAGCGCGTTCTGAACCGCCCCGGTCAGCAGATAATCCGACATCTGCTCGGCCACCTGCAGCGCGACGTTCTCCTGCGCCTCTGTGGTGGCCGCGCCCAGGTGCGGGGTGCAGACGACGTTGGGCAGGTTGAACAGCGGGTTCTCCGTCGCCGGTTCCTGCGCGAAGACGTCGAAGGCCGCGCCGCCCAGGTGCCCGGATTTCAGCAGGTCGGCCACGGCTTCTTCATCGACCAGCCCGCCACGGGCGCAGTTGATGATGCGCGCGCCCTTCTTGGTCTTTTCCAGGTTCTCGCGGCTGAGGATGTTCTTCGTGGCATCCGTGAAGGGCACGTGCAGCGTGATGAAATCGGCCCGTGCCAGCAACGCGTCCAGCTCGACCTTCTCCACACCCATCTCGGTGGCGTGTTCCTCGGACAGGTAGGGATCGTAAGCCACGACCTTCATCTTGAGGCCACGGGCGCGGTCACAGACGATGCCGCCGATGTTGCCGGCACCGATCACACCCAGCGTCTTGCCGGTCAGTTCGACCCCCATGAATTTCGACTTCTCCCATTTGCCTGCGTGGGTCGAGGCGCTGGCCTCGGGGATCTGCCGGGCGACGGCGAACATCATGGCGATGGCGTGTTCGGCCGTGGTGACCATGTTGCCGAAGGGGGTGTTCATCACGATGATGCCCTTCTTCGAGGCCGCCTCCTTGTCGATGTTGTCGGTGCCGATCCCGGCGCGGCCGATGACCTTGAGGTTGTCCGCGGCGGCGATGATCTTTTCCGTGGCCTTGGTGGCCGAGCGGATTGCGAGGCCGTCGTACTGGTCGATGACCTGCAGCAGTTTTTCCTTGTCCTTGCCCAGATCGGGCTGGAAGTCGACGTCGATGCCGCGGTCACGGAAGATTTGCACGGCGGCGTCGGAGAGCTTGTCGGAGATGAGTACCTTGGGGGCCATGTCTGTGGTCCTTGTCATTGGGGCGCTCACCCGAGGCCGCACCACATCCATCAGGAAAGGGCGCGGACCTCGATGAGCGGATGTATCAGGAAAGGGCGGCGATCTCTTCTTGGAACGCCCAGTCAAGCCAGGGCAGCAGCGCCTCGACATCGCTGGTCTCGACCGTTGCGCCGCACCAGAT
Source organism: Salibaculum sp. (assembly GCA_031581025.1). GTDB lineage: Bacteria > Pseudomonadota > Alphaproteobacteria > Rhodobacterales > Rhodobacteraceae > Salibaculum. Next base: position 12,785 of record JAVLCA010000031.1, on the reverse strand, counting down.
GCGCAGCCCGGCGGGCGCGTCACGATAGGCGCCAACGTCGAGGGCCACGCCCTCGGCCTCCAGCCGTTTCTGCACCGTCTTGGCGAACCCGGCGCCATCCGTGATGCGATCATCGGTGAACTTCAGGCAGACGCTGGTGTTCGACCGGGTGGTCGGGTCACTGGCCAGGTTGTCGAGCCAGTCGCGGCTGGCGCAGAAGTTCCAGATCGCCCGGGCGTTGGTGTTGGCCCGGTGGATCAGGGCGTCCAGCCCGCCGATGGATTTCGCCCAGCCCAGGGCGAAGAGGTAGTCCTCGACGGCAAGCATCGACGGCGTGTTGATCGTCGCGCCCTCGAAGATGCCCTCGTTGAGCTTGCCACCCTTTGTCATGCGAAAGATCTTGGGCAGTGGCCAGGGCGGGGTGTAGCTTTCCAGCCGGTCCACCGCGCGGGGCGAAAGAACCAGCATACCGTGGGCCGCCTCGCCACCCATGACCTTTTGCCACGAGAAGGTTGTCACATCCAGTTTGTCCCAGGGCAGGTCCTGCGCGAAGGCCGCCGAGGTCGCGTCGCAGATGGTCAGGCCCGCACGCTCGGCCGGGATCAGTTGCCCCGATGGGACGCGCACGCCGGAGGTCGTGCCGTTCCAGGTGAAGACCACGTCATGGTCGTAGTTCAGCGCGGCCATGTCGACGATCTCGCCGTAGTCGGCCTCGTGCACGGTGGCCGCGATCTTGAGCTGCTTGACCGCGTCGGTGACCCAGCCCGCGCCGAAGCTTTCCCAGGCGACCACCTCGACGGGCCGTTCGCCAAGCAGGGACCACATCGCCATCTCCACGGCACCGGTGTCCGAGGCGGGCACGATTCCGACACGATAGTCGGCGGGGATGCCCAGCAACTCGCGCGTGGTCTCGATCGCGGACTTGAGCTTGTCCTTGCCCACCGCGGCGCGGTGCGACCGGCCGAGGGCGGCGTCGGAAAGCGCGTCGAGTGTCCATGTGGGGGGTTTGGCACAGGGGCCGGAGGAAAAACGCGGATTAGCCGGCCGCGTTGCCGGTTTCGTCGTGGTCATTTTTGCTACCCTTCCAGATAAGCGCCCCTCGTTGGGGAGGGGTGTCCCACCGGTCCGGCTAGTGCATTAGCCGCCTCTCTGCAACAGCCAATCTGCCGGAATGCGACATCATCGCGCGCACAAGCGGCAGGTGGGGTGCCCATCGCACACCTGCCGACAAGGGTTGCGCTTGGGTCTTCGTCTTGGTTTGAGACATGGCAACGGAAAGGATGCCGCATGGAAGTCGTGACCCTGATCGCCCGTCCCGGGGCCCTGGAGCCCGCCGTGGTCGAAAACCTCCGCAATGCCTGGGGCGGGGGCGCGGCCATCTGGCTATCCCCGGACGAGGCGGCGGAGTTTCCGGTTTCGGCCCGGCCCGGCAATTTCGCGGTGGTGCGCACGGAACTTGATGCGCTCGGGATGGACTTGAACCTGCAACCCGCCGAAGGGCGGCGCAAGTCGATGCTGCTGGCGGACATGGACAGCACCATGATCCGCCAGGAATGCATCGACGAACTGGCCGCCGAGGCGGGGATCGGGCCGCGCGTGGCCGAGATCACGGGCCGCGCCATGAACGGCGAGCTGGATTTCGAAGGCGCCCTGATCGAGCGGGTGGGGCTTCTCGCGGGGCTCGACCTGCAAGTGATCCACCGGGTCCTGGCCGAACGCATCACCTACATGCCCGGCGGCAAGGCGCTACTGGCGACGATGAAGGCGGGGGGCGCCCATGCGGTCTTGGTTTCGGGCGGTTTCACGGCCTTCGCGGGCGAAGTGGCCACGGCGCTGGGCTTTGACGAATTCCGCGCGAACACCCTGCTGGAGGAGGCGGGCAAGCTGACCGGCGACGTGGCGCGCCCGATCCTGGGCCGCGAGGCCAAGGTGCAGGCCTTGGAAGAGATCACGGCCCGGCTGGGCCTGTCCGAGCGGGATGTTCTGGCCGTGGGCGACGGGGCGAACGATCTGGGCATGCTGGGCCGGGCGGGCAGCGGTGTGGCCCTTCATGCCAAGCCCAGCGTGGCGGCCCAGTGCGCGCTGCGCGTCAACCATGGTGACCTGACCGCGCTGCTGTTCCTGCAGGGCTACGCGCGCGAGGACTTCGCCGCTTAGCAGGCGGCGCGTCGCCGCGCCGCGCGCTCACGCGCGCGGCCGTCTCGAAAGCGCCGGCGCCGGGCGCATCTCCCCCGTAACCTGCCCGGCGAAGTTGGTGATATCCGGGTTCAGGTAGGCACGAACCTCCGGGTCGGTCGCCTCGACGACACTGAGCCGCACCAGAAGGGCCGCCATCGCGCATTCGGCGGCGCGGGTTGCCCCGTCGGAGATTTTCAGCGCAATGCCCATACCCAGCCCGGGCAGGATGGCAATGAAAAAGCCCTCGGCCCCGGTCTTGACCGCGGCCCTGCCCCCGGCGGCGCGCATCAGCCGGGTGCAGGCGCGGCCTTCGCCCGCGACCAGCTCGGGGTGGCTCATCATCGCCGCGCGCAGGGTGACCATGGCCCTCGAGCGTGTGTCCGACCGATCCTGCGCGCTGGCGAAACGGGCCATGGCGCGGGCCATGGCGTGGACAGTCGTGGCGTGGTTGGGGGCCGAACAGCCGTCGATGCCCCAGCACGGGCTCTCGGCCCCGGTCACCTCTTCAAACCCCGCCTTGATCGCGACCTGCAGCGGGTGGTCGATGGCCAGGTAATCCGGCCCCGCGCCAAGATGCCGCGACACGGCGAGGAACCCGCAGTGCTTGCCCGAGCAGTTGTTGTGATAGCGGCAGGGGCTTTGCCCGGCGCGGATCATCTCGACCTCGGCCTCCCGGTCGCGCGGGGCTTGCGGGCCACACAGGAAGGCCCTGTCCTCCAGATCCATGGCCGCCAGCCAGTCGCGCACCCGGTCGGTATGGATATGCGCCGCCGAATGCGAGGCGCAGGCCAGCGCGAGGTGCTCGGTGGTCAGTCCGGCCGCCCGGGCCGCGCCGGTCTCGACCAGCGGCAGGGCCTGGATCATCTTGGCCGAGGATCGCGGATAGGTGACATGGCCCGGATCGCCCCAGGCGTCGACGATCTGGCCCTGCGCGTCGCAGATCACCGCATGGCCCTGGTGGACGCTTTCCAGCAGCCCGCCGCGCCAAATTTCGACCAGCTGTTCCGCTTGTGCCATGTCGCTCCTTCCCTGCGCCTGTTGCGCGCCTTGCATACCGAAAACAGGGGAATTCCCATCCTGGCTTTTTCTTGCTACGGTCAGGGGTATCGAGTTGATTTGACCCGATCCAGCAGAAAAGGTGCGGGCACAAGGCACCGGGGATTGGTCAGACCAGAGGCAAGGACAGCTTGGAGGCTGTAGACATGATTTCACCACTATCGCGCGGCCTGGCCGTGGCAGCGGCCTTTTTCATCAGCTCCGCGGCATTGGCCCAGGAGGAAAGTTCCAACAGGGTGGCGGCGAACACCGACTGGTCGGTCTTTGTCGAGGAGGATCCGGTGCAGTGCTGGGGGGTCTCCGCGCCCAAGGCCGAAGAGTTCTTTCGTGACGGCGACCCGGTGTCGGCGAGCACGGGCGAAGTCCTCTTCTTCGTCTCCTACCAGCCCGCCGACGGTGTCGAAGGGCAGGTCAGCTATAACGGGGGCTATCCCTTTGACGAAGGCTCGACCGTCAGCCTCGAGATCGGCAGCGACAGCTTCGAGTTGTTCACCGAGGGTGAATGGGCCTGGGCGGCTTCGCCAGAGGATGACGCCGCGATCGTCGCGGCGATGAAGCGCGGGGCCGAGGCCGAGGTGTCCGGCGAATCGGGCCGTGGAACGCAGGTGGTGCATACCTTTTCCCTGCTGGGCTTCACGGCAGCGGTTGAAGAGGCGGAAAGCCGCTGCTCTGGCTAGAGAGGCCGCATGGCGTGACACGTTCGGAAGGCGGACGCATGCCGCCCGCCTTTCCTGTTTCATGCCAGGCGCGTCTGGCTGTCAGGCGACCAGCTGGAACAGCACCCCGGACAGGACGGCCCCGCCGAGTCCAAGCGCAAGGTAGAGCGCGAAGACACGCCGCACCACCAGCGCCCAGACCGCGGCCATCGCGGGCACGGAGCTGATCGCACCGGCCACCATAAAGGCCATCGCGGCGCCGGCGGTCATGCCCTGCTCGGTCAGGCCCGCCAGCAGCGGCGGGGCGACATAGCTGTTCAGGTAGGCGGGCATGCCCACGAAGGCCGAGATCACGATTGGCAGAAGGCCCTCGCCCCCCACCACACCGGCGACAGCCTCGGCGGGGATATAGGTGATCAGGAGCGACTCGAGCACATAGGCCAGGGCGAGCCACTTGAGCAGGAACATCCCGTTGTCCAGAAGCTCGCCGCGGAAGGTGGCGCGGCGGTCCGCCTCCTGCCAGAATCGCCAGACGGGGCGGGCCTCGGTCTTGGGCGCCGAAGAGCAGCAGGTGCCGCAGCTCTTCTTCTGGCGAGCCACATTTGTCAGATGTCCGGCACGGGTCAGGGCCCGCACGACGAAGCCGCCCATGAGGCCGACACCGATGGCCGCGACGGCCTTGGCGATGGCAAAGGGCCAGCCCAGGGCCGCGGCGGTGATCAGCAGGGTCGGCGGGTCGATCAGGGGCGAGGCCAGCCAGAAGGCCATGATCGCCGAAAGCGGTGCCCCGGCGACGATCAGCGCCGCGATGAAGGGGATGACCTGGCACGAACAGAAGGGTGCCAACCCGCCAAAGACAGCGGCCATGAAAATCGCCTGCACCTCGCGCTCCTCGAAGGCCCGCGAGACCAGCGTTTCCGAGCCCGTTGCCTTGAGCCCCGCGATCAGGATCACGGCAAAGACGATATAGGGTGCGGTCCGCCCAAGGGCCGAGAGCACGAATTCCAGCGTTGGCCGCAGTTGCTGCGGGTCCAGCACCGCCAGTGTCACCAGCACCAGCGCGGTCACCGCCCAGACGCTTTTCATCCGGTCGGGCGGGCGCGGCCCGCGCCGCTCGATCAGTCCGGTATCAGCCATTGTTGGCAACCTCTCTTGTCTCGTCGGCGCAGCATTCGTTCAGGATGAAACCGGCCAGGGCCTCGAGCCGGTCGAAATCCGCGCGGTTGATCACGCTGCGGCCATGCTTTTGCTGGGCGACAAGCCCGGCGGCGGTCAGGAACTTCAGGTGATGGGCGAGGGTCGAGGGCGCGATCCCGGTGCGGGTCTGGATTGCGCCGATGGTCAGGCCATCGGGGCCGGCCCGAACCAGACAACGCAACACGTCAAGCCGCGCCTCCGATCCCATGGCGGCGAACCCCTGGCTGGCTTCTTCGTTTTGCATGTTTCGACTCCTTTTGAGATAGTTATAAAACTAGGTTTATAGTTATGTCGAGAGACAGAACGGATTTTCTTTGGAATCGTCGCGCCGCTCCTATATCAGGCCCACCTGACCCCAAGGATGCGAGCCCCATGATGTCGGCCCCGGCCCCGATCACGCAGGACGTTCTGACCATCAAGCGGCAACTGCCCGAGGATGGCCCGACCAATATCGTCGGACTGACACGGCCCGGCTTGCGCGATGCGCTTGTCGCCATGGGCACGCCGGAAAAGCAGGCCAAGATGCGGGTCAACCAGATCTGGCAATGGGTCTATCACTGGGGCGTGCGCGATTTCGCGCAGATGACGAACCTCGCCAAGGACTTCCGCGCCAGCCTGGCCGAGCATTTCGTGATCGACCTGCCCGAGCTTGTCTCGAAAAACGTCAGCGCCGATGGCACCCGCAAGTACCTTGTTCGCATCGCTGGCGGGCACGAGGTCGAGGTCGTCTACATCCCCGAGGAGGACCGGGGCACGCTGTGCATCTCGTCCCAGGTGGGCTGCACGCTGACCTGTTCTTTCTGCCACACGGGCACACAGAAACTTGTGCGCAACCTCACCGCGGGTGAAATCATCGGCCAGGTCATGATGGCGCGCGACGATCTGGGCGAATGGCCCGAACCGGGGCAGGGCACAGGAGAAAACGGCCCGCGCCTGCTGTCCAACATCGTGCTGATGGGCATGGGCGAGCCGCTTTACAACTTTGAAAACGTCCGCGACGCCATGAAGATCGCCATGGATGGCGAGGGCATCGCCCTGTCGCGCCGCAGGATCACATTGTCGACCAGTGGCATCGTCCCCGAGATCGCCAAGACCGCCCAAGAAATCGGTTGTCAGCTGGCGGTGTCCTTCCACGCGACCACGGACGAGGTGCGCGACAAACTGGTGCCGATCAATCGAAAGTGGAACATCGAGGCCCTGCTCGAGGCGCTCAAGGCCTATCCCAAGGTGTCGAATTCCGAGCGCATCACCTTTGAATACGTGATGCTCAAGGACGTGAACGACAGTGACGAGGATGCCCGGCGGCTGGTCAAGCTGATCGAGGGGATTCCGGCCAAGATCAACCTGATCCCCTTTAACGAATGGCCCGGCGCCCCCTATGAACGCTCGGATAGGGATCGCATCGCGAGTTTTGCCGATATCGTCTACAAGGCGGGATATGCCAGCCCCATCCGCACCCCCCGCGGCGAGGATATCATGGCGGCCTGCGGTCAGTTGAAATCGGCCACGGAACGGGCGCGCAAGTCGCGCAAGGAAGTCGCGGCCGAGGCGGGCCTGGCGCGTGACTGACCCGTAGCCGGGGCACGGGGCTACCTGCCCGGAATCGCGTCACGTTTCTCGCCAGCTCCGTCCCAGGTTTCCAGACAGGCCACCGCGTCTTCGGCCGTCTCGACGTAGCGGAACAAGTCAAGATCCGCGTCCGAGATCGTTCCGGCCTCGGCCAGCGCCTCCCAGTTGATGATCCTTTCCCAGAAATGCCGCCCGAACAGCAGGAAGGGGATCTTCTCCATCCGGCCGGTCTGGATCAGGGTCAGGGTTTCGAACATTTCGTCCATGGTGCCGAATCCGCCTGGAAAGATGCAGATCGCCCGTGCGCGCATCAGGAAGTGCATCTTGCGGATCGCGAAGTAATGGAAGTTGAAGCACAGGTCCGGCGTGACGTATTCGTTCGGGGCCTGTTCGTGCGGCAGCACGATGTTCAACCCGATGCTGACCCCGCCCGCGTCGGCGGCACCCCGGTTGCCCGCCTCCATCACGCCGGGGCCGCCGCCGGTAACGATGACGTTCTCCAGCCCACCCTCGGCCACCGATTGTTCCGTCATCAGCCGCGCGAAGGTCCGCGCCGCGTCGTAGTATTGCGACAGGTCGGCAAGCGTCTCTGTCCGGGCGCTGTCCTTGCGTGAGGGTTCGGGAATGCGGGCCCCGCCGAACAGCACGATGGTGGACTTCACCCCGGCCTCGTTCATCTTCAGGTCGGGCTTGAGCAGTTCCAGCTGCAGCCGCACGGGCCGCAACTCGTCACGGCACATGAAATCGTTGTCAGTGAAGGCCAGCCGATAAGCGGACGATCGGGTCTGCGGCGTGTCGGGCACATGCTCAAGCACCTCGCGGTCCTCGCCGGAATAGCGGAACGGGTGGTGGCGGTGGTCGTCGGTCATGGCGCGGCTCCTCGGGCTCGATCCGCTTGGTGATGGCAGGCTTCGCGCACCTTGTCCAATGACAGCCGGTCACGGGGCGATTGCCGAAGCCGCCGGCAAAGGCTATTGCGCGGGAAACCGAAACCCGCATCGGAGAGTGCCGCATGTCCAACGCCCAGCTTGAAACCGCCATCGAAGCCGCCTGGGAAACCCGCGACCAGATCACGCCCAGCACCACCGGCGAAACCCGCGAGGCCATCGAGGATACGCTGAACGCCCTCGACAGCGGCCAGTTGCGCGTGGCCGAGCGGCAGGACAACGGCGACTGGCACGTGAACCAGTGGGCCAAGAAGGCCGTGCTTCTGGGGTTCCGCATCAAGGACATGGCAGAGCAGGATGGCGGCCCGCAGGGCGGCGGCTGGTGGGACAAGGTCGACAGCAAGTTCAAGGGCTGGGGCGACGAGCAGTGGCGCGCCGCGGGCTTCCGCGCCGTGCCCAACTGCGTGGTGCGCAAGTCCGCTCATATCGCGCCGGGCGTCGTGCTGATGCCATCCTTCGTCAACCTCGGCGCCTACGTCGACGAGGGAACCATGGTCGACACCTGGGCGACGGTCGGCTCCTGCGCGCAGATCGGCAAGAACGTCCACCTTTCGGGCGGCGTCGGCATCGGGGGCGTGCTCGAACCCATGCAGGCCGGTCCGACCATCATCGAGGACAACTGCTTCATCGGGGCCCGTTCCGAGGTGGTCGAGGGCTGTATCGTGCGCGAGGGCTCGGTCCTGGGCATGGGCGTGTTCATTGGCAAGTCCACCAAGATCGTCGACCGCGAGACGGGCGAGGTCTTCATGGGAGAGGTGCCGCCCTATTCCGTGGTGGTTTCCGGCTCCATGCCGACCAAGAACAACCTCAACCTCTACTGCGCCGTGATCGTCAAACGCGTCGATGCACAAACCCGGTCGAAAACCGGCATCAACGAATTGCTGCGCGATTGATGCTGATCAGCCGGATCCTGGCAAAGCGTCGGATCGCGGCGGGGGTCCGGCCCGGATGGCTGGCGGCCTGGGGGCCGGTGGCGCTGGACGCGGCCTGCCTCGTCGCGGTCTTCGCGCTGGCCTTTGGACCGTTCCGGGGCCTGGTTGCGGCGCTCGAGATGCCGCGCGGGGCGGTGATCGCGGCGCTGGTGGCGCTGGGGTTCATCCCCGTGCAGGGGGTGCTGATCATCTCGTCGCTCTGGGCGGCGCGGTCGCGCTGGCAGGACAAGGAGACCGAAGATGGCTGAGAAGACACCCCGCAAGCAACAGGTCTATACCCTGCTGGTCGAGGTCGGGCGGTGTGTCGGTGACGGCTTGCCCGAGGGCAGCACCGGCGCGGCCCTGATGTGCTATGCCAGCGGCGTGGACGAGGCCGAGGCGGTGCGCGAAACCGTGGCGATCCTAAAGCAGGCCGACATGGCCCCGCTTGATGTCAGTGGCTATGGCACAAGGGCCGAGCGCGAGGCCGAGGGGCATGAGATCGAGGCCGACGAGGCCGAGCTGATGCAGCGCGCGCTGGACGAGAACAGCGTCGTCGTGGCCCAGATCACGCCGTTCTTCGGCGAGGATGAGCCGAGCTAGCGCGGGCGGATGATCCTGCAAACCTTGACACGGGACGACGGTGGCGATCTATCCCTCGTGCTGCTGTGGGGCCATCGGGAGGGCACGCCATGACCATTGATCCGGCGAAACTGACCGCGGATCTGATCCGCTGTCCCAGCGTCACGCCCGAGGACGGTGGGGCGCTGGTGCTGCTTGACGAGCTCTTGTCGCAGGCGGGGTTCGAGACCGTCCGTGTCGACCGGAACGGTGTGCCGAACCTCTTTGCCCGCTGGGGGCCGAAACGCGCGGCCCGGAGCTTTGGGTTCAACGGACATACCGATGTCGTTCCCGTGGGTGACCCTGCGGACTGGAGCGTCGATCCCTTTGGCGCCGCGCAGCGCAAGGGCGTGCTCTACGGGCGCGGGGCGACGGACATGAAATCGGCAGTGGCCGCCTTTGCCGCCGCCGCGGTGGACTTGGTGACGGCCGCGCCACCCGATGGCGCCGTGATCCTGGCCATCACGGGGGACGAGGAAGGCCCCGGCCGGGACGGGACCAGGGCGCTTCTGGACTGGATGGAGGGCAAGGGCGAGCGCATGGATGTCTGCCTCGTGGGCGAGCCGACCTGCCTGGAGACGCTGGGCGACACGATCAAGATCGGGCGCCGCGGCTCCATGAGCGCCTGGGTGACGGTGACCGGCAAGCAGGGGCACGCCGCCTATCCGCACCGCGCCCGGAACCCGCTGCCGGCCATGGTGCGCTTGATGGACAGGCTGGCCGGGCAGGAGCTTGATAAGGGGACGGATCATTTCGACCCATCGACCCTGGCGGTGGTCTCGGTCGAGACGGGCAACGGCGCGACGAATGTCATCCCGGGCACCTGCCGCGGGATCGTGAACATCCGCTTCAACGACCGGCACAGTGGCGCGACCCTGAGTGACTGGCTGCGTGCCGAGGCGGCGCAGGTGGCCGAGGCTTTCGGGGTGGGCATCGACCTGGAGATCAAGATCTCGGGCGAGAGTTTCCTGACCCCACCGGGGGTGCTTTCGACACTTGTCAGCCGCGCTGTCGAGGCCGAGACAGGCCAGGGGCCGGCACAGTCGACCACCGGGGGCACTTCGGACGCCCGGTTTGTCAAGGACCATTGCCCGGTGGTGGAATTCGGCCTGGTGGGCAAGACCATGCACCAGGTGGACGAATGCGTGCCCGTGGACGAGATCGTGAGGTTGAAGGAGATCTATGGCCGGATCCTGCGCGACTATTTCGGCTGAACCGCGGCCAAGCGGAGTGGCTGCGCCACGCGGGTCTGTTTTGTGAATGAGGGGGCTCTGCCCCCTCAAACGCCCCCGGGATATTTCCGGCCAGAAGAAGACAATAGGCCTGCCGTGGCCCGCGGTGACGTGCTAGGCGTGAGCCATGGCACGTATTCCCTCAAAGTCCGAAATCCGCGACTGGATTTCCCAGAACCCCACCCAGAGTTCAAAGCGCGATATCGCGAAGGCCTTCGGCATCAAGGGCGCCGACAGGATCGACCTTAAGCGGCTCCTCAAGGAGCTGGAGGACGAGGGCGTGCTGCGCAAGAGCCGTAAGAGCTATCGCGACCCCGAGAAGCTGCCGCCGGTCAGTGTCCTGCAGGTTCTGGCGCTGGATACGGATGGCGACCTTCTGGCGCGGCCCATGGAATGGGGTGGCGACGGACCCGAGCCGCGCATTCTTCTGATGCCACGCGCCAGTGATCCGGCGCTGGGCGAGGGCGACCGGGTTCTAGCGCGACTGACCGAGGAACGCGGCGCGGACCATGCCTATTCGGCGCGGCTGATCCGGCGGATCGGAACCAATCCCCTGCGCATCCTTGGCGTCTACAAGGCCCGCAGCGAGGGGGGGCGGATACAGCCCGTTGAAAAAGGCAGCGACAAGGAGTGGCTGGTGCCCGAGGGCCTGTCGGGCGGGGCCCGGGATGGCGAGTTGGTCGAGGCGGAACAGGCCGGGCCGAAGACCCGCATGGGCCTGCCCAAGGCGCGGGTGATCTCGCGGCTGGGGGACCCGAGCGCGCCGCGCGCGGTCAGCCTGATCGCGATTCATCACCACGGCATCCCGGACCGTTTTCCCGACGACGTCATCGCCGAGGCGGACAGGATGACACCCGCCGGGCGGCAGGGCCGCGAGGACCTGCGCGCGTTGCCGCTGATCACCATCGACCCGAGCGATGCGCGTGATCATGACGATGCCTGCTGCGCGATCCCCGACGAGGACCCGGGCAACGCGGGTGGTCATCTGCTGTGGGTCGCCATCGCGGACGTGGCGCATTACGTGCGGCCCGGGTCGGCGCTGGACCGCGAGGCGCGCAAGCGTGGCAATTCCACCTATTTCCCCGATCGCGTGGTGCCGATGCTGCCCGATCGGCTGTCGGGCGATCTGTGTTCGCTGCACGAGGGGGTGCCACGGGCCTGCATCGCGGTGGAGATGAAGCTCAATGCCGAGGGCAGGAAGCTCTCGCATCGCTTCGTGCGCGGGCTGATGAAATCGCCGGCCTCGCTGAGCTATGTTCAGGTGCAGGCCGGGATGGACGGTGAGCCCGACGAGAAGGTCGTCCACCTGTTGGAAGAGGTGATCCGGCCGCTTTTTGCCTGTTACGACAGCCTGGTGAAGGCGCGGGCGGAGCGTCAGCCGCTGGAGCTGGATCTGCCGGAACGTCAGATCGTTCTGGACGAGGCCGGCAAGGTCACTGAGCTGGCCTTCAAGGACCGGCTGGATGCCCACCGCATGATCGAGGAATTCATGGTGCTGGCCAATGTGGCCGCCGCGGAGACGCTGATCGCCAAGCGCCAACCCCTGTTGTTCCGGGTGCATGAAGAGCCCAGCCCGGAAAAGCTGGACACCCTGCGCGAGGTCGCCGGGGCCAGCGGGCTTACGCTGGCCAAGGGGCAGGTTCTCAAGACCGCGCATCTCAACCGCCTTCTGGAACAGGCCGCCGAGACCGAGACCAACGAGTTGATCAACATGGCGACGCTGCGGTCCATGACGCAGGCCTATTACAACCCCGAGAATTTCGGCCATTTCGGGCTGGCCCTGAAGGCCTATGCGCATTTCACCTCGCCGATCCGGCGCTATTCGGACCTGATCGTGCATCGGGCGCTCGTCTCGGCCCATGGTTGGGGTGAGGATGGTCTGAGCCCTGGAGACATCGAGGAGCTGGACAGCACCGCCGAACATATCAGCAATACCGAGCGCCGCTCGATGATGGCCGAGCGGGACACAACCGATCGCTACCTGGCCGCCTATCTGAATGATCGCGTCGGGTCGGAATTCACGGGCCGGATCAGCGGTATTGCGCGGTTCGGGGTTTTCGTGAAACTGGACGAAACCGGGGCCGACGCAATGATCCCGATGCGCAATCTTGGCGCCGAGTATTTCCACCATGACGCGGACAGCCAGACCCTTATGGGGGCCGATACCGGCCAGGTCATCGGTATGGGGCAACGGGCCGTGGTCAAGCTCAACGAGGCGGCGCCGGTCACCGGTGGATTGATCGTCGAGCTTGTCTCGCTGGAGGGCAAGACAGTGCGGCATGGCCCGAAATCCGCAAGGGGCCAGCCGCCGCGCCGCAAGAAGGCGCAGGCGCGCAGAAAGTCCGACAAGACAGCGCGAAAGGTCAAGCGCACACGGCAGACGCGGGTCTAGAGATCCGGGTAGAGCGGGAAGGTTTTGCAGATTGTTTCGACCTCCGC
>JAVLCA010000073.1:0-5104 GCA_031581025.1 Salibaculum sp. | reverse complement strand
GCGCGACCACCGCCCACTCCTCGTCCGTGCTGTCGGTTGCGTAGCGGAGGCCCTCGCGGGCATAGTTTCTGCGGGTGATTTCGGTCCAGGGCATCGTGTTCTCCAAGGTGTCGCAACCCGAGAGAATCATAACCGGCTGAAATCACTCAACTTGGTTTTCGGTTGGGCTCTAACAGTGTGTCAATGGCGGCGGGGCGATGGCTCGGCCAGGTGCGGCGGGCCTACCGGCCCAGCATGGCCAGGCGGATCAGGGCGCGTTCCATCAGGGCCTGCGCGGGGGCATGGCTGCTGGACCGCAGGCGCAGGTCGGTGTCGGTCAGGTAGGTCAGGGCCTGTTCCAGCCGCGTGCGGCCCCATTTGCCCGCCTGGCGCGCCATGCGGTCCCGCCGGGGGCCATGGATCGGGGGGCGCAGCCGCGCGATGCCCGCCGCAGGGCCGCCGGGGTCCGATGCGGCGGCGTGGAGGCTGCGGAAATGCCGTGTCGTGCCGATGCACAGGCCCACCGGGTTGCTGCCCTGGGCATACAGACGGCTCAGCACCGGGCCGATCTCGCCCACGCGCGACTCGGCCACGATATGCAGCAGGTCGTCGAGTTCGGCCTCGCTCGAGCGCGGCGCACAGAGGTCCAGGTCCTCGACCGTGACGGGCGTGGCATCCCCGAGCTTGTAGAGCCCCAGTTTCTGCAGGGTCTGGCGGAAATCGCCCGGGTCCAGTGCGCGCGACAGGTCGGTGATCGCGGCCATGACATCGCCGGGGACCCGGGCCAGCCCGGCCTCGGCCAGGATGCCCTCGATCTCGGCCCGGTCGGGCGGGTCGTCATAGATCCCGACCGCGTAGGCCTGCTTGTGTCCCTCGAAAAGCTTGCGCAGGGTCGAGCGCGCAGTGAGCGCCCCGGCCGTGACGATGACCTGCGCATCCCCGGGCGCCCAGTCAGCCAGGGCCGGCTCGATGGCCTTGGCGGTGCCGTCGGTGGCCTCTTCGACAAAGGCGACGCGCGGGCCCGGAAAAAAGCCCTGCGCCTTGATGGCGTCGTGCAGCAGGGCGGCATCCTTGCGCAACTCGGCACCGCTGATCCGGGTCAGGCGCATTTCGGCCTCCGCCTCGGGGCCGACGAGGGCCGCGATGACCTCTTGCCGCCGGGTTGCCACGCGCATCGCGTCCGCGCCGTAGATCAGAAGCCCCGCGGCCTCGGGGTCGGGCTTGCGGCAGTAGCGGGCGGCGTCGCGCGGGATCAGCTTCATGGCAGGTCTTGCGCGGCGAAGATCAGGTCCGTGACGATCTGGTCGGCCAGGGCCACCGCCAGCCGGTCGCGGGCGTCGTTCTGGGCCTCTTGCGTTGCCACGGTGTTGCCGAAGGCGGAATAGGCGGTGAAGGTCCGCGCCTCGCCGCTGGCAAGCGGTGTCTCGGTCTCCAGGTCGTAGGCGGCGTAAAGCGCCCAGGTCGCGTGGCCCTGTAGGTTGTAGCGGTTGATGTTTTGGTCCGAGGAAATGACCAGCGCGACTTCCTCGGTCTCGATATCGACGCGCAGCAGGTAATCGCCGCGCTCGACGCGGCCCAGGCGGTCTTCCAGCCGGGCGCGCAGGCGGAAGCCTTCGGGCGTGTCCGGTGCGCGATAGGCAACCCGGCCGCGCAGGGCGGTGGCTGCCCCCGCCGGACCATGGACCGGCGTGAAGCCGCAGGCTGCCAGTGGCAGCCCGGCAAGGACAGTCAGCGCATGGCGTCTAGATAACCACATTCACGATCCGGCCCGGCACGACGATCAGTTTCCTGGGCTGCCCGCCATCGAGCGCCCGTTGCACAGCGTCCTCTGCCAGGGCGCGCTTTTCAACCTCTTCCTTGGGCAGGTCCTTTGGCACCTCGATCTCGGCGCGGCGCTTGCCGTTGATCTGGATCGGCATGGTGACTGTGTCCTCGACCAGAAGCGATTCGTCGGCGACGGGCCAGGGCCGATCGGCGATCAGGCCGGCGCCGCCCAGCATCGCCCAGATTTCCTCGGACAGGTGCGGGGTCATGGGTGACATGAGCTGCGCCAGAACCTCGGCCGCCTGCCGCCGGGCCTCGGCCCCGGCTTTGGATTTCTGCAGCACGTTGGTGAAGGCGTAAAGCTTGGCGATGGAGGCGTTGAACCCGAAGGAGTCGATGCCCTGGGTCACGTCGAAGATGGTCTTGTGCATTTCCTTGAGCAGGGCGTCGTCGTCGGCGTTGGCCGGGGTATCGGCCTGCGCGATGTCGCTGGCGATGCGGTGGACGCGGGCCAGGTGCCGGTTGGCGGCCTCGGCCCCGCTGGCCGTCCATTCCACGTCACGCTCGGGCGGGCTGTCGGACAGCACGAACCAACGCGCGGTATCGGCGCCGTAGGTGGCGATGATGGTCATCGGGTCCACGACGTTGTTCTTGGATTTCGACATTTTGGCCGAGGGAATGATCTGAACCTCGGTGCCGTCCTTCAGAAATCCCTTGCCGTCGCGCAGATCCACGTCCGCCGGGTAGTGATAGACGGGCCGGCCGTCCCCATCGCGGGTCTGGAAGATTGCATGCGTCACCATCCCTTGGGTGAACAGGGCGTTGAAGGGTTCGCGGCTCTTCTCCGGCAGGTGGCCGGTGATGTGCATCGCCCGCGCGAAGAACCGCGAATAGAGCAGGTGCAGGATCGCGTGTTCGATGCCGCCGATATACTGGTCGACGTTCATCCAGTAGTCGGCCTCGTCCATGTCGGTGGGCGTGTCCGCCCGCGGCGCGGTGAAGCGGGCGAAATACCAGCTGCTGTCGACGAAGGTGTCCATCGTGTCGGTCTCGCGCCGGGCCGGCGCGCCGCAGGCGGGGCAGGGGCAGTCGCGCCATGACGGGTGACGGTCCAGCGGGTTGCCGGGCACGGAAAAGTCGATGGGCGTGCCGTCCTCGTCGTAGGGCAGTTCGATGGGCAGGTTCTCTTTCTTCTCGGGCACCACGCCGCAGGCGTCGCAATGGACCACCGGGATCGGGCAGCCCCAGTAGCGTTGCCGCGACAGGCCCCAGTCGCGCAGGCGGAACTGCGTCACGCCTTGGCCGACGCCCTTGCTTTCGCAGACCGCGATGGCGGCCTCGACGGCCTCTTCGCCGGTGGCGTCCTGCGCCCAGCCGAAGCTGCGCACCCAGTGCACCTTGTCGGTCTTGGCGGGCACGAAGGCCTCGGCCAGCTCCTCGGAACTGTCGGCGTCGGGCAGGAAGGTCGGGATAATCGGCAGGCCGTACTTGGTGGCGAAGTCGAAGTCGCGCTGGTCATGGGCGGGGCAGCCGAAGATGGCGCCGGTGCCGTAGTCCATCAGGATGAAATTGGCGATGTAGACCGGCAATTCCCAGGCGGTGTCGAAGGGATGCCGCACCGTCAGGCGGGTGTCGAAGCCCAGCTTCTCGGCCTTTTCCAGCGCTTCCTCGGTGGTGCCGCCCTGGCGGGCCTGCTTGCAGAAGGCGGCGACCTCCGCGTTGTCGCGCTCAAGCTCTTTGGCCAGCGGGTGATCGGGCGAGATGCCGATGAAGGAGGCCCCCATCAGGGTATCAGGCCGCGTGGTATAGACCTCGACCCGGTCATGCGCGCCCCGCGGCTCGACCATGGAAAACCCGAATTGCAGGCCCCGCGACTTGCCGATCCAGTTCGATTGCATCAGCCGCACCTTGGCGGGCCAGTCATCGAGCGTGTCCAGCGCCTCCAGCAATTCCTCGGAAAAGTCGGAGATCTTGAAGAACCACTGCGTCAGCTCGCGCCGTTCCACCTCGGCGCCCGAGCGCCAGCCCTTGCCGTCGATCACCTGCTCATTGGCCAGAACGGTCTGGTCGACCGGGTCCCAGTTGACGGTGGCGTTCTTGCGCTCGATCAGCCCGGCCTGAAGGAAGTCCAGAAACAGTGCCTGCTGCTGGCCGTAATACGCTGGGTCGCAGGTGGCGAACATGCGCGACCAGTCCAGGCCAAAGCCCAGCGGCTTCATCTGGGCGACCATGTCGTCGATGTTGCCATAGGTCCAGTCGCGCGGATGCCCGCCGCTGGCCATGGCCGCGTTCTCGGCCGGCATCCCGAAGGCATCAAAGCCCATGGGATGCAGCACGTTGTGCCCGGTGGCCAGCTTGTAGCGCGCGATCACGTCGCCCATGGTGTAGTTGCGCACATGCCCGATGTGGATGCGCCCCGAGGGGTACGGGAACATTTCCAGCACGTAGTACTTGGGCTTGCCGTCCTCACGGCGGGCGGTGAAGGTGCCGGCGGCGTCCCATGCGGCCTGCCACTTGGCTTCGATCTCGGTGGGGCTGTAACGTGACATCTCGGGTCCTTGAAACGAAAGCGCCGGGCGAATTTACCCGGCGCGGTGTTAGCTTGTCTGCGGGCGCGGGTCTACAGGCCGCCGTCGCGGATGCGCAGCTGGCGCGCGCGCGACAGGATCGCATCCTCGACCGCGCGCACGGTGTCCTGCGCCGCCGGTCCCGCGCGGGTCTGGATCGCCAGGTTCAGTGCGCGGGCGTCCAGTGCCGGATCGCTGATGAAGACGGTGGCGCGATAGGCCCGGCCGCCGCCCGGCGGGGTGCCATAGCCGAAGTCGATCACGCCGGTGAAGGGGTCCACGCTTTCGACCGGCAGGAAGTCCAGCACCTCGAGCGAGGCCGCCCAGAGATAGCGGTTCACGGCCACGTTTTCCGAGGCGCTGGCGCGCGCGGCCGGCCGGGTGGAAGGCGCGCCCCCGCCGGTGCCGATCCCCGACCCGATGCTGCCGAAGGGGCTGGACCCGATGGAGCCGATGCTGCCCGAGCCGCCGCACCCTGCAAGCAGGGCTAGGATGGCAAGGCTTGCCACGGCGGTCTTGATGCTGGATGTGCCGGTCACGTCGTCTGCCCCCCGAAAATCAGTGCTCCGACAATCTGTAGCCGAGGGGCACCACCCTCACAAGGCTCGGGTCGTGCGGGGCGGGCCATGGCGGATCAGCGGCCGACCATGTTGCCGGCGCTGCGCAGGTCTTCCGCCACGCCCTCGATCACGCGGCCGGTGCCGTCGAACATGCCCTGTATCGTTCCGCAGCCGCTCAGGGTGACCGCGGCAAGTATCAGAAGGACAGTGGGTTTCATCGCTCAGCCTCAAAGC
>JAVLCA010000030.1:0-31377 GCA_031581025.1 Salibaculum sp. | reverse complement strand
GAAATCCTCCGTTACGAAAACCTCAAATCTGTCCCAAAGGCACTGACGTCAGACAATCTGCAGACCAAGACCGATTTGCAAGGTCTCGGGACTCGGGCGGTCGGAAAGCAGCATCGCGGCACCCGTAACGCCGAGGAGGGGGCCGTTGAGGGCCAGGCCGAGAACCGCTGCATTGGGGCGGTTGGGCCGGGGGGGCGAGCCCGCGCCGCGCTGGGGTCGGGGCCGGTCGGTCGCGACAGCATGCAGATCGTTTTCGGGACGCGGATTTCCGGTGAAAGCGGGGGTCATTGTCATGTCCTCTCCCGTCCTCGTTACTGGCCGGATGTTTGAACGCGGGCCTGCTCAGTCGGTGGCCGCCGCGGTCCGCGGGACTTGCCGAACCTCCCGGCGAGTCTCCGCTGTATGAAGAAGACTTAGAAAGACGCGGGCCCATTTGCTATTGGGCCTGATGGACTGGCCGAATGGGCAGGCCACGACGGCGGCCACCGGCCCGAACGGACGGGGACGTGTCCGACTGGACCCGCGTGGGTGTACCGTTTGACCGGGCCGTGGCCTAGCCCGCGGACGTCCGAAGAGCTTTGTTTGGGCGCAGTGGGCGGCCTGGCGGCAGGCTATGTGCCGTGGTCCGCAAGCGGGGAAAAGCGGCAGGCAAGCACCACCCGGGCGCGCCGAGGGCGGCGCGGTCTCATCCTGTCCAGCGGATCATGGGGCATGCGAGGCGATCGCGCCTGAACCTCGGTCTGGCCGGGCAACCCGAAGGCATCACGACCTGCGGAAATTACTCGGAAATGTTCGAATTGGTCCCCGAGATCGACAGCAGCCCCGCCATGTGGCGCAAGGCCAGGTCGTAGCCGTGCACGCCGAAACCCGCGAGAACCGCATCGGCGCGGTGGCTGACGTAGGAGTGGTGGCGGAAGCTCTCGCGGCGGTGGACCTGGCTGATGTGCAGTTCGATCACCGGCCCATCATAGGCATTGAGCGCATCGAGGATCGCGACCGAGGTATGCGTGTAGGCCCCCGGATTGATGATGATCCCCGCGGCCTCGGTGCGGGCCTCCTGGATCCAGTCGACCAACTGTCCCTCGTGGTTGGACTGGCGCAGATCGACGCTCAGACCCAGGTCCTCGGCCAACTGGGTGCAACGTGCGGCCACGTCCTCAAGCGTCTCGCGGCCATAGGTTCCGGGTTCGCGCTGGCCAAGCAGGTTGAGGTTGGGGCCGTTGAGGATCAGAACCGGTGTTCTCATCTGCGATGTCCTTCAGGTTTCTTGACCCTGACTAGCAAACCGGGCCGCCTTTGAACATGCCGCCCGTTTCGAAAGACCGTCCGTGCGGCCACCGCGGAGGCAGCGCCAAAGGCGGGGCGGTTCAGACCATGCGGATCACGCTCTTGTCGATGGCCAGCATGTAGCCCTTGCGGGCCACGTTCTTGACCAGCAGCTCGCTGATCATCTGGTTGCCGAGCGAGTCGCGCAGACGCTTGATGCGCGTCGCGCCCGCGGCCTCGTCGCACTGGTCCGCACCGCGCCCCGAGATCACCGCCTCGATCTCGGCCCCCGAGAGCACCTCGTCGTCCATGCGCGCCTCGGCCAGCACTGCCAGCGTCTCGATCGCGGCGTCGGTCAGCTTGAATTCGAAAGTGTTGAGCATCACCGTCTTCTGCTCGCGCGCGATCATCAGGGTATTCACCGCGATGCCCTGACGTTCGATCTGGCTCATCCGGCGGTTAAGCGCCACCAGCATCACGAGGAAGGCCACGGCGGCAATCAGCAGGGCGGTGGCAAAGACCAGCAGCACGAAGATCACGAAGCGGTAACTGTCGAGGGTTTCCGAAAAGGCCGTGCCGGACTGGGCCAGGATTTCCAGCAGCTTGACCTCGGCCTGGCCGGTCAGCGTGTCGTTCTCGACGAACAGCCGTTCGACCCGGGCGTTGAAGGCATTCGCATCCGGCAGGTTGAGAAACAGGACGGCAGCGGCCACCCCGAGGATGGCCACGATCGCGATGATGCCCGCCAGTGCGACACGGTTGCCCCATTGCCGTGCCTCAATAGCGGAGGAAGTAGTCTCCTGCACTGTCTCGCCTTTCCTCCAGCCCGGACTCTTCGAAGACGCCCAGGACATTCAACAGTTGCCAGTCGTCGGCCGCAAGACGCGGCGCAAGTTCCTCGGCCGCGCTCTCGGCCGAGCAGGCGCCGCGCAGCTCGGCGACGCCGTAATGCAGGCGCAGAGGATCGTCGCGCTTGGCCTTGTAGTCGGCATAGCAGGCGGCCCCGGCGGGACCGGCGGCCATGAGGCCGACAAGCAGGAGGGGAAGTCCGTGTTTCATGCGCGATCACTGCCCTTTCGGTGCAATGTTATGCAATATCCCGCCGCGTGTCTCGCCCCGTCATCCGATAGCGCCCGCGCGCCATTGTGCGACCGACGCGCCCCAACCTTTGGTCATCACGGTTGGCCCGCACCGGGCAACCCCCCAGCAGGACCGACCTGCCCGACCGAAAGGATTGACCCATGATGAAGACCCTGACCGCCGCCCTTCTTGCCCTGAGCCTTGGCCTGGGCACCGTTGCCGCCACGCCCGCGCGGGCTCAGATCTCAGACGAGGAGGCCGTGATCGGACTGCTTGGCCTGTTCCTGCTGGGCGCGGCCATCGCCAAGAGCAACGACAAGGACGAAGACGCGCGCCCAGAGCGTCGCGACCCCCGCTGGCGGGTGCTGCCCGCCCGCTGTCTGACCCGCGTCAACACCCGGCACGGCCCTGTGCGGATGTTCGGCAAGCGCTGCATGAACCGGCACTACGACCATGTGAACCGCCTGCCGCAGCGCTGCGAAATCTCGGTGCGCGGGCCACGCAACATGCGCCACGGATACACCCCGCGCTGCCTGCGCCACGCCGGGTTCCGCATCGAGCGGATGCAGCACTGAGAGGGCGTGGAGCCTGCATGACGGGGCCGGGCGGGGCCTGCCCCGTCACCGCGGCAGTTGCCGCAGGGTGACACTCGAACGCGGCTCTTTCTGGACCGGCCTGATGGCCGTTGGGCCTTGTGCCCAAATGGCATAGTCTCATCAACAGGGAGGCCAAACCTTGAAAGTTGAGGCCTGAGATGACCAAAGCCCCCTACATTCCCGGAATTGCCGAACTCGCCTACTTCGATGTGACCGATGTGGTCGCGATCAAGCGCGCCGCCGCATCCCGAACGACGCGTGACCGCCCGCGACAGGAGGCGAAAGTGGATCGTAACCTTGCCGAGGACACCAAGCTCTGATCTTTCGGGGGCATGACAGAGGCCCCCGATTTCAGTTTCGAAGACGCCGCCCGCCTGAATGGTGCCGCCCGCATTGCCGGCGTGGACGAGGTCGGGCGCGGCCCGCTGGCGGGGCCGGTCACGGCGGCGGCGGTGATCCTCGACCCGTCCCGCATTCCGACGGGATTGCAGGACAGCAAGAAATTGACTGCCCGGCGGCGTGCCGCGCTGGCCGAGGACATCCATGCGATGGCCGAGGTCAGCATCGCCCATTGCACGGTCGAGGAGATCGACAGGCTCAATATCCTTCGCGCCGCGCATCTGGCCATGGCCCGCGCTCTGGCCGGGCTGGACGGCGTCGATCACGCGCTGATCGACGGCAACAGCCTGCCCGGTGGGCTGGCCTGCGCCGGGCAATGCGTGGTCAAGGGAGACGCCCGATCGCTGTCGATCGCGGCGGCCTCGATCGTGGCGAAAGTATGCCGGGATGCGCTCATGGTGGATTTGGCGCAACAGCACCCGGGCTACGGATGGGAAAGCAACGCCGGGTATGGCTCCAGGGCGCATCTCGAGGCGCTCCGAGATATCGGTGTGAGCGCACACCATAGACGATCCTTCAAGCCAGTGCACAATATCTTGTATCAAGATAAAAACATAACCCCTTGATTCAAAAATACTTTTGACAGCGAATCGCCTCTGACTCATTGTTGTGTCCAAGAACGAGCGGACAATCCGCCGGGACAGAGGCAGAAAATGAAGAACAAAACCCCCGATGCGAGCGCCGCGGCGCTCCCCCTCAATGCGATTCTCGATGGCGATTGCATCGAGGTCATGAACAGCCTTCCCGAGGCCTCGGTCGATCTGATCTTTGCCGACCCGCCCTATAACCTGCAATTGCGCGGCGACCTGCATCGCCCCGACAATTCCAAGGTCGATGCGGTGGACGACGACTGGGACCGGTTCGCCAGCTTCACGGTCTACGACGATTTCACCCGGGCCTGGCTGATCGCCGCGCGCCGGCTGCTGAAACCCGACGGGGCGATCTGGGTGATCGGCAGCTATCACAACGTGTTCCGCATGGGTGCCGAGTTGCAGAACCAGGGGTTCTGGATTCTCAATGACGTGGTCTGGCGCAAGTCCAATCCCATGCCGAATTTCCGCGGCAAACGGCTGACCAATGCCCACGAGACGCTGATCTGGGCCAGCAAGTCGGAAAAGTCGCGCTATACCTTCAACTACGAGGCCCTCAAGGCGCTCAACGAGGGCACGCAGATGCGCTCGGACTGGGTGCTGCCCATCTGCACCGGGCACGAACGGCTCAAGGATACCGCCGGCGACAAGGCCCACCCGACACAGAAACCCGAAAGCCTTTTGCACCGGGTGCTTGTGGGCACCACCAATCCCGGCGACGTGGTGCTGGACCCCTTCTTCGGCACCGGCACCACAGGCGCCGTCGCCAAGATGCTGGGGCGCGACTACATCGGGATCGAGCGGGACGCGGGCTATCGCGAGGCCGCCGCCAAACGACTGACGAATATCCGCAAGTTCGACCGCGACGCATTGCAGGTCAGCACACCCAAGCGGGCCGAGCCGCGCGTGCCCTTCGGCCAGCTGGTCGAACGCGGGATGCTGCGCCCGGGCGAGGAGCTCTGGAGCATGAACGGACGCCACAAGGTCAAGGTGCGCGCCGATGGCACCCTGATCGGCGAGGACGTCAAGGGATCGATCCACCAGGTGGGCGCCCATCTGGAAGGCGCGCCCAGTTGCAACGGCTGGACCTACTGGCACTTCCGCAAGGACGGCAAAAAGGTGCCCATCGACCTGCTGCGCCAGCAGATCCGGTCCGAGATGCGGGCGAGTTAGACCCCAAGGCCTACCGCCTGTGCCTGTGGCCTGGACCACGGCACACCTTCCCCGCCGACCCACGGGTTCGGCGGGGCTTTTTGCCTTCTCAGGCGAAAGCGCTGCGACCAAAAGGCCCTTCGATCCGGCCGGTTCGGCCTTGTAGAATTGCGTGCTGCGCATTAGACGCAAGAGAAACACAGGAGGTGCGCCATGACCTTTCCAACACGTGCAAACAAGGTAGCAGTGGCTGTGGTTGCCACGTCCCATCTGGCCACGCCGGTTTTGGCGGAAGACGAGTTCGGGTTTTACCTCGGTGTTCAGGAATCGCCACACAGCACTGTCACCGGGGATGACCCCGGTCAAGGCGGGAAAGGGGACTTTGACTTCACCGCCGGGTGGGAAGGCCGGTCGTTCGAGGCCCCGGTCTATTACGGGCTCCGCTGGACCCGCTGGCGCAATGAGACCTTTGGCTGGGGGGTCGAGTTCACTCACTCAAAGGTCTATGCCGACGACGAGACGCTCGAGGAGTCCGGCTTCGACCGGCTGGAACTCACCGACGGTGTGAATATCCTGACTGTCAACGCCATGCGGCGCTGGCCGGATCAGTGGGGGGACGTCACGCCCTATGTCGGGGGTGGCGTCGGGGTCGCGATCCCGCATGTCGATGTCGAAAGCGGGGGTGGCAAAGCCTTCGAATACCAAATCACCGGGCCTGCAGTGCGCTGGACGGCCGGGGCAAGCTATCCGCTGACAGACACATGGTCGGTCTTCGGCGACTACCAGGGCACCTATTCCATGCACACCATGGACCTCGGTTCGGGCGGGACGATGGAGACGGACCTGATCACGAACGCCCTGAATTTTGGCGTCAGCTTTTCCTTCTGACGCGCTGGGCCTCCGCCGGGCTCTCGGTTGGACAGTCCACGGCGGCAGTGTACAGGAATTGAGGGGCCCCGGACATGGCAAGAATTCTGCTGACAGGCGGGGCGGGCTATATCGGCTCGCACACCTATCTGGGCTTGGTCGAGGCGGGCCACGAGGTCGTGATCCTCGACAATTTCTCGAATGCCAGGGACGACGTGCCGGACAGGCTGGAACGCATCTCGGGGAAGGCTGTGAAGGCCTATCGCGGCGACGTTCTAGACCGCGCGCTGCTTGACCGCATTTTCGCCGAGCAGGCGATCGACGGGGTCGTGCATTTCGCAGCGCTCAAGGCGGTTGGCGAAAGCGTCGAGAAACCGCTCGATTACATCCACACCAATGTGGGCGGCCTTCTGACCCTGATGGCCGCGATGGAGACGGCCGGGGTGCGGCGCATCGTCTTTTCGTCCTCGGCCACGGTCTATGGTGAGACCGACATTCAACCCATCCCCGAGGATCACGCCCGCACCTTCACCTCGCCCTATGCTTATACCAAAATAACCGGCGAGACGGCGCTGGAACAGGTGGCGGCGGCCGATCCGCGCTGGGCCGTTGGAATTCTGCGCTATTTCAATCCGGTCGGTGCGCATCGCTCGGCCTTGATCGGCGAGGACCCGGACGACATTCCAAACAACCTGATGCCCTATATCGCCAAGGTCGCCACAGGTGAACTGGAGCGAATCCAGGTCTTTGGAAACGATTACGACACCCCCGACGGAACCGGCGTGCGCGATTACATCCACGTCGAGGACCTGGCCCTGGGTCATGTGCTGTCGCTGAACGCGCTGATTGAGGCGGGCGAAAGCCATGCGGTGAACCTGGGCACCGGACAGGGGTCTACTGTTTTGGATGTGATCCGGGCCTATTCGGCGGCCTGCGGGCGCGACTTGCCCTACGATATCGTCGACCGGCGCGCGGGTGATGTGGCCGTTTTGACCGCCCGGCCCGAAAAGGCGCGCGATCTTCTGGGATTCGAGGCCCGGCGCACCCTGGACGACATGTGCCGGTCAAGCTGGGCCTGGGTCAGCGGACAGATCGCCAATCGTTAACTGGCCCCGCGCGGCATCGGGGTGGTGCCATTCTTGTAGGGGGTCCAGTCCTCGATCTCGGGGTAATACTGCTGGCGCCAGGCCTTCACCCGGGGGTTCATGATCCTGCGCCACAGCGGCGGGATCATCGCCGCCAGTGTCATGATCGGATAGCCATAGGGCAGCTGCGGTGCCGTGCCCTCTTCGTAGGTCTGGAGCAGGGGAAACCGCCGGTCGGGCTTGTAGTGGTGGTCGGAATGGCGTTGCAGGTTGATCAGCAGCCAGTTCGACGCCTTGTGCGCCGCGTTCCAGCTGTGGCGCGGCTGGACATGGTCGTACTTGCCATCCCCGAGGTATTTGCGCGTCAGCCCGTAGTGTTCGACATAGTTGACCAGCTCCAGCTGGAAGACCGCCCAGAAGGCCTGTGTCAGGAACAGGAACAAGCCCCATAGCCCGCCGATGGCCAGCGCCAGAAGGACAAAGGCCAGTTGCAGCGCCGCGTAGCGCCAGAAAGGGTTGGACAGGTGGTGCCAGGGCAGCCCCTTGCGCGCCAGCATCGCCTTTTCGGCTCGAAAGGCCGAGGGCGGGCACTGGCGCAGCACTCGCGGGAAGTAGCGGTGGAACCCCTCGTTGTAGCGCGCCGTGACCGGGTCGCGCGGGGTGCCGACATGGCGATGATGCACCAGCAGGTGTTCCGAGCGGAAATGCGAATAGAGCACCATGGCCAACAGCAGATCGCCCAGCCAGCGTTCCAGCTTCGGTTTCTGGTGCAGCAACTCGTGAGCATAGTTGATGCCGATGGTACCCGAGGCAATGCCGAGCGCGGCGAAGAGAAGCCACTCCTCGGCCCAGTGCAGGTGGCCGCCGAGGGTCATATGGGCAAGGATTCCGAAAAGCGTGACAAACTGGACCGGCGTCCAGATCAGCGTGATCGCGCGATACCAGAAAAGCTCGGACGTGTCGGTCTCGGGATCCGCGTTCTCGGTGTAGCGGCCCAGCACGGCGTCGAGCAGTGTGAACAGGTGCCATGTCGCCAGTGGCAGCAGCGCGATGTACCAGCCGCCCTTGACGGCCGCCAGCCAGGCCAGCGGCACCAGCATGAGAGAGGCCCAGAAGGGCAGCGCGCGCCCGATCCTGGTCAGCTCGGCGTTCGGGATGTGGTCTGACGTGGCCATCGCAACCTGCCTTGACGTTTCAAGCAAGAGTTTACGGGAATTGGCCGCGATCTCAAAGGTCACGCAACGTCGCGGCGGCCAGATCGAAGGCCTTGCGCATGACGGTGGGCAGATCGGCGGGGCGGAAGGCCGCCTCTGGGTGGAATTGTCCACGATCCGGCACCGATGCGGTGGGCACCTTGGCCACATGCACGGCAAGCCGCAGGTGGAAATGGGTGAAGGTGTGGCGTGCCTCGGCCTCCAGCACGCGCCAATCGGCCGCAATGGGCGGGGCGGGGGCAGGGTCGTCGCCCCAGTCCGAGGTGGGCCAGCCAAGCATGCCGCCCAGCAGCCCCTTGTCCGGCCGGGTTTCCAGCAGCCAGGCCCCATCCCCACGCCGGGCGATATAGGCGATGCCCTGCCGCGTGGGCTTGGGTTTCTTGGGCAGCTTTCGAGGCAGGTCGGGGGCATGGCCCGCGATACGGGCCGCGCAGTCCTCGCGCAGGGGGCAGATCCCGCAGGCGGGGGATTTCGGTGTGCAGATCGTGGCACCAAGGTCCATCACCGCCTGGGCATAGTCCCCGGGCCGCGAGGCGGGCGTGTGACGCTCGGCCAGGACGGTCAGCTCGGGCTTGGCGGTTGGCAGGGGGGTCTGCACGTCATGCAGCCGGGCCATGACCCGCTCGACGTTGCCGTCCAGCACGGTGGCAGGCTCGTCAAAGGCGATGGCCGCAACGGCGCTGGCGGTATAGGGGCCCACGCCCGGAAGGCGCAGCAAGGCGGCGCGGCTCTCGGGAAAGCGTCCGTCATGCTCGGCCACCACTTGCCGCGCGCATTTCAGCAGATTGCGGGCACGGGCATAATACCCGAGCCCCGCCCAGGCGGCCATGACCTCGGCGTCCTTCGCCGCGGCCAGATCGGCGACCCTGGGCCAGCGCGCGGTGAAGGCGTGGAAATAGGGCCCGACAGCGGCGACCGTGGTCTGTTGCAGCATGATCTCGGATAGCCAGACCCGGTAAGGGTCGGGCCGAACCCCCGCCGCGCGGTCCGCCGGGCCGATCCGCCAGGGCAAGGCACGGGCATGGTGATCATACCAGGTCAGCAGGTGTTGAGAAATCGCCGCGTCACGCATTCTTTATGTCGTCCTTTCCGCTGGCTCTGGCGTCTGCCGCCCATGTGCCTAGAATAGGCCGCAGCCATGACACAACCACGCAAACCTTTCAGACAGACCGGCACGACACGCGGCTTTTCCCGCGCGGCGTCGCTGATGCAGACACGAATCCGCACCGCCTCCGAGTCGCGCGGCTTTGCCGTGTCGCGGCTTCTGACCCACTGGTCGGAAATCGTGGGCGAGGCGACGGCGCGTGTCGCGCATCCCGTCAAGGTCAGCTACGCGCAGGGTGGCATGGGGGCAACTCTGTCACTGCTGACCAGCGGCGCGCAGGCCCCGATGCTGGAGATGCAGAAGGAGCAGATCCGCGAGAAGGTGAACGCCTGCTACGGCTACAACGCCATCGCGCGCATCCATATCACCCAGACCGCGCCGACCGGCTTTGCCGAGGGGCAGCTGGCCTTCGATCATGGCCCCAAGACGCCTAGCGCGCCGGACAAGGCCACCGTTCACACCGCGCAAGAGATTGCCGGTCAGGTGGGCGATGACCGCCTGAGACTTGCCCTCGAAGCGCTGGGCACCAATGTGCTTGGCAAGCAAAACACCGAGAAATGAAAAGAGATCCCATGAAAAACGCCCTTATCTCTGCTGTTGCCGTGGCCGCCGTTGCCGGTGGTGCATGGTTCCTGACCCGCCCGTCCGTGCCGGCCGACCCTATGCTGGGCGCCGCGCTGGCGCAGGATGCCGAGGTCGACACCAGCCAGATCACCGAGATGGCCAAGGGCGACGCGGACGCCCCTGTGGAGGTGATCGAATATGCCTCTTACACCTGCCCCCACTGCGCCTCGTTCCACATGGACCAGTATCCGCAGATCGAGGAGAACTACGTCGATACCGGCAAGGTCCGTTTCGTCTACCGCGAGGTCTATTTCGACCGGCCCGGTCTTTGGGCCTCGATGGTGGCGCGCTGCGGCGGTGAAGAGCGTTTCTTCGGCATCACCGATCTGATCTACGAACGCCAGCAGGACTGGGCCCGCCGCGAGAGCGGTGAGGACATCGTCGCCGACCTGCGCCGCATCGGCAAGGTCGCGGGCCTGACAGACGAGGACCTCGACGCCTGCCTCAGCGACGGCGAGACCGCGCAGAATCTTTACGGCTGGTATCAGGCCAACGCCGAGGCGGATGATGTCGAGAGCACGCCCAGCTTCATGATTCAGGGCGAGAAATACTCCAACATGTCCTACGACGATTTCGCCGCGGTGCTGGACGAGAAGCTTTCCGAGGCTGACGCCGCCGAATGACACCTCTGGACGGCCTCAGGGTCGTGGAACTGGCCCGCATCCTGGCCGGCCCCTGGGCCGGGCAGTTGCTGGCCGACCTCGGGGCCGAGGTGATCAAGATCGAAGCCCCGGCGGGCGATGACACCCGCCACTGGGGGCCACCCTTCATCGACCGCGCGGGCGACAGGGCGGCCGCCTATTTCCATGGCTGCAACCGGGGCAAGCGCTCGGTCGTGCTGGATTTCACCGTGCCCGAGGATGTGGCCGCGGCCCGGCGGCTGATCGCGGGCGCCGACGTGGTGATCGAGAACTTCAAGATCGGCGGGCTGGCGAAATACGGGCTGGACTATGACAGCCTGAAAACTGCCAATCCCGGGTTGATCTACTGTTCCATCACCGGCTTTGGGCAGGAGGGCCCCTATGCCGCCCGCGCGGGCTATGACTATATCATCCAGGGGATGTCCGGGTTGATGTCTGTCACCGGCGACCCGGCGGGCCAGCCCCAGAAGGTGGGCGTCGCCGTCACCGACATCCTGACCGGGCTCTATGCCAGCAATGCCGTTCTGGCCGCCCTGCACCAGCGCGCCCGCACCGGCACGGGACAGCATATCGACATGGCCCTGCTGGACGTGGCCGTCGCCGCCACGGCCAATCAGGCGATGAACTACCTGGCGACGGGCGCGGCGCCGAGGCGGCTTGGCAATGCGCATCCGAACATCGTGCCCTACCAGGTGTTCGACTGTGCCGATGGCCATGTGATCGTTGCCGTGGGCAACGACGGGCAATTCCGGCGGCTTTGCGATCTGCTGGGGCTGGGTGCCCTGGGCGGGGACGCGCGGTTCGCCACCAACCCCGCGCGGCTGGACAACCGCGATGTGCTGGTGGATCTGCTGGCGCAGGCGATTGCCAAATGGACCAGGGCCGACCTGCTGGCGGGCTGCGAGGGGGCGGGCGTGCCTGCCGGGCCGATCAACGACATGGCCGAGGTCTTTGCCGACCCGCAGGTGGTCGCGCGCGGGCTGCGCATCGACCCCGAGGGCGTGCCGGGCGTGCGGGCGCCGATCCGGTTTTCGGGGGCCGAGCTGGCCGCCGGCCGCGCCGCGCCGTGGCTGGGGCAGGATCAGGACTTGGCCGACCCCTGAGCCAGCAGCGCATCCAGCCGGGCATCCAGAGCTGACCAATCCGCGAGTTCCAGCCGCACGGGCAGGGTGATGACCTTCTGCCGGAACGCCGGTGGAAGGCGCACCGCATCCTTTTCCGTGGTGACAAGCTGGGCATTCAACAGCGCCGCGTCCTTTTCCAGCCGCAGCATCAGGGCACCCGTCAGGGGCTGATGGTCGGCCAGCGCCTCGCCGCGCACCAGCTCGGCCCCCTGCCCGCGCAGGGTGGCGAAGAACTTCTCGGGGTGGCCGATTCCGGCGAATGCCAGCACGCGCATGCCCTGCCAGGGCATCCCGGTCGGCAAGGCGACAAGCGCACCCTCCAGCCGCAGGCAGGTGGCCGGCACGTCGGGCTGGAAGGCCTGACGGTGCCTGCGCGCTCCGATCACCAGCAGCGCATCGGCCCGGGCCAGTCCTGCGTCCACGGGTTCGCGCAGTGGCCCGGCAGGCAGGACGCGGCCATTGCCAAAGCCCTTGACCGCGTCGACAACAACCACGGACAGGTCCTTGGCCACCCCCGGATTCTGAAACCCGTCGTCCAGCAGGATCACGCCTGCCCCGGCAGCTTCGGCAGCGCGCACCCCCGCCGCACGGTCCCGCGCCACCCAGGTGGGCGCGAAGGCGGCGATCAGCAGGGGTTCGTCGCCGACCTCTGCCGCCTGATGCCGGGACGGGTCCACACGCAGCGGGCCGGTCAGGCTGCCGCCGTGGCCGCGGCTGACGACATGGACAGCGCTGCCCCGTTCGCTCAGGCGCTGGGCCAGGGCGATCACCGTGGGTGTCTTGCCGGTGCCGCCCGCGTTGATATTGCCGATACAGATTACCGGCACCCCTGCGCGATGTGTGGCCGCCTGCGCCACGCGCCGGGCAGTCAGGGCGCCGAAGAGCCAGCCTAGCGGCGCCAGAAGCCGGGCGCGCAATCCGGGCCTTGCCGGGTCCCTGTGCCAGAAGCCGGGCGCGCGCATCAGGCCAGCACCCCGTCAAAGGCCGCGTTCTCGATCAGGATGGTCAGATCGTGATAGGCCACCGAGCTTCGCGTCACCTCGTCCCAGCCGGCATGGGCCATGGTGGCGGGGCGATCCGGGCCGATCAATTCCCCGAGCGCCGCCCCCAGTTCTGACCCGCTGCGCACCTTGCGTGCGGCCCCGGCCCGGGACAGGCGCTGATACTGCGCCTGCCAGGGTTGCACGAAGGGGCCGTGCAACACCGCCGAGCCGACCGAGGCGGCGGTGAAGGGCGCCGGGCCATCCGGCCCCGACAGCGTGCCGCCCATGAAGCAGACCGGCGCGAGGCGATACCACAACCCGGCCTCGCCCGGGGAGTCCGCCACCAGCGCCTGCACGTCTTCCTCGGGTGGCTCCTCGGCCGAGCGCAGGGCGGTGCGCAGCCCCAACCGTGTCAGGCGGCGGGCAAGATCCGGCCCGTCTGCGACCGCGCGGGGCGAGACGATGGTCAGAAGACGGTGACTGCGCCTGCTGGCGCCCTTGTGGGCGGCGACGATCTGCGCAACCTCGCCGGGCACGATGGCATTGGGAAACCAGGCGGGGCGGCTGCCCACGGCTTCGGCCATGACGGTCAGTTCGTTCGGGTCGTGGCCGGGGGGGCTGGCGTCTTCTTGCAGGGGTCCGGTTACGGTGATCCGGTCGGCGCTGACGCCCAGCTTTTGCAGGCGGCTGCTGGTTGCGCCATCAACGCCCAGGATGTGCCCGAACCCGCCCAGCGGCTGGCGCAGCTTGCGCGCACCCAGCCCAAGCCCGCGCAGCGACAGTTCGTGCAGGGCGATATTGACCAGCACCATGGGCAGGTCGCGCCGAGCCAGCGCCGTCATGAGTGCCGGGCGCAGGCCGCCGAACCAGACCAGGAGGAAGGGCGCATGCCGGTCGA
This sequence comes from Salibaculum sp., assembly GCA_031581025.1. Lineage (GTDB taxonomy): Bacteria > Pseudomonadota > Alphaproteobacteria > Rhodobacterales > Rhodobacteraceae > Salibaculum. The sequence continues at coordinate 17,753 of JAVLCA010000030.1, read as the reverse complement.
GGAAGGCGCGCGCTGCGGGGCCGCTGCCGGCGGGGGTCTCCACCAGGTCGGCGCGCGGGCATCCCAAGTCCGCGACCTGGCCGAGGACGGCGCGCGGCGCGCTCAGCACCAGGCGCATCTCTGTCTCGGCCCCGTGCAGATGCCGCGCCAGAGCCGTGGCGGCAGCCAGGTTCCCGGCATCCTCGCTACAGATCCAGACAAGCGGCGGCTTGAGGTCCGTCATGACATGCGCGCCCGGCCGGGACGCGGCTCAGCCCAGTTCCTCGGTCGGCGAGGCCTCGGCGCCTTCTTCGCGCAAACGGTGCAGATGGGCGATGAAATAGCGCATGTGGGCATTGTCCACGGTGCGCTGGGCCTCGGCTTTCCAGGCGTCATAGGCCTGCTCGTAGTTGGGGTAGATCCCAACAAGGTGGATGTCCTCGACGTTCTTGAAGGTGTTCTTGGTGGGATCGACGAGTTCGCCGCCGAACACCAGGTGAAGGCGTTGCGCCATGTCCATTCTCCTGCATTTTCTGCACTTGCAGCACAGCCTAGGCGCTCAGCCGGGAAGGGTAAAGTGACCGGGCCGGGAAAGGTCGCGGCGCAGCGCGTCCATCAGCGGGCCGTGCAGCCCGCCACCGGCCACCATGCCCGCGATCTGGCGCTGCTGCGTGTTGAATAGGGGGGTGTCGCCGTTACCGTCGGTGGCGTGCCCCTCTGCCTCGGCCACGATAAGGCTGCCGGCGGCCACGTCCCATTCCCAGGTCGGGCGCAGGGTCAGCATGGCGTCGAACCGCCCCTCGGCCACAAGGCAGAGCCGGTAGGCCAGCGAGGTGCGAAAGCCGCGATTGAACCCCGGCACCGGCCCGCGCCAGAAACCGGGCGCCAGGTTCGGCTTGGTGGTCAGGACGTCGGCCCGCGAGACATCCGTCGTGTCTGTCACCCGGATCGGAGCCCCGTTCAGCCTCGCGCCAGCGCCCCTTGCGGCGCAATACATCAGGCCGCGCGCGGGCAGATAGACAACGGCCGCCGAGACGGCCCCCCGCTCGGCCACGGCCAGCGACAACGCCCAGTCTTCGCTGTGGTCGATGAAGGCCCGGGTGCCGTCGATCGGGTCCACGATGAAGACATGTTCGGCGGTCAGCCGGTCGGCGTCGTCCTCGGTTTCCTCGGACAGCCAGCCATTGCCGGGCCGCGCCGTGAGCAGTTTGTCACGCAGGTAGCGGTCGACGGCGAGGTCGGCCTCGGTTACCGGGCCGGCGTCATAGGCCTTTTCCCAGACCTGCGGGTCGGCGCGGAAATAGCGCAGGGCGATGTCGCCAGCCTCCTGTGCGGCCTGTTCCAGAAGGGTGAGGTCATCAATCACCGGCAAGGGTCAGCCCCTCGACCAGAAGCGAAGGCACGACACGGCTCAGGTGCGGCTGCGCGTCATTGGCGGGCACGAGACCACGCAGCATCTTGCGCAGGTTGCCCGCGATGGTGCATTCATTGACCGGATAGGCGATCTCGCCGTTCTCGACCCAGAAGCCCGAGGCGCCGCGGGAATAGTCGCCCGTATTGGGGTTGATGGTCGAGCCGATCATCGAGGTCACCAGCAGCCCGGTGCCCATGTCACGCAGAAGCTCGGCGCGGCTGTGCGCGCCTTGGGTCAAGGCCAGGTGGGTCAGCCCGGGCGAGGGCGGGGCCGAAACCCCGCGCATGGCATTGCCCGTGCTTTGCATACCCAGCTTGCGCGCGGTGGCCAGATCGAGGGTCCAACCCGTCAGGACGCCATTCTCGACAATGGCGCGACGGCGGGTCGGCAGGCCCTCGGCATCGAAGAGGCGCGAGCCTTGAACGCGGGCGCGCCGCGGGTCCTCGATCAGCGACAGGTCAGGGGGCAGCACCTCCTGCCCGATGCCGTCCAGCAGCCAGGACGCGCCGCGCGCGATGGCGGTTCCGTTGATCGCCTGCACCAGATGGCCGATCAGGCTGCTGGCGATGCGTTCGTCGAACAGCACGGGATAGCTGCCGGTGGCCGGTCTGCGGGCGCCGTGGCGGGCCACGGCCCGTTCCGCCGCGCGCTGGCCGATCTCGGCCGCACCGCGCAGGTCGGCCATGTGGGTGCGGCTGTCGTAGTCGTAGTCGCGTTCCATCCCGGTGCCGCTGCCACTGATCGCGACGCAGGACACCGAAACCCCCGTGTTGCCATAGCCCGCCGAAAACCCGGTGCTGGTCGCCAGGTGGATCTGTCGGCTGCCATGCGTGGCGCTCGCCGACTGCACCTGGGTGACGCCCTCGACGGCCAATGCGGCGGCCTCTGCCTCTTCGGCCCAGTGCTGCAGCACGCCAGGGTCGGGTTCGGGGGTGGTGTCCACGAGATCCAGTGGGCTGGCATCAACATCCGTGGCCAGCTGGTCGGGCGCGGCCAGCCCGGCGTAGGGGTCTTCGGGGGCGATCCGGGCCATGGCGACGGCGCGCCCGGCCATTTCCTCGATGGTGGCATCCTTGGTGTCGGAGGCCGAGACATTGGCCTGCCGGTTTCCGAGGAAGACCCGAAGGCCCATGTCGATGCTCTCCGAACGCTCTGCCTGTTCCAGGGCCCGGGCGCGCACGTCTATCGAGGACGAAGCCCCGCTGAAGACGATGGCATCGGCACTGTCGGCCCCGGCGGCCTTGGCGGCGCGCAGCAGGGTCTCGGTCAGGTCGGAGGGGGGGCGTGACATGGTCATCCTCGGGGGCTTCCTTGCGTTGGCGGAGAGGTAGCCCGCCCGGCACCGCACCGCAAGTGCGCCGCCGCGGCGGGCGGATCAGCGAAACGGGGCGCCCGGTATCCCGGACGCCCCGCGAAAGCGCCATGTGGCGGCGTTACTGGATGCGCTGGCCGTTGGCCAGGATGTGACCCTGTTCGTTGATCTCGATGGTCGAGGTCAGTTCGTCCTCGCCCACCGGTTGGGCGAACATGCCCAGCATCATGCGCGGGGCCATGGCCTGCTCCTGCGGGATCAGGCCCATCTGGACCAGCTTTTCGATCAGCCCGTTCACGCCGACCAGCCGGAAATCGGCCTGTCCCTCGGGGCGCGGCACGCCCGGAATGGTCTGAAGGTCAGTGTTGTCGAAGGTGAAGGCGCCGTCACCCGTGATCTCGGCACCGCCCAGACGCAGGACAAGCTCGTTGAGCGCTGCCGCGTGAAGCTCGGCGGGCATGTCCGACATGGCGGCCTGCTGGGCCTGCTGCGGGTCCATGAAATCGAACAGCGGGGTGGCCTCGCCGGACAGGTTGATGGCCAGCGTGGCGGGATCGCGCGGCAGGGCCTCGCCCGGGTCGAAGATGTTCCACAAGCCGTCGCCGATCGTGAGATCGCGCAGTTCCATGCCCAGCTCGAAGTCTCGCGGCTCTTCGGTCTGGCTCATCGGCACGTCAAAGGTGAACCCGAAGGTCGACAGCGCCGCCTCAACCGGGAAGGGCACTTCCTGGGGCACGGAAAAGTCGATCTCGACCCCTTTCGTCTGCGACCGGTAGGCCATGCCGTCGTAATCCACGGCCACGGTCAGCTCGGTGCTGTCCGTCGCAGCGGTGCCCGACATGGCCTCGCCCTCTTCGTCGATCTCGAAGGCGTAGCTGGACGGCCCGATGGCATAGCCGCCCTCGAAGGCGAAGCCCTCGGTGAACATGGCCTCGGGGGAATCCGTATCCATCGCCTCGGGCATGGCGATCTCGGCATTCAGGCCCAGGTCGGCCATCTCGGCGGCCACAAGGATCACGCCCGACCCGCCGCGCTCGCCCAGGTCAACGTCGATCTCGACGCTGCCCACGTCGAGGGTGTAGTCCATCTCGGTCAGGTCGTCGCCGGTGATGACCGTGTAGTCGCCCTGAACGTCGTTCATGGTGATCATCCCGGCATTCAGGATGCCTTCCTCCTCGAACTCCGGGCCGAGGCTGTCGAGCGTGATGGCATAGCGCTCGGCGCCAAGGTCATAGGCCAGGGCCTCGGGCGTGCCCGAGGCGATGATGTCCAGGCCCGCGTTGCTGATGGTGAGCTGGACGGGGTTGCCCTCGAGCTCAAGGGTCAAGGGATAACTTTCGGGCATGCCGACGCTGACAGTGCCATCCCCCAGTTCGGTGAAGGTCAGCGGACCCATCTCGGCCTCGACGTTCATGTCGTCTTCGGAGATGTCCAGTGTCAGGGACTCGATGGTCAGGGTGTCGCCGGACATGGTCTCGGCACCGACGCTCACGCCTTCACCATAGGCGTCGCTCTGGGTCTTCCAGTTGTCCCAGACTTGCTGGGCCGTGACATCGGCGTTGGCGGCAGAGCCGCACAGCAGGGCGGCCCCGAGACTGGCCATGCGCAGGGCAAACGATTTCGTCATTTCGCGGGTGCTCCTCTCAAAAATCTCGTCCCAAGCTTTCCAAGCCCTGTCGCTGGGGTCAAGGTGGGGATATCATTTCATCCCATAGGGCAGTGAACAGATGGGGAATCGATGGCGCAGGCAGGTGACACTACGATGAAGGACAAGGTGGTGCTGATCACCGGGGCCAGTCGCGGGATCGGGGCCGAGGCGGCGCGCGCCTTTGCAGCGGCCGGGGCGCGGGTGGCACTTCTGGCCCGGACCGAGGACCGGATCGCCGAGCTGGCCGGAGAGATCGGCACGGCGGCCATCGCCATCCCCTGCGATGTCAGCCGCTACTGGGAGATGCAGGCGGCGGTGGACGCGACCATTGCCGCCTTCGGCCGGATCGACGTGCTGGTCGGCAATGCCGGGGTGATCGAACCGATTTCGCACCTGGCCGAGGCCGACCCCGAGGACTGGGGCAAGGCCATCGACATCAACCTCAAGGGGGTCTTCAACGGGATGCGCGCGGTCCTGCCGGGGATGCTGGAACAGGGCGGCGGCACCATCGTGACGATTTCCTCCGGCGCGGCGCATGGTCCGGTCGAGGGCTGGTCGCATTACTGCGCCTCCAAGGCCGGGGCCTACATGCTGACGCGGTCGGCGGACCAGGAATACCGTGACCGGGGCATCCGCGTGCTGGGCCTGTCGCCGGGCACCGTGGCCACGCAGATGCAGAAAGAGATCAAGGCCTCGGGCATCAACCCGATCAGCCAGCTGGACTGGTCCGACCATATCCCGCCCGAGTGGCCGGCGCGGGCGCTGGTCTGGATGTGCGGGGCCGCGGCCGACGATTATCTGGGCCAGGACGTGTCCCTGCGCGATGCAAAGGTGCGCAAGAAGGTGGGCCTGTCATGATCGGGATCGACCGTGCGGGCGATGTGCTGACCCTGACCCTGAAACGCCCCGACAAGGCCAACGCGCTGACCGAGGCGATGCTGGCGGACCTGGCCGATGCGGTGGACGACGCCCGCGAACGGGTGCTGATCCTGACCGGGGCGGGCAAGGTCTTCAGCGCCGGGGCCGACCTGGATGAGGTGCAGGACGGGACGCTTGCACGCTCGCCCCAGTGGGAGCGGCTGTCCTGGGCGGTGGCCGAGTTTCGCGGGCTGTCCATCGCCGCGCTCAACGGCACGGTGGCCGGGGGCGCCATGGGCATGGTCCTGGCCTGCGACCTGCGCCTCTGCGTGCCGGGGGCGAAGTTCTTCTACCCGGTGATGAAACTGGGCCACCTGCCGCAGCCCACCGACCCGCGCCGCCTGTCGGCGCTTGTCGGCCCGGCGCGGGCCAAGCTGATCCTGATGGGCGGGCAGAAGATCACCGCCGAAGAGGCGCTCGCGTTCGGCCTGACTGATCGAATCTGCGACGCGCCGGTGGACGACGCCCGCGACATTGCCTCGGACGTCCTGTCCGCCGGGGCGGAGCACGTCATCGCGATCAAAGGGATGATTTGAGGGTCGGGGCCTGACGGCGGAGCCGCTTGCCGGGGCAATTATCGCGGCTTTCAAGAAATGCCTGAGGTAGCCTTGAGAGGCTTGCGACACTACCGCTTGCGTCGTCCATCCGTGCTGTGGCCATTGAAGCCCGGCGGGCGCTTGCGCACCCAGTCGATGAATTTGGCCAGCCGGGGGTGGGCGCGCAGGGCCGCGGGGGAGTTGTAGCTGCGCGCCAGCTCGGCCTCGGACAGGGTGGCGTGGATTTCCTTGTGACAGATGTGATGCAGCAGAACGGTCGGGCCGCCCTTGCCGCCCTTCAGCCGGGGCACGAGGTGATGCAGGCTTTGCGGCGCGTCCCGCGGGATGGGCCGGCGACAAAGCGCGCAGATGGGCGTTTCCTCATCCATGCTGCGAGTGTAATGGCGGGGCGGCGCAGGCCAAGGGGGACGGCATGGTTTTGTCAGACGCTACAGATGCGCTGATCGTCGGGGCCGGGCCCGCGGGGCTTATGGCAGCGGGCGAATTGGCTGCAGCGGGGCATTCGGTGACCCTGGCCGAGGCCATGCCCTCGCCCGCGCGCAAGTTCCTGATGGCGGGCAAATCGGGGCTGAACCTGACCAAGGACGCCCCCTTCGAGGATGTCCTCGCCGCTTATGGCGACCGGGCCGAGGTGCTGCGCCCGATGTTGTCGGACTTCGGTCCGGCGCAGATCATGCACTGGGCCGAGGCGCTGGGCCAGCCCGTGTTCACCGGGACGACCGGCCGGGTCTTTCCACAGGCCATGAAGGCCTCGCCCCTGCTGCGGGCCTGGCTGCGGCGGTTGGACGCGCAGGGCGTCACCCTGTGCCGCCGCTGGCGCTGGACCGGCTGGGACGAGGGCGGGGCGCTGCGCGTCGAGACCCCCGAGGGGCCGGCAGAAATGCACCCCCGCGCGGTGGTCCTCGCCTGTGGCGGGGCGTCCTGGGCGCGGCTGGGATCGGACGGGGCATGGGTGGAGCGGCTGCGCGATGTGGCGCCCTTCCAGCCCGCGAACGCGGCGTTGGCCATGCGCTGGACAGATCACATGGCCCCCCACATGGGCGCGCCGCTCAAGGCGGTGGAATGGCGAGCGGGCGAACTGACATCGCGCGGCGAGGCGACGATCAGTGCCCGTGGGTTGGAAGGTGGCGGCCTCTACAGCCTGACCCCGGCCCTGCGCACCGGGGCGGCGCTGACACTGGACCTGGTGCCGGACCTATCGCCCAAGGCGCTCGCCGCGCGCCTTCCTGCCAAGGCGCGGCTGGCGCATTGGCTCCGGAACAGCCTGCGCCTGCCGCCCGCCAAGGTGGCACTTTTCTTCGAGATGACCGGCGGTGCCGGCCTGCCCCGGTCGGATTGGGTGGCCCGGGTCAAGGCCCTGCCCATAGGCCACGCGGGGCTGCGGCCGATGGATGAGGCGATCTCCACGGCAGGGGGGCTGCGCTTCGAGGCGCTGACGCCCGATCTGATGTTGCGTGACCGGCCGGGGGTCTTCGCCTGCGGGGAAATGCTGGAATGGGAGGCGCCGACGGGCGGCTACCTGCTGACCGGATGCATGGCCACCGGACGCTGGGCTGGGCGGGCTGCGGCGCGCCATCTTGCGGACAATGCGCCCGGGCTCTGAGCCAACCGGCACAGGTCAGAAGCCGAAGACGAAATCCGCCGCCGTCATGTCGGAGACCTGCAGGTCTCCCGCGGAGCCGATCATCAGCACCTCGTCGCCGAAGGTCACCCGCACCGCGTCACCCTGCTGGGTCAGGGGCAACTGGTCGAAATCGTAGAGCATGGGCAGATCGCCGAGGTCGATCAGGTCCAGCCCGTCCTCGAAATCGGTGATCCGGTCGGTCTGACCGTCCGCCACGAAGACGAAGACATCGGCCCCCGCGCCGCCGGTCAGCGTGTCCTTTCCGGTCCCGTCGATCAGCCGGTCATTCCCGCCGCCGCCCGAAAGCCTGTCGTCGCCGCCCCGTCCTGCGATCAGGTCGTCCCCGGCCGTGCCCGACAGGCTTTCGCCCGCGGCGCTGCCGCTCAGGCTGTCGAGAAGGTCGCCCAGGTCGAGGGTGAATTGGGGCACCCCGGTGTCACTGCCGCTGACGAGGATATGCACCGTCCCGTCCAGAACGGTTGCCGCGATGTCCGAGACATTCATCAGGGTCGTGTCGAGTTGGTCCGCGACGGTGTCGAGGTGAAACAATCGCCCGTCCGGGGCAAGCTCGAAGACCGAGATGCCATCGTCGCCCCCGCCCGCGACGACGAAGGCCCGGTTGCCGATCTCGACGGTCTCGACCGCCTGCACGTCCCCGAACCGGGTGTCCCGGGTGTCGGTGTAGTGGTGCAGGATCTCCAGGTTGCCGAACGGTCCCACGCCCAGCACGCTGAGGCTGTGCGACCCCGCCGCGCCGACGACCACAAGAGGCTGGCCCCCGGGCTCGGCCGTGGCCAGCGCCGTGGGGGCCGAGACCCATAGCCCATTGTCCGGACCCAGCGCGCCCATCGGGCGCATCGCGCCTGTGTGGCCGATCCAGTGGCTGGTGATCCCGGCGTCCGCACCAGAGACCGAGAAGACGAAGACCCGGTCGTCGATGCTCAGGGTTTCCATATCGGTGATATCGCCGGTGTGGCTCTCGGCGGGGTCGGCCACCGTGGTCGCAAGGTTCAGGGCCATATGATCGCCCTGGGCGAAGACGTTGAACCCCGGCTGGCCCCACTGGCTGTTGATCACGAAGGCGGTGTCCAGGATCGTGACCGTGGTCGAGACCTGCACGTTGGACAGCAACACGGTGTGGTCGTCGGGGGTGAAAAAGCCGTCGAACCGCCCGCTGTCGTCCAGCGCGTGCAGGGCGGTGTTGTCGTCGGACCGCCCCGAGGGCACGAGGAAGGGCTGGCCGCCGACATCCATCACGTCCAGATCGCTGAGCCCCTCGGTGCCGCTGTTGGGCCCGGCGCTGTCATGGTCGACGTATGTGAGGCCGGCGGGGCCGATGACATAGGAGACCAGCCCGCCATCGGCGCCCGAGCCGCTCAGCAGGTGGGGCGTGCCGGAGATCCAGGCGACCTCGAGCGCGGTGATCCCCACCGTGTGCGGCCCTGCCGCAATCGTCGTCACGTGCACCAGACCGGCCAAGCCGACCCCCCTCACCGAATGAACCCGGATCAGGGGTGGCGGAAACTATCGGACTGGAGTCGCCGCGATTGTGTCGGCCTCGGGGCGGATCTTTCTAATTTGTCTCAAGCGTGGCACGCCCGATCGAGTCGTATCGCTCGAAGCCCGCGCGCTTGGCGTCCTTTACGGAATAGATGTTGCGCAGGTCCGCCATGCGGGGCGTGTTCATGTGCCGCGCGATTTTCTTGAGGTCGAGCCCGCGGAACTCGTTCCATTCGGTCAGGATCACGACCAGGTCGGCATTGCGCGCGGCCTTGTAGGCATCTTCGACCCAGTTCACGCCGGGCAGCAGCGCCTCGCCCTCGTGGCGGCCCTGGGGGTCGGTGACACGCACCTTGGCCCCGCCGCCCACCAGTGCGGGCACGATCGACAGGCTGGGGGCATCGCGCATGTCGTCGGTGTTGGGCTTGAAGGTCACGCCCAGCACGGCGATCAGCTTGCCGTTGAAACTGCCGTCGCACATGTCCAGCAGCTTGTCGGTCATGCGGCGCTTGGTTTCCTCGTTCACCTTTATGACGGTCTCGGTGATCTGCATGGGCACCGCGTGGTCCTGGCCGATCCGGGCCAGCGCGCGCGTGTCTTTGGGAAAGCACGACCCGCCAAAGCCGGGGCCCGCGTGCAGGAACTTGTTGCCGATCCGCCCGTCCAGGCCCATGCCCTTGCTAACCTGCTTGATGTCCGCACCGACCTTTTCGCACAGCGCCGCCATCTCGTTGATGAAGGTGATCTTCGTCGCCAGAAAGGCGTTGGCGGCGTATTTGATCATCTCGGCGCTTTCCAGATCGGTGGTGACGATCGGGAAATCGCGCAGGAAGAGCGGGCGATAGATTTCGCCCATGACATCGGCGGCGCGGTTTGTCTGGACGCCGACGATGACGCGATCGGGGCGCATGAAATCGTCGATGGCCGCCCCTTCGCGCAGGAACTCGGGGTTCGAGGCCACGTCGAAGTCCAACGCGGGGTTGGCCTTTGCGACCACCTGCTTGACCTTGCGGTTCGTGCCCACGGGCACCGTCGACTTGGTGACGATGACCAGATAGCCCGTGGCCGTGCAGGCGATCTGCTCGGCCACGGCCATGACATAGGACAGATCGGCGTGGCCGTCGCCGCGCCGGGTGGGCGTGCCTACGGCGATGAAGGCCGCGTCGGCCCCGTCCAGCGCCTCGGACAGGTCTGTGGTGAAGGACAGCCGCCCGGCCTGCGCGTTCTTGGCGATCAACTCGTCAAGGCCGGGCTCGTAGATCGGAACCTCGCCGGCCGTGAGCCGCGCGACCTTCTCCGCGTCCCTGTCCACGCAGACGACCTCGTGGCCGAAATCCGAGAAACACACCCCCGACACCAGGCCGACGTAGCCCGTGCCGACAACCGCAATTTTCATAACGCTGCTCCAAATCCTTGACACGGCGGTCTTCGGCCACGGGCCCGGTTCTGTCAACGTGGTTGCGGTATCAACGGGCAGGTTGTGGTGTCACCATTGTTCCAGCAGCAACAGGCTGTTGCCGTCGGTCATGGTGATCGGCCCTGTCGCGGCCTCGCGCAGGGTCTGGAGCGTCACGACGTCGCCTGCTGCAACCTCGACGAGACGCGAGAGGTGCAGCGAGGCCTCGCCATGGCCGTTCTGGCCGCTGATGTGCCCCGAGGCCGCGCCGCCGGGCAGTGCGGTGCCGTTGACCGCGATCCGCAGGTTCAGATTCGCATCCGGCGCCGCAGCTGTGACATGCAGGCTCCCCGTGACCCGGACCCGCCCGGCGACTAGGCACGCGATGCCGTCGCCCGAGACGGCGAAGCGGTCGCTGTCGAGGATGTCCGCCACGCCCGCGACGGGGATATCCGTCAGTATGGCGGTATTGAGGTCCGTCGCGGTATCTGAATTGCGCAGCTGTGCCACCCGGGGCGCACCGCCCCCGGCGGGAAAACTGGCCCGCCCGCTGTCCTTTTCGATGACAATGCCCGTCTGGAACGCCGTCCCGTCCGGCGAGACGCGCAGATGCAGGTCTTCGTCGCCCGTCAGCCCGATCTCGGCCCGGCCGGAAAATCCGGTCTGCAACACCAGGCTGGCGGTATAATGGGGCGCGGCCTTGTTGAGCGTGAGGCGGTGATCGTCGCCCGCATGGGTCAGCAGTGTGCCCGGCCCGGCCACCGAAAGCGGGTTCTGCAGGTCGGCCCCGGTTGCGATTCCCAGCCGTGGCAGGTTTTCGGGGGCGGGCATCTGCACCGCGGACCAGGTGCTACCATCGAAGACGGCCTGCGCGGCCTCGTCGGCGATCCAGCACAACCAGCCCTCGGCCGGGGCGAGGAACTGCCAGGCGCCGCCCTGCATGACCGCGATGGCGCCGTCCTGCCCGGCCCAGTCGCCGGTGGCGCCGGTGGCCACGATCCGGGTGTCGCCGTCTTGCGCGTCGGTCGGCGGCGCCGTCAGGGTGCGCGACTGCGCCACGGGCTGGGTCAGGGTGTCGAGCCGGGCCAGCGCCTCGTTGTGGGTGACATGTTTCTGGGCCTGGGCAGGCTGGATCAGCGGCAGGCCGAGCGAGGGCGTGGTGTCTGTCATCGGGAACCTGTTCGATAGGGGCTGCGTCGATGCGAGAGCCTGCCCCGGACTCCCTGCCAGTGCCTGAACGCACCGTGCGTTGCGTCGTATCATCCCAATGTGTCAGGGGCCGGTCCGGCCATGACGCGCAAAATGGCGACAGATCAGTCGATACCCCGGTCCGATACCCCGGTCCTGGCCTGCTGATCAGACTCGATCACTGCCGTTTCCCAGCCTGCGCAGTCAGTGCCAAGGGCCAAGGGCAGTGCGGCGTCGGTGTAGATCGCGTCCAGATCGGCAAGCGAGGCAATGCGCACCGGGGCGGTCCGGGCCAGCTTGGTGTGGTCTGCGACCAGGACCGTGCGGCGCGACTGGCGCAGGATCGCTTGGCTGACGCTGACCTCCTGGATGTCGAAATCGAGCAGGTCGCCCTCGGCATCGAGCGCCGAACAGCCGATCACGGCGCAGTCGAACTTGAACTGTCGGATCGTCTCGGTGGCCAGCGTGCCCACCAGCCCCCCGTCGGACCGGCGCAACTGGCCGCCCGTGACCACGATCTCGCAGTCGGTGTTGGCGGCCAAGATGTTGGCGACGTTCATGTTGTTGGTGACAACCAGCAGGTCGCGGTGGTGCAGAAGCTCCTGCGCGACGGCCTCGGTCGTGGTGCCGATGTTGAGAAACAGCGAAATCCCGTCGGGGATATCGGCGGCGCAGGCCCGCGCGATGGCATGCTTGGTTTCGGCGTTGAGGGCGCGGCGTTCCTCGTAGCCGATGTTGCTGGTCCCCGAGGGCAGTACCGCGCCGCCATGCACGCGGTCGAGCCGTCCGGCCTCGGACAGGTCGGTCAGGTCGCGGCGGATCGTCTGCAGGGTGACGCCGAAATGCGCGGCCAGTCCCTCGACCGTGACCTTGCCGTCGCGGCGGACCATTTCGAGGATCTCGGGGTGGCGGAGAGTCTGGGACATTTTCGCGGCCTTTCGGATGCAGCGCGGTTGCGCGCGGTATTGCTGCGAGACTGTGTGCAAACACGTCAGATGGCAACGAAAATCCACCATAGTGGCGCAGCCCAGGAGCAGTCTGGCCGGCGGCTTCCTGCGCCGGTGGCGCGGGTGTGCCGAAGCTCTCTTCGGTGCGGCTCACCTCGACGATCGAATCGAAATAGCGCAGGGTGACGCGGTCGCTGTCGGTCTCGACCACGCAGGCGCGCCGCAAGGCCGACACGACCCCGCGCAAGGTCAAGCGCACCCGGCAGGCGCGCGGTTAGTCCGGTGCGCAGGGGCCGCCGGCCATGCAGGTTTCGAGTGTCTTGATCACGGCCCTGTCCGGGTCCTCGAAAATCCAGCTGTCGCAAGGGCCGATGGTGATCTCGAGGCCTTCGGCTCCATGCCGGGCAAAGGCCAGGAGGCGGGTGCCGGGATCGATGGTGCCGCACCAATCGCCAGCGCAGGAAAAGTCCAGGTGCACCGTGTGATCGGGTGTTGGTGCAAAACCGTCCGCCCCCAGTGCTTGGCCGGAGAAACGGGCGCTGCGCGTCACCTCTTGTGCATTCGGGGCAAAGGCAGCCCGGGGCCGGTCGAGTGGCGCGAAATCGAGGGTGCCCAGCAGGGCCGAATAGCGCGCCGCATCCGCGTCGGCGCGCAGGAAGGTGCGGGCCGGATCGGCTGGCATGCAGGTGAGCGCGAGCACCGGGCTGCCGGCCACGACGGCCAGAAGTGCCGCGGATAGCAGCGGCCTCATATCCGGTCGCCCAATTCCTCCAGGACGCGGGCGTAGACCTCGCGTTTGAAGGCCACGATATTGGCGAGAAGATCCTCCGGGTCGGACCATTTCCACCGGGAAAACTCCGGGTGCTCGGTCTCGATCTGCACCTGGTCGTCGGTGCCGAGGAAGCGCATCAGGAACCATTTCTGTTCCTGCCCGCGATAGCGCCCGCCCCAGCGTTTCGGCACGATCTCGGGCGGAAGATCATAGGGAACCCACCCCGCCGTCTCGGCCTCGAGGCGCACCAGGTCGGGGGTTACGCCGGTTTCCTCTTCCAGTTCGCGCAGGGCGGCGGCGCGCGGGTCCTCGCCCGGGTCCACGCCGCCCTGAGGCATCTGCCAGGCCGGTTCGGGCCAGTCGATGCGCTGACCGACGAAGATGCCGCCCTCGGCATTGGCCAGCACGACGCCGACGCAGGGCCGATAGGGCAGAGCGGCGATCTGCTCGGGCGTCACGGACTACTCCGCGTCCGGTCCGAGCGCCGACAGCCCCTTGAGGATGTCGATCGCATAGGCCAGTTGGTAGTCCTGTTCGCGCAGCTGGGCGGCCGTTTCGGCGCGCTCACGGTCTTCCTCCATCTGGCGGACCTCGTCCTCGGACAGGCTGTCGTTGTTCAGCGCGCCGCGCAGGTCCGATTCCGACCGCAAGGCGGGTGTTTCCTCGTCCTCGGTGGCCTCGTCGTCGGGGTTTTGCTGGGGCTGCTCGACGATAATGTCGGGCGAGATACCCAGGGACTGGATCGAGCGACCGGATGGCGTGTAATAGAGTTGGGTGGTCAGGCGCATCGCGCTGTCGCCGCGCAGCGGCATCACCGTCTGTACCGAGCCCTTGCCGAAGGACTTGGTGCCCACGACGATGGCCCTGCGATGATCCTGAAGCGCCCCGGCCACGATTTCCGAGGCCGAGGCCGAGCCACCGTTGATTAGCACCACAATGGGCTTGCCTTCAGTCAGGTCGCCCTCCTCGGCGTTCCACCGCTGGCCGTCCTCGGGCTCGCGGCCGCGGGTCGAGACGATCTCGCCCGCGTCGAGAAAGGCGTCCGAAACCGAGATGGCCTGGTTGAGAAGCCCGCCGGGGTTGTTGCGCAGGTCGATGACGAAACCGTTGACGTTGTCCATGCCGCCGGCTTCCTCCACCTTTTCAGCCAGTTGCTCCTCGAGGTTGGGATAGGTCTGGTCCGAGAAGGTGACAAGGCGCAAGACCACCGTTTCGCCCTCGATCCGGCTGCGCACCGCCGTCAAGGTAATGGTGTCGCGCACGATGGATACCTCGAAGGGCTGCTCCACCCCCTCGCGGACCACGGTGATCGTGATTTCCGATCCCACCGGCCCGCGCATCATGTCGACGGCCTCGTCAAGCGTCAGGCCCATGAGGTTCTCGCCATCGACGCCGGTGATGAAGTCGCCCGCCTCGAGCCCGGCCGCATCGGCGGGCGTGCCGTCGATGGGCGAGACGACCTTGACGAAGCCTTCCTCCTGGGTGACCTCGATCCCAAGGCCGCCGAATTCGCCGCGCGTCTGGGTGCGCATCTCCTCGGCGTCCTCGGGCGAGAGATAGCTGGAGTGCGGGTCCAACGAGGACAGCATCCCGTCGATTGCCGCCTCTATCAGTTCCGACTCATCGGCGTCCTCGACATATTCGGACCGGATGCGTTCGAAGACATCGCCGAACAGGTCCAGCTGTTCGTAGACGCTGCCGTTGTTTTGCGCTTCCTGGGCGATCAGGGGGCCGGCGATCTGCGTGGTCGCGATCGCGCCTAGCAGGATACCGCCCGACGCGGCCATTGCGAATTTCTTCATCATGTTCCTCTTGTCCTTTCGGGCCCGTCTCAGTCGTAGGCGAACCATGCGGCGGGATCGGTCGCACCTTGCCCGTCCCGCACCTCGAGATAAAGGGTCTCGGGCCTGTTCGAGGCCGCCCCCTGCCGCGTTTTGGTCAAAATAGCTTGAGCGTCGCCGGTGTCACCTCCCATCAGGCCCACGGGCGCGCCTTCCGGCAGGACCTGGCCGATCTTGCCAAAGACGCGGTCCAGCCCCGCGAAGACCCAGAGCACATCCTGAGCCGGTTCCAGGATGATCACATTGCCGTAGTCCAGCAGCGGGCCGGCATAGCGCACGGTGGCCGCAACGGGGGCGCTGACAAGGGCGCGCGGGCGCGTGGCGATCAGGATGCCGGGCCGCTTGATCCCCGCCGCGTCGTCTTCTCCGGAATGGCGCAGGACCTGGCCGTCCACCGGCAGGGCCAATTGTCCCTTGAGTGCGGTGGCATCGGGCGCGGGCGGCGCGTCGGCCGTGGCCTCGGTCTCGGACAGGCTGCTGGCAAAGGCGGCCAGCGTCTCGGTATTGGACAGCAATAGCGCGGTCTGGACGGGGTCCTCGGAAAACCGGCGCGGCAGCTCGGTGCGGTCTGAGACAGCCTCGGACAGCGCGGCGCGGGCCTCCTGTGCGGCGGTCATGCCCTGTTGCAGGGTCTCCAGCGCATCGGCGCGCAGGGTCCGCAGGGTCTCGACCTCCTCGAGCTGGGCGCGCAGCTGTGCGACTTTGTCCTGCAAGCCGGGTGTGACATCGGCCAGTATCATCCCCGAGCGCGCCGTCCCCGTCGGCCCCGCCGGGTGCAACATCAAAAGCGGCGTCGGTGCCCGGCCCATGCGTTGCAGCACGCCCAGCAGCCGGGCCACCTCGTCCGAACGTGCGTCAAGATCGCGGGTCAGGGTGCGTTCACGGATCGCGGCGCGGCGCAGGCCGTCGCGCAGCGCGGTCATCCCCTCCTCGTAGGCCTGCAATGTCTCGGTCAGGGCGGCGATGCGGTCCTCGGACGATCGGGCCTCGTTGAGGGCGATCGATGCCGCCTCCAGTTGCCGGGCGGCCTGCTCTGCGGCCTCGGCCGCGCCCTGGGCCGCGGCCCCGCCCGCCCAGAGGCTCAGGACAAGCGCCAGCGTCCGGATCATCGCGAGATCAGGCTTTCCCCGGTCATTTCCGAGGGCGTGTCGATCTGCAGCAGGTCCAGAAGCGTCGGCGCCAGGTCGGCGAGCCGTCCGTCGCGGATCGTCGAACCGGCTGGCCCGCCCACGAGGATCACCGGCACCGGGTTCGTCGTGTGGGCCGTGTGCGGCCCGCCGGTCTGGGGGTCGACCATCGTTTCGCAGTTGCCATGATCGGCGGTGACAACCATGGCGCCCCCCGCCTTTTCCAGCGCCGCCAGGACCCGGCCCAGACCGGCATCCACCGCTTCGCAGGCGGCCTTGGCGGCCTCGAGGTCGCCGGTATGGCCCACCATGTCGGGGTTGGCGTAGTTGCACACGATCAGATCATACCCCTTCTCGATGGCGCCGACGAAGGCATCGGTGACCTCGTCCGCCGACATCTCGGGGTGCAGGTCATAGGTCGCGACCCGGGGCGAGGGCGCCATGTAGCGATCTTCGCCGTCCTCGGGCACTTCCTTGCCGCCGTTCAGGAAAAAGGTGACATGGGGGTATTTTTCCGTTTCGGACACACGGAACTGCCGCAACCCCTTGGCCGCGGCCCATGCACCAAGGGTGTTCACGATCTCCTGCTTGGGAAAGCAGGTGGTCATGAAGGCAGTGTGGTCGGTGGAATAGTCGACCATCCCCAGCAGCCCCGCCAGCTCGGGGCGGCCCGAGATGTCGAATTCGGCGAAATCCGGGTCGCCGATGGCGCGCAGGATCTCGCGCGCGCGGTCGGCGCGGAAGTTCAGGCAGAAGACGCCATCGCCATCCTGCACCCCGGCATAATCGCCCACCACCGTGGCGGGCAGGAATTCGTCGGTCAGGTCCTGGTCGTAGTAGCCTTCGACGATCCTGGAGGGCGACAGGTCGCCAACCTGCGCGCCCCTGCCCTCGATCATGGCGCGATAGGCGGATTCGACCCGATCCCAGCGGGTGTCGCGGTCCATGGCGTAGTAGCGCCCGATGACCGTGCCGATGCGGGCGGTCTCGGGCAGCTCGGATTCCAGCCGTTTCAGGAAGCCGGCCCCGGATTTCGGCGCCACATCGCGGCCATCGGTGATGGCATGCAAAACGACCGGAACGCCCATGCCGGTGATCGCATCCACCGCCGCGAGGGTATGGTCGATATGCCCGTGCACGCCCCCGTCCGAGACGACGCCCATCAGGTGTGCGGTGCCATGGGTGACCTTGAGCTCCTCGATGAAGGACATCAGCGCGTCGTTCTCGGCAAACCGCCCGTCTTCGATCGCAAGGTCGATCTGGCCCAGGTCCATGGCGACGATCCGGCCGGCGCCGATGTTCGTGTGGCCGACCTCGGAATTGCCCATCTGGCCGGTGGGCAGGCCCACGTCCTTGCCATGGGTGACAAGCTGTCCCGTGGGGCAATCCCGTGCGATCCGGTCGAAATTGGGTGTCTCGGCCAGGGCGGGCGCATTGGCCTGCGTCTCGGCACGGTCTCCCCAGCCATCGAGAATGCAAAGAACAACGGGGGTCGGGGCGGTCATGGCGCTCTCCTCATGTCGCTTGACT
>JAVLCA010000029.1:0-31495 GCA_031581025.1 Salibaculum sp. | reverse complement strand
GACGTGTCGACCATCAGGTTGCCCCGGCAGCGGGCGAGATGTGACTTCATAGGAGTCGTGTCGAACAAACCATGCACGATTGCGTTCGTTTGCGTATTCCTTCGACATTTCCGACACTTATTGGCACCTGCCCTCCGCGCGCCATGCGCAGGATTTCGCAGAAACTGGCAGCACTTTGCCCCCTCTTGCCTCCACAATGCTTCCACGTGGGCGCCGCGTGATGGTCGCGGTAGCACCCTGCATCAGTGCAGCGTGCCGGGTCGGTCCATTGGCAGTGTCTCCAACGTTTGCGCGCGCGCCTTCTTACAAGATTGGATTACAGCGTTGATTTCGGTCTCCGCGATGCGGGTCATCTGCTGGAAGTGCCGGATGGTCTCGGTCATGGTATCCACGCTCGCCTGTTGGTCAGCGAGCTGCTCTGTAGCGGCAAAAATCGAGCGCATTTCGCCCAGAATACTCACCGCCTTGTGGGCGCTCTCGGGCAAATCCAGCTCCTCTTTGTCCCCGAAAAGCCCGTCAACAAACCCTTCGATTTCCTCCCGTCTCACCCGGGAAAGCCTGTTCAGATACTCCAAACTCGCGGGAGCCGTTGCGATCCGGCCAAGCTTAAACGGGTCAGTGAGCTTCTGGTGTGAACTCAGCCCGTTCCACAAGCCTTGGATCAGAACCCCAAAGAACTCGTCTGCTTCAGACTTGCTTTCGAACGTCGGCAAATTGTTGTTCCAGATGCGTTGAATCTCCTGCATTGGGGAAGCGGCGATATCCGGCGTCGCAATGTTGCCCATGAACCGGGCCCTGACCTGATGGTAGGGGAGTGGACAAGAATACTGCACAAGCATCGCCTTTACCGACGAGGCGCCGACACCCTTGTTCTTTGGCTTTTTGCTCATGCTATTCTCTCCGCCAAGTTGGCGCCCACGCATGAATGACGCGCGTCGCAGGTTCGCATCACTTTACCCCATCACCCCACATAGGCCCAGAAACCCGACTTCCTGCCATGTTGGCTCCTCAGTCGGGCGACATAGGTCTCGTGCGTCTCGAACGCACCGAAGACCTCGATCCTGGGTGCCAGCTCAGCGCAGGTCTTCAGGTGACGTGCTGCGTGGCGATAGCGCTTGGAGCGTCCCTTGCTCACCGCAAAATCAATCATCGCGCGCAGCACAAGCGTCGCTGCCAGCGGTTGGCTTTCGGCCAGCGCATCCGCGGCCGGGGTCAGATATTCAAAACGGTTGCCATCGATCTCGCTGTGGCGGTTAATCAGCAACTCTGCGGCACGGTCCGGCGATTGCCAATCAAGGAAGAACTGCAGCGCCGCCAGCAGCTCGGGATCAGCCATGGCAGTCGCAACTGCCTTTTCTTCCGCCTCGATATCATCGAAGTCAGGCAGCTTCCGCAGATACGCGCGCAGGTAGTCCGCCCACAGATCGCGTTCAAAACACGCCCAGCGAAACGCCTGTGCCTCTTCTTTGCGGCCCATGGCCTCCAGAACATCGATCCGCGCGTCCTGCCAGTCCATGCGGTCCCAGTCGTCTTCGTCGACATCTGCGGCATCGAGAAAATCCAGCGCCTCGGCGGCCCGGCCGGCATCAACCAATCGACGCGCAATATGGATCGCATTTGTTGGGACTGTGCGGGTCCATAGCTCAAACTGCGCAATGAATGCGTCAACATCCCCCTGTGCATCGGCCAGCTCGAGCAGAGCGCTTTTGGCTATGCGCTGTTTTCGACGCTCTGCTATGCTTTGCATGTATTCGGCGGTGGATTGTCGTCCGATCATGTCTGTTGAGAGATCCGTTGCATTCAACGTTTCCAGAAACGCCTCCAACTTTTGACGCAGACGTTCCAGGCCATTGGCCCCGAGGGCCGGGGTCAGCGTGGAAATGAGCTTGTCGAACTGGCTATACCTGTTCTCACACAGGGCGTCGAAAGTTGTATCGATCAGAACCTCAGCGCTCGGCTTTGCCGCAGCCACCAACGGACCGAGGTCCGCGCAGGCATCATGAAAAACCGCAATCACTTCGCCATCACCGCTCTGACAACGCTCGATGACCGGGTTTGCGAGGCCCATGAAACGCCACATCAGGAACAAGGCCTGTTCCGGGTCAGTTGACCCAACTTGGTCAATAATCCCACGGCGCTGGGTCTGCAGGTCGGCGATAAAGGCCTTTCTCTTCTTCCAGGTGATTGCGCTCTTGGCATTGGCGATGCTGGTCAGCCGCTTGGCGATCGCCCGCCCGGCCTCCTTCGGGCTCTGTGCGCCCGCCAGTTCCAGGCGAAGCTTGCGCTTGGCCGCCGCATTCCCGGAGCTGACCTCGATCAGCAGTTGCGCCAGGCGCTCGGTGCCCAGCGCTTCGAGGTTCTTCGCATTGAGGGTGGTTTTCGACGCCATGGGAATTCCGTTGCTTCTTGCCGGTTGTAGCAGCGTCCTCGAACAGCAGGAACCTGCGTTTTGATTCGCTGGAACAATCTCTGTCCCGCACCGGCGCGCAGCACCACCCCCGCAGAACTGCGCACCTTTTCCTTTTCATGCGCAATATCAATGTGTTCGTTGACTGTCCTAGCGTCTTCCGCACTGTGAAGCGGAAAGAAACGGAAGGCTGCCCATCATGCCCAAACTTACCAAGCGCATCGTCGATGCTGCAGAAAAAAAAGCCAACGAATACTTCGTATGGGACAGCGAGATCCCTGGCTTCGGATTGCGGGTCCTGTCAAGCGGACGCAAGGGCTACGTGGTGCAGTATCGCGCCGGACGCCGATCCCGGCGGATCAGCCTCGGGCCCAGCACGGTGCTGACCTGCGAGCAGGCGCGCAGCCGCGCCATGGCGATCGTGTCCGCCGCGCGGAACGGTGATGATCCCGCCGCTGATCGAGACGCCGGTCGCAAGGCAATCACGGTCAAGGAACTCGCGGAGCGGTTCGACAAGGAGCATATCGCGATCCGCGTGAAGGCCAGCACGGCCAAGGAATATCGTCGGAACCTCGAACGCTTCATCCTTCCAGCGCTCGGCCGACTGACCGTCAGCGGGATTACCCGGGCCGATGTGGCGAAGTTTCACCACGACCTACGCCACGTCCCTTATCAGGCGAACCGCTGCCTTGAGGTAGTGTCCAAGATGTTCGTGCTGGCCGAAATGTGGGGGCTGCGGCCGGATGGGTCTAACCCGCGTAAGCACATCCGGAAATACCCCGAGGAAAAGCGCGAACGCTTCCTCAGCGCGGCGGAGTTGCGCCGGATCGGCGAAGTGCTGCGCGAGATGGAGGCCGAAGGCATCGAACTGCCCTCGGCCATCCTCGCCGCGCGGCTGTTGATCCTGACCGGCTGCCGGTTGAATGAGATCATGGGCTTGCAGTGGGCGCATGTCGACTTTGCGGACAGCGTCCTGCGCCTGCCGGACTCCAAGTCGGGCGCCAAGGTTGTGCATCTCGGACAGCCCGCCGTCGACCTGCTCCGCGACGCCCAGCGCATCGACGGCAACCCGTGGGTCATCGCCGGCACCCTGCCGGGCAAGCGCCTGAGCGATCTCCAGCCCTTCTGGCAGCGCGTCCGAGCCCGCGCCGGCGTCAAGGACGTCCGCATCCACGACCTGCGCCACACTTTCGCGTCGACCGCCGTCGCCTCGGGTCAGGGCCTGCCGATGATCGGTAAGCTCCTCGGCCACACGCAGGTCCAGATCACGGCGCGCTACGCCCACCTTGCCGCCGAGCCGGTGAGGGCCGCAGCAGATGCGGTGGCGCAGAACCTGCGGCAATCCTTGGAATGATTTCTTGTGGCCCGCATGACCCGCGGTACCCCGATCCCGGAGATCGTGACTATCCACGTCTCGTTCCGCATCGTTAAGCGCGGCGGGAGAAAGGAGATCCAGATGCCTGATGGGGTCGCGCCGCCGCGCCAGGCAGACAGCACACTCGTCAAGGGGCTGGCAAGCACCTTCCGCTGGAAGCGCTTGCCGCAGTCTGGTGAGTTCGCCACGATCGCAGAATTGGCCGAGCGTGAGGGCAGCGCTGCCTCCTACATGACCCATGTTCTGCGGTTGACTCTGCTCGCGTCTACTGTTTTCCTATTATGACGGCTGGAAAACCGATGCCTGTGGTGACGCTGGCAAGAGTGCTTGGGCCACTTGCTGTGCAGTGCTGCGAGCAAGGGGCCTCTCTCAAGGCAGAGCCGTCGACCACCAGCAAGCTTTGATTTGTTTTAGCTTGCCTTTGAAAATACAATCATCACAGCTTGTGACGGCATTGCCAAGTTGTTTTTGGCGGTTTGCGGTGAGCCAGTGTGGTCGCCATCGGTTCGAGACCCATGGCGAACGCGGGTGTGCATGTCGATCAGCGCCGCAAGAAATCACTGACCGAATGTCGCCGGAACAGGTGACCGGATGTGTCGGAATGCGCACTGGATCGACCTATCCCGAAATAGCGGCAAGTCCTCGCGACGTGTCCGGTCTCCTCCGCATGTCGCAGTATCCGCAACTTGCGCTGAATCTCGCGTTGATCCTTGGTCATGAACATCTCCTTCTTCCCAAACCTGGGAGGTTAAAGAAAATGTCCCGCGAGTAACGGCATATCTACAGCAGCCCGTGGAGCCTCAAGCAGGTTTATTGGTCCTGACCCTAAGGCCTTTGGCGACCTCACAGACCTCGTCTAGCTGATCTGTGCGAGGGGGAAACCGTCGCGTCGCGTGCCTCACGCCGGACCCCGTCCTGCAGATGGGGCATGGTGCGGCTGAGGATCACGACGGCCTTCCAGGAGCAGGTTTCTGAAGGCGAGTGCCGCCGGCGAGAGGCGTCTGAAGTTGCGGTACAGTACGAACCAATGTCGCATCAGCGAGAGCGCGTAGCATCGCAGCGTGACCAATCGGCCAGTTTCAAGTTCCAGTTCGACGGTCTGCCTGGAAATGATGGCGACGCCCAGGCCCGCCTGAACCGCCTGCTTCACCGCCTCGTTTGACGACAGGACGCAGGCGGCTTTGCATTCGAGCCCATGATCCAGGAACGCCCGTTCCATCACGCGTCTGGTTCCCGATCCGTATTCGCGCAAGACGAAGGGCTCGCCGGCGATATCCGATGGACGAATTTCGTCCCGTCCCGCCATGGCGTGATCGGGCGGGGCGATGACGACCAGGGGGTTTTCCTTGAACGGGCGCGCGACGACGTCGGCATCGTCCGGAGGCTGGCCCGTTATGGCGAGGTCGGTCTCGTTCGCAGCCAGGATCTCGAGGATCGTGTCGCGGTTGGCCACCCGGAGGTTTATTTCAACACCGGGATGCGCCTTGCGGAAGCGGACGATGTCTTCGGGGATGAAATGGTTGGCTGTCGACACAACCGCGAGAGTCACCTCACCTCTGTCGAGATTTTTGAAATGGCGCAGGTCTTGCTGAAGGTCCCCCATGACACGTCCAACGCGTCTCGCATGATGCACAACGCGATCTCCGACCTCGGTCAACCGCACGCCCCGTCCATCGCGTTCGTATAACGGCAGGCCGACATGTTCTTCCAGCTTTCGCATCTGGCTGGAGATCGCGGGCTGCGTGACATGTATGGCATCGGCGGCCTTTGTCAGGCTGCCATGCGTCGCCAGCGCGTCAAGCATCTCAAGTTGGCGCAGATCAACTCTCATGATCAACTATAAACATCAGTTATATGAGTCACGCAATATCTAATTTGTGGGAATGTCAGAAAGCCGCTTAGGATTTAACCAACCCAAGCTGCTGGCTGATCAAGAATTCGACCCGGGAGGACCTACGTTGGCCGAGAAAACGTATCAAGCAGGCGTAAAGGACTACGCCCAAACGTACTGGATGCCCGAGTACATTCCTCTCGACACCGACCTCTTGGCGGTCTTCAAGGTGGTCGCTCAGGATGGCGTTCCGCGTGAAGAGGCGGGCGCTGCCGTCGCAGCCGAAAGCTCGACCGGCACCTGGACAACCGTCTGGACGGATCTTCTGACCGACCTCGAATATTACAAGGGGCGGTGCTACAGGATCGAAAGCGTGCCGGGCAACCCGGAGGCGTTCTTTGCCTTCATCGCCTACCCGATCGACCTTTTCGAAGAGGGCTCCGTTGTCAACGTGCTGACCTCGCTGGTTGGCAACGTGTTCGGGTTCAAGGCGGTCCGGTCTCTCCGGCTCGAGGACATTCGCTTTCCGCTGGCCTATGTCAAGACCTGCGGCGGGCCGCCGAACGGTATCCAGGTGGAACGCGATCGTTTGAACAAATACGGGCGCGCACTTCTGGGATGCACGATCAAGCCAAAGCTGGGCCTTTCGGCCAAGAACTACGGCCGCGCCGTGTATGAATGCCTTCGCGGCGGGCTGGATTTCACCAAGGATGACGAAAACATCAACTCTCAGCCCTTCATGCGCTGGCAACACCGGTTCGAGTTCGTCATGGAGGCCGTGCAAAAGGCGGAAGCCGAGACCGGCGAGCGCAAGGGGCACTATCTGAACGTGACGGCCGGCACGCCGGAGGAAATGTACCGGCGCGCCGAATTCGCCAAGCAGCTCGGCGCGCCGATCATCATGCATGACTTCTTCACGGCGGGTTTCACGGCCAATACGGGCCTGGCCAACTGGTGCCGGGAAAACGGGATGCTCCTGCACATCCATCGCGCGATGCACGCTGTCGTGGACCGCAACCCGATGCACGGCATCCATTTCCGCGTGCTGACCAAATGCCTGCGCCTTTCGGGCGGGGACCACATGCATTCCGGTACGGTTGTCGGCAAGCTTGAAGGCGATCGCGAGGCAACGCTCGGCTGGATCGACCAGATGCGTGAGCCCTTCATTCCCGAAAACCGCACCCGCGGTCTGTTCTTCGACCAGGACTGGGGCGCAATGCCCGGCGTGATGCCGGTGGCGTCCGGGGGCATCCATGTCTGGCACATGCCGGCCCTGGTGGCGATCTTCGGCGATGACTCCTGTCTTCAGTTCGGCGGCGGCACGCTGGGCCACCCGTGGGGCAACGCAGCGGGGGCCCATGCAAACCGCGTGGCACTCGAAGCCTGTACCGAGGCCCGAAACCAGGGTCGCCAGGTCGAACGCGAGGGCCGCGAGATCCTTGGCGAAGCGGCAAAGCACAGCCCGGAATTGGCAATCGCCATGGAGACCTGGAGCGAAATCAAGTTCGAGTTCGACACCGTCGACAAGCTGGACACCTGAGTGTCCTGCCCAACCGTATTGAAGATTGGAGTGACCGATGGCCGAGACACTCGCCTATGCGCCGACACCGGCAAAAACCGAGACATTTTCCTATCTGCCCCCAATGACGCCAGAGCGGATGGAGCAGCAGATCGCCTACTGTATCTCGCAGGGCTGGAATCCTGCGATCGAATACACCGAGCCGGAAAAGTCCTTTTCGAACTTCTGGTATCTTTGGAAGCTGCCGTTCTTCGGCACCCAATCCGTGGAAATGGTGCTGAACGAGCTTGAAGCCTGCCACCGGGCCAATCCCGGGATGCATGTCCGGTTCATCGCCTACGACAATTTCGCCCAGTCGCAGGGCATGGCGTTCGTGGTCTTCCGCGCCTGAGCGGCCGCAACCCGCCCCCATTTCCCACGGCAATCCATTGAAACGGACACCGAGATGACAAGCGAGACGACACTGAAGGGAATGTCCGGACGCGAAGCCTCGCAGCTGAGGCGGCGTCTGCTGTCCCAGGGCAAGGCGGCGCTTCCGCCCGCGTCCGAACGTGTGCGCTCGGGGTTCCGAGCAGCCGAATTGCCAGAGGGTGCCGCAATGGCCCCCGAGGCACAGGCCGACGCGTCTCAAAACGCCAAAACCGATGTCCCCGCCGCCTTTGCCGATGCCGCCGGGCCTGCGTCCTCTGCGCCGCCGGTGCAGCCCGTTTCGATGCCCGCAGGGGGCCGCGCAGCCTCTCGGGCGCGGCGCAAGGCCCTGTCGCAGGGCAAGACGGCCCTGCCCCCAGCGACGGAGCGCGTCAGGTCCGGCTTTCGGGCAGCCGCCCTGCCGGAAGAGGCCACCGCCACGCCGGGCGACAGGCCTGCCGCCGGGCCCACCTCGGATGCCCCTGCCGCACAGACGGGCCGTGAGGCCGCCAAGCAGCGCCGCGCGATGCTGGCAAAGCATGGCCGTGCGGGCCTGTCAGCCACTGGCGACGCCACGCCGGCGCGCAAGGGGGCTCTGTCCTACCCCGACAAGGTGCCCGCGGTGACGACATCAGTAACGCAGGCATCTGTCACAGGGCTGAGTTACGCGACCGGCCGCGCCGTGACCGGCGCCGAGGCGGGACGCGACATGCCGCTCACCGGGACGCAATATGTCGCCGGCGCAGAGGGGGGCTACCGCCCTGGCTCGGGCAAGGTCGGTCATGTGACCTCCCCCGGCGGTCAGGTCGTATCGGGCACGATGGTCCGGTCTGGCGTGCGCATCACCGGAGACGAGGACTCCGCCAGCGCGGCCGTCACCGGCAATGCCGACCAGTCCATCGAAGATGTCGCGCCCCGCGGCGAGACACATGCGAGCACCGGTGCCCAGTTCGCCCGACAATCGCAGCCGCACGGGGCGTCGGTCTTCGGAACGAACCTCGGCCGGTCGGCGCGCACCGTCGGATCGCGCATCCGCGACACCCAGCGCGCCGTCGAGCAGACGATCGGCGGGCATGCGGTCTCGGGGACGGCGGTCGGCCGATCGCGGCGCGTCAGCGGCGACGAGGACGGCGCCAATCGCGCGCTCACCGGGTCGCAGTATCTCGGACCTGCGGGCCATCAGGCCGCAGATCAGGACGCCCGGGGGACCGAGGGCGCAGACCGCACGGATCCGGTATCGGGGGGCAAGGTGAACGCCTCGCGCACCTGGGGCGGCCAGACGATCACCGGCCCCGAGATGGAGCATGAAGCGCGCGTCACCGGCTCCGAGCACGGAACCTGCCAGACCCTGACGGGCACGCCCTATTACGGTGCCAGCGGTGCCAAGGCCTGGTGCGACCCCGACCAGGTGGAGAGCGAAGCAGCGATGCGCGAGAAACGCACACCGCGTGCCATCACCGGGGACGTGCCGCTCAATGACCCGATGGTCTCGGGCACCCAGCGCGGCGCGGACCATGCGATCACCGGGTCCAGCTATTTTGTCGCCGAAGAACGCGGCACTGACACCACGGGGGACCCGGTGGCCCAATCGATCGGCAGCTTCTCGGTCACCTCACCGCAGCGCGAGACGCATCTTCAGGCGCGATCCGATCAGGCCCATGGCGCGGGCTCCGCGGTCACGGGAACCTTTTCAAGGGGCGAGGGCAAGGTGACGGGCAGCAGCGAGTTCCATGCCCCCGGCCGCGGCCGCCAAGACGGTCGGCGCGTCGCCCATGACGGCGTCACTGGCGAAGGCTCCACCCGCGGGACCGCGATCACCGGTTCGGCATGGCAGGCAGACGGCCGCGTGACCGGGACCGAGGATGACATATCTTCGGGGCGCAACCCGTCCGAGCGCAGCGGATCGGCGCAGGCTTTTGCCGGTGCGCGCCATTTCAAGGCCAAGGCCCTGAACCACGATCCCGTGAGCCCGGTGACCGGCGCGACCGGTGGCACTCCTGAGTACTGCGCCACCGTCACCCTGTCCGGCGGAGCGGCCGGATGAGCCCGGCGCGTCAACTCTCATCCGGGCCGAACAAGGCCTGGCGTGCCGGCTGGATCGCGTCCAGGCCAAGCGCCCGGCCGACCGGTGTCCCCACCGGCACCGACACGGCCCCGCAACCGACGCCCGGCTTGACGGCAACGGGCGCCCGCCATCCCTTTGCCGAGCCCGGTATCGCGACGGAGCTGGAGCGCCGCGAGACCGAGATCGGGACCGGCTTCGCGCAATTGTCCGAGACCCTGCGCGCGCTGGCCTCCGAACAGTTCCAGGACGGGTTTGCAGACCGCGCGGTCGCGCGCCTGCGCGCCATCGGAGTCGAAGCCGACCCGGCCTGGTTCCAGGCCGATTGGCTGCATCCCGTCGATATGGGCGCGGTTCACGCCCGCGCCGCCTGCCGACTCTTCGCGACATTGGTCGAAAGCGGGTCCGAGCGCGACCGCTACATGTCCGATGACGGAGAGCCGATGAATGAGCTGATCCGTCGCTGGGGCTTTCACGCCGTTGATATCACCCCCTGCGCCGATGGGCGTCTTGCGGGGCTTCTGGGCGCCGTGCTGCGCATCCCGCTCTCCATCGTGACCGCCCGAAAGTCCTTCGCGGGGGCGATGTTCAATGTCGCCCAGAACCTGCATGAATGGGAAGAGGTCGAGCTGACCCGCCATCGCAGGGGCATTCCCAACTCCCCCGATGCGGGCACGCGTTATCTCAAGATCGGGGTCTATCATTATTCGAGCCGCGATCCCGGTCATGACGGCTGTGCCGCGCATGGCAGTCACACGGATACGGCGCTGACTTTGCTGCATGACCGGCTGATCGAATTCCAGACCGCCGCCCAGGCGATGCATGGCGCGGGCGCCGAGATCGCCCTGCTCCTGATCGGGCTCGATACGGACACGGACGCCATTCGCGTGCACGTGCCCGACGCTGCGGGCCGGATGGACAAAGCGCGTTACGTCGATGCGGCGGATCTTTATACGCGCACCCGCGACATGCAGCGCGATGCCGCGAAAGAGGCGGTCCGGGCCGAAGTCGCGCGCGCCACCGGCGTCGATCCGCAGGACGAGGCGACCGAAGGCATGCGTTGGCTCTGCGGCTATCTGCTCAAGAACAACATCGCGCAGGTCGATGCCGTTCTGCAAAAATACGGCGGCCCCTATACCGTATCGGGCCATGCCGAAAAGCTGATCGTGATCGGCGACCCGGTGGATGATGTGCAGATGCGCAACCTGGCCTTCCAGGCACAAATGAATTCTGTCGAGGAAGGCGCGGCCGATATCGCTGTCGGCGTGCGACTCCTCAGGACACATACCACGACCGCTGTCCCGGTTCTCGTCCTGCGCGGCTTCGACCCGGACATCCCCGGCGACGACAGGTCCGCGGCGGAGGACGCCGAGCGCATGCGAGAGGCAATTCTCGCGATGGACACCGAGGGTCCCGTGGTGGTCGAAGCTGCGCTTCGGCCCGGAACCGGCGGCGCGCTGCAATTCCTGGAGTCGCGGGCATGAAAATATTTCAGGTTGAGAACAGACTCGTCGCCACCGCGCGCATAACGCAGTTGGAAAACAACCGCCTGCTCGTGGTGCGCGAGAAAGGTGGCAGCCGCGCGGTCGCGGTGGATCCCATCGGC
The DNA here is from genome assembly GCA_031581025.1 of Salibaculum sp. Taxonomy (GTDB): domain Bacteria; phylum Pseudomonadota; class Alphaproteobacteria; order Rhodobacterales; family Rhodobacteraceae; genus Salibaculum. Next base: position 20,287 of record JAVLCA010000029.1, on the reverse strand, counting down.
TGCAAGGAGGGGGACTGGGTCATCGCCGTCGGCAGTTCTGCGGCAAAGGACGCCGCGGGACATTCGAAATACCCGTCCGATCTGACGATCGTGGGCATTATCGACTACTGGGACGGCGACGAGACGACGGGGGCGGTGACATGAATATCATGCGCGTCGTGCGCGATCTCGTGACCACGCACAGGGTCAGCGGGCTGGGCGCCAAGAGGCTCCGTGTGCTCGAGGATGCCAAGGGCAACATCGAGGTCGCCGTGGATGCGGTCGGCGCGCGGGCCGGGGATTTCGTGATCACGATCGCCTATTCCTCGGCGCGGATCGCAACGGGGGACCCGCGCATCACCACCGATCTCACGATCGGCGGGATCATCGACGACTGGGACGAAACGAGATGGCATGGCCCCGCGCGGGCCGAAACCTGAAAGGATCGGCGGCTTCAGACCTGTGTGGCCGCGATGACTGAGAGAAGCTTAGCCAGAGAGGAGAACACAATGGCAAGTGAGACAGTGGGCATCGCCCTTGGAATGATCGAAACGCGCGGTCTTGTGCCCGCGATCGAGGCAGCGGACGCAATGACAAAGGCGTCGGAAGTTCGTCTGATCGCGCGCCAGTTCGTCGGCGGCGGCTATGTGTCCGTCATGGTCCGCGGCGAGACCGGGGCCGTGAACGCGGCGGTCCGGGCCGGAGCGGACGCCTGTGAGCGCGTTGGTGACGGGCTCGCGGCAGCGCATATCATTGCGCGTCCGCACTCCGAGGTCGAGAACGCGCTTCCGACCAACCCTGCCGGGTAAACCGGGCACCATCGGAGGTCTGGCTTCGTTTCAAGTGCCTTCGTCGGATCCTGACCGGGTCCGGCGAAGGTGATGGGGGGCATTCAACATGACGATGATGACGAATATTCAGAAAAGCACCGTAGCGCACACGACGACGCCGCAAAACTGGACGACGGTCGGCAAAACCGGCGCCATCACACGGCGTTTCGAATTTCCGGACTATGCGGCCACAAGCGCCTTTCTCGACGCGTTGACGGCGCTATCCGAAGAGACCGGCATCTTCCCGGATCTCGGTTTCGCGGCGACCTATGTCAACGTGACCGTTCCCGGGGACGATGGTCGCGACCAGCTTGCCGGTCGGATCGATCACGCGTTCGAGGGTCAGCAGACATGACCGACAAGGACGCAGCAGACAAGGGCCCGCGCAGGAGTCGTCAGACGCGCAAGCCGCGCACGGCCAAGGCCGAAACGGCCGCCGAGCAAGCGCCGGCAGCCCCCGAAGCAGCCGATGCACATCCTGTGGCCGTTTCGGTAACGCCACGTGAATTCGCTGTCTGGCCGGACTGATGAACGGGCTCGCGCACCGGTTCGCGCCCAGGGCGCGTATCGCCGCCAGAGGCCGACGTCAGCCAATCGCTGTCGCCGCCTGCATCGTGCGGGATGCACACGGGCGCATCCTGATGGCGCGCCGCAGGCCGGATCAGATGTCTCCGGGAACATGGGAGATTCCCGGCGGCAAGATCGAACCCGGCGAGGACGCGCGCGATGCCGCAGCGCGCGAATTGAAGGAGGAGACCGGGCTTGACGCCCATGGTCTGCGCCCCTTCACACGATACACGCATGATTTCGGATCCCGCAGCATCGATCTGGAGCTGTTTTGCGCCACCGGTTGGTCCGGCGCGCCCGTCGGGCGCGAAAACCAAGCTCTGGACTGGGTCCGGCCGGAGGCCGCGCATGTTGCGCCGGTTCTGTCGTCCAACACCAAGGCGCTGCGGCTTTTGTCGCTTCCGCGCTCGGTGCTCCACGTGACCTCGCCGCATGTCGATACCCGGGCCTGGGCGCGAGACACGGCGCGGCGCGCTTCGACCGAGGAATGGGGCGCGGTGCTCCTGGGTGGCCGTCATTTGCCGCCGTCCCAACAGTTCGCGCTCGCCGCGCGGCTGCGCGCCGCGTTGGAACGGGTGCAGATCCCGCTCTGGATCGACGCGGCGCCCGGTGTGGCGGTTCGGGTCGGCGCGGAGCTGGCCGCGCATTGCACCGGCAACGGCGCGCCCCGGGGGTCAGGACTGATCCACGCCGCGATCGATCCGAGCGATACGGTCGCGCGGGCCGTTGACGTTATCTTCCTGCGTGCCGGGACCGATCCCCCGACAGGGTCGCTTGCGCCAGTCTATGTGTTCGCACCGCAAGGCGCCGAGACCGGTCCGGACGGGTGCGGCCGGATCGTTTGCGACCCGTTCGACTGACGGAGGCCTTGCCCAAGATGACAGTCCTGCCTGCGCTGATTATCCTTCTGCCGCTCGTGTCCGCCGCGCTGACCGTTTCGCTGTCGGCGCGCATGGGACGGCGGGTCTCGGACATCAGCGTCGTGCTCATCGGGTTGAGTTTTGCGATGAGCAGTCTGGAGCTCTGGTCGGCCGTATGGGGCCAGGCGCCCCGAAACGAGGTCGTTCTGGTCGGCTGGGTCACTTTCTTCCGCGACCCGTTGAGCGCCCTCCTCATGTGGGTGATCGCCGGCTTCAGTCTAATCGTGCATGCCTATTCACGCCGCTACATGGCCGACGAGCCGGGCTTTGTCCGTTTTTTCGTCCTTCTCAATCTCATGACGGCGGCGCTGCTTGTCATGGTTTCGGCGAGCCATCTCGTTCTGCTGCTGATCGCATGGCATCTCGTTGGTGTTCTGCTCTACCTGCTGCTCGGGCAGGACCTGCACAGCCAACAGGCGCAGCGATATGCCTTCGTGACGTTTTTCACCTACCGCTTGGGCGATCTGCCGGTGGTCCTGGCCGCGGTGCTGCTTTTTCACGCGTTCGGAACGTGGTCGCTCCCGGAGATCTTCACAGCCCTGAAAGGCGGATCGGATGCGACGGCTTTCGGCTTGCCCCTGGCGGGCGTGGTCGGGTTCCTCGTCGCGCTGTCGGCCTTCGCGCGTTCTGCTCAGTTCCTCGTTCACACCTGGCTGCCCTATACGATGAGCGGGCCGACGCCGGTTTCGGCCCTGATGCATGCCGGGATCGTCAATGCCGGGGGCGTGCTGATCAACCGCTTCGCGCCCGTCTATGTTCACGCCGGCGAGGTTCTGCACCTGATGTTCATCGTCGGGCTTGTCACGGCGATCATCGGCTCGGTCATGATGCTCACGCAGCATGACGTGAAAAAGGCGCTCGGGTATTCGACCATGGGGCAGATGGGGTTCATGATCATGGAATGCGGCGTCGGGGCCTTCTCGCTTGCCATATACCACCTGATCGCGCATGGCATGTTCAAGGGGACGCTGTTTCTGAATGCATCCGGGGTGATCCGGTCGGCGCGCATTGATGACGGCGTGCCGCCCGAGGATCTCTATACCTTCATCGTGGAGAGACGCCCGGTCAGGACGCGTCGCCCCTGGCTTGCGATGGCGATTTTCACGCTGGCGGTGCCGGCCGCCGTCCTGTTCCTTGCGCATTACTTCGTGGAACAGGATTTCTTCGAGAAGCAGGGGGCGGTGATCCTGCTGTTCTTCGGCTGGATGACCGGCGCGCAGCTGATCTTTGCCACATATCACATGCGGGCCGAGAACCCGGTGCGCCTGTTCTCGCTCATCCTGGTGTCCTTCGTGATCGTGGTGGTCGGGTATTCGCTGATCGCGCATGGTTTTGACGTCTTCCTGCGCCCCGACCCCGAGTTCCGCAAGGCGCTCTACGCGGCTGCCGGTATCCGCCTGGTCTATTTCGATATCTTCGTCGCGATCCTGACCACCGTGATCGTTCTGGGCTGGCTCTATGCTTATTATGTCGAGCGTCGGAACATGCCCACCGAGGACTGGAACCGGCGCCTGCGGCAGCTCTTTTATTCCGTCGTATCGCACGAACTCTATGTCTCCACGCTCTATGCGAGCGCGTCGCGACATATCTTGAGCGGCGCGCGCCGCGTGAATGCACGTCTCGGGTGGCGGTGACATGTCTGTGCTGGTCATTCTGCCCGCGATCCTGCTCTTGCCGCTGTTCCCGTTCAGCATGGTTGCGGTCCTGGCATTCGATCGCCTGCGCGACGGGTGGCTCAGATCGCTTCTACTGCTGGTCTGGACGCTACCGGGCGCGGCCCTGCTGTCGACGTCCGACACCGCCCCGCCCGCCTGGCTGGTTGCCTGGGCGATGCTGACGGCGCTGTTCTACGCTTGGCGCGCGGTGGTGCTGCAGGATGCCCGGCTCTGGATCGTTTTTTTGGCCGTGTCGTCGTCGGCGCTTCTCTGGGCGGGTGCCGGCGGCGCGGCGATGATCGCCAAGGCGCTTGGGCTGAGCCTGCCGATCGCGTTTGCAAGCGCATTGATCGAGATCATCGAGCGCCGGCGAGGGGCCGCCCATGTGGCGCTGGACCTGCGCTTGGCAGGCAGAGCGCCAAAGCTGGCGGGGCTGTTTTTCATCGGCCTTCTCGCCGTGGCCGCCATGCCCGTGTCGCCGTCCTTCTTTGTGCTGCTCGCGCTTGTCTCGGACCAGGCCGCGACATCCGTCATGACGACGCTGGCCATTCTGGCCTGCTGGCTCTTGTGGTCATGGGCCGCCGCGCGTCTGGTGACGGGCATCGTCATCGGTCGCGCGCACACGGCGCCTAATGACATTTCCGATCATCTCGCATCGTTTTACGGGGCCGGTGTTGTCGGTCTCGGCCTTGTTGGCGTCCTGCTCGGAGGGATCATGCTATGACACAGGACCTTGGGCGCGATCTCAGGCTTCGCGCGACCACCTACGTGGCGGGTGAAGCCATTCCCTTCTTCTGGCCGATGCGCAGCTTCGTCAAACGCAATCCGCTGCACGGGCTGGAGCACCTGGATTTCGAAACTGCGCTGGACAAGGCCCGCGCCTTGTTCCGGGCCCGGGTCTTTCTGTCCCGGCGCCAGTATCAAGCGGATCTGGCCGACGGAAGGGTCTCTGCCGCAGCACTGCAAACCGAGATCGAGCGGGTGATCGACGGCCACACGACCCCGGGCATCGATATCGCTGCCTTGTCGATCCGGCTTTTGGCGGGGGTCGATGAACCGCTCTTGCCGGAGAAGCCGGTGGACGCGCAGGACCTCTATCAGGCGCTGCGGGGGCACGAGATTGCGGCCAGCACGCCGTCAGAGACCGAAGTCCGGGCATCGCTGGCCAGTGCCTTCCCCGCGGACCGCCCGGTCTACGAGGTGATCGACGCGCTTTACGGGACGACCATTGCCGAGCAGCTGAACGAGCAGGTCATCCGCGCCTGTCTCGGGTTTTTCGACGAGGGACAATCCGTCTGGTCGATGCCCGAGCGGGAGCAGGGCTTCTTTCACGCCTGGCGCCGGGTCGCTCCGCATGAGGTCCGGCGGTTCCTGGACAACATCGCCGCGGGATTGCCAACAGGCCATCTGCTTGGGCCCGAACGCGTGATAGACCACGTCCTGCAGGCCATCGGAGTGCCCGAGGATGACTGGCCCGCGTATTTCACGCGAGAGTTCATGCAGCTTCCGGGCTGGTCCGGTTTCGTCCGGTGGCGGTCGCAGGCAAAGCGGTATTACTGGGCCCGGGAATACCCGGCGGATCTGGTCGATCTGCTGGCGGTCAGGCTGACACTCGGCTGGGCCAACCTGAACGGTCTCGACGATTGCCCGCGCACCGGCCCCGATCTGCGCGCGCGTCTGGACGAAAAACCCTTCGAGATGTCCCTGCGAAAGGATTTTCACGAGAGGCGGGTATCACCGGACATGATCCGGGATGTCCAGAGAGCGCTCGATCTGGGCGACTCCGCCGGGATCGAGCGGCTGTCTCGTCAGCATCTGTCGGATCGGCGCAAGGCGCAGACCGCCCGGCTGGCGGACAAGCTGTCGCAACTGGCGTTTCGGACAAACCAGAAAGACGCGCTGATGGCGCTTTCCGCCGATGCGCTGGGCGCCTTGCGCGATACGCTCGGTCAGGTGGAAACGCGCGAAGGCATGATCTGGCTTCGCGCATCCGAAGCTTCGGCGACCGAGGACCTGATGACGCGCGTCAGCCTCGCGCCGCCCCCGCCCCGCGACAAGCGCCCCTTCGTGCAGGCGGCCTTCTGCATCGATGTCCGTTCGGAACGCATCCGGCGCCATCTGGAAAGCGCGGGAGACTACCAGACCTTCGGAATTGCCGGTTTTTTCGGTGTTCCCTTCAGCCTTCTGGAGCTTGGCAAGGGCAGCGAGAAACACCTGTGCCCCGTGCTCTTGACGCCGCGCAACCTTGTCCTTGAGATGTCCGTGTCCGACCGGAGCGACGACGCCGCCGTGACGCTTCTCGACAAGGTCATGCACGAGTTGAAGGAAACCGTGATCTCGCCCTTTGTCACCGTCGAGGCCATCGGATTGCTCTTCGGCTTCGACATGATCGGCAAGACGCTCGCGCCGCAAACTTATCACAAGCTGCGCAAACGTCTGGATGCCGGTAAGCCGCGGACCCATCTGATCCTCGACAAGCTCAGCCGCGAGCAGGCGGATTCGATTGTCCGCGCCGTCCAGCGCGCCGTGATCGTCGAAGCGCTGGAACGCGAACTAGGATTGCCTCCGGAAACCGTGACCGACTCGGTCGTGCGCGAGCTGCGTGAAGTGGCCTTGAAAAGCACGGTTGCCGCACCGGATCTGCCGGATCGCCTGAAGACCGGTGCCGCGGGGCTGCGCAGCTTCGTCGACACGCTTCGGGATGTCTACCGCGTGAACAGACGCTTTGCCGACCTTCAAATGGAACATCTCGGGCGGGTCGGCTTCAGCCTCGATGAGCAGGTGACCTTCGTTCACCAGGCCTTGAGCTCCATCGGTCTGACCGAGGATTTCTCGCGGTTCGTGCTGCTTGTCGGACATGGCAGCACGACGGACAACAACGCCTATGAATCGTCGCTCGACTGCGGCGCCTGTGGCGGCAATGACGGACTGGCCAGCGCGCGTGTCCTGTCCACGATGGCGAACAAGCACACGGTGCGGCGCAAGCTTGCCGATCGCGGCATTCACATCCCCGACGATACCTGGTTCCTGCCGGCGATGCACAACACGACGACGGACGAGATCGCGCTGCATGACCTCGAGCTCCTGCCGGCCACGCATCTTGTCTATCTCGACCGCCTGCGCGCGGGGCTGAGTGCGGCCAGCCGGCTCTGCGCGCAGGAACGGCTCCCGGATTTGGGGGTCCACAAGGACACGAAACGCGATCCCGGCGCTGCTCTGCGACGGATACGGCGCAACGCGGTCGATTGGTCCCAGGTGCGCCCGGAATGGGGCTTGTCGGGCAACGCCTATTTCGTGATCGGGCGGCGCGCCCTGACCCAGGATGCGATGCTGGATGGCCGCGCCTTTCTGCATTCCTATGATTATCGTCTGGATCATCGGCGCAGGCTTCTGGAAAACATCCTGACCGGCCCGCTCGTGGTCGGGCAGTGGATTAATCTCGAGCACTATTTTTCAACGGTTGACAATGAACGGTTCGGATCTGGGTCCAAGGTCTATCAGAATGTCACCGGGCAGTTCGGCGTCATGACCGGCAATCTGAGCGATTTGCGCACGGGACTGCCGTCGCAAACCGTGTTCGACAGGGGCACACCCTATCATCAACCGCTTCGACTGATCACCCTGATCGAAGCGCCGCTCGACCATGCGGAACAGGCCATCAACAATGTCGTGTCGGTCAAGCGCCTCGTGGCGAACGGTTGGATCCGCATTGTCGTGCTCGATCCCGAAACCGGGCGGGCGAATATCCACGACGACGGCAGGTGGACGGACTATCCTGCCTGCCCACCCCAGAAAGAGGAGCTTGCCCCCGCATGAGCAAGATCGAACTCAGCCCGCTCAAGAAGCTCGAAATCGTTCTCGGGGGAGAGCATGTGGGCTTCGCCACCGACCTGCTCGACCGGGCCGGTGTCAAAGGGTACACCATCGTCAACAACCTGTCCGGCAAGGGAAGCCAAGGCTTTCACGAAGGGCATCTGATGTTCAACGAGGATGATGTGCTGGTCATGGTGATTGCCGCCATCACGGAAGAGCGGGTGGACCCGATCCTCGAAGGGCTGGAACCGTTCTTTTCCGAACATTCCGGCGTCGTCTTCGTGTCCGAGATCGAAGTCACGCGCCTGGTGAAGTTCAGCGACTAGAGTGTGTCGCGTTCATTCGCATTCACCCGCCACACTCCAACTTACTGATGAAGCATGTTCGGGGAGCGCAAAACCGGTTCCCACTTTTGCGCGACATGCTCTAGCCAGACACAAATGCGCCGTGATCGTTCAGGATTGCCTCGCGCACCCGTAGCGTGCTTTCGGCCATGTCGTCGCTGAGCCGCGACACGAGATACCAATAGCGCATGACGGGCAGCCGCGGCCATTTCAGGTCAACAAGGCGCCCGTCGGCGAGTTCGCGTTGCACGACATGGAACGAGAGCATGGCAACCCCGAGCCCTGCCATCACGCATTCCTTGATCGTCTCGTTCGCGTCAAGTTCGATCAGTCGCGGCGTGCCATATCCCTCGATCTGGTCGAGAAACCGGTCGAGCAGGCTGCGCGTTCCCGACCCTGGTTCCCGCGCGAAGATCGTCTCGGACATCAAGGCCTCGGGATCGTAGCTGCCGTTCCTGACAAGGTGATGGTCGGGCGGCACGAACAGCCCGAAAGGGTGCTGCGCGATCGGGTCCACCTGCATGGCGTGATTTCGCGGCGGCCGCCCCATGATCGCCAGATCGATGCGGTTCATGTCGAATCGCTCGATGATCTGCTTGCGGTTGGCCACGTCGAACGTGACATCGACCGTACCACAGCTGCGGCGCAGCAGCGACACGACACGCGGCGCGAAATAACGGCCCGTGGATTCGAACCCCAGGCGCACATGCCCCGTGTTCCCGCGTTCGAGAGCATCCAAATTGTCGCGAGCCCAGTCGAGCACACCGTCGATACGCTCGACCGCGGCGATCAGCACGCGCCCCTCGGGCGTCGCACAGAGCCGGCCCTCCTCCCCGCCCTTTGTCAGCAGGGACACATCAAGAAGTCTCTCTAAATTCCTGATTTGACTGTGAATTGCCGGTGGACTGAGCATGTGCCGCGTCGCGGCCTCCGTGATCGACCCGGTTTCTGCGACGGATTTCAGGCTTCTGAGTTGCTTCAGCGTGACGGCATCAATCATCGGGCTTTTCCAAAATTTCTAATACACCGTCGATATTATTAAATTTACTACAAGCGCACAAGCTGCAACATACTCAAATATCGCAATGGGAGGAGCCACTGTGACAAGCGTAGATGACGAGATTTTCCCGGAGATCGCGGGAAAGCCTGATCTGTCCGATCTGATGCAGAGAATGGCGGTCGTCTTTGCCGAGACGGCCCGCAAGATCGCGATGGGCGAGATTGAGGCCGATCTGGCCGAAAGCGCCGGTACCAATAGCGATGGCGACGCCCAGAAGGCTCTGGATGTCATCGCCGACGAGGCCTTCATGACGGCGCTCGCCGGAAGCGCGGTCCGATACTATGCGTCCGAAGAACAGAACGACGTGGTCGAGCTGAACGCGGGCGGCACGCTCGGGCTTGCCATCGACCCGCTCGACGGATCATCGAATATCGACACGAACGTATCTGTCGGGGCGATCTTCGGCATCTACCCCGTCGCCGACACGCCCGCCGCAACCTTTCTGCGGCCCGGACGGGATTTGATTGCCTCCGGCTACGCGATCTACGGGCCGCAATGCGCGATCATAGTGACGTTCGGCGACGGCATTCTGAAGTTCGTCCTCGACCCCGACACCAGACGGTTCGTTCAGGTCCCCGCGCCCGACGGCATTTCCATCGACTCCTCGGGATATGCGATCAATGCCTCGAACTATCGCCACTGGCACAAGCCGATCCGCGCCTATATCGACGATCTGGTCGCCGGTGCGGAAGGGCCGCGCGGACGCAACTTCAACCTGCGCTGGATCGCGTCGCTGGTGGCCGAGACCCACCGCATCCTGACCAGTGGCGGTATTTTCCTGTACCCGGCCGATACCCGCGACGGGTATGGCCAGGGTCGGCTCAGGCTGGTCTACGAATGCGCCCCGATCGCGTTTCTCGTCGAGGTGGCGGGCGGCATGGCATCGAACGGGTCGGACCCGATCCTGGACCTGGTTCCGGAGGAGTTGCACGCGCGCTCGCCGCTGGTGTTCGGCGGCTCGGACAAGGTTATGCGCGTCGCCGGTTACCACGATCTGCCGGACGAGGAAGTATCAGCCCTTTTCGCGAACCGCGGTCTCTTCCGCACCTGAGCAAGCCTGGAGGCCAAACCAAATGTCGAAGAAGCATCCGATCATCTCTGTGACCGGCTCATCGGGCGCGGGCACGAGCACGGTCAAATCCACCTTTGACGCGATTTTTCGCCGCGAAGGGATCAAGGCCGTCTCCATCGAAGGCGACGCCTTCCATCGCTTCGACAGAGCCGCCATGAAAGCGGAACTGCAGAAGCGGAAGGAAGAGGGCGACTACACATTCAGCCATTTCAGCTTTGATGCGAACGAACTCGGAGAGCTTGAGCGGGTTTTCCGGGACTACGGCGAGACCGGCAAGGGACGCACCCGCCATTATGTCCATGACGAGGAAGAGGCGGAGAAATACGGCGTGCCGCCGGGCAATTTCACCGCATGGGCACCCTTCGAGGACAAATCCGACCTGCTTTTCTACGAAGGTCTCCACGGCGCGGTCAAGAATGACGAGGTGGATCTCTCCGCGTTGGCGGACCTGAAGATCGGCGTCGTGCCGGTGATCAATCTCGAATGGATCCAGAAGATCCACCGCGACAAGGCCAGCCGGGGATACACGACCGAGGCTGTGACGGATACGATCCTGCGCCGGATGCAAGCCTATGTCAACTGCATTTGTCCGCAATTCTCTGAAACGGACATCAATTTCCAGCGTGTGCCCGTCGTCGACACCTCGAACCCGTTTATCGCGCGCTGGATCCCGACGGCCGATGAAAGCCTGCTGGTCATCCGCTTCAAGAACCCGCGCGGCATCGACTTCCAGTATCTGACGTCGATGATCGACGGCAGCTGGATGACACGCGCCAACAGCATCGTCGCCCCCGGCGGCAAGATGGATCTGGCAATGCAGCTCATTTTCACGCCGATGATTCAGCGGCTCATTCACGACTCCCGCAAGCAGTGAGGACAGCACCATGAACCAGCAAGCGCCGATCACCTCAGACGAGGCGCGCATGGCCAATGCCATCCGTGTCCTGACCATGGACGCCGTTCAGGCCGCCAATTCCGGTCATCCCGGCGCGCCGATGGGGCTCGCGGATGTGGCCACGGTTCTGTTCAACCGCTTCGTGACCATCGATCCGACGGCCCCGGACTGGCCCGACCGTGATCGCTTTGTCATGAGCGCCGGCCACGGTTCCATGCTGGTCTACGCGATCAACCACCTGCTCGGCTACGATGACATGGATGCCGATCAGCTGCGGAAATTCCGCCAGCTTGGCGCGCGCACCGCCGGACATCCGGAATACGGCCATGCCAAGGGCATCGAGACGACGACAGGTCCCCTTGGACAGGGCATCGCCAACTCTGTCGGCATGGCATTGGCCGAGCGCATGCTGAATGCCCGTCTGGGCGACGATCTGGTGGATCACTGGACCTATGTTCTAGCCGGCGACGGCTGCCTCATGGAGGGCATAAGCCACGAGGCGATAAGCCTTGCCGGGCATCTGGGCCTCGGCCGCCTGATCGTCTTCTGGGACGACAACGGGATCACCATCGACGGCACGACCGACTTGTCCACCTCGGCCAACCAACACGCCCGGTTCGAAGCGATGGGGTGGCATGTCCAGTCCGTGGATGGCCACGACCCGGACGCGATTGCCGCCGCCATCGAGGCGGCCCGCACCGAGACGGGCAAACCGTCGATGATCGCCTGTGCCACGACCATCGGAAAAGGCGCGCCCAATAAGGCCGGCAGCGAAAAGGTGCATGGCGCACCGCTTGGCGACTCGGAGATCATTGCGACCCGCGAGGCGCTCGGCTGGTCGGACGCGCCCTTTGTGGTGCCGGGCGACGTCCGGGAGGCCTGGGGCCGCGTGGCCGCGCGCGGCAAACAGGCACGCGCGGCATGGCAGACCCGCAAGGCCGGGTCGGACAAGGCCGCGCTGTTCGACTTTCACATGGCCGCAACGGATGCGGACAGGCTGCACGCGGCGATCACGACCCACAAGGAAACGCTGTCCAGGGACGCGCCGACGGTCGCGACGCGCAAATCCTCCGAGATGGCGCTGGACGTCGTCAATGACACCCTCGCCCGCTGCGTGGGCGGATCGGCGGACCTGACCGGGTCGAACAACACGAAGACGTCGCAGATGACCCCTGTCAGCCGGAACGACTATTCCGGAGACTATATCCATTACGGCATCCGCGAACACGGTATGGCCGCGGCCATGAACGGGATCGCGCTGCATGGCGGCTTCTTTACCTATGGCGGCACCTTTTTGGCCTTTGCCGACTACTGCCGCCCGGCGATCCGCTTGTCCGCGCTGATGGGATTGCCCGTCGCCTACGTGATGACGCATGACTCCATCGGCCTTGGCGAGGACGGCCCGACCCATCAGCCCGTGGAAACCATCGCCAGCCTGCGCGCGATGCCCAACCTGACCGTGATCCGTCCCGCCGACGCGGTCGAAACGGCCGAGGCCTGGGAAATCGCCGCCACTGCCGCAACGACGCCGACCTTGCTGTGCCTCTCGCGGCAGGGGCTGCCGACAGTGCGCAGGACGCATGTCGCCGAGAACATGGTGGCGCGGGGGGGCTATGTGCTTCGCGACACCGACGGCCCGCGCGACGTGACGCTGATCGCGACCGGGTCGGAGGTCGAGATCGCGCTCACCGCCTCCGACCTGCTCGACCAGGACGGCATCCGGGCGGCGGTGGTGTCCGCGCCGTCGTTCAAACTGTTCCGCGAGCAATCGCCCGACTACCGCGAGGGTGTCCGCGGCACCGCGCCGCGCGTCGGGATCGAGGCCGCCGTCCGCCTGGGCTGGGAAACGGTCCTTGAACGGACCGACGCCTTTGTCGGGATGACCGAATTCGGCGCCTCGGCCCCTGCCGGGGACCTGTATGACCATTTCGGGATCACCGCAAAGAATGTGGTAGAAACAGCGAAACGCAAGATCGGAAGAGGATGACCAATGACCGTCAAAGTCGCCATCAATGGATTTGGACGCATCGGGCGCAACGTGCTGCGCGCCATAGCGGAGTCTGAACGGGACGACATACGCGTCGTGGCCATCAATGATCTCGGCCCGGTCGAGACGAACGCCCACCTGTTGCGTTTCGATTCCATTCACGGCCGCTACCCCGGCGCGGTCGCGACTGCGGGCGACACGATCGACATCGGACAGGGTCCGATCCGGGTCACGTCCGAGCGCGATCCTGCCGCGCTTGACTGGGGCGACGTGGATGTTGCCCTCGAATGCACGGGGCTCTTCACGGAGCGGGACAAGGCCGCGGCGCACCTGCGAAACGGCTCCAGCCGGGTCTTGATCTCCGCACCGGGGGCCGGGGCCGACAGGACCATCGTCTACGGCGTGAACCACGACAGTCTGACAGCGGATGACCACGTGGTCTCGAACGCCTCCTGCACGACCAACTGTCTCTCGCCGGTGGCGAAAGTGCTCAATGACAGGATCGGCATCGCCAAGGGCTTCATGACCACGATCCACAGCTACACCGGCGACCAGCCGACGCTCGACACCATGCACAAGGATCTGTATCGCGCGCGCGCCGCGGCCATGAGCATGATCCCCACCTCGACCGGTGCCGCCAAGGCCGTGGGACTGGTCCTGCCGGAACTCGAGGGCAAGCTCGACGGTGTGGCGATCCGGGTGCCGACACCCAATGTGTCGGTCGTCGATTTGGTCTTCGAGGCCGCCCGCGACACGACACCGGACGAGATCAACGCCGCGATCCGCGCGGCAGCCGATGGCCCGATGCAGGGAATTCTGGGCTATACCGACGTGCCGAACGTGTCGATGGATTTCAATCACGACCCGCATTCCAGCGTGTTTCACTGTGATCAGACCAAGGTCATGGAGGGCGGCATGGTCCGCATCCTGTCATGGTACGACAACGAATGGGGCTTCTCGAGCCGCATGGCCGATACCGCCGTGGCGATGGGCAGGTTGATTTGATGGAGCTACCGCGCACTACAGACATGGAGGTCGCGGGAAAGCGTGTGCTTGTGCGCGCGGACCTGAACGTGCCCATCGAAGATGGGCGGATCACCGATGCGACGCGGATCGAACGGTTTGCACATGGCATGCGCCCGCTGCTGGACAAGGGGGCGCGGCTTGTCATCCTCACGCATTACGGGCGGCCGGACCCGAACGAGAGAAACCCGGGCTTTTCGGTGGACAAGCTTCGGCCCGCCCTGTCCGAGGCGCTGGGAACCCGGGTCGATTTCTCGGATGTCTGCATCGGCCGGTCGGCCCGGATCCTGTCGGAGAAGGTGCAACCGGGCGAAGCGCTTCTGTGCGAGAACCTGCGCTACAACGCGGGCGAGACCGCGAACGACCCGGATTTCGCCGCCGGGCTCGCAGGACTGGGTGACATCTATGTCAATGATGCCTTTTCCTGCGCTCACAGGGCACATGCCTCGACAGAGGCGCTTGCGCACCTTCTCCCTGCTGCGGCCGGACCGCTCATGCTGGAAGAGATCGAAGCCCTGACGTCCGCCCTCGAAAACCCGGCATCGCCCTCGGTCGCGGTGGTCGGCGGGTCCAAGGTATCCACCAAGATCGCGGTGCTCAGGAACCTTGTCGCCAAGATCGATCACCTGATCGTGGGCGGCGGCATGGCCAACACGTTCCTGTTTGCCGAAGGCGCGCCCATGGGCAGGTCGCTGCATGAAGCCGACCAGCTCGACATGGTGGCCGAAATCCGCCGCGCGGCCGATGCCGCGGGTTGCCAGCTGCACATTCCGGTCGATGCGGTGGCCGCTGCCGAATTCGCGTCTGACACCTCCCAAGTGGTCTGCGATGCCCATGCCTGCCCGGAGGACATGATGATGCTCGATGCCGGGCCCAAGGCGCTCGCCGCGTTCGAGACGCTCGTGGCCGAGGCGCGCACGGTGCTCTGGAACGGACCGCTCGGCGCGTTTGAACTCTCGCCTTTCGATCACGCGACTCTGGCGCTGGCGCGGGCGGTCGCGCAGCGTACACAGGCCGGCGCCGTCACGTCGGTTGCCGGCGGGGGCGATACCGTCGCGGCCCTGAACGCGGCCGGGGTCGTGGACGACTTCACCTACGTCTCATCTGCGGGAGGCGCATTTCTAGAATGGCTGGAGGGCAGGACGCTCCCCGGCATCACGGCGCTGAAAAAGGGCGCACAACATGGCTAAGAAGGACCCGGACCCATGGCACTGATCACCCTGAGACAACTTCTGGATCACGCCGCCGAACATGGCTATGGCGTGCCCGCGTTCAACATCAATAACATGGAACAGGGCCTCGCGATCCTGAGGGCCGCCGCCTCCTGCGACTCGCCGGTGATCCTGCAGGCCAGCCGCGGCGCGCGCAGCTATGCCGGCGACATCATGCTGCGCCACATTGTCCAGGCATTGGTCGAGATGTATCCGAACATCCCGATCTGCATGCACCAGGACCACGGCAACAACGAGGCGACCTGCCTGTCGGCCATCCGTCACGGGTTTACCAGCGTGATGATGGACGGTTCGCTCCGGGAAGACATGAAAACCCCGGCCGATTGGGACTATAACGTGGACATCACCCGCCGCGTGGCGCAGATGGCCCACTGGGTCGGCGCGTCGGTCGAGGGTGAGCTGGGGGTGCTCGGCTCGCTCGAAACCGGCATGGCCGCCGAAGAGGACGGCTCGGGCGCCGAGGGCAAGCTGTCCCGGGACCAGCTGCTGACCGACCCGGACGAGGCGCTGGATTTCGTCAACCTGACCCGGGTCGATGCGCTCGCCATCGCCTGCGGCACCAGCCACGGCGCCTACAAGTTCAGCCAAGAGCCCACCGGCGACACGCTCGCCATTCAGAGGATCGAGGAAATCCACGCCAGGATCCCCGATGTGCATCTGGTGATGCATGGCTCGTCCTCGGTTCCCCAATACCTCCAGGATCTCATCAACGAGGCCGATGGCGAGATGCCCCAGACCTACGGCGTGCCGGTCGAGGAAATCGAGCGCGGCATCAAGTCCGGCGTGCGCAAGGTCAATATCGACACCGACATTCGCATGGCGATCACGGGACAGTACCGCAAGGTGGCCAAGGACAAGCCGCGCGAATTCGATCCGCGCAAATTCGCCATGCCGGCGATGCAGGAGATGGAACAGCTCTGCCGCGACCGGTTCGAGCGGTTCGGCACCGCCGGGAACGGGTCAAAGATCGACGTGATCCCCGTTGACGACATGGCGCGGCGCTACGCGGAAGGCACGCTCGCCCCGGCCATGTCCCCGGCAGCCGCGTGATCCGACGCGCATATGTGGTTTGCGGGGGCGCCTGTGCGCGCGCCCCCCGCATATCCGACCGTGTCAAGTGGCCCTGCCCGTCCCGCCCATCCTGAAGGAGGCCTCAATGAGCTTTGATCGCACCGTGAAGATCGCACCGTCGATCCTGTCCGCCGATTTCGCCGATTTCGGCAACGAGCTTCGCGCCATCGAGGACCGGGGCGCCGATTGGATCCATGTCGACGTCATGGACAATCATTTCGTGCCCAACCTCACCTTTGGCCCCCCCGCCGTCAAAGCGTTTCGGCCGCACGTGAAAACGGTGATGGATGTCCATTTGATGATCGCGCCGGTCGATCCCTCAATCGAGGCCTACGCCGAGGCAGGCGCGGATATTCTCACGGCCCATGTCGAGGCCGGCCCACATATCCACCGAACGTTGCAGGCAATCCGCGCCGCGGGCATGAAAGCGGGCGTCGCGCTGAATCCGGGCACCCCGGCCGATGCGGTGGCGCATGTGCTCGACCTGGCCGATCTGGTATGCGTCATGACCGTGAACCCCGGTTTCGGCGGGCAGAAATTCATCGACATGACGGCCAAGATCGCACAGTTGCGCCGGATGATCGGCGACCGCGAGATCCATATCGAGATCGACGGTGGTGTGGATGTGACAACGGCTGCGCCGGTGGTTGCCGCCGGTGCCGATGTGCTGGTCGCGGGGTCCGCCGTCTTTCGCGGCGGCAGCGTCGACCAGCCCGGGGTCTACGCCGACAACATCGCCGCCATCCGCAAGGCGGCCTCGGCATGACCCGGCCGCGTGCGGGCCACCGCGGGCCGGAGCCTGGCTGAATGGCCCGGATCGTCTTCGACCTCGATGGAACCCTGATCGACAGCGTTTTCGATATTCACGAGATCGC
This sequence comes from Salibaculum sp., assembly GCA_031581025.1. Taxonomy (GTDB): domain Bacteria; phylum Pseudomonadota; class Alphaproteobacteria; order Rhodobacterales; family Rhodobacteraceae; genus Salibaculum. Next base: position 2,964 of record JAVLCA010000029.1, on the reverse strand, counting down.
CAATGACATACTTGCCGAATTCGGCGTGGCGCCGATCACGCTCGACCAGGCGCGCGACTTCATCGGGAATGGTGTCACCGTGTTCGTCGAGAGGATGCGCGCGGCGCGCGACATTCCCGAGACCGAGCAGCCGCGGCTGCTGGCGGCTTTCATGGCCCGGTACCACGGCGCCGTGAGACTGACACAGCCCTATCCGGGCGTCGTGACGATGCTGGACGCGCTGGCCGAAGCGGGACACAGGTTGGGCGTTTGTACCAACAAGCCGCTCAAGCCGACCCAGAGCGTGCTGGCCCATCTGGCGCTCGACCGGTTCTTCGGGACGGTCTGGGGCGGCGACAGCCTGTCCGTCAACAAGCCCGACCCCGCCCCGCTGCACGCCGCTTTCGCGGCCCTGGGCGACGGTCCGCGCGTCTATGTTGGAGACAGCGATGTCGATGCGAAGACGGCCAGACGCGCCGAGGTGCCGTTCCTTCTTTTTACCGAAGGATACCGAAAATGCCCGGTCCGAGACATGCCGCATGATGTTGCCTTCTCGGATTACGCGGCGCTGCCGGACCTCGTGCAACGCGTGACGGAGGTCCCGACATGACCCCGAAAGCGCTCGTTTTCGATGTGGATGGCACCTTGGCGGAGACGGAAGAAACGCATCGCGCAGCCTTCAATCAGACCTTCCGGGAGGCGGGGCTCGATTGGCGTTGGTCGGTCGAGGATTACGGACGACTGCTCGGGACCACCGGCGGCAAGGAACGCATGAAACGCCATCGTGACGCCATGGGCGCGCCGGAGCCGGACGATGCGGCGATCGCCGCGCTGCACCGGCGCAAGACGGAGATCTACGCCGAGTTCATCCGGTCCGGGAACATCGCGCTGCGCCCGGGCGTGGCCGAGCTTGTCGCGTCTGCGGGCCGCGCGGGCGTGCGCGTTGCCGTGGCGACAACGACAAACAGGCCGAATGTCGAGGGCTTATGCCGGGCCTGCTGGGGCCGCGGCGCCGACGAGGTGTTCGAGGTGATTGCGGCCGGCGACGAGGTCGCGCGGAAGAAGCCGGCCCCCGACGTCTTCACCCTGGCTCTGCACCGCATGCGACTGGGGCCCGGCGATTGCATCGCGCTGGAAGACAGCCGGAATGGCGTGCTCTCTGCGCGTGCGGCCGGGCTCGAGGTGGTCGTGACCCCGTCCATATACACGGCCGGGGACGACTTCCCCGGCGCGGCACGCATCGTCACGGACCTGACGCCCGCAAACCTGCCCGGTTGCTTGCGTTTCGACGGGCGCGACGCGTAGCGTGGCCATAGGGCTCGATATCGGAACCGGGGGCGTTCGCGGCTGCCTGATTGACGGCAAGGGCGGGGTCGTCGATCTTGCCGAGGATCCGATAGACCGATCCGGTCGCCACGATCCGCAGCGCGTCATCGACGCGGCGTTCACGGTGCTTGCCGAATTGTCCTCTGGCCCGGCCGGCGGATGCGCGGAAACGATCGCTGTGGCCGGAACCTCCGGCAGTATTGTGGCGCTGGACGACTCCGGGTCACCGATCGGCCCCCTCAGCCTGTACGACGATCACCCGACCCCGGGCGCTCGTCATCGCGTCTTGGCGCTTGGACCGGCGGCGTTCCAGCGCGGCGCCTCCGTGGACGTGGTCGCAAGATGTCTGGACGTATCGCAAAGACCGGGCGTGTCCCGGCTCGCGTTTGAAGCGGATTACGTGGCACGCGCCCTTGCTCGCCGTGACCTGCCGACGGATCTGAACAATGCGCTGAAGGCGGGCGGCGATCCGGTCAAGCGGCGCTGGCCGGATTGGCTCGCGACGCTGGGACTGACGGACCGGGTTCTCCCCGCGCTCGTCGAACCGGGGCAACGCCTGTGCGCCATCGACGAGGGGCTCTCCGCGAAACTGGGGTTTTCGTCGCCTCCGGCGATTGCCGCCGGCACGACAGACGGGTGCGCGGCAGCGCTTGCAGCCGGTCTCAGCGAGTTTGGTGACGCGGTGACGTCGCTCGGCACGACGCTTGTTCTCAAGGTGCTTTCGGATCGGCCCGTATTCTCTGCGGAACATGGCATTTACAGCCATCGCATGCGCGGATCCTGGCTTGCCGGGGGCGCGTCCCGCGCGGGCGGGGCCATCCTGCGCCATGTTTTCGGGGATGCCGCGCTGGAAACACTGGCCGATCACCCCATAGCAGATGCGCCGTCCAGCCTGAGTTATGTCCCGCTCCTGTCTTCCGGAGAGAGGTTTCCCGTTGCGGATCCCCATCTGCAGCCGGTGCTTGATCCCCGCCCCCCAAGCGATAACGCTTATTTTCTTGCCATCATCGATGCGCTTGTCCGTTGGGAGCAGCGGGGCTATGACGCCCTGACGGCCCGCGGCGCGCCCAGGGTCCGGCGCTTGTCTGCGGTGGGTGGCGGCACGCGCAACATGGCGTGGATGCGCACACGTCGCCGCGATATGGGCTTTGCGCGGTTTCAAGCGCAGTCACAGATGACCGCCTGCGGCGCGGCCAGATTGGCGCAATCCGCCGCGGCCCCGGCCAAAACCTGAGGCGCGATGCCGGTTTGGCGCCGGCGGGACGCATCCTCGATCCGGTCGGGTGCGCGATCACGGCCTTCGACTCGATGAAAACCATGGCTCATGAGCGCGTTGGAAAAGGTGGTCGCAGAAATTCGGACCGGTTGTCGTAGTGGATCACATGACGAGAGAGACGATCCGAGATGACCAAGAGAAGGACGCGTACGCCTGAGTTCAAGGCGAAGGTCGCGCTTGAAGCGATCCGCGAAGAGAGGTAGTGGCCCACCGGGCTGTGTAGGAGGCCGCGCGCGGAGCGCCCGGCGTAGCGCAGCGCGCGGCCTCTTACACAACTTCCGGGGACACTGCCAGAGCCTGTCGCCCTTGCGGGTGTGCGTCGGCGAGAATGAGAACGGCGGTGCAAAAGTCGGCCACGGTAGCGGCGGGATAGTCCTGCTGCG
>JAVLCA010000028.1:0-31808 GCA_031581025.1 Salibaculum sp. | reverse complement strand
AATTGATGCGCATCAAGGCACGGCGCGGTCTTCTGGCGCATCGTGGCAGCGGATAAAATGGGGGCCAACGCGACGAAACTGCTTGTCGGATACGCAACCACCGAGGGGCAATCGCGCCGGATCGCGCGTCATGTTGCCGATCGTCTGGCCGATGCGGGGCACATGGTGGAACTGCTGTCGCTGGAAGATGCCGAGGGGCTCGCGCTTGATCGCTTCGACCGGGCGGTCCTGGTGGCCTCGATCCATGCCGGGCAATTCCGCAGGGCGCTGACCGTTTTCGCCTCGGGCAACGCCGCATGGCTGGACCGGCACCCGGTGCTGTTCCTGTCGGTCTCGCTGGCGGCGGCCGGGCACGAAGCCGAGGACTGGCGCGTCCTGGACCGGATCATAGACGACTTCGCCGAGGTCACGGGCTGGGCGCCGGAGCGGGTCGAACAGATCGCCGGGGCCTATCGACCCTCGGAATACGACCTGTTCAAGCGCTTCATCATGCGCCGGATCATCGCCACCAAGGACCCCGAGGCGGACCTTGACACGGACAGGGACTATACCGACTGGCCCGCACTGGACGCGCTGGTTGACGACTGGGTCGCCAGCTGAACTTGCAGGCACGCGGCCGCGGTCGTATGTGCGCGGGCATGTATACCGTCGCCGCGCTCTACCACTTCACACCCTTCACGGACCCGGCCGCCTTGCTGGAGCCGCTGCGCGCGCTGTGCGATGCAACCGGCACCACCGGCACGCTGCTGCTTGCGCGCGAGGGGATAAACGGCACCATTGCGGGCAGCCGCGATGGTGTGGGACGGGTGTTGGCCCATATCCGCAGGCTGCCCGGTTGCGCCGATCTGGACTGGAAGGAAAGCACGGCCACCGAACAGCCCTTTGCCCGGATGAAGGTCCGGCTCAAGCGCGAGATCGTCACCATGGGCCAGCCCGACGTGGACCCGCGCGCCGCCGTTGGCCGCTATGTCGACCCCGCGGACTGGAACGCCCTTGTGAGCGCACCCGATGTCGCCGTGATCGACACCCGCAACGAATACGAGGTCGCCATCGGCACCTTCGACGGGGCCATCGACCCCCGGACAGCCTCTTTCCGGGACTTCCCCGCCTGGTGGGAAGACAACAAGGACAGGTTCCACAACAAGCGGATCGCCATGTTCTGCACGGGCGGCATCCGCTGCGAAAAGTCGACAAATTACCTGATCGGCAAAGGCGTTGAAGAGGTCTATCACCTCAAGGGCGGCATCCTGAAATACCTCGAGGAGGTCCCCGAAGATTACAGCCTCTGGCACGGGTCCTGTTTCGTGTTCGACGGGCGGGTCAGCGTCGATCACGGGCTGAGGGAAGGGCCGCATGTGCTGTGCCATGCCTGCCGCCGCCCGCTGTTGCCCGCCGATCAGGCGCATCCGCACTACGAGCACGGCGTGTCCTGCCACCAGTGCATCCATGAGACCAGCGCGGCGGACAAGGCCCGCTTTCGGGAACGGCAGCGCCAGATCGCGCTTGCCCGCGCACGGGGTGTGCAGCATCTGGGGGCTGACCGGGGCGGCGATGCGGATTAGATGCGCGGCATGGATATCTCACTCGAAACCCGCGATGGCCTGCCCGAGGCCCTGCAGGTGCTTCTGCGCGAGCACCCGCGCGAGGCCTGGGAGGCCGACCCGCAGTTCAACGGGCTGATCGCCTTCTGGCTGGACCGGCACATGATGTTCCGCAAGCTGGGCGGGCTGTTGCAGCAGGAATGCGAATCCCTGCTGGATCAGAAATCGGACCCAGGACGGTTTGCCCAGGCGATCGGCCATTACGGCGGCATGTTCGTGAACCAGCTGCACGGCCATCATCAGATCGAGGATCATCATTATTTCCCTGTGCTGGCGACCCGCGACACGCGGATCGAAAAGGGGTTCGAGCTGCTGGACGCCGATCACCACGCGCTGGACGGGCATCTTGAGCGGTTTGTCACCTCGGCCAATCGCGCCATCACCGGGGCCAAGGGGGCCGATCCCAAGACCGCCGCGGCTGATTTCCTGACCGCCGCGCAGGGCATGGATCGCCTGTTGCGCCGTCATCTGGACGACGAGGAAGACCTGATCGTGCCCGTGATCCTGAAATACGGCACCGAGGGGCTTGGATAATTCCGCGCCGTCAGGTCATGTGGGCCCGAAACGGAGGACCCCATGATCACCGAGACCCTGCTGACGGATATCCGCGCCCGCTTTGCCCATGTCGAGACCTGCCCCTTCGAGGGGCCGCGCGTGTTCTTCGAGAACGCGGGCGGCGCGCTGACCCTGGGCAGCGTCGTCGAGACCTCGGCGCGCTTCGCCGCGATTCCCGACAACCAGGGCCGCGCCAACGGGGCCTCGCAGGCGCTGATGGATATCATCGCGCGCGCCAGAGCCGCGGCGGCGGATTTCTTCAATGCGCCGGGCGGGCAGGTGATCCTGGGCGAAAGCGGCACCGAGCTTCTGTTCCGGTTGGTGCGCACCGCCGTCACGCGGCAGGCGCGGGGCGTCGTGCTGGGCTCGACCGTGGAACACCCGGCGTCCCGGTCCGCTGCCGCGCATTGGGCCGAGGTGATGGGGCTGGAGCATCGGCTGGTGCCCCATGACGATGCGCTGGGTCTGGTCACGCCCGAGGCCTATGCCGCCGCGGTGACGCCGGATGTGACGGTGGCCACGATCCTGCACACCTCGCCCGTCACGGGCATGGGGATGGATCTGCCGGCCATCGCCCGCGCGATCCGCGAGGTGGCGCCCGAGGCCCATATCATCGTGGACGGAATCCAGCATGCCAGCCATGGTGGGATCGACGTGGCGGCGGCCGGCGTGGATGGCTATGTCATCTCACCCTACAAGGTCTTCTCGCGCCACGGCTACGGCGTGGCCTGGGTGGGCGAGCGGCTGACGGACCTCGGCCCGGAACAGCTGCACGGCGGGCCCGCGCGCACCTGGGAACTGGGCACCCGGGATACCGGCGCCTATGCGACCTTCTCGGACGTGGTGGACTATTTCGACTGGCTGGGCGGGCAGGTTGGCGGCGCCGAGACCCGGCGCGGCCGGATCGAGGACGCGGGGCGTGCGATCCGGGCCCATGAAAAACACCTGACCGGCGCGATGCTGCACGGCACCGGCAACCTGAAGGGGTTGGCGGAGCTGCCCGGCGTCCAGGTGATCGGCGGCATCGACAATCCCGCCCGCGAAGGGCTGGTCTGTTTCTGGGCCGAGGGTTGCCCCGCCCCCGAGATCGTCGAGCGCCTGAATGCCGAGGGCATCCGCACGCATACCCGCAAGGCCGACCACTACAGCGGCAACATCCTGGACCCGCTGGGCCAGGACAGCGCCGTGCGGGTCAGCCTGTGCCACTACAATTCCGAGGCCGAGGTCGCCCGGTTCCTGTCGGTGATGGCGGATGTTCTCGACTGAAAGGGGCGCCGCACCGTGCGGCGCCCGCTTTCCTTCTGGCCAAGAGACCCGACAAATCCGACGGGCGCAGACAGCGCCCGTCAGAAATCGAGGTTTTCCACACTCAGCGCGTTCTGCTGGATGAAATCACGGCGCGGTTCGACCATGTCGCCCATCAGCTTGGTGAAGATATCGTCGGCCTCGATCATGTCGTCGACCTTGACCTGCAACAGCGTCCGGGCGTCCGGGTCCAGCGTGGTTTCCCACAGCTGGTCGTCGTTCATCTCGCCCAGGCCCTTGTAGCGTTGCAGGGTCAGGCCGCGCTCGCCCTCTTCGAGGATCGCCTTGAGCAGGTCCAGCGGGCCATAGATCGCCTGGTGGCGATCCTTGCGGTGCAGTTCGGCGGGAAGGTCGTAGACCTCTTGCAGGGCCTTGGTGAAACTGCCGGTCTTGCGGGCCTCGCCCGACCGCAGCATGGGGCCGTCGAGCGTGCGCACCTCTTCCACGCCGCGCAGGATGCGGGCCAGGCGGATGCCGTGATCCTGGGTGATCCGGCCCTGCCAGCCGCGTTCGTATTCCAGTGCGATCTTGTCCAGCCGCGCGGCGACCTTGTCGGCCACCGCCTGCAGATCCGCATCCACCGCGCCGGGCACGAAGGCGCCTGCGATGGCCGCCTGTTCCAGAATGTTGCGCGGGTAATGGGTGGGGAAGGCCTCCAGCACCCGGCGCAGCTGGCGCGCCTCTTCCACCACGCGCTTGAGATCCTCGCCGATGATCTCTTCGCCCGTGCCCAGCCGCAGCATGGCGCCCTCGGTGCCCTGGTCGATTAGGTAGTCGTCCAGCGCGGGCTGGTCCTTGAGGTAGACCTCGGACTTGCCGCGGCTGACCTTGAACAGCGGCGGCTGCGCGATGTAGAGATAGCCGCCCTCGATGATCTCGGGCATCTGCCGGAAGAAGAAGGTCAGCAGCAGCGTTCGGATATGGGCGCCGTCCACGTCCGCGTCGGTCATGATGATGATCTTGTGGTAGCGCAGCTTGGAGATATCGAATTCGTCGCGCCCGATCCCGGTGCCCAGCGCCATGACCAGGTTGCCGATCTCCTGACTGCCCAGCATCCGGTCGAAGCGGGCGCGTTCGACGTTGAGGATCTTGCCGCGCAGGGGCAGGATGGCCTGCGATTGCCGGTCGCGCCCGGTCTGGGCCGAGCCGCCGGCGCTGTCGCCCTCGACCAGGAACAGTTCCGTCTTGGCGGGGTCCTTTTCGGAACAGTCCTTGAGCTTGCCGGCCAGGAAATTCACGTCCATCGCCGTCTTGCGGCGGGTCAGGTCGCGGGCCTTGCGCGCCGCCTCGCGGGCCTGGGCGGCCTCGATGATCTTGCCGACGATCACCTTGGCCTCGTTGGGGTTTTCCTCGAACCATTCGGACAGTTTCTCGCCCACCAGATTCTCGACCGCCGGGCGCACCTCGGAGGAGACCAGCTTGTCCTTGGTCTGGCTGGAAAACTTGGGGTCGGGCACCTTGACCGACAGGACGCAGGTCAGCCCCTCGCGGGCATCGTCGCCGGTGAAACTGACCTTTTCCTTCTTCGCGATGCCGCTGTCCTGGGCATATTTGGAAATGGTCCGGGTCAGGGCGCCGCGGAACCCGGCCATGTGAGAGCCACCGTCGCGCTGCGGAATGTTGTTGGTGAAGGGCAGAACCGTTTCGTGGTAGCTGTCGTTCCACCACATCGCCACCTCGACGCCGATGTCGTCGCGCTCGCCACGGACGTAGATCGGCTCGGGCATCATGGCGGATTTCGACCGGTCGAGATACTTGACGAATTCCTTCACGCCGCCCTCGTAGAACAGTTCGGACTTCAACGGCTCGGCCGGGCGCGCGTCCTCGAGGATGATGCGCACGCCGGAATTGAGGAAGGCCAGTTCGCGCAGCCGCTTTTCCAGGGTCTCGAAGCTGTACTCGAGGTTCGAGAAAGTATCCGTCGCGGCGAGGAAGCGCACCTCGGTGCCGGTCTCGCCGGCGGCGTCGCCGATCACCTCCAGGTGGTCGGTGGTGTCGCCATGCGCGAAGCGGGCGCGATGGACCTTGCCGTTGCGCCAGACGGTCAGCTCCAGCCAATCCGACAGGGCGTTCACAACCGAGACGCCGACGCCATGCAGACCGCCCGAGACCTTGTAGGAATTGCTGTCAAACTTCCCGCCCGCGTGCAGCTGGGTCATGATGACCTCGGCCGCCGAGACGCCCTCGCCCTCGTGCAGTTCCACCGGCACGCCGCGGCCGTTGTCGCGCACCGATACGCTGGAATCCGCGTGGATCTTGACGTGGACATAGTCGGCGTGCCCGGCCAGCGCCTCGTCAATGCCGTTGTCCACGACCTCGTAGACCATGTGGTGCAGGCCGGACCCGTCGTCGGTGTCCCCGATGTACATGCCGGGACGCTTGCGAACCGCCTCCAACCCCTTGAGAACCTTGATTGAACTTGCGCCGTAGTCAGACGGCAGCTGCTGCTCTTCGGCCATTGCGGACCCTTTGTATCATTCTTGCGAAGTTATACGGGATACGCTGGGCAATGTCACGCCACTGCGGTCCGTTTCGCGGGGTCAGAAGAAGGGGATGCCCAGCCCCACGCCGATCAGAAGACAGCCCGCGGCGATGTTCATCCGGCGCACCGCCCGCGGCGATTTCAGCAGCCGCGTCGCCCGGCCCACGAAGCTGGCCATGATCAGGTTGCCCACCAGCGGCACCAGCGCCGACATCAGCGCGATGGCCACCACATCGGCGATGGTCAGAACGCCCAGGTCGAAGAAGCCCGGCAGCATGCCCATGTAGAACAGGATCGCCTTGGGGTTGGCGAGGATCACCGCCAGCCCGGCCAGGAACCCCGCGGCGAACCCGGGGCGGGTCAGGCGGCTGTCGCCGCCGATCTCGGTTCCCGCCGCACGCAGCACCAGCGTGCCCATGATCAGGAAGGTGACGCAGGCGATGCCCTTCATGGCGAGCATGGCCATGGAAAACTGGTCCACGACCCAGGCCATGCCAAGCACCGCCAGCAGCGACCACAGAACGTCCCCCACCACGACGCCCAGCGTCAAGGGCCAGGCCGCCGCGAAGCCGCCGGACATGGCCCGCGCGATCAGGCCCAGCCAGACCGGGCCCGGCGTCAGAAACAGGATCAGAAGCGCCCCGGCATAGAGCGCCGCCTCGGGTGCGGAAATCGTCACGCGATGCGCCCGGCGTCGTCAAGCGGATCGAAGGGGTTGAAGGCGAATTCCCAAAGGTGCCCGTCCGGATCGGCGACATAGCTGGAATAGCCGCCCCAGGCGGTCTCGAAGGGCGCGCGCACGGGCGTCGCCCCACAGGCGAGGGCGTGGTCATAGGCCGCCTCGACCGAGGCGCGGTCGGGGTGGTTCTGGGCCAGCGTCATGGCGCCGGTGCGCAATTGGTCCGGGTCGCGGCCGGTCTCGCGCGCAAGTCCGTCACGCGTGAAGAGCCCGAACTTGGACCCGGCCATGTCGTAGAAGGCGACCATCTCGTTGGCACTTTCGAGATGCCAGCCCAGCGCCTCGTAATAGGCGCGGGCGCGGGCCAGGTCGGCCACGGCAAGGGTGATGAAGGTCACGCGGTTGCAAGGGAGCGTCATTGGGGGCCGTCCTGTTGTTCGATCTGGCTGGTCTGGTTGTCGTCCTGCACCGAAACCCACTGGGCCCGGGTCCCAAGGTCGGTGAACAGCTCGGGCCCGGTCCCGGTGAGGAAGGCCTGGGCCGCCAACGCGCAGATTTCATCATAGAGCGCGGCCCGGCGCTGCGCGTCAAGATGTGCGGCGACCTCGTCCAGCAGCAGGATGGGCGGGGCGCCGAAATCGGCGGCCAGGGCGCGGCCATTGGCCAGGATCAACGAAACCAGCAGGGCCTTTTGTTCGCCGGTCGAGCAATCGCGGGCCGCCACGCCCTTGGCGGCGAAAACCGCCTCCAGATCGGCGCGGTGCGGCCCGGTCAGGGTCCGCCCGGCGGCCAGGTCACGGGGGCGGCTGGCGGCAAAAGCGGCCTGCAGGGCATCGGAGTCGTCCGGAACCTCGACGGCCGGATCCGGGTGGGTCAGCGTCAGATCAGCGGTGGGAAAGGCGGTCTCGGCCTGCTGCTGCGCGCTGGCCAGCCGGGCGATGGCATGGGCGCGGTTGCGGTGGATCGCCGCGCCGGACTCGGCCATCTGCGCTTCCAATGCCCGATACCAATGGGTGTCGCCCACCTGATCCTTGAGCAGACGATTGCGATCGCGCATGGCCTTTTCATAGCTCAGCACGGCCTCGGCGTGGGCAGGCTCGAAACTGAGCGTCGCGCGGTCGAGAAAGCGCCGCCGCCCCTCTGCCGCCTCGATCCAGAGCCTGTCCATCGACGGGATCAGCCAGAGGATGCGGGCGATGCGGCCCAGCGCCGTCTGAGGCGCGGATTTGCCGTCGATGCGCACCTGGCGCGGCGCGGCGTTCTCGGAGAAGGTTTCGATCTCGTGGTCGCGGCCAAGGGAGGTCAGCACCGCGGAGACTTTCCATCCCAGCGCCTCGGGGCGGCGCGACAGGTCCTCGGCACTGGCCCGGCGCATGCCGCGCCCCGGCGAGAGCATCGAGACAGCTTCGAGGATATTGGTCTTGCCCGCCCCATTCGGCCCGTGAATGGCCAGGGGGCGCCCGTCGAGCACCAGCCGCGCCCGCTTGTGCGAGCGGAAATGGGACAGGCTCAGGGACTGGATCGCAAGCCGCATTATCAGGCCCGACCGAGTGTCCAATGCCGCAAACCCGCCGGAGACGCTTGAAAAGCCCCGGCGCCCGTCACACCCGCATCGGCATCACGACATAGACGGCGGTCGTGTCGCTGCCCTCGCGCATCAGCGTCGGGTCGCCCGAGGAATTGAACAGGAAGACGGCATTCTCGCGGTCCACCTGGCTGGCGATCTCCAGCAGGTATTTGGCGTTGAAGCCGATTTCCAGCCGTTCGTCGCCATAGGCCACCGCGACTTCTTCCTCGGCGGCGCCGCTGTCGGGGGCATTCACCGACAGGATCAGCCTGTCCTCGTCCAGCGCCAGTTTGACGGCACGCGAGCGTTCCGAGCTGACGGTGGCGACCCGGTCCACGGCCTTGGCGAATTCACCGGCGTCGACCTCCATCTTGCGGGTGTTGCCCTGCGGGATCACGCGCGTGTAGTCGGGAAAGGTGCCGTCGATGACCTTGGAGGTCAGGGTGATGTCGGGGGTGGCGAAGCGCACCTTGGTCTCGGACACCGACACGGCGATCTGCATGTCATCGTCATCCAGCAGCTTGCGCAGCTCGCCCACCGTCTTGCGGGGCACGATGACGCCGGGCATCCCCTCGGCGCCCTTGGGCAGGTCGGCGTCGATTCGGGCGAGGCGGTGGCCGTCGGTGGCCACGCACCGCAGGACCGGGCCGCCTTCGCCCTCGGCGACGTGCATGTAAACGCCGTTGAGATAATAGCGCGTCTCTTCTGTGGAGATGGCGAATTTCGACTTGTCGAACAACCGCCGCAGCACCGGCGCGGGGGCCGCGAAATTGGTCGTGTAGTCCGAGGAGGCCATGACCGGGAAATCTTCCTTGGGCAGCGTGGCGAGCGAAAAGCTCGACCGGCCCGCCTCGATCGACAGGCGACCCGCGGCACTGTCCTCGATCAGGGTGACAAGCGCCCCGTCGGGCAGCTTGCGCACGATCTCGTTGAGGGTCACGGCCGAGACCGTCGTCGCCCCGGCGCGTTCCACCTGGGCCGGGGCCTTGTCCACCACCTCGACATCCAGGTCGGTGGCGCGGAAATACACATCGCTTTCCTCGGCCTCGATCAGGACATTGGCGAGGATCGGAATGGTGTTGCGCCGTTCCACCACGGATTGGGCCTGCGCCACCGCCTTGAGCAACACGCCGCGTTCAATGCTGAATTTCATAGCCCTCGCTCCGTCCTTTGCGGCGCCGTCCGAACCGGACCTGGGCGCCGGGAAGGCGAACCTAGCGGTTTCGCCCCGTCATACAAGTCTGTTGATGGACTGTCCGCAAGCAGGGCACAAGCGTCAACCGCCCGAAACCCGGCGCGGCCCACTTGTGCCCGCACGTGGCGGAAATGCCTATTCCTGAAGCGCCCTTTGCAGCAGCTCCAGATCGTCGGCGACCTGGCTGTCGGTCTGGCGCAATTCCTCGATCTTGCGGATGCCGTGCATGATCGTGGTGTGGTCACGCTTGCCGAACTTGCGGCCGATCTCGGGCAGCGAGCGGCTGGTCATGTTCTTGCACAGCCACATGGCGATCTGCCGGGGGCGGGCCAGATTGCGCGGGCGGCGTGGGCCCAGCATGTCGGACAGCCGAATGGCGTAGTGTTCCGAGACCTTGCGCTGGATTTCCTCGATCGTGACCTTGCGGTCCGAGGCGCGCAGAATGTCCGACAGGCAGTCCTGCGCCAGTTCCATCGTCACCTCGCGCCCGACGAGCGAGGCGAAGGCGAACAGCCGCGTCAGCGCGCCTTCGAGGATGCGCACATTGGACGAGATGCGGTGGGCCAGGAACTCCAGCACCCCTGGGGCGACCTCGACGCCGGGATAGATTGCGCGATACATTTCCTGCTTGGCATGCAGGATGCCCAGGCGCAGTTCGTAGTCGGTGGGATGCAGGTCGACCACAAGGCCGCATTGCAGCCGCGAGCGGATGCGTTCGGAGACATCCTTGAGTTCGCCCGGCGCGCGGTCGGCCGAGATGATCAGCTGCTTGTTCTGGTCCACCAGGGCGTTGAAGGTGTGAAAGAATTCCTCCTGCGTGCTTTCCTTGCCGGCGAGAAACTGGATATCGTCAACCATCAGCACATCGACCGAGCGGAACATCTGCTTGAAGTCCATCATCTTGCGGTCGCGCAGGGCCGAGATGAACCGGTAGATGAACTGGTCGGCCGAGATGTAAAGAACGTTCAACTCGGGCTGGCGAACGGCCAGTTCATGCGCGATGGCATGCATCAGGTGGGTCTTGCCCAGCCCGACGCCCCCATAGAGGAACAACGGGTTGAAGCTGACCGGGCCGCCCTCGGCCACCCGCCGGGCCGCGGCATGGGCCAGTTCGTTCGGTTTGCCGACAACGAAGGTGTCGAAGGTGAAGCGGTGATCGGGCTTGGTTTCGCCCCGCGCCCCGGGGGCGGGCGTGGCATTGGCGTCCTGCGGGGCGGGTGCCGCAGGGCCTGGTGCGGCGCGTTCGGCCACTGAAAAGGCCAGCCGCTGCACGCTGGCCCCCTTGCGGTTCAGATGATAGATGATCTGATCGCCGAAGGTCTTGCCGACATAGTCGCCCATGAAGGCGTTGGGCACGTCGATATGCGCGACCCCCTCGCTGAGCGATGACAGAACCAGCGGTTCGATCCAGTTCTTGTAGTTGCTCGCCCCGACTGCGCTCCGGATATCTTCCTTTACCGCGCCCCATTCCTGCTGTGCCATTCTGTCCCGACGCCCTTGTTCTTGTGCCCTGTCCCGACCGACCGTTTTGCCGGCCGGCATGCATGCACAACGCCCCTGTCAAGCACCGGTCAGGTCAAAGAGGCCCCATCCGCCGGACAACGATCCGGCGGCCACTCTTTTGCCCAAGCCCAGAGCCGAACTGCAACACCACGGGCGGGGCCCGAAACGGCGCTGCTGCCGGCGGCACAGTGGAAACGGGAGGGCCGGTCAGACCGATCTTCGCCTTCGCCGGCGTCCCTATGGACCTGCCCGGTGCCGCCGCGCCGGACTGCGGTGGCTGTACCCCGGACTAATCCCCCATCTTCCCCCAGGAACGATGTGAATCGCTCCAAGACCATAGCTATCGGCGAACGCGCTTTTCAACTGCAAGCTTTGACTTGACGGGCTGGACCAGGAGAACGAATCCGGACAGCTATTGAATCCCAAGGGAAAGTCCTTTCGCGCTGGGTCGCACGAAAGATAAAGGGCACCCCCGCGGGGTGCCCTTGCCTGTTGCCGATCGGCCATTGTGCGCGCGATTCTCGCTTAACCGAGTGCCTTCACACGCTGGCTCAGGCGAGACACCTTCCGCGCAGCGGTGTTCTTGTGCAGGACACCCTTGGTGACGCCCCGCATCAATTCCGGCTGGGCCTTCTGAAGGGCAGCGCTGGCCGCTGCCTTGTCGCCCGAGGCGATGGCTTCCTCGACGCGGCGCAGGTAGGTGCGGATGCGCGAGCGGCGGGCCTTGTTGACAGCGTAGCGGCGCTCGGTCTGGCGGGCGCGCTTCTTGGACTGGGGATTGTTTGCCATGTGCCTGATCTCTTTCGTCGGGTCGTTACAAAATGCCAATGCACGGGACGTCCCGACCCCGGGTTCACTACCGGGCGATTCTGGCCAAGGCGGGCCGCACGCGCATGTCTGACGCGGCGTATACAGCGTTTCGCCGCGCGTGCAAACCGATTTTACGCCGGTCCTGCGCCCGCCTCAGCGGTCGCGGAACTGCGGTTCGCGCTTTTCGGTGAAGGCGGCCATGCCCTCGGACTGGTCCTCGGTGGCAAAGAGCGAGAAGAACAAACGCCGCTCGTAGTTCAGCCCCTCGGCCAGGGTCGTCTCGTAGGCACGGTTAACGGCGTCCTTGGCGGCCATGGTGGCCAGCAGGGATTTCTCGGCGATCTTGCCCGCCGCCGAGAGCGCTTCATCCTTGAGCTTCATGGCGGGCACGACGCGCGAGACCAGCCCGCAGCTCTCGGCTTCCTCGGCATCCATGAAACGGCCGGTCAGGTGCATGTCCATGGATTTCGACTTGCCCACGAAGCGGGTCAGCCGCTGGGTGCCGCCGATCCCGGCAATGACGCCCAGGTTGATCTCGGGCTGGCCGAACTTCGCGCTGTCCGACGCGATGATGAAATCGCACATCATCGCAAGCTCGCAGCCGCCGCCCAGCGCATAGCCCGACACGGCCGCGATGATCGGCTTGCGCACCCGCAGGAACCGGTCGCTCTCGGCCCCGAAGAAGTTGCGCTTGTACATCTCGACGAAGCCCTTGTCGGCCATCTCGGTCACGTCCGCCCCGGCGGCAAAGGCCTTGTCCGACCCGATGACGACCATGCAACGCACCTTGTCACTGGCGTCCGCCTCTTCCAGGGCGGCGGTGAGTTCGCCCAGAAGCTTGCTGTTGAGCGCGTTCAGCGCCTCGGGCCGGTTCAAGGTGATCAGCGCCACGTGATCCTTGATCTCGACGTTGATCGTTTCGTAGGCCATTTCTGCCCTCCTGCGGGTTGCATTGTTGTGAAGGGTTACCAGAGGCGGGACAGGGATCAACCTATCTTTGACAGCGCGGGCAATAGAAGGTCGAGCGGCCCGCTTGCACGATACGGCGGATATGACCGGCGCACCCCGGCGTCGCACATGGGGCACCTTCGCGGTCGTAGGCATTGAAAACATGCTGAAAATAACCAAGCGCGCCATCAGTTTGGCGATGATCGCGCAGGGAGGACCCGCCCGCCGCGATCGCCTCGGTGAGCACGGCCCGGATGATCGGCACCAATTGCCCCACCCGGGCGGGGGCGATGCGCCCGGCCTTGCGGCGGGGGTTGATTCCCGCCCGGTGCAGGGCCTCGCAGACATAGATGTTGCCCAGCCCGGCCACGATGCGCTGGTCCAGCAGCGCGGCCTTGGCCGGTGTGTTGCGCCCGCGAAGGGCGGCCACCAGATAGGGTTCGTTGAAGGTATTTCCCAGCGGCTCGGGCCCCAGGTCGTCCAGCAGCCAGTGCCCGCCACCGCGCGCGAAGAGGTCCATCGCCCCGAAGCGGCGCGCGTCGTTGAAGGTGATCCGCGCCCCGTTGTCCATCTCGAACACGACGTGATCATGTTTCGCAGGCTCCGGGTGGGCGTGGTGAAACACGCCCAGCGGATCGCCCGAGACGGTCATCCGGCCCGACATGCCCAGATGGATCAGAAGGGTTTCGCCCCGGTCGAGATCGGCCAGGATGTATTTCGACCGCCGCCGCAGCGCCGTCACCCGGGCCCCGGTCAGCCGTGCGGCCATGTTCGCCGGAAAGGGCCAGCGCAGATCGGGGCGGTTCACGGCTGCACGCGCGATCACCGCTCCTTCCATCGCGGGAACAAGGCCGCGGCGCACGGTTTCGACTTCGGGCAGTTCTGGCATGGCAAGGCACCGTCGGGTCTGGGTCGGGCGAAAGGTAACCACCGCGCGCCGCCGGGCAAGCGCAAACCCGCCGCACGGGCCGACCAGCCGAATTCCTGCGTCAGAAAGTGGGTTTGTATCGTGTCGGACTTAGCTATAGGTGCATACCAACGGACCAAGGGCAGGCGCATCCAATGACCGAGACCGACCGCACCACCCATTTCGGCTTCGAGACCATCCCGGAACAGGACAAGGCCGGCCGCGTGCGCGGCGTGTTCTCCAGCGTCGCCAGCAAGTATGACGTGATGAACGACGCCATGTCGCTCGGTATCCACCGCCTCTGGAAGGACGCGATGATGGACTGGCTGGCCCCACGCCGGGGGCAGTGCCTGCTGGACGTCGCCGGCGGGACCGGCGATATCGCCTTCCGTTTCCTGAAACGGGCCGGATCGGGGCAGGCCACGGTGCTGGACCTGACCGCACCCATGCTGGAGGAAGGCCGCAAGCGCGCCGAGGCGGCGGACATGGCCGACAGCCTCGACTGGATCGTGGGCGACGCCATGGCCCTGCCCTTCGAGGACAACAGTTTCGACGTCTATACCATCAGCTTCGGCATCCGGAACGTGACCCGCCCGCAAGAGGCCCTGAACGAGGCTTTCCGCGTGCTTCGGCCGGGCGGTCGGCTCATGGTCCTGGAGTTCAGCCAGATCCCCAACGACCTGATGCAACGCCTTTACGATTTTTATTCCTTCAACGCGATCCCGGTCATGGGCCGGGTGATCACCGGCGACCGGGACAGCTATCAATACCTGGTGGAATCGATCCGCCGCTTCCCGGACCAAGAGACATTCCTGTCCATGATCCGGCAGGCCGGGTTCGAGAACGCGAAATACCGCAACCTGTCCATGGGCATCGCCTGCCTGCATTCGGGCTGGAAGCTCTGAATGCGCGGACCGCACAATATCTTTCGCCTGGTCCGGACCGGCGCGACGCTGGAACGCAACGGCGCCATGGTCGACATTCTGCAGGCGGTCGAGGCGCCGCGGGCCGCGGGAATCGCGCTGCGTGCGCTGGCCTGGCCCTTCAAGTGGCTGGGCTATCGCGGCGATGAAAGCCTGCCGCCGGTCGCCCGGGCGCTGACAGCCATGGGGCCGGCCTACATCAAGTTCGGCCAGATCCTCTCGACCCGGGCCGACGTGGTGGGCGACGACCTGGCGTTGCAGCTGCGCCTGTTGCAGGACAAGCTGCCGCCCTTTCCCATCGAGACGGCAAAAGCCTCTGTGGCGCATGAACTGGGCCGCTCTTCAGACGAGGTCTTTTCCGAGTTTTCCGAGCCCGTGGCGGCGGCCTCGATCGCGCAGGTCCATCGGGCGCGGCTGGTTGACGGGAATCGCGACGTGGCCGTGAAGGTGCTGCGCCCCGGCATCGAGCGGGCCTTCCGCCGGGACATCGACACCTTCTATTTCGCGGCCGGGGTCGTGGCCAAGTTCCTGCCCGGCTCGCGCCGTTTACGCCCGGTCGAGGTGATCGAACATTTCGAGAGCACGGTGCTGGGCGAGCTGGACCTGCGTCTGGAAAGCGCCTCGGCCTCGGAATTTGCCGACAACACGCGCGATGACGAGGGCTTTAGACTGCCAAAGGTGCTTTGGAATCACTCCTCACGCCGGGTCATGACCATGACCTGGGCCGACGGGATCAATGCCGGCGACGTCGAAGCGCTGCGCGCCGCCGGGCACGACATGACCGGGCTGAGCGAACGGGTGATCCAGCTGTTCCTGAGCCACGCCCTGCGCGATGGCTATTTCCACGCCGACATGCACCACGGCAACCTCAAGGTCGCGGCCAACGGCGACATCATCGCCTATGACTTCGGGATCATGGGCCATATCGACGAATACACCCGCCGGGTCTATGCCGAGATCCTCTACGGGTTCATCAAGCGTGACTATCAGCGGGTCGCCGAGGTGCATTTCGAGGCCGGCTACGTGCCGGCCGACCGCGACGTGGACGAATTCGCCCGCGCCCTGCGCGCGGTGGGCGAGCCGATCTTCGGCATGGATGCCAGCCGGATCTCCATGGGCAAATTGCTGGCCTATCTCTTCGAGGTCACCGAACGGTTCGGCATGGAAACCCGCACCGAGCTGATCCTGCTGCAACGCACCATGGTCGTGGTCGAAGGGGTGGCCCGCACGTTGGATGACCGGATGAACATCTGGGATGCGGCCAAGCCGGTGGTGGAACGCTATATCGCCGAGAGCATCGGGCCAAAGGCCGTGGCCCGCGACCTGGCCAAGACGGCGCGCGTGCTGGCACGGTTCGGCCCGCGCCTACCCGCCCTGGCCGAAGAGGCCCTGATCCGCCTGTCGCGCGACGAGCCGCCGACCCCGTCCGCCTCGCACTGGCGCGCGCTGGGCTGGGCCGTGGCCGGGGGCGCGCTCGGCGCGGGCGCCGTGGCCCTGGTCGCGCTGTTATAGGCCCGCCTCGCGCAGGGCACTGACCTGCGTGGCCGGAACCCCGGCACCGCCTTCCAGCATCAGGCGTGTCTCACCGTCCTCGGCGCGGACCTCGGTGACACGGGCGTAGACTTCCGCGGGGTCATCGGCCAGGACCTCCTGCCCAGCATAGCTGACCACGTTAAACCCGTAGTGGCCAGGCGGTAGCGGCGTGCCATCCGCCGTCCGCCCATGCCAGTCGAAAACACCGCCCGAGACGGGGATGTCCAGGCGCTGCACCTCGGCGCCCTGCGCGTCGGTCACGACCAGTTCGGCACGATCGGCCGCCGCCGCTGGATCGGGGGCGACGGTGATCGGCGCGCCGTCGAACATTCCCGGCACGGGGGCGCGCGCCTCGCGCCCCACCCAGGCGGCCATCTGCGCCATATCCGAGGCCCCCATCCGGCCGATCATGGACTCCAGCAGGTCATTGGTCAGGACTTGTTGTTCCACGCCCGAGAAGGTGGCCAGCTGGGTCGCGAATTTCTCGGACTCGGTGGGGTTCAAAGGGTCCTGGTTTTCCATCTGGACGGTCAGCATCTTGAGGAATGTCTCAAAATCCGAACTGATCACCGTCTCGGGGGTTTCGGTCTTTCCGGAGTCGGTGCCCTGCCGGCCGGCGGTGGCGGTCTGGGGGGGCGTCTGCGCGATTTCCATGGCGTTGGTCCTATAACTTGAGGTCGAGGCCGCCCCCGATGACGAGGGTGCGGCGCGGCGGCTTCGGGTCTGTCTCTTCGGTCGGGGCCGGGTCAGGGGCGCTGCCGCCCTGTCCGCCGGGGCGGTCCTGCGCGCGGTCCTCACGGCTCTCGCCCTCGAAGTGGAACCCGACATCGCCATAGCCCAGCGCCGCAAATTCGCGGGCGAGGCTGTCGATATGGCGGCGCAAGAGGTCGGCGGTCTCGGGCCGTTCGGCGCTGATCGTGACCGTCAGCGTGCCCTCAGCCCCCGACAGCGCCAGCCTCACCCGGCCCAGATCCTCGGGGTTGAGCCGCACCTCGGTCTCGCCGCCCTGGGCGACGAAGACGCTGACGGCGATCTGCTGGGTGACATGGGCCGGCGTCGCGCGGGCCGCGGTGGCCGTCGCGGGCACGGGCGGGGCCCCTGCCGCGGGCCGCTCCCCGACGGGGCCCGCGGTAAGGTCGCCGCCCGGTGCGCCAGCCTTGGCAACCGGAAGGCGGCCCGCGTCCTCGGCCGGACCACCGAAAGGCGGCAAAGCCTGCGCCAGCGGCCCGGCCGTTTGCACAGCACTCGGGGCAGGCCCCGGCGACTGTCCCGGGAACGGAACCGCCGCGGTCCAGCCGGGCAGGTCGCGCCCCAAGGCCCCGCGCCGGGGGGGTGCCGGAGCCTCCACCGGGGGCGGCAGAGCGGCGCGGGCTGCGGACGCAGGTGGCGGCTCTGCGGTGCCAAGCATAAGGTCCGGGCCGTCCGGACCGGGCTGCCCCCCCTGGCGCGGGAAAATCCCCGCCGTTAGCCTTGGCGTGTCGCCCCCGGCAACCGGCTGCATCCCGTTGCCCTGTTCAACGGGGCGACTGGTCTTTGCGTCGGGCGTGGCCGGGCCGGGCCCGGCGACGGGTGTTTCGTCAGGCCCGTCACCCGATGGCAGGCGCGCCCCCTCACCCGGCACCGGGGCCGTTTCGGGCACCTGAGTCGGGGTGTCCGCGCCCGCCTCACCCGAGGGGTCGGGCGCAAGCGGGCCACTGCCGGGGGTGGCCGCGATATCCTCTGCGACCTCCGCCCCAGCGGCCTGCCGCGACAGCACCCCGGCAAAGCCGTTCCGCGCCCCGGCCGCGCCGCGCGCGCCGTCGTCCTGCCGGATCATCATCTTGGCGCTGGCCGCGTCCGGCGAGGGCGGCCCCTGGGCCGTCGCGCGGGGGTCCATGGAAATCATCGGTGTCTCCGACTGGTATTGCCTGCCCCGGATACACCGAGAAAACTTACTCAATCTTTACCGCCGGCGGGCATGACTGCGCCGTATGCCAATTATCGAGAGGCCATCAGGATGATGATTTCCGAAACACCCGCGGGCCTGCCGGGCGCCCCGCAACAGGCCGAACGCTTGAAATCCGCCGCGCAACAGCTCGAGGCTTCGTTCATGGCGCAGATGCTGAAATCGGCCGGCGTCGGCGAAACGCCGCAGGGATTCGGTGGCGGCATCGGCGAGGATCAGTTCGCCTCGTTCCTGCGCCGCGAACAGGCCCGCGAGATGGCCGAGGCCGGTGGAATCGGGCTGGCCCAAAGCCTGTTCGAGGCCATGATGGAACGCCGGGATGTCTGATATCCTGACCCGCCTGACCGCGCTGCTCGAGGCCGAGCGGCTGGCCCTGCGCCACGGCGACCTGGCCGCGCTGGCCGAGCTGACCCCCCTGAAAGAGACCCTGGCCGACGATCTGTCGCAGGGGCCTGCGCTGGCACCGGCGCAGCGCGACGCACTCGCGCATATGCTCGAGCGCAATCGCAGCCTTCTGGCCGCGGCACAGGGCGGGGTGCGCGATGTCCAGGCGCGTCTGCGCGAACAGCAGCGCCTACGCCGGGGCATGACGACCTACGACCGCAGCGGCCGGGAAAACCGCATCGGGTCCGCGCGCCCGGATACCGAGAGACGCTTCTGAGGGCCGGCGCGCACGATCCCAAGTGTAATCTTAAATTGGAAAGATCGACCACGAAAAAGCCAGCGTCGCGTTAAGCCACTGTTAGGCCGTGCCCGTACAGACTGCGCTTGCATCCGATCGGATGGCGCGCTGCCACGACAGGCATCCGCACACGTCAGAAGGACGACCCGTCCGGCCCCGCCCGGGGCCGGTCCCTGAAAACCCCGGCGCAAAATGCGCCGCCAACAAACAGGACCAGACACATGGCGACCTTCCAGGCACCGCCGTGGTGCCCACCGCCTGCGATGACCTTCTTGCGCTTGATGATAACCGGCGCATTGGACCTGCCGCCCATGACCTCACCCTTTCTCTCACCCGGCGCCCGGGATAGCAGGGCAAAGGTGAAAGAGAGCCTAACGAGTCAGAACCGCGACGGCGCGCCACGCCGCTGGATCGCGCCCGCGTGAAGGTCTCTGGCATTTCGCGGTGATGGCCCCATATTTCGACCAAATGAAGGGAAAGACGATGCAGGATTATCAGAAGACACCCGACGCCATCGCCCGGCTTTCGCCCGAGCAGTACCGCATCACCCAGGAAAACGGCACCGAACGGCCCTGGACGGGGCCCTACCTCGACAACCAAGAGCCGGGCATCTACGTCGACATCGTGTCGGGCGAGCCGCTCTTCGCCTCTTCGGCCAAGTATGACGCGGGGTGCGGCTGGCCCAGCTTCACCAAACCGATCGAACCCGCGCATGTGGCCGAACTCATGGACAACAGCCTTGGCATGGTCCGCACCGAGGTCCGCTCGGCCCATGGCGACAGCCATCTCGGCCATGTCTTCCCCGACGGGCCATCCGACGCCGGCGGGCTGCGTTATTGCATCAACGGCGCCGCCCTGCGCTTCATCCATCGTGACGAGATGGAGGCCGAGGGCTATGGTGCCTATCTCGACCAAGTGGAGGATATCTGATGGCTGAAGACCGCGCCGTCCTGGCAGGCGGCTGTTTCTGGGGCATGCAAGACCTGATCCGCAAGCTGCCGGGCGTGATCTCGACCCGTGTCGGCTACACCGGCGGCGACGTGCCCAATGCGACATATGGCAACCACGGCACCCATGCCGAGGGGATCGAGATCATTTATGACCCCGATACGCTGAGCTATCGGCAGATTCTCGAGTTCTTCTTCCAGATCCACGATCCGACCACGAAAAACCGTCAGGGCAACGATGTGGGGATGAGCTACCGCTCGGCCATCTATTACACCGATGCCCGCCAACGCGAAATTGCCCTGGACACGATCAAGGATGTCGAGGCGTCGGGCCTTTGGCCCGGCAAGGTGGTGACCGAGGTGGAACCCGTCGGCGATTTCTGGGAGGCGGAACCGTTTCACCAGGATTACCTGCAACGGGTGCCAAACGGCTATACCTGCCATTTCCCGCGGCCTGACTGGGTGCTGCCCCGACGCAACGCGGCGGAATAGGGCCTATTTCCCCAGGGTAATGACGCATCCCCCGGCAGCGCGGGCGTCTTCGGCATCATGGGTCACCATGAGCACGGGCAGGTCACGGTTTCTGGCCATCTCGAACACCAGCTTCCGGATCTGCGCCCGGCGGGTCGTGTCCAGCCGCGAAAAAGCCTCGTCCAGCAAGAGCGCCCCGGGCTGCGACAAGAGCACCCGCAACAGCTGGACCCGCGCGGCCTGTCCCCCGGATAGCGTCGCGGGATCGCGGCCCTCGAAGCCGGCGAGGCCGATCTCGGCAAGCGCGCGCGCAATAGCTTCGCGCCGTGCTGCCCGCGTGCCGCCGGGGGCCATGCCGAAGGCAAGGTTCTGCCCGACGCTCATGTGCGGGAACAGGATATCGTCCTGGTACAGGATGCCGACCTGACGCCGGTGCGGCGGCACCCCGGTGATATCCACACCATCCAGAAAGACCCGCCCTGTCGCAGTGAAGGCCGGCGGCAAGGTTCCCGTGACAAAGGACAGAAGCGTCGATTTGCCGACGCCCGAGGGGCCCATGATCGTCAGCACATCGCCCGGGGCAACGGTGCAATCGACCTCGATCACCGTCTGGCCGCCGTCGGTGATGCAGACCTGATCCAGTGTCAGCCCGTCAGACATGAAGCCCTCTCCTGTTGCGCCAGACCAGAGCCGGTAAAAGGATCGCCAGGGCGAAGGCCAGCAGCGCGGCGAGGGTCTGCACAAGGCCGTAGACACCGATTGCCCGGCGATCTCCGCCCGAGGCCAGCGCCACCGCCTCGGTCGTGAGCGTTGCAACCCGCCCCCCACCGATCAAGAGCGTCGGAAGATACTGCCCGACCGAAACCGCCATGCCAACAGCCAGGGCCGTCAGGATCGGGCGCAGCAGCATCGGCAGCCGCACGCGCCAGAAGACCCGCCAGGGCGCCGCCCCAAGCGTGCCAGCCACCACAGCGATGCGCGGGTCCCAGGCGCGCCAGGCCTCCCCCAATGACAGAAAGACATAGGGCAGCACAAAGACCAGATGGGCAAGGATCACCGGCCCGCGCCCGACATCCGCCCCGACCGACAGCAGCAGGATCTGCAAGCCCGGCAGGAAGGCCGTCTGCGGCACCAGCAGCGGCAGGTAGAGCAGCCAGAGCCCGCGCGTCGTCAGCGTGCGCCCACTGCGGTGTTCGGCTTCCAGGCATCCCAGAACCAGCACCAGCGCGATCCCTGTGGCGGCCCCGGCGACCAGAAAGGTCTCGGCCGCGGCCTCCAGCGTGCCGGGGCCGTGCCTGTCCCAGTTGCGCAGGGTGAAGGCGTCGGGCAGGGCGTTCGGAAAGCCCCAGAAGCCGGCGACGGACCAGACCAGAAGCCCCAGCAGGGCCAGCAGGGTCGCCGCCGCAGAGAGCGCGCCCAGCCCGATCCCGCCGATGCGCAGGGCAGGATCAGGGCCGCCACGCTGCCCGGTCTCGATCCAGGCCCGGCCCAGGCAGGCGGCCCCGATCTCGGCCAGTCGCCAGAGCCCCAGCGCCCCGATGACCAGACCAAGCTGCAACAGGGCCGCCGCGGCCGCGGTCAGCCGCATGGACAGATCCGGGTCACCCATCCATTCGACGATCTGCACCGAGAGGCTGGGCGGCCGCGTGGGGCCGAGGATCAGGGCCACGTCCACCACACTCATGGAATAGGCCAGAACGACGTAGACCGGCAGGCGGATCTGCCGGTAGACGGCCGGGAACACGGACTTGAGCCAACCCGTTACCCGGTCATATCCCAGCGACCTTGCGGTTTTCAGTCTCTGGTGCTGCTGCACCTGCCCAAGGGCTGCCAGGGTCATCAGCAACAGGAAGGGAACCTCCTTGGTGACGAGGCCGGCAGTCATGGCGAGACCGGCCGGGTCCTGGACGATCAGCAGGTCGGGCGGGCGCGCCCAGCCCGTCAGCCAGGGCGAGGTCAGGCGGGCGAGCCACCCCGAAGGCGCGATGAGGAAGGCCAGGCCGAAGGCCGCCGCCGCGTGGGGCACCGAGAGGATCGGTGCGAGAACCCGCTGCAACACGCCAAAGGCGCGCGTGCCGGACCACCCGGCGGTCACAAGCACCACGATCCCCAATGACAGCGCTGTGGCCAATATGCCGGTGCTCACGGACAACCACACGGCCTGCCCCAGACCAGGCCAGGCCAGCAGCGCGCGAAAGGCCTCGAGAGACGGGCCGGTCAACCCGGCCCCCGGCAGATGGCCGAAGGCGGGAAGGAACGTCCCCCACACCCCGGCCAGCACCGGGCCGATCATCACGACCAGGGTCAGAAGGGGCACATGGCGCAGCACGTTACTGCCCAGTGCCGTAGCGCGCCGCCCAATCCTCGGCGATGCGGGTCATCCAGCTGGGGTGTGGTTCGGGCTGCACGTTGCCCAGTTCGGCCGGCGACAGCGTCGCGATGCCGAGGTCGAGCGCCTCGAAGGCCGCGCGGTCAGCCTGCGGCAGCTTGTCCATGTCCAGCACCGTGCCGTACCCCAGCACCTCGGGGTCCTGGGCGCGCAGCTGCGCCTCGGGCGACATAAGGAAATCGGCCACGACCATGGCCCCGGCAGCGGAACCGGAGTTGTAGGGGATCGCCACAAAGCTGGCATTGCCGATGGTGCCCTTGTCCAGCACGAAGGTGCGCACGGTATCTGGCAGCTGGTTGTTGGCGATCGCCGCCGTCGCCTCACCCGGGCTGAAGGAGATTGCCAGGTCGATCTCGCCATCGGCGATCAGTTGCAGCTGCGCCGGGCCGGTCTGTGGATAGGCGCGGCCCTGTCGCCAGAGTGTCGGGGTCAGTTCCTCGAGAAAGGCCCAGAGTGGCGCGGTCACATCATCATATGTCGCGTCGGTCACGGGCTTTTGCAGCGCCGCCGGGTCGTCCGTCAGATCGACAAGCGCCTGTTTCAGGAAGGTCGTTCCCAGGAAATCCGGCGGCTGCGGGTAGGTGAAGCGCCTCGGGTTGGCCTTGGCCCAGTCCAGGATCTCGGACATGGAGCCGAGCGGGGCGTCGATATCGGCGGTGTCATACATGAAAACCACCTGCGCCATGGCCCAGGGGCTTTCATAGCCTTCGGTGGGCACGGTGAAATCGGTCCGCACGGTCTTGTCTTCGGTGTCGACGTATTGCCAGTTCGGCAATTGCTCGGCGTAGGGGCCGAACAGCAGGTCGGCCTCTTTCATGGCCGCGAAATTGGCCCCGTTGATCCAGATGAGGTCGATGGCGCCGTCGCTGTCCTCGCCCGCCTGCTTTTCACTGACCACTCGGGTGACGGCATCGGCGGTGTCGGTCAGCTTGACGTGTTCCAGCGTCACGCCGTGCATCTCGGCCACGCGGTCACCCACCCAGGCGATGAAATCGTTTGTGGTGGTCGATCCGCCCCAGGCATTCCAGTAGACGGTCTGGCCCTCGGCCTCGGCAAGGACAGCGTCCCAGTTGGCGGGATCAGGCGTGGCAAGGGCGGCCATGGGCAGGGACAGGGCGGTGGCGAGCGTCAGATATCTCATCAGTTGTCCTTGGTGGGTGCGAAAGCGGTTCGGGCGGCCAGCAGGCGCAGGGTCGCGGTCAAGAAACACAGCGTGCCGAAGAGCCAGGCAAGCGGGGCGAAGGCCCCGGGAAACAGGCACAGGAGCACGAAGAACAGGATCGTCTCGGTCCCTTCCAGCAGCCCGTTGGAGAAATAGAGCGATTTGGCCCCCTGCGCAGAGGTCTCGATCCCGTGTTTCTCGGCCAGGATCGCGTAGCCCAGAAAGCTCGTGCCATTGAAATAGAAGGCGGCCAAAAGGAAGGCCCCGGGCAAGCCGTTGGCGGCAGGGTCGAGCAGAACGAAGGCCAGCGGGACCAGACCGTAGAACAGGAAGTCGCAGGCGATATCCAGATAGCCGCCAAAATCCGTCTTGCGGGTGGCACGGGCGACGGCCCCGTCCAGCCCATCGGCGATGCGCGATGCCAGCAAGGGGCCCAGCGCCCAGAGCGGCTGTTCCAGCGCGATCAGCAAGGCTGCGAAAAGCCCCAACGCCAGCCCGATCAGCGTGACCGCATCGGCCCCGATACCCAGCACGGCGACACGGCGGCCTATCGCATCGAGCGGGGGGTCGATCAGTTTTCGGGCGGCGGCATCAAACATCGGCTCTCCTAGGTTCGGCACTTGTCGCCAAGACGGGCCGTCGTGGCAATCCGCTTGACGCGAAAGTGAGCAGGCTGTGTCCCATGCAAAGAAAAACGGCCACGCTGCTGCGAGCGTGGCCGTTCCGGTCAATCTGGCCTGCGCGCTTATTCGGCGGCCATGTCCCCGCCCAGGCTGGCGAGATAGGCGTAGATATTGACGGCATCCTCGGGGTTGCGGACACGCCAGGACATGCGCGACCGGGCCCGGTCGTCGCCGGTCGCCTCGCGCAGCCATCCGGTGGGATCCTGCAGGTAGGCCACGAAGTTTTCCTCGGTCCAGACCATATCGGTCTCGGCCAGCTGCGTGATTCCGGGGCCGTAGCGGAAATCCTCGACCGAGGCGATCGGACGGCCGGCAACGCCGTAGAGGCTCGGACCGGTGCGCATGTTCGGGCGGCCCGCCAGGACGTCGCCATCCTCGTTGACGACGTTATGGCAGGTCACGCACTGGCGATCGAAGGCCTGTTCCCCGGCAGCGGCATCACCCGAGGCGGCGTGGCCTCCGGCATAGGCGGGAGCGGCCAGCAGCAGGGCTGCGGCCGTGATTGCGAACTTGGTCATGACGTCTCCTGATCTGGTTTTCGTTGCGACTGGTTGGCCTGGTCGAGCCTACCCAGAATCGCTTCAGGATCCAGCCGTAAATTCGCGCTGTGACCAGAGCACCTCCGCGCAGCAAGACCAGCCACCCGAAACAGTGCGACGGAACAGGGGTGTGTGGTGCCGCTGAAGGGACTCGAACCCCCGACCCCATCATTACGAATGACGTGCTCTACCAGCTGAGCTACAGCGGCCACGGTGGGTCCCTTAGCACTGGCGTGCAGCCAAGGAAAAGGGCTATTTTTCGGTCGCTGTTGCATCCGCGATCAGCTCCGCCTCCTCGGGCGGGTCGGCAGGCTCGGACGGTATCTTGTCACGTTGGCCGACGATCAAGGGCAACATCTCGGTGCCGCCGGGCATGGCGACCTCGCCAACGGGCGGACGGCGCCAGGCGAGGGTATCGAAGGCCTTGCAGTGCGTGCAGACAGGCGCCCAGTCCGCGTGAATCGTGTGGCATTTGTCGCAGATCCACTGCGGCCCGCGGGGGGCCGTCAGGGCCTTGGTCAGCCAGCCCCGCACCACGCTGTCGGGCTTGCCTTCACCCCGTTCGATCGCAGCCATGAGCGTCAGGCTGCGCGCGGTCGGGTCGGTCTCGATCAGGTCGCCCAATGCGCGGCGGGCCTCGGGGAAATCCTCGGCCGCGATATGCAGTTCTGCCAGAAGCATCCGGGTTTCCGGGTCCTCGGGGTTGATCTTGAGCAGCGGCTTGAACCGCTTGATGCGCGCCTGCGGGTCCTCGTCCGGGACGATCCCGGCAAAGGCGCGGGCCAGGTCCGGGTGGGGATGACCGACCCAGGCCTTCTTGATGGCCTTGGTCGCCGCACGGGCGTTGCCCTTCTCGGCATGAACCTCGGCGGCCATGACGGCAGCGGGGATCAGTTCCGGCGACAGGCGGTCTGCCTCGAGCACGGCCTCGTTGGCCTTGGCCGCGTCGCCGCTTGCCAGCATTTCCCTGGCCTGGGACAGGGCCAGCACGGCATCGCGGCGCGTATGCACGTCGCGTGGCAGCGTCCCGGTCTTGAGCTTGGCCCCCAGGGTTTCCCGCGCCCCCTGCCAATCCGCCTTCTCGGCCTGAAGGCGTAGCAGCGTATCCTGGGTCTCTTCATGGCGCGGCTTGAGCGCAAAGGCCTTTTCGGCGAGCTTCATGGCCGTGTCGGTATCCCCGTCCGAAAGCTTCTGCTTCATGATCCCCCGCACGCCCACGAAACGGGTACGCTCGTCCTCCAGAAGCTTGCGATAGGTGCGCTCGGCGGTCCTCCGATCACCGGCCATCTCGGCCGCCTGAGCCGCAAGAAGGTCGGTCAGATGCGGCTTGCCCAGGTACTTTTCGGCCCGCGATGCCTTGGTCATGGCCAGTTGCCCCTCGCCCGAGGCCAGCGCCATCATACCCTCGGACAGGGCGTCGAACCCCTTGCGCTCGCGGTTGCGCGAGAAGTAGCGCGAAATCGCCGTTTCGTCGCCGTTGAGAAACTTGAAAGAGGCGACCAGAAAGCCCGCCAGCTTGAAACCCAGCCAGACCAGCCCGACAAGCAGCCCAAGAACGACGACAAGCTCCAGCACGCTCATCGTCATGCCGAAACCGGCCACGTCGATCACGACTTCCCCTGGCACCTCCATCAGCAGAACACCGCCATAGGTAAGGG
This sequence comes from Salibaculum sp., assembly GCA_031581025.1. GTDB lineage: Bacteria > Pseudomonadota > Alphaproteobacteria > Rhodobacterales > Rhodobacteraceae > Salibaculum. The sequence continues at coordinate 5,324 of JAVLCA010000028.1, read as the reverse complement.
CCGTCACAAGGACCACGAAGGCCAGAATCTTCACTAGGGACCAGAGCATCGGGACAGCCTCAGTTTGTGTTCAGGGATTGGGACAGATCGGAGATCGCGGCCAGCGCATCGGCACGGGCCTGCGCCTTCGCGGTCCAGCCGGTCATCTCGGCCCGCGCCACGTCCGGCAGCGTGGCAAGTTCGGCCAGGGCGTCGGCGAGACGGTCTTCCTCGACCGCGGCCGCGGCCCGCGACAATACCGCGTCGGGGTCACTGCCCGCGCGCGGCTGGGTGGAACGCACATCGAACTGCTGGCGCAGGAAGGTGCCCAACCCGCCGGTTTCCCCGGCAACACCCTCTTCGCGGGCGGCGGCGAGCGCCGCGCGCGCGGCCGAGCCGAAGTCCTCTTCCAGGGTGGCCCGGTCAGCCACGCCAGTCTCGGCCGAGGCCGTGAGGGACTCCGGCAAGTCGCCAGCAACCTCTTGCAGGTCGCCCAGAAGCTCGTCGAAGGGGTCCCCCGCGGCGACGGCCACACGCAGCCGGTTCAGAGCCGCCCGCCCGGCCGCGGCGCGCGCCTCTTGCAGGGCCTGTTGTTCGAGCTGTTCCGCCTCGGCGCGGGCATTGCTCAGGTCCTCGGCTGCCTGTTCGGCAATCGCCGTGACATCCTCGCGTTGCGCAGCAAGATCGGCGCGCAGCGCGTCAAGCTCGCGTTCATAGGCGGCCATGGCGGTGTCGCTGAGCGTCCCGTCGGTATCCGGGCGCTTCTCGACATCGGTCAGGCGCGCGTCCAGCCCGTCGATGCGCTCGGACAAATCGGTTTCCAGCGCCTCAATCCGCTCGGTCAATCGCTGATAAAGCGCCTCGATATCGTCTTGCAGCGGGGCAAGGTCCGGGGCGGGCGGGATGGACTCGATCTCGGCACCCAGGGCGTCGATGCGTTCGGATTGATCCTCGATCAGGCCGGCCAAGTCCGGACCACTGTCCTGCCGGGTGTCGAGGTAGGTTTCGACACCGTAGCCGAGTCCCCCGGCCGCAAGCCCGCCGATCAGAAGCGGCACAAGGCCGCCGCGCCGCTTGGCCGGCTGATCGGGCATCGCGGCAGGTGCCGGTCCCGGCCGCGCGGCCCCGATGGTGTCATCCTCGGGTGTGGCGTTCTCGGGGTCGGGCGCCACAGGCCTGGACACAGGTTCAGCTTCTGAAGCTTCGTCTTCGGGTATGGCCTCTTCCGAGGCCGCGTCCATGTCGGCCGCATCTTCCGCAGGGTCCTGCGAAGCGGTGGCAGAGAGGACCTCGGCATCCTCGATCGCCTCGGAGGCATTGTCGTTGTCCGTATCAGGCGCATCCGATTGTGCCTCGGAGACCTCTTCCTGCGCCACAGGCTCCTGCGATTCGGGTACCTCTGATTGCGCTTGTTCCGACTTCTTCCTGGACGATTTCGCCACCTTAGCCACCCAAATCCTTGTTCCAATCGGCCCCAGGGCCAAACCTCAGCCTATCCTGCGCCTCGGCGGGTCTCAAGCGTCCAGGGTTGCGACACGTCCCACCATCCCGGCCAGGTTTGGGGTATCGGCAACCTCGACACGCGCGGCATGCAGGGGCCCGGCGGCCTCGGCCACAGCCCCGCTCATGGCCAGCACGATCAACCGCGCCGCAAAAGGCCCCTGTCCATACAGTAGCCGCGCGGTCTCGGGCGAAAACAGGGGGAGCACCACCGTGGTATTCCCCATCAGAGCGCCCCGTGCCTGCCTTGTCAGAGTCTTGGGCACCTTTGCATAAACGACACGCTCTTCGCAGCTCAGCCCCGCCGCCAAGAGCCGGTCCCGAATGTGGCCGCGGCTGTCTTCGCCACGCAGGTGAACCAGCGGGCCAAGGGGCCTTTCGTGCAGGATCAGGGTCACAAGATCCTCTGCGTTGCCGCGTGCATTCCGCGCCTCGAACCCGGCCTCTTGCGCGGCCGATGTCGTGCGATCGCCAACGCACCAGGCGGTGCGGCCCCGCCCCGGCCCGGCATAGGGCACCGCGGCAGCAGAGGTGAGGATGACATCGGCACCCGGGTCCACCGGCGCATGGGGCACCGGCGCGTAGTCAAACAGCGGGCTGACAAGGACGTTGAAGCGTGCAGCGACATTTTCCGGCAGGGAACGCAGAAAATCCCGCGCGGCCGCTTCTGGCCGGGTCAGCAGCAATATCGGTGCATCCCGTGTCATTCGCCCCCGCCATTGTCGGATCATGTCCCGAGTGTTACCTCGGATGCGATCCAGCGCAACCGGGCGAGCCATGAATACCCCCCTGACCATCCTGGGCATCGAAAGCAGCTGCGACGATACCGCAGCGGCGGTTGTGCGGGGCCAACCCGGACAGGCCGACGTTCTGTCCTCGGTCGTTTCGGGGCAGGCCGATCTGCACGCAGGATACGGCGGCATCGTCCCCGAGATCGCCGCGCGCGCCCATGCGGAGAAACTCGATTTCATGGTCGAACAGTCCCTGTTGCAGGCCGATCTCACCCTGACCGATCTGGACGCGATTGCCGTCACGGCCGGGCCGGGGCTGATCGGCGGTGTTCTGTCGGGCGTGATGTGCGCCAAGGGTCTGGCGGCCGCCAGGGGCTTGCCGCTGCTGGGCATCAACCACCTCGCCGGGCACGCGCTGACACCGCAACTGTCCACAGGACTGCCCTTTCCTTATCTGACGCTTCTGGTCTCGGGCGGACATTGCCAGTTCCTGCTGGTGCGTGGTCATGCGGATTATACGCGGCTTGGGGGCACGATCGACGACGCCCCGGGCGAGGCTTTCGACAAGGCCGCGCGCCTTCTGGGGCTGCCGCAGCCGGGCGGACCCGCGATCGAGACAGCGGCGCAGGACGGCAATCCGGCGCGAGTCAAGCTGCCCCGGCCGCTTCTGGACCGGGACAATTGCAACATGTCCTTCTCCGGGCTCAAGACCGCGATCCTGCGCGCCCGCGATGATCTGTTGCAGGACAACGGGGGGCTGACACGGCAGGATCAGGCCGATCTTGCGGCCAGTTTCCAGGCCGCTGTCGTCGATGTCCTGGTCGAGAAATCGCGACGCGCGGTCGTGGCGGCCCGGCACCTTGTGCCCGGGCTTTCGCGTTTCTCGGTTGCAGGGGGCGTGGCCGCCAATCGTACCATCCGAGGCGGGCTAGACACGGTTTGCGCTGATCAGGGCCTCGTGTTCAGCGCCCCGCCGCTGGCGCTTTGCACCGACAATGCCGCGATGGTCGCCTATGCCGGGCTGCTGCGTCGCGCCAGGGGCGAAGACGACGACATGACCCTGGCCGCGCGGCCGCGCTGGCCGCTTGATGCAATCAGCCCGGGCCTTCTGGGCAGTGGCAAGAAGGGGGCCAAGGCATGAGCATCGCCGTCGCCGGGGCCGGCGCCTTCGGGACGGCGCTTGCAGTGGCCCTGTCCGTGAACGGGCCAGTCACGCTCTGGGCTCGCGACGCAGAACATGCCGCCGCGATGGCCCAAGAGCGCGAGAACAAGCGCCGCCTGCCCGGCGTGGCCCTGCCCGCGACCGTGTCAGTCACCTCGGATTCCGCAGCCCTGGCCAGGGCCGAGACGGTTCTCGTGACGGTTCCGGCGCAGCACCTGCGCGGCTGGTTGACCGCGCATCGGGCCTTCCTGGCCGGCAAGCAGCTTGTGTCGTGCTGCAAGGGGATCGACCTGGAAACCCTCCGGGGCACCGCCGCGCAGATCACCGAGACCATACCCGATGCCACCCCCGCAGTCCTGACCGGGCCCAGCTTTGCCGCTGACATCGCCGGTCAGCTTCCCACGGCGCTGACACTCGCCTGTGCAGACGCTGAAACAGGCGAGGCGCTGCAAGCCAGACTCTCGACCCCTGTGTTGCGGCTCTATCGCAGCACCGATCTGGTCGGCGCCGAACTGGGCGGGGCCCTCAAGAACGTCATCGCGATCGCCTGCGGTGTCTGCATGGGGGCAGGCTATGGCGAAAGCGCCCGGGCCGCTCTGATGACCCGTGGCTTTGCAGAGATGCAGCGCCTGGGCGCGGCGCTGGGCGCGCAGCCGGAAACACTTGCCGGCCTGTCGGGATTCGGTGATCTGGCCCTGACCTGCACCTCCGGGAAATCGCGGAATTTCCGCTATGGCCGGGCCATCGGCGCGGGAGAGAGCTTCGACCCCGGCACCACCGTGGAGGGGGCTACAACCGCCGCCGCGCTGATCCAGCTGGCCGGTCAGTTGGCGCTGGACCTGCCTATTTCGAGTGTGGTCCATGGGCTGACAACCGGCCATATGGACCCTGACACGGCCCTTGGGGCCCTGTTGGCCCGCCCCCTGAAGGAAGAATGACATGCGATATGCCCTGATCTGTCACGACAAGCCCGGCCACCTTGAGGTCCGCAAAGCCAACCGCGAGGCCCATCTCGCCTACGTCGCGGAAACAGGCGTGGTCGAGATGGGCGGCCCGCTGTTGTCGGACGACGGCGAGATGTGCGGCAGCCTGGTGATCCTGGCGGTCGAGACCCGGGCCGAGGCACAGGCCTGGGCCGATGGCGACCCCTATGCCCGGGCAGGATTGTTCGACAGTGTCACGCTCATGCCATGGAAAAAGGTCGTCGGATGATGCGCCACTGGCTGTTCAAAACCGAACCGGGCACCTGGGGCTGGGACGACCAGGTCGCCCGAGGCGCGGCCGGCGAGGAATGGGACGGCGTGCGCAACTACCAGGCCCGCAACGCCATGCGAGAGATGTCCTTGGGCGACCGCGGGTTTTTCTACCATTCGGTCAATGAAAAGCGGATCATGGGCATCGTCGAGGTCATCGCGGAATCGCATCCCGACAGCACCACCGACGATCCCCGCTGGGACTGCGTGGATATCAAGGCTGTGCGGCCTTTCACGGTGCCCGTCACCCTGGACCGGATCAAGGCCGACCCGCGCCTGTCCGACATGGTGCTTGTCAGGAACGCGCGCCTGTCGGTACAGCCGGTCACCGCAGAGCAATGGCGGATCATCTGCGCGATGGCCGAGACGAACCCGGATTGATCCGAACCTCCCGCGCCCGTCACGGGCAAGGCCGATCTTCGGGAGCCGTTTTGCGTGCTGGCTACCAGAAAAGCAAAAAGGGCCCGGAGAGTTGCCCGGACCCTTTCCGTCACCCGCGTGCTCCCATAGCCACCACACGCGTATTCGAAACTGGTCCGGGCCATCCTGGCCGTGTGAACGGACATAGCGCGTTTCGGGCAGTCAGGGCAAAGGCAAAACCCCTTGCATTCGTATCAAATGCAATAGGCCGGGGTGGCGCGGACCGCCTCCTCAATACCTGTAGTGTTCGGGTTTGAAGGGGCCTTCGGGTTTGACGCC
>JAVLCA010000002.1:0-106612 GCA_031581025.1 Salibaculum sp. | reverse complement strand
TCCGCGCGCCCTTGAGCGGCTTGGAGGCCCCGAACTCCTCACGGCTGGCCATCAGCCCCGGCATCTCGGTCTCCGCAATCGAAATCTCGCGCCGCCCGAAGGCCGCATCGGATATGTCGCGGACGGCGTAGTCCGCGGCTGTCACGTTCTCTGGTTTGTTCATGGTTCCTGTTCCTTGACTGTCTTGGGGTTACTGGGCGGCCACGGTGGCGCCGAAACTGCGGGCCAGTTCCTCGGCCAGGTCGGTCTTCTCCCAGGAGAAGCCGCCGTCGTCCTCGGCATGACGGCCGAAGTGGCCGTAGGCCGCGCTGCGGGTATAGATGGGGCGCAGCAGGTCCAGGTGGTCGCGGATGCCGCGCGGGGTCAGGCGGACCATCTCGCGCAGGCGGCGCGACAGGTCCTCTTCCGAGACACGGCCGGTGCCCAATGTGTCGACATAGAGTGCGACGGGCTCCGGCACGCCGATGGCATAGGCCAGCTGGATCTGGCACTTCTCGGCGAGGCCCGCGGCCACGACGTTCTTGGCCAGATAGCGCGCGACATAGGCCGCAGAGCGATCCACCTTGGTCGGGTCCTTGCCCGAGAAGGCACCGCCGCCGTGAGGGGCCGCCCCGCCGTAGGTATCGACGATGATCTTGCGGCCGGTCAGGCCCGCGTCGCCGTCGGGCCCGCCGATGACGAACTTGCCCGTGGGGTTGACGATCAGCTTGTCGTCGGCGGGCAGATCCCAGCCCTCGTCCTTGAAGACATCGGTGATGTAGGGCTTGACCATCTCGCGCACCTCGTCCTGGCTGACGCCGTCCAGGTGCTGGGTCGAGACGACGACGGTATCGAGGCCCACGGGCTTGCCCCCGGCGTATTTCAGCGTCACCTGGCTCTTGGCGTCGGGGCCGAAATTCGGCTGTTTGCCGGATTTGCGGTCCTCGGCCATGTGGCGCAGGATGCGGTGCGCGAACTGGATCGGCGCGGGCATGAGCTCGGCCGTTTCATTGCAGGCATAGCCGAACATGATGCCCTGGTCGCCAGCGCCTTCCTCGCCCTTGTCGCCCTCGTCGACGCCCTGTGCGATGTCGGCGGACTGGGCGTGCAGCCGGCAGACGATCTCGGCATTGCGCCAGGAGAACCCCGGCTGGTCGTAGCCGATGTCGCGGATCGCCTCGCGGGCGATCTCCTCGACCCGCTCGAGCACCTCGGCCGGGCCGCGGACCTCGCCCGCGATGGTCAGGTGATCGGTGGTCGCCAGTGTCTCGCAGGCCACCCGCGACTGCGGGTCGGCGGCCAGATAGGCATCCAGAACCGCGTCCGAAATCCGGTCGCAGACCTTGTCAGGGTGTCCCTCGGACACCGATTCACTGGTGAACAGCCAAGTCTTGTCGCTCATCTCGTTCCTTTCTCCACTGCTGTGGGGTTGGGTCGGTATTGGCAAGTGATCTTGCTGGGGTCAGGCGATCTTGCGATCTGCCGATGACTTGTCGGGCCGATAGGCCAGGCTGGGGGCCAGCCAGGTTTCGACCTCGGCGATGTCCATGCCCTTGCGCGCGGCGTAGTCCGAGACCTGATCCGGTCCGATCCGGCCGATTCCGAAATAGCGCGCCTCAGGATGCGAGAAGTAGAGGCCCGAAACCGCCGCTGCGGGCCACATCGCACAGGACTCGGTTAGGTTAACACCGGTGTGCGCGGGCGCCTCGAGCAGGTCGAAAAGCGTGTGCTTCTCGGTGTGATCGGGGCAGGCGGGATAGCCCGGGGCAGGGCGAATGCCGCGGTACTGCTCACTGATGAGCGCCTCGTTGTCCAGCCCCTCGTTTGGGGCATAGCCCCAGAGGCTGCGGCGCACGCGGGCGTGCAGCGCTTCTGCAAAGGCCTCGGCCAGCCGGTCGCCCAGGGCCTGCACCATGATCGAGTCATAGTCGTTGCCCTCGGCCTTGAGCCGGTCGGCGATGTCGTGCACCTCCGGCCCCGTCGTAACTGTGAAGCCGCCCACCCAATCGGGCGTGCCCTCGGGGGCGATGAAATCTGCCAGACACATCTGCGCGGTGTCGCCGGTCTTGTTGCGCTGCTGGCGCAACTGCGGCATCCGCGCGCGAAGGGTGTCGCGGTTCTCGTTCTTCCAAACCAGGATATCGTCGCCCTGGCTGTTGGCGGGCCAGAGCCCGACGACCCCGCGCGGGGTGAACCAGCCCTCGGTCTCGATCCGGTCCAGCATTGCCTGCGCGTTCTCGAACAACTCGCGCGCCGTCGCGCCCTTGTGGGGATCGTCGAGGATGGCGGGATACTGACCCTTCATCTCCCAGGTGGCAAAGAACGGCGTCCAGTCGATATAGGCGCGCAGGTCGGCCACGTTGGTGTCATCTATCACGCTCAGGCCGGGGGTTTGTGGCACAGGCGGCGTGTAGCTGTCCCAGCCGCCGTCGAAGGCGCTGGACCGGGCCTGCACCAGCGGCGCCGTGGGCCGGTCGCCGGTGCGGTCGTCGCCCGCCCGCATCTTTTCCTGCCCCTCGGCGATCTCGGCCAGGTAGGCCGGTGCGGCCGTCTTGGACAGCAGCTTGGAGACCACGCCCACGGCCTTGGAGGCATCGTCGACATGGATCACGCCGTTGTCGTATTCCGGCGCGATCTTGAGTGCGGTGTGCTTCTTCGAGGTGGTCGCGCCGCCGATCAGCAGGGGCAGGTCCAGCCCCGTGCGCTTCATCTCGCCCGCGACATCGACCATGCGATCGAGCGAGGGGGTGATAAGCCCGGACAGCCCGATGATATCGACCTTTTCCTCTTTCGCCTTGGCGAGAATGTCCTCGGTCGGCACCATCACGCCCATGTCCACAACGTCGTAGTTATTGCACTGCAACACGACGCCGACGATGTTCTTGCCGATATCGTGCACATCGCCCTTTACCGTGGCCATCAGCACCTTGCCCTTGGCCGAGGTATCGCCCGCCAGGCGTTTTTCCTCTTCCATGTAGGGCAGCAGATGGGCCACGGCGGTCTTCATCACGCGGGCCGATTTCACGACCTGCGGCAGGAACATCTTGCCCGCGCCGAACAGGTCGCCCACAACGTTCATGCCGTCCATCAGCGGCCCCTCGATCACGTCGAGCGGCTTGTCCGCGCGTTGGCGGCATTCCTCGGTGTCGTCCACCACGAAGTCTGTGATGCCGTGGACAAGCGCGTGTTCCAGACGCTTTTCAACAGCCAGTTCGCGCCACTTGGGGTCTTCCTTCTTCGACGCCTCGCCGCTGCCCTTGTATTTGTCCGCGATGTCCAGCAACCGCTCGGTCGCGTCATCGCGTCGGTTGAACAGCACGTCCTCGACCGCGTCGCGCAATTCGTCAGGGATGTCGTCGTAGACGGTGATCTGGCCCGCGTTGACGATGGCCATGTCCATGCCCAGCGGGATCGCGTGATAAAGGAAGGCCGAGTGCATCGCCTCGCGCACGGCATTGTTGCCGCGGAAACTGAACGAGACATTGGACAGCCCGCCCGAGATATGGGTGTCGGGCATGTCCGCCTTGATCAGCTTGATCGCGTCGAAAAAGGCGTTGGCATAGTCGTTGTGTTCCTCGATGCCCGTCGCCACGGCAAATATGTTCGGGTCAAAGATGATGTCCCAGGGCTGGAACCCCGCCTTGTCCACCAACAGATCATAGGAGCGGCGGCAGATTTCGTACTTGTGCTGCGCGGTCTCGGCCTGGCCGTTCTCGTCGAAGGCCATCACGACGACAGCGGCACCGTAGCGGCGCACCGTGCGCGCCTGTTCAAGGAACGCCGCCTCGCCCTCCTTGAGCGAGATCGAATTGACCACGGCGCGGCCTTGAACACGTTTCAGCCCGGCCTCGATCACCTCGAACTTGGAACTGTCGAGCATCACCGGCACGCGGGAAATGTCGGGCTCCGAGGCAATCAGGTTGAGGAAGGTCACCATGGCCTGTTCGGAGTCGAGCAGCCCCTCGTCCATGTTCACGTCGATGATCTGGGCGCCGTTCTCGACCTGGTCACGTGCCACGTCGAGCGCGGTGGGATAGTCGCCCTCCATGATCAGCTTCTTGAACTTGGCTGATCCGGTGACGTTCGTGCGCTCGCCGATATTGATGAAATTGGAAACGCTGGTCATGCCGCATCCTCCGTGTTGGTCCCCGGGGCCTCGAACATCTCCAGTCCCGACAGGCGCATACGTCGCACTGTCGGCGGGATCGCGCGCGGCGGCTTGCCGGCCACCGCGTCCGCGATGGCGCGGATATGGTCGGGCGTGGTGCCGCAGCAGCCGCCGACGATATTGACCAGTCCTGCCTCGGCCCAGTCGCCCAGATGCCCGGCGGTCTCGTCGGGGGTTTCGTCGTAACCGCCCATCTCGTTGGGCAGGCCGGCGTTGGGATAGGCGCTTATGCGGGTGTCGGCCACTTCGGACAGGGTGCGCACGTGCTGGCGCATCTCGTCGGCCCCCAGCGCACAGTTGAGGCCCACCGAGAAGGGCTGTGCATGGCTCATCGAGACCCAGAAGGCCTCGGGCGTCTGGCCCGTGAGCGTTCGGCCCGAACGGTCGGTGATGGTGCCCGAGATCATCAGCGGAGGCACGGTCAGGCCTTCGTCGGCCAGGCTGTCGATGGCGAAAAGCGCGGCCTTGGCGTTGAGCGTGTCGAAGATCGTCTCGACCAGCAGCAGGTCGACCCCGGCCTCGATCAGGGCGCGGGCGGCCTCGCCATAGGCGCGGGCCAGGTCGTCGAAGGTGACGGCACGATAGCCCGGGTCGTTCACATCGGGGCTGAGGCTGGCGGTCTGGTTGGTAGGCCCGATCCCGCCGGCGACCCAGCGGGGCCGGTCGAGTGTCGAAACGGCATCTGCGGCTTCGCGTGCCAGGCGCACGCTTTCCGCGTTCATCTCGGCGACAAGGCTCTGCATGCCGTAATCGGCCTGGCTGATCGCATTGGCGCCAAAGGTATTGGTGCACAGGATATCCGCGCCCGCCTCCAGAAAGGCGGTGTGAATGTCGCGGATCATCTCGGGCTGCGTCAGGCTGAGCAATTCGCTGTTGCCGCCCACATCGCTTTTCCAGTCGGCAAAGCGGGTGCCGCGGTAAACGTCCTCGCCCGGTTTGTGCTGCTGGATCATGGTGCCCATGGCCCCGTCCAGCACCAGGATGCGGTCTGCGGCATGGGCCGTGATGTCGGTCTCGGTCATCTCGTCTCTCCTCAGGCGGCGCTCTCGGCCGTGATATCTGGTGTCAGCCCAAGCGCGCGGCACACCGCGAGGCTGACTTCGGGCCGATTGAGCGTATAGAAATGGAACTCGGACAGGCCCGCGTCCAGCAAAAGGCGGCATTGTTCCGTGGCGACAGTGGTGGCGACCATGGCGCGGGTCTCGGGCGCGTCGTCCAGCCCGTCGAACATCCGCGCCAGCCAGTCGGGCACAGAGGCGCCGCACATGGCCGAGAACCGCTTGATCCCGGCGAAATTCGTCACCGGCATGACCCCCGGTACAATCGGCGCCGTGATGCCGGCGGCGCGGGCCCGGTCCACGAAGCGCAGGACGACATCCGTATCAAAGGCGTATTGCGTGATCGCCCGGGCCGCGCCCGCATCCAGCTTGCGTTTGAGATGGTCCAGATCGGCCTGGGCACTCGCGGCTTCGGGGTGAACCTCGGGATATGCGGCGACCGAGATGTCGAAATCGGCCACCCGCCGCAGCCCGGCCACCAGTTCGGCCGCGTCGCCATAGCCGTCCGCGGCAAGGCTCTGCCCCTCGGGCAGGTCGCCGCGCAGTGCCACGATGCGGGTTATGCCCTTGCCGTGCAGGCCCCGGGCCAGGTCGTCGATTTCGTCCCGGCTGGCGCCCACGCAGGTCAGGTGATGGGCCACCGGACGCCCGGTGCGCGCGCCGATCATGTCCACAACGCGGGCGGTGCGGTCGCGGGTGCTGCCACCCGCGCCATAGGTGACCGAGAAATAGTCGGGATTGGCACCGGCGAGTTGATCGACGGTCTGCGCAAGGGCCGCTTCGCCCGCATCGGTCTTGGGCGGGAACAGTTCGAAGGACACAGAGGCGGGGGGATCGGGGTAAAGCCCGGTCATGCGTGGTTCTCCATGGTCTGGAAGGGCGGAACAAGTGGGGCAGGGCCGGGGCGCGGTCGCGACCCGGCAAAGGCTTGTCACTCCGGCTTGCGGAAGTGCTGGATGCCCCAGGCGAGGTGGCCCGCGTCCGCGGCCTTGACCCAGTTCTCCAGGCCGACAGCCATCTTGTCGAGATACTCGGCCGAGGCCCCGGCCTCGCGCAGTTTCGCGTAGTTGGCCAGCAGTTCCTCGCGCACCCTGGCATAGTGCGTGCGCAGATCACTGGTTGCCTCTTCCTGTTCAACGGTCTCGAAGCCCAGCGCCTCGGCCGCCTCGCGGTAGAAACGGGGTGATCCCAGGCTGTTGAGTTGCAGGCGGTCATAGACCGGTTGCAGAATGCTCGGGTCGGCGTCGTCGGCCTGCATCGGGTCGGTGAAGATCAGGTGCCCGCCCGGCTTGAGCACGCGCCAGGCCTCGGCAAGAACCTTGTCCCGCTGGTCGGAATGCAGGAAGCTGTCCTGGCTCCAGACCACGTCGCAGCTGGCATCGGCCTCGGGCACATCCTCGAAGACGCCGTGGTTGACCGAGATCTTGCCGGTCAGCTTGGCGGCGCGGATCTTGCCCAGGTTGTACTCGTTCTGCGTCTCCGAGATGTTCAGGCAGACTGCGTCGCAATCGGTCTTGCGCACCAGGGTCCGCATCGCGCCGCCATAGCCCGCGCCCATGTCCAGCACCCGTGCCGAGGCGTCGAGGGCTGGCAACCGGTCGATCATCGACTCGATGGTCCGATCCGAGGCGGTGCGGATGTCCGGCGTTTCGGCGTAGCGGCCGATGTGCAGGTCCTCGCCGCCCCAGATCGTGGAATAGAATGTGTCGGCGTCGTCGCTGTCATAGTAGTCCTCGGTGATGTCGCGGATGTCTTCCTTGCCATCCTCGGAGGTGCCCCAGCGCACAAGGTGCAGCGCCGATTTCTCGGCCACGTGGATGAAGAAATCCGGGTCGTCCTCGGCATAGGTTTCCTGGAAGTCGCCGTAGGTGCGCACCCGCTCGAAGCCTGCCTCGGAGAGCAGACGCCGCATGTAGGTCTTGCGGATCGGGCACATGTTCAGCGTGTAGGACGCGCCGTCGGGAAACGAATAGCGCATCCGGCACAGCCCTTCGTCGACGTGGTCCGGCTCGGCGGTGACCTTGTCGCCGCAGTAGTAAAACTTGTGCTTGGTCGAATAGCCCTGGTCGAGCATGGCGTCATAGTTGCGCTGGTCCAGGATCAGCAGCCCGTCATGCTTGAGCGCGGCATAGAACTCGGCCAGGGCGCGGCGGCGTTCGGATTCCTTGTGCAGGTGGGTGAAGGAATTGCCCAGGCAGACGATCGCGTCGTACTTGCCGTTGATGTCGCGGTTGAGCCAGCGCCAGTCGGCCTGTGCGGTCTTGAGGATCAACCCGCGGGCCTGGCCGTTCTCGAAGGCCTTGGCCACCATCGAGGCGGCCCCGTCCGAGGCTGTCACGTCGAAGCCCGCCTCGGTCAGCCGGACCGAGTGGAAGCCGGTGCCGCAGGCAACGTCAAGCACCCGTTCCTTGCCGCGGGCCCGCAGGATGTCGATGAAGAACTGGCCCTCGCTCTCGGCGCGGCCTTCCCAGTCGATCAACTCGTCCCATTTGTCGACGAAGGTGCTGACGTATTCCTTGCGGTAATGATCGGTCTCGCGATCGGCCAGCGGATCGTCGCTGTAGACCTGGTCGGTCATGGTCAGCTCGGCGTTCTCGGCCATCGTGTCGCTCATTTTTGTCTCCGTTCCAGACTGTCCCGCCACCGGCGATGCGGATGCTCGCCGGGCGCGCAAGGTCCTTGCGCGAGTCCCTGAGGACTGCACTGATTTCTTCGCCCATTTCGATGTTGGCTCCGGGCGCGTTGTCGCGCCGGGCAAGGCACTGTTGTCGGGTCCAGCCTCTGCGCGGGGCACCGCCAGCTCTGGTCGTCGGTCTGGCTCTGGCGCAGTGCGTCAGGGTACGGCCCAACATGCTGCGACAGCATCATGGACAAAAAGCGACTATTCAACAGGATTTTGCGACATTTTGTACAAGGTGCTGATTTGGCTGGGAAAAGACTTGGTTTCAGTGGTCTTTGCGGCTGCGGAAAACGGCGTCTGCGACATCGGGCGCGCCCCCGCGTCGTTGCGAATACGACACCGGCGAATCCTGCGGCGGTGCGGGGCCGGAAGACCGGCCGCAGAACGCAGAACGGCCCGGCACCTTGTGGGCGCCGGGCCGTTTTCCAGAGTCGTGTTTTCGGGCGCGGTCAGGTCGCGCTGGAACGCATGCCATCCTCGGCGGCGGCGGTGGGCACGAGGGCCTTGACGAGGTCTGTCATCTTGAGCACGCCGACTTGCACGCCGCCGCGGGTGACGCAGTAGGTCAGGTCGGTCTGACCTTCAGATCGGGCGATCACCGATTCCAGGGTGTCGTCCCAGTCGACCTCGCCCGCGACGGTGTCGGGCCTGTGGTCCGTCTTCTCCATCACCGAACGCACACGCAAAACGCGGGCGCGGTTGATGTCGGAAATGAAGTCCACGATGTAGGGATCGTTGGGCTTCATCAGGATATCCTGAGGCTCGCCCTGCTGGACAACGTAGCCGTCCTTGAGGATCACCAGGTGGTCGGCCAGCTTGAGGGCCTCGTCCAGGTCGTGGCTGATGAAGACCACCGTCTTTTTCAGTTCAGCCTGAAGTTCCAGCAGCAGATCCTGCATGTCGGTCCGGATCAATGGGTCGAGGGCCGAGAAGGCCTCGTCCATGAGCATCACCGGCGAGTTCGAGGTCAGCGCCCGGGCGATGCCCACACGCTGCTGCATGCCGCCCGACAGCTGGTGTGGGTACTGGTCGCCCACCCCCTGGAGGCCGACGCGCTCCAGCCACTTGTTGGCCTCGCTCTCGTACTCGGACCGGGGCACGCCGCGCACGTCCAACGCCATGCCGGCGTTCTCGAGCACGGTCCGGTGCGGCAGAAGTGCGAAGTGCTGGAACACCATGGACATCTCTTCGCGGCGCAGGCGGCGCAGCTCTTTCTCGTCCACGCCGACGACGTCGACGCCGTCCAGTTCAACCTCGCCCGCGGTTGGTTCGATCAGGCGGTTCAGGTGGCGGATCAGGGTCGACTTGCCCGACCCCGACAGCCCCATCATCACCGTGATGTCGCCTTCCTTGACGTCGACGTTGATATTGTTGAGGCCAAGGACATGCCGGTGTTCTTCCAGCAGTTCTTCCTTGCCCATGCCGGCCCTGACCCGGTCCAGCACGCTGGCAGGGTCGGCCCCGAAGATCTTGTAGAGGTCGCGGATCGCGATCTTTGTTTTCTTCTCGGATGCACTCATGGGTCAGCCTTTCTGCGCAGAGTTGATGCGGTCCAGGGCGGCTTTCGTCGTGCGGTCCAGCATGACCGCCAGAAGCACGATGCCCAGACCCGAGACAAGGCCGACGCCCAGTTCGAGGTTGTTGATGCCTCGCAGCACAAGCACGCCGAGCCCCGGTGCCGAGACCAGCGAGGCGATGACGACCATGGCCAGGCTCATCATGATGGTCTGGTTCACACCCGCCATGATGTTGGGCAGGGCCAGCGGAATCTGCACACCGTAGAGCTTTTGCCGGTCCGTCATGCCGAAGGCCTCGGCGGCCTCGATCACCGATTCATCGACCATGCGGATGCCGAGGTCGGTCAGGCGGATCACCGGCACGATGGCGTAGAGGATGATCGCGATTCCGTAGAGTTTCGGCTCGGTCACCGAAAACAGGAAGATCAGCGGGATCAGGTAGACGAAGGGTGGCAGCGTCTGGAGCATGTCCAGTATCGGGATCGTCCCCGCCCGCAGGCGGTCGGATCGGGACATGGCGATGCCGATGGGTACCCCGATCAGGACGCAGAGGAAGGCGCAGATCATGATGATCGCCAGCGTCTGCATGGCGTAGCTGTAGTAATCGACAAAGGCCAGACCGCCGAGGCTGAGGGCCACGAAGGTCAGCAGGCGCCAAGACTTGGACACGAACCAGACGATGGCAAGAAGCAGCGGAATGACAATCCACCAGGGCGTGTTGAGGATGCCGTAGAGCGCCCCCTCCAGCAGCCACGACAGCGGCTGGGTGAGCGGGTCAAGCACCACGCTGACCGAGTCCTTCACGGCGAGAAATCCGTTCTCGAGCCCCAGTGTCACGTTGCGCGCCTGCGGAAAGGCCGCGCAGGATTCATTGAGCGCGTCCATCGACGGGAAGGGAAGCTCCCAGATCGAGGTCGAGGGCTCTTCGCCCGAGCTCTGCGCGACAAGCGCCTCCATCGACATTGGCGCGGCGCCGTCACCGCCGGCCCCGCACCACTCCTCGAGCCCCAGGGCCCGGAAAACGAAATCATAAGTTGCCATATCTTGATCCCCATTTGTGCCCCGGCAGCATCCGACCCCCAGCGCATAAAAAGACGGGGCCGATGTTAAGCCGGCCCCGTCAAGTCATTCAAGCGCGTTACTGGTCCAGAAGCGCGTCCAGCTTGCTGCGCGCTTCGTCGCTCAGCCAGCCAGTCCACTCGTCCTGGAAGTTGGTCAGGTAGTAAACCGCCGCCTCGTCAGCCGAGGCGTTGTTCTCGTCCTTCCAGGCCAGCACACTGCTCATGTCCGAGGTCTTGAAGGTCATGTTCTGCAGGAATTCGAACACGTCCTGGTTGTTTTCCTGGAAGGTGCTGGTGGTCGCCGTCACGATCGGCGCGGCCGGGAAGTCCGACACGCCGGGATTGTCCGCATCCGCGTTCTGGTTGCGAGCGTGGATCTCGTCGTCGACTTCGCCCAGGTCCACCTTGGTCATGTCGTACTTGCCAAGCGGAACCGTCGGACCCCAGTAGTAGCCGAACCACGGATCCTCGTTGAGGACGGCGTCGGCCATCGAGGTAGCCAGCACCTGGCCCGAGCCCGCGTCGAAGATCTCGATGTCGTTGCCTTCAAGGTCCAGCGCTTCGGACAGGTTGTCGCTGACCACGCGGCAGCCCCAGCCTTCGGGGCAGTTGTAGAAGCGCCCGCCGGCCAGTTCCGGACTCTCGAGGATGCCCTCGATGGTGGTCAGTTCGGGGTGCTCTTCGGCCAGATATGTGGGGATCCACCAGCCCTCGACACCGCCGGGATCAAGCACGGGCCCGGCTTCAACGACCTTGCCGTCATCTTTCAGCTCGGTGTAGGTGTCGCCGGTCGAGTTCAGCCAAAGCTCGGTCACGATGTCGGGCTCACCGTTCTCGGCGACCGAGGTGACCGCCGGGATGGTGTCCGAGGGAACGACGCTGACGTCACAGCCATAGCCCTGCTCCATCACGAACGAAGCGACGCTGGTCACGACCTGCGCCGAGGCCCAGTTCATCTCGGTGATCGACACTTCACCACACTCGCCCGATTGCGCTTGGGCGGCCATCGGGGCGGCGAATGCGCCGGCGGCCAGAATAAGCGGTAGTTTCTTCATCAGTCAGTCCTTTCGGTTTTTCGCGCCTCTCCCAACCTTTCGCATCGCGAAAGGGTGCAAACCATTTGGTCCTGCATCGGGAAGTTCCGTATTCTCGATACAATGAAGGGTCATATGAGCCCTGTTGTCAGAAAACCGGATACGGCGGCATGTCATGGTCCTTAGCCATGGCGAATTCGTTAGCCAAGTCGCCGAGGGATTTCAACCCCGCTCGCGGCTAGGTTCCCTGATTCCCTCGCGCTGCATTTTCCTGCGCGACACGCCACGCGCCGAAAGCGACAATACCGACCCTTGCTGGCCATGCTTCCGGGTAGGGTCAGAAGTCCACCGAAACGCCCGGAAGCTGAAGCGCCTTCATTAGGTCGCGCAATTCCTGGCGCGCGGCCAGGTTCGAGATGCTCAGGCTCTTGACCCCGATATCGCGCAGGTCCAGCAGGGTCAGCCCGCGCGGGAAAAGCTCGCGGAAGATGACACGTTCGCCGAAGCCGGGCGCGGGGCGGAAGCCGATCCGCTTGCTCAGCTTGCCGACGGCCTTTTCCATCTTCTGCTTGTTTACCATGTTCTGTGCACCAAGGCGGTTGCGCACGACGACCCAGTCGATCGCGTCGAACCCGGCCTGTGCGCGCAGTTGCCGCGCGTTCCAGACCATCGCGGAATAGACCGAGGGCCCCTTGATCGTCTCGCCGTCCGCGTCGATCTGCGCGAGCAGGTCGAAATCGATGAAGCTGTCGTTGAGCGGTGTGATCAGCGTATCGGCCAGCGAATGCGCCACCTGGCTAAGGCGGGTGTGGCTGCCCGGGCAGTCAATCAGGATGAAGTCGTTGTCGGCCTCCAGCCCGGCTACGGCCTTGGACAGGCGATGGTCGAAGATGTTCTCGCCCTCATCCAGGGTGTCGGGGTCGATCTCGGGCAGGTCGTTCCAGCTGGGCATGGGCAGGTCGAGACCCTCGGCCGCCATGAAGGCGTGGCGGTTCTCGATGTAGCGGGCCAGGGTCTTCTGGCGCAGGTCAAGGTCCAGCACGCCGACCGGCCGTCCCTGGCGCGCCAGTGCCGTAGCCACGTGCATGGAGACGGTCGACTTGCCCGCCCCGCCCTTTTCGTTCCCGACGACGATGATGTGTGCCAAGGCATTGTCCCTTCCTCTGGCCCGGGTCCCCACCCGGAGCGTTCGCGTAACGATAGGGGGGCGCGGGTGCAAGGAAAAGCAGGCGCCACGCGCGACGCTTGACTTGTGCCGCCGAAAGTCGCATGTCCCACTGTAACGGATGCTGCTGCCGCGTGAGCAGGGCGCCACCCCGCCGGTGATGATAATCGCCCGGGGGCCTCATCGACCGAGGCAAGGCGCGACCACGGCATCGTTTGAGACAGGTTCCCACCATCACGCAGGGGTGCCGCGCCGGACCGGCGTGCGGGCAATGACGCCTGTACGCGAGGGCGTCGGTGCAACCCTATGGCCGGCCCGCGTCAATGCGGTCGGTCTGCCGTGCGGTCCATGACGGGCCGCGCAGAAGGACACTACATGGATTTCGATATGCTGGGCCTTGCGCCCCGCCTCACCAAGGCCCTGGCCGAACAGGGCATTTCCGAACCGACGCCGATCCAGGCCCAAGCCATCCCGCACGCCATGAACGGCCGCGATGTCATGGGCCTGGCCCAGACCGGCACCGGCAAGACCGCGGCCTTCGGCCTGCCGATGATCGACGCGCTGCTGAAGTCGCAGGGCAAGGCCGCGCCGAAGACGGCCAAGGGCCTTATCCTCGCACCGACGCGCGAACTCGCCAAACAGATCGCCGACAACCTGACCGCCTACACCGAGGGCACCCACCTCAAGACCGTCCTGGTCGTGGGCGGGGCCGGGATCACCGGGCAGATGCGGCGGATGGAAAAGGGCTGTGCCCTGCTCGTCGCCACGCCGGGCCGCCTGATCGACCTGCTGGACCGCGGCGCGGTGCGCCTGGACGAGACGGAATACCTGGTGCTGGACGAGGCCGACCAGATGCTCGACATGGGCTTCATCCACGCGCTGCGAAAGATCGCGCCGCTGCTGCCCGACGATCGTCAGACCATGCTGTTCTCGGCCACCATGCCAAAGCAGATGTCCGAATTGGCCGATACCTACCTGTCCAACCCGATCCGGGTGCAGGTCAGCGCGCCGGGCAAGGCCGCTGACAAGATCGCCCAGACCGTGCATTTCATCGCCAAGGCCGAGAAGCCCGATCTTCTGGTCGAGCTTCTGGACGGCCACCGCGAGGAGCGCGCCATCGTCTTCGGCCGCACCAAGCACGGGTCCGAGAAACTTTACCGCAAACTTGAGAAAGCGGGTTTCGCCGCGGCCTCGATCCACGGCAACAAGAGCCAAGGCCAGCGTGACCGCGCGCTCAAGGCCTTCAAGGCCGGCGAGGTCAAGGTGCTTGTGGCCACCGATGTTGCGGCGCGGGGGCTCGATATTCCCGAGGTCAAGCACATCTACAACTTCGACCTGCCCAACGTGCCAGAGAACTACGTTCACCGTATCGGCCGCACGGCGCGGGCGGGGGCCGACGGGATGGCCATCGCCTTCTGTGCGCCCGACGAGATGGGCGAGCTGCGCGCCATCCAGAAAGCGATGAAGGCCGATATCCCCATCGCATCGGGGCGCCCCTGGCAGGTGGAAGAGCCGCAGCCCAAGCGCGGCGGCGCAGGCCGGCGAGGTGGGTCCGGTGGATCGGGCAAGGCCCCAGGCGGCGCGGCCAAGCAGCCCGGCGGATCGGGGCGGCGCCGCCGTCGCGGCGCACGCGCGGCCTGAGCAGTATCCGCCCGTCCGCGGCGGCCCCCCAAGGGGCCGTCGCGTCAGGCCATCTGGCGCCGCAGCTCCGTCGGCCCGTGGGGATCGGGGGCTGGCATGGGGATCACATGATCGTCCGCGTTTGCAAGGCGCGACGCGAACTCTAGCCTTGCGCGCCCGTTTGTCTTGGCCCGGTAGAGCGCTTCATCGGCGGCGCGCATCAGGGCATCCAGCGACATGCCCGGCCGCGCCTCGACCGCGCCCATGGACAGGGTGATGGTCAGGTGCGGATGCGCCGCGCCGCCGTCGAAGGGAATCGGCATCAGCAAGTCGCGGCAGACCGTGCCGGTGTTCGTGGGTGCGGTATTGGCCAGAGAGACGCCGAATTCCTCGCCCCCGATGCGGCCGATCACGTCGTCCGTGCGCAGCGCACGCGTGAGGCGATAGCCGATAGACACGAGGCAAGCATCGCCCACCTGATGGCCGTAGGTATCGTTCACCGCCTTGAAATGGTCGGCATCCATGATCAACAGGATGCCCGGAATGCCGTCCTCGAGCAGCGCGCCGACCTGTTTCAGAAAGAATCGGCGGTTGGACAACCTGATCAGATCATCCGTTCGCGACCGCGTCGAGAGTTCCCTTTGCAGGCGCATCTGCTTGCGCACCAGCAGGAAGAACAGCCCGACAAAGGGCCCGCCGACGCAGACACCGTTTGCAATGATGAACCAGTGATCGAACCGCCCGATGCCGGGCCAAAGCAGATGGAAGCCGTAGTTCAGGGCCACGATCATGGCGCAGAACATGAGGAACTTAAGGATGAAATCCCCGGGGCCGTTCACGCCCAGGAACCTGTAGAGTCGGTGCATCATGCGTCGCGCCTCTCCGTGCGGAAACAGTCCAAGACAGACCTCAACAAATTCTTAACACCCCCCGGATACGAAAAATGCCGCCGAAAATCGGCGGCATCCTCGCTTCGCACGGGCGGGACCATTTAGAACCCCAGGCCCTCGTACTTCTTCTTGAACTTGGACACGCGACCACCCTGATCCATCAGGCGCGACGATCCGCCGGTCCAGGCCGGGTGCACGCTGGGGTCGATGTCCAACGACAGGGTCTCGCCCTCGCTGCCCCAGGTCGAGCGCATCTCGATCACGTCGCCGTTGGTCAGCTTGACGTTGATCGTGTGGTAATCGGGATGAATGTCTTTTTTCATGATCGGGATTCCTTCACGCGTCAGCGCCGCGCGACAGCGGGCGGTAGTTGGTTTTTTCCGCGATACGGGCCGATTTGCCGCGCCGCGAGCGCAGGTAATACAGCTTGGAGCGCCGCACCTTGCCGCGCCGGATTACGGTGATCGCCTCGATGTTGGTTGAATAGAGCGGGAAGATCCGTTCCACGCCTTCACCGAAGGAAATCTTACGCACCGTGAAGGTGCCGGCGATGCCGCTGCCGTTCTTGCGGGAAATGCAGACACCTTCGAAGTTCTGAACGCGGCTGCGGGTGCCCTCGGTCACCTTGTAGCCGACACGGATGGTGTCGCCGGCCTTGAAGTCCGGAATGTCCTTGCCCAGTTCGGCGATCTGTTCCGCCTCGAGTTGTGCGATCAGGTCCATCTGATCTTCTCCTATATGGCTCGTGGTTGGTCCACGAAGGTTCGGGCGCGTCAGAGCTCTGTGTCTTCTTCCGGGTCCGCCCGATGGCGCCCACCAGAGTTGCCGCGGTGTTCTTTCTCTCGGTCTTGTCTGTGACGTTCGGCGGCCGGTGCCGAAGAAAGCGGGCGAATGCCGATACGAAACAGGCCCGGACGACTCGTGCAAGTCCCGGACCGCTGCCGTATAGTCCCGGCGCGCGGGCCGATCAACCCTTTTCGGGCGTCTCGTCGCGGTAGCGCGCCCAGAGGTCGGGTCGGCGCGCGCGGGTCAGGCGTGCGCTCTGGTCCTGGCGCCAGGCCGCGACCTTGCCGTGATCGCCACAGGTCAGCACCTCGGGGATCGTCCGCCCCTGCCATTCGGCGGGCCGGGTATACTGCGGATGCTCCAGCAAGCCGGCGGAATGGCTTTCCTCCACGGTGCTTTCGGCATTGCCCAGCACACCCGGCAACAGCCGCACGCAGGCGTCGATCAGCGTCATGGCCGGCAATTCACCCCCGGTCAGCACATAGTCGCCCATCGATACCTCGAGAATGTCGAAATGCTCCAGCACGCGCTCGTCCACGCCCTCGAAGCGGCCGCAGAGCAGGGTCACACCGTCCTGCCGGGCCAGGTCCTGGGCTATCGTCTGCGTGAAGGGGACCCCGCGCGGACTGAGATGAATCAGCGGCATCCGGCCGCGTGCGCCGCGCTGCGTGGCCGCGATGGCATTGCCCAGTACATCGGCCCGCAGCACCATGCCGGCCCCGCCCCCAGCGGGTGTATCATCGACGTTGCGGTGTTTGCCGACCCCGAAGCGGCGCAGGTCGGTTGTCTCGAGCTGCCAGATGCCATCCTTTAGGGCCTTGCCCGTCAGGCTGGTGCCCAGAAGGCCGGGGAATTCGTCGGGTAGCAGCGTGATGACCTGCGCGGTCCAGGCGCGGGCCAGCGCGGGGTTGTTGCGCATGAGGTCTTGCGGCTGCAGGCTGGGCCGCAGCGTCTTGCGGCCATGGGACTTGGCCGGGCGGGTCGGGGAACGGTCTGTCATGGCGCAGTCCTTAGGTCAGGTCGTGGCCGAAGGCGAGTCGCGCAGCGCCGCTTTCTGCGCCTTCAGGTCGTCGTCTGACAGGTCGGACCGGTTCAAGTCCAGAAAGTGATGCGCCAGTGCAGGCTCCGGCCCGGGGTTCGCGCGGGCCGCGGGCACCAGCTTGCGCCACGCGTCGCCGGGCAGGCCCAGGTGGTGCAGCAGCGGCGTGGCGGGGCCTTCCAGCGTCTCGGCCAGCGTCTCGACGGGAACGGCATGCACCGGGTAGGGGGCCACGGCCGCGCGGACAGCCGCGACCGTACCGTCCAGGTCCGCGGCCTGCCTATGGATCACGGCGTAGGCGTCGTAGTCCAGCGTCAACCGCGCCTGCGCGAGATTGTGCCGCCAGGTGCTGCGCAGCCAGCTTTCGGGATTGCGGGTGGTGAAGACGAAGTGCAGGTCCGAGTCCGGGTCGATGTCGCGCCGGATCACCTGCACCATGGCGGCCATCAGGTCCGGGGCACTGTCGTATCCGTCCTGCGCGTCGCGCCCCGGCATGCGCCCGCACAGGTTTTCGTCAGAGATCAGCAGCGCCCGCTTGCCCAGGTTCAGCCCGCCCAGAAGCTTGGCCAGGGTGCGGCGAAACCGGGCCATGGCGGCCCGGTCACCGGTGATTGAATAGCGCACGGCATGACGCGCGACCCTGGCCCGGCTGCGGCCGGGCAGAACCGTGGCCGCATGCGGCCAGATCAGTGCCCCGTTATCCAGGACGAACTTCTGTGCGCTGGTCGTGCCGGTCTTGTGGAACCCGCCGTGGATCACGATCCGGCGTCCTTTCACGGCCTCAGTCCTCGAACAGCCCGCCGGGCGGGTCGATCACCAAGCGGCCCGCGGCAAGGTTCACCGTGGGCACGATGGCGCGGGTGAAGGGCACCAGGACGGTATCCCGCAGGCCGGGCGCGCTGACCTCCAGCAAGTCATCGGCGCCGTTGGTCTGCACGGCCTTGACGTGGCCAAGGGATTGGCCCCCGGTATCGACCGCCGCAAGGCCCACCAGATCGGCGTGGTAGAACTCATCGTCGGGCAGGGCGGGCAATTGGCTGCGCCGGGCGCGCAGTTCGACCCCCCTCAGGGCGTCGGCCTCTTCCTTGGTGGTGATCCCGTCCATGCGCACGACAAGCGCGCCCTTGGCATGGCCGGTCAGCACGATCGTCTGCACCATCGGCCCGTCAGAGCGGGTCAGCGGGGTGTAGTCCACGATCGCCTCGGGCTCGGCGCAGAAGCTTTTCAGCCGTACCTCGCCCTTGACCCCGAAGGCCCCGGCGATGCTTCCAAGGGTGATGCTCTCGTCGCTCATGGGCGGTAATCCGGCCGGGGCACCGCGCAGGCGTCCCGGCGCGGGCCGATCACTCGGCGCTGTCCGCCGGGGCGGCCGCGGCGGCGGCCTTCTCGGCCTTTTCCTCGGCGCGTTCCTGGGCCTTCTTGCCCGGGGTGCCCTTGTTGGGGTTGTTGCGGGCCTTCTTGTCCAAAACGCCGGCGGCTTCCAGCATGCGCGACACGCGGTCGGTGGGCTGGGCGCCCTTGTCGAGCCAGGCCTTCACGGCGTCCACGTCCATCTTGACGCGGTCCTCCCGATCCTTGGGCAGCAGCGGGTTGTAGGTGCCCAGCTTCTCGAGGAAGCGGCCGTCGCGCGGCATGCGGCTGTCGGCGGCGACGATACGGTAGAAGGGGCGCTTGTTCGAGCCGGCGCGGGCGAGACGGATTTTCATGGCCATGGGGGTATCTCCTTTGAATGGCTGGGGCGCGGGCCCCGTTATCCTTGATGCTTTTTGTGGTGCTGAATGACTTCAGCGATGATGAAGTTCAGGAACTTCCTGGCGAATTCCGGATCCAGATCGGCATCCAGCGCCAGTTTCTGCAGCCGTTCGATCTGGCGCGCCTCGCGCCGGGGATCGGACGGCGGAAGATCGTGTTCAGCCTTGAGCTGCCCCACGGCCTGGGTCTGCTTGAACCGTTCGGCCAGCGTGTAGACCAGGATCGCGTCCAGACGGTCGATGCTGTCGCGATGGCCGGTCAGCATGTCGGCGGTGTCCTGGGGTGTGTCACTCATAGGCTGCTCCGATGCGCTGGGGCATGTGGGGCCGGCCCGCCGGTATAGGGACTTTCGTGCACGGGCCGACTCATTTCTTCTTTCCGAAACCGCCGAGGCCCGGAGGCAGTTGCGTGCCGCCCCCCATCCCCGGCATCCCGCCGGGCATCCCCTTGCCGCCGCCAAGTGCCTTGGTAGCCTCTTCCAGGGCCTTTGGGTCTTGCATGTCGGGCATGCCACCGCCGCCTGCCCCCTTTCCGCCCATCATGCCCTGCATGGCCTGCTTGAGCGCGCCGCCTTTGCCCATCTTACCCATCTTCTTCATCATGTCGGCCATCTGCCGGTGCATCTTGAGAAGCTGGTTGAGTTCGGAAACCTCCAGCCCCGCACCCTTGGCGATCCGCTTCTTGCGGCTGGCCTGAAGGATCTGCGGGTTGGCACGTTCCGTCTTGGTCATTGAGTTGATGAGTGCCACCTGGCGCTTGAAGACATCCTCGTCGACGCCGGCGTTCTGCATCTGCTTGGCGGCCTTCTTCATGCCCGGCATCATGCCCATCACACCTTCCATGCCGCCCATCTTCTGCATCTGGTCCAGCTGCATCTTCATGTCGTTCATGTTGAACCGGCCCTTCTGGAACCGCTTCATCATGCGTTCGGCCTGTTCGGCCTCGATGGTTTCCTGCGCCTTCTCGACCAGCGAAACGATGTCGCCCATGCCCAGGATACGGCCCGCGATGCGTTCGGCGTGGAACTCCTCGATGGCGTCCATCTTTTCACCCAGGCCGACGAAACGGATGGGCTTTCCGGTGACCGCGCGCATGGACAGGGCCGCGCCGCCGCGTCCGTCGCCGTCCATCCGGGTCAGGACCACGCCCGAAACGCCGATCTTGTCGTCGAATTCGGTGGCCACATTCACCGCGTCCTGGCCGGTCAGGCCATCGACCACCAGCAGGGTCTCGCGCGGGTTGGCCACGTCGCGGACCTCGGCGGCCTGCTGGATCAGTTCCTCGTCGATATGCAGCCGCCCGGCGGTGTCGAGCATGTAGACATCATAGCCGCCGAGGCTGGCCTGTGTCTTGGCGCGCTTGGCGATCTGGACGGGGCTTTCGCCCTTGACGATCGAGAGGGTGTCAACCCCGATCTGGGTGCCCAGGATCTGCAGCTGTTCCATGGCCGCGGGCCGGTTCACGTCGAGCGAGGCCATGAGGACCTTCTTGCCCTCGCGGTCCTTCAGGCGCTTGGCCAGTTTGGCGGTTGTCGTCGTCTTGCCCGAGCCCTGCAGGCCCACCATCAGGATCGGCGCGGGCGGATTGTCGACCTTGAGCTTGCCGGGGTCGCTGTCGCCGGTGAGGACATGGACCAGTTCGTCATGGACGATCTTGACGACCTGCTGGCCCGGCGTGACCGATTTCGTGACCGCCTGCCCGGTGGCCTTCTTCTGTACCGCCTTGGCGAAATCGCGCGCGACGGGGAGCGAGACGTCGGCCTCCAGCAGGGCGACGCGGACCTCGCGCAGGGCGGTCTTGACGTCCTCCTCGGAGAGCGCGCCCTGTTTGGTCAGCCGCTCGAAGACGCCGGACAGGCGGTCGGAAAGACTCTCGAACATCATGCGCCTCCTTCGGCGGTTTCTCTCTGCCCACCCCATATGGGAACGGACGGCTCGCGATGGAACGCCTCCCCGGATGCGGAAAACGGGCGAACGTATCTTGCCCCCGTGGGCGAAACCTCGCTGACGGGGGGCGATCCCTGACCGGGCAGGGACCGGAAAGTCGACGCTTTCCGGATGTTGAGTGCCGCTTAGGCTGTCGATGCGCCGGAGTCAAGACGTGGGCCAGCGGTACCGACCCTCAGGCGCGCACCTCGAAGGGATGGGGGGCTCCCCCTCGGCCGCCGGCGCGGTCTCGACCTCGGCCACGCGGGCGGCCGGCGGGCCGTCATGCAGCCGGGTGCGCATGTCCTCGACCGCCGCTGCCGGTCCCGAGATCAGCGCTTCGACCTAGCCGTCGGGCCGGTTGCGCACCCACCCTGAAAGGCCCAGCGCGCGGGCCCGCTCCTGCGTCCAGGCACGAAAACTCACGCCCTGGACCCGGCCGGTGATGCGTGCGTGCAGAGCTGTGCGGGTCATGGCGGTCCCTCTCGCTACAGCCACGACCTTAAACCCCGGTCCTGCCGCCGCGCAAGACCGGCCCCGTTGCAATCAGACCCATGATCCGGGTAACTGGACCACAGTGAAGGGGTTGGGGCCGATGGACAATTGGGACGAGATTCGCACCGCCTACCAGGTGGCCCGGGTCGGCACCGTCAGCGGCGCGGCCGAGGTCTTGGGCGTCCACCATGCCACGGTGATCCGGCATATCGACGCGCTGGAGGAGCGCCTGGGCACCCGTCTGTTCCAGCGTCACGCCCGGGGCTATACCCCCACCGAGGCGGGCCAGGACCTGATGCAGGTGGCCGCGACCACCGATGACCAGCTGACCCAACTGGCCGGCCGGATAAAGGGCCAGGGCGAAGGCGTCACCGGCGAACTGGTCATCACTTCGCTGGAGGCGTTCTCGCCCGAGTTGACGCCGGTGCTGGCCTCGTTCCGGGCGGCCTATCCCGAAATCAGCATCCGCTACCTGACGGGCCAGCGCCTGTTCCGCCTGGAATACGGTGAGGCGCATGTCGCCGTCCGCGCGGGCAAGGCCCCCGACCAGCCCGACAACGTGGTGCAGAAATTCATCCGGCAGTCGGCACACCTCGTGGCATCTAACAATTATGTCGCGCGGTACGGCCTGCCCGCTGGCGAAGACGATCTGGCCCGGCACTGGTTCGTCGGCCCCGAGGACAAGGCCAGCCGCGCGCCCTTTGATCAGTGGCTTGCGAGGGCCGTGCCCCCGGACCGGGTGATCTTTCGCACGTCAACTACGCGAAACACCGTCGATGCTGTCCTCGCGGGCGTGGGCATCGGCTTTGTCAGTTTCGGCGAACTGGAGCGCCACGCCGATCTTGTCGAGGTCCTGCCCGCGCAGGAAGACTGGGGCGGTCAGCTCTGGCTGGTCACCCACGTGGACCTGCACCGCACGACCAAGGTCCAGGCCTTTCTGAAACACCTGAAGGATTGGGCGCGGGCGGAGCAGGGGTAAGCCCCGGCGCGCCAAGCCTCATGGTTGCTTATCCTGGGTCGATCGACTGCGCCCCGGAAGTGGCCAATTCCCCGGCGAGGAACCGTTCGAACGCGTCCAGGTCGATCTGGTCGAACTGGCCGAAGCCCTGCATCCAGACGCTGGCCGCGCGTAGGGCGTCGGGTTCCAGCCTGCACCATTTTACCCGGCCCCGCCTGTCCTGGCTGATCAACCCGGCGCGTGTCAGGATCGCGAGGTGCTTGGAGATCGCGGCCAGCGACATCGCGAAGGGCGCCGCGACATCGGTGACGGCCATGTCATCCTCGAGCAGCATCGACAGGATGGCCCGTCGGGTCGGATCGGCCAGGGCCGCGAAAACGGTGTCCAGTGAGGCGCTCATGCCCCCATGAAGCGCCAAACGCACCAAACGTCAACCAGCTGGTTGAATATGGCGGGCCGGTCCTTCGGGGTGTGACAGGCTGGCACATTTCCATAACACCCCTATTTTTCAATGACTTGGTTCCGTGCGCGTCGGCGTTGACTCTGGTCCCCGCCCGGCTTAGCACAACCGCAACTGAGGAAAGGGGTGACGGCCTTGTCCGATCACGATCCAAAGGACCGCCTGAAGGCGCTTGAGGAGAAGATCGCAGCGGCCAGGGGCGACGAGGTCGCAAAGCACCATTCCGAGGAACATTATTCCCAGGCGCAGCACGCCTGGCGGATGGTGATCGAGCTTGTGGCCGGTCTGGGGATCGGTTTCGGAATAGGATACGGGTTGGACGCCCTTCTGGGCACGCAGCCCTTGTTGATGGTGGTATTCGTTTTCTTGGGCCTCGCGGCCGGTGTCAAAACCATGATGCGAACGGCCGAAGAAATGCAGAACACGCAGCTGTCCCGACAGCGCGGCGAAGACGGGAAAGACGAACGCGATGGCGACTGAGACAACCGGAGAAGAGAGCGGCCTGGTTTTCCACCCGATGGACCAGTTCATTGTCGAACCGCTGTTCGGCACCGGCACGGTCAACTGGTACACGCCCACGAACGCGACGCTTTGGATGGCGTTGGCTGTCGTTGGTGTTGTCCTTTTGCTGGTGCTGGGCACGCGGCACAGGGCCATCGTGCCCGACCGCACGCAGTCGGTTGCCGAGCTTGCCTACGGGTTTGTCTACAAGATGGTCGAGGACGTGGCGGGCAAGGAGGCCGTGGTCTTCTTTCCCTACATCATGACACTGTTCATGTTCATCGTTTTCGCCAACTTCATCGGGCTGGTGCCCACGGCCTTTACGACGACATCACACTTCGCGGTCACGGTGCTGCTCGCGCTGGCAGTGTTCCTGACGGTCACAATCCTCGGCTTCGTCAAGAACGGGACGAAGTTCCTCGGGCTGTTCTGGATCGATAGTGCCCCGCTGGCGCTGCGTCCGGTCCTGGCCGTGATCGAGCTGATCTCGTATTTCGTCCGCCCCGTCAGCCATTCCATCCGTCTGGCTGGAAACCTCATGGCCGGCCACGCCGTGATCAAGGTTTTCGCGGGTTTCGCCGCTATCGCCGTTGTCAGCCCGCTATCGGTTCTGGCGATCACCGCAATGTACGGGCTCGAGGTGCTGGTGTCCTTCATCCAAGCCTATGTCTTCACCATTCTGACCTGCGTGTATCTCAAGGATGCTCTGCACCCGTCGCACTAGGGTCCGAACCCCAATCCTGAAACTTCCAAATCAATCGTAAGGAGAACTCTCATGGAAGGCGAACTCGCACATATCGGCGCCGGTCTGGCTGCAATCGGCTCCGGCGCGGCAGCCATCGGTGTGGGCGCCGTGGCCGGCAACTTCCTGGCCGGCGCACTGCGCAATCCTTCGGCGGCCGCTGGCCAGACCGCGACCCTGTTCATTGGCATCGCCTTCGCAGAGGCGCTGGGGATTTTCTCGTTCCTTGTCGCGCTGCTTCTGATGTTCGCTGTCTGAGCCTTACGAACCACCATCCTTGCGTGCGGGCGGCGCGGCGACGGGCCGCCCGACAGTGAGACCAGGTTCCGACGGAGGACGTCATGGCGACTGAAACACCCGGGCAAACCGCAAGCACCTGCATTGGCGCGGATGGCTCTGCCATCGGCATGCCGCAGCTGTGTTTCGACTGGTGGCCCAACCAGATCTTCTGGCTCGTACTCGCGCTCGTGGCGATCTATTTCGTGCTATCGCGCATCGCGCTGCCGCGCATTGCCGCGGTCCTGGCCGAGCGCGCGGGCACGATCACCAACGACATCGCTGCCGCCGACGAGCTCAAGCAAAAAGCGACGGAAGCCGAGCAAGCCTACGAGAAGGCCCTTGCCGACGCACGCGCCGAGGCGCAGCGCATTGCCGCCGAGACCAAGGCCGGCATCCAGGCCGAACTGGACGCGGAGATGGAAAAGGCCGATGCCGAGATCGCGGCCCGCACGGCCGAGAGCGAGAAGGCCATCGCCGAGATCCAGGCCAGCGCCCGCGAAAGCGTTCGCGATGTTGCCAAGGATGTCGCCAAGGACATCGTCACCGCGATGGGCGGCACGGCAGACGGCCGCACCGTCACCGCCGCCGTTGATGCCAAGATGAAGGGGTAAGCGCCATGAACAGGCTGATCGCAACCTCCGCGCTCGCACTGGCCGGCTCGCCCGCGCTGGCCGCAAGCGGCGAGTATGGCTTTTTCTCGCTCAACAACACCGACTTCATCGTGCTGCTGGGCTTCATCGTCTTCATTGGCGTTCTCATCTACTTCAAGGTGCCCGGCAGACTTAGCAAGATGCTGGACGACCGCGCGGCTGGTATCCAGTCTGAACTCGATGAGGCCAAGGCCCTGCGCGAAGAGGCGCAGACGTTGCTCGCCTCTTACGAGCGCAAGCAGAAAGAGGTACAGGCGCAGGCCGACCGCATTATCGAGACCGCCCGGGAAGAGGCCAAGACCTCGGCCAACCAGGCCAAGGAAGACATCAAGGCCTCGGTCGCGCGCCGCCTTGCCGCCGCCGAGGAACAGATCGAGAGCGCCAAGGACGCGGCCCTGCGCGATGTCCAGGCTCAGGCCGTTGACGTGGCCATCAGCGCGGCGCGCGATGTGATCGCCAAACAGACCGACGCGGACAGCGCCAACAAGCGTATCGATGACTCGATCGCCGAGGTGGGCGCCAAGCTTCACTGAGCATGGTTGCAGATTTCTTGAAACGGCCCGGGTCCAGCGCCCGGGCCTTTTTCATGTATGGCTATGCACGACCGCGTACCCGGGCAGTCATCGGCCGACCTCGTGATCGTAGCGTTGCCGGGCGATCCCCTCGTTACGTTCGGCCTGTTTGTGATCCCACAGGGCCTGTTCGACGAAGGACAGATGCGCCTCGACCGCCGCGCGCGCCTCGACCGCATCCCGCGCCTGAAGCGCTTCGTTGATGGCGCGGTGCTGGTCCAGCAGGCTGTCGCGGGTCATGCGCTGCTTGAACATGATCTGGCGGTTGTAGAAGACGCCCTCGCGCAGGAGCTGATACATGGACCGCATCATGTGCAGCATGATCACGTTGTGGCTGGCTTCGATGATCGAGAGGTGAAAATCCGCATCCAGGGCGGCCTCTTCCTGCGGGTTCCGCTTGGAATGTGCGGACGCCATCTTGTCGTAAAGCGTGGCGATCACTTTCAGGTCAGTTGGAGTGCCATGAAGCGCGGCCCGCTCGGCGGCCAGGCCCTCCATGTCGCAACGGAAGGCGATGTAGTCGAAAACAGCCTCGTCATGGGTGGAAAAGAGGCGCACCAGAGCATCGGAAAAGGCATTGCCGAAAACCTCGGCCACGTAGACACCGGAACTGGCCCGGCTGGCCAGTAGACCGGACTCCTGCAACTCGGCCAGGGCCGTGCGCAGGGAAGGGCGCGAGACGCCCAGCCGTTCGGACATTTCCCTTTCCGAGGGCAGGCGTTCCCCCGGGCGCAGGATACCCCGCAGGATCAGCTGCTCGATCTGGTGCACGACCGAGTCGGACAGCTTTTCCGGGTGAACGGGCTGGAAGGGCATGGCGACCTCGGGTCATTGGGCTGGTCAAATCCTATGACCAAAGGCCGTCATGCTCAATGGGACACGAATCCGGGTCAGATCCAGCCCCGCCCCGGTGTCGCGCTCTCAGCCGTTGGGCGTGATGGTGATCTCGACCCGGCGGTTCTGGGCGCGACCTTCGGGGGTCAGGTTGGTGGCCACCGGCGCATTCTCGCCCCGCCCGATCGAGCGGACCCTATCCGGTGACACGCCGGCGCTGATCAGCACGGAACTGACCGCCTGGGCGCGCCGCGCCGAGAGGTCCTGATTATAGGACGCCGCCCCGGTGTTGTCGGTATGCCCGATGACGTTGACGGTGGTGCCCGCGTAGCGATTGATCGAGGCCGCCAGCGTGGTCAGGTCCGACCGCAGCGCGCCGGTCAACTGGGCGCTGTCGGTCGGAAACAGGATATCCTGCGGCAGGGTCACGATCAGCTGATCGCCGGTGTTCACGATGTTCGCGTTGTTGCCCATCTGCTGGCGCAGTTCGGCCTCTTGCCGGTCCAGTTGCGCGCCTCCGACGGCGCCGAGGCCGCCACCCACCAGAGCACCGACGACGGCGCCGCGGCGGCGTTCCTCGGCATTGTCGCCGGACGCGATGCCCACAAGGGCCCCAAGGCCCGCGCCCACCGTCGCACCGGTCTGCTTGTTGCGGTTGGGGTTGTTGGGGTCGGTCATTTCCTCACAGGCGGCAACGAAGAGGAGTGATGCGGCCATGACGGCCGTTGTAATCTTGGAAATCTGCATGTGTCTTCTTTCACTTTGACGATTGGGCGCGGACTTACCGCCCCCTGAATGTCTGACACCCTAACATATCCCGGAGCGGATCGTGATATGCAATATCAGCGTCACTGCGCGCCGGTTTCCCTTGAGGGCCCGGCCTCGGCCCGGGCGGATTCCCAGGCCAGAATGGCACGCTTGACGGGCAGGCCCCAGTGATAGCCGCCCAGGCCGCCAGACTTGCGGATTGCCCGATGGCAGGGGATCAGGAAACCGATGGGGTTCCGGCCCACGGCATGTCCCACGGCGCGGGCCGCGCGCGGCTTGCCGATCATGCTTGCGATCTCGGAATAGGTTGTCACCTGGCCCGAGGGGATCGCCAGCAGCGCCTCCCAGACCTTGATCTGCAACGGCGTGCCGATGACGTGCAGCGGGGCACGCGCCCCGCCCCCGTCAAAGGCCGCCTGTGCCCATGGCTTTAACGCCGTGGGATTCTCGGCGAACCTCGCCTGCGGCCAGCGCGCGGCGAGGTCGGCCATCGCTACATCCTCGCCGGTTTCCGCGGCAAAGCCGATGCCGCAAATCCCCCGGTCCGTGCCCATGATCAGCGCCCGACCGAAGGGGCTGTCGAACCAGCCCCATCGCAGGGTCAGCCCCGCGCCGCCGCGGGCATAGTCTCCCGGGCTCATGGCTTCCCACCGCAAGAAAAGGTCGTGCAGCCGCCCGGACCCGGACAGCCCTACCGCATCGGCTGTGTCCAGTGTCGTGAAACGCTCTTGCAGCAGCGCCTTGGCATGTCCCAGCGCAAGGTATTGCTGATAACGCTTGGGGCTGACGCCGACCCAGCGCGAGAACAGCCGCTGGAAATGGGCGGGGGACATACCCATCCGGCCGGCCAGTTCATCGAGCGACAGCGGCGCCGGGGCGGCGTCGATCTCGGCGATGGCGCGGCGGATCACGTGGTAATGGTAACTGGCGTCGGGTGTCATGACTGCAGCATAGGCCGTGGGCAGCCGGCGGGCGACCCGGTTCTTGCGTCAAGCCACGTGGAATCACGCCGGATGCCCTTGCCGTGCGCCCGAGGCTCGGCCAAAAGGGCAAGGATGGCGAAACAGCTTCCATACAACAAGATGCGCGCGGTTTTCGAGCGATTTCAGGCCGCCGAACCCGACCCGCGCGGCGAGCTGCACCACGTCAACGCCTTTACCCTGGTGGTGGCGGTGGCGCTGTCGGCGCAGGCCACCGACGCGGGCGTGAACAAGGCGACCGAAACGCTGTTCCGGGTCGCCGACACCCCCGAAAAGATGCTGGCCCTGGGCGAAGAGGGCGTGATCGCGCATATCAAAACGATCGGGCTCTATCGCAACAAGGCGAAGAACGTCATCAAGCTGAGCCGCATCCTGGTCGAGGACTATGGCGGCGCGGTGCCGAACTCGCGCGCCGCGCTGCAATCCCTGCCCGGCGTGGGGCGCAAGACGGCCAACGTGGTGCTGAACATGTGGTGGCGCTATCCGGCGCAGGCGGTGGACACGCATATCTACCGCGTCGGCAACCGCACCGGCATCTGCCCGGGCAAGGACGTGGTCGCGGTGGAACGCGCGATCGAGGACAACGTGCCGGTCGACTTCCAGCAGCATGCACACCACTGGCTGATCCTGCACGGGCGCTATATCTGCGTGGCGCGCAAGCCCAAATGTGGCGCCTGCGTCATCCGTGATCTGTGCCGATTCGAGGAAAAGACAGAATGAACAAGAAATTCGAAGTGGTCGGTATCGGCAATGCCATCGTCGATGTGATCGCCCAGGCAGACGACGCGTTCCTCGATGAAATGGGGATCGAAAAGGGCATCATGCAACTGGTCGAACGCGACCGGGCCGAGGTGCTCTATGCCGCGATGGCACATCGCAGCCAGTCGGCGGGCGGATCGGTGGCCAATACCGTGGCCGGGATCGGCAAGCTGGGGCTGACCACGGCCTTCATCGGGCGGGTCAAGGACGATGCATTGGGCCGCTTCTATATAGAGGCGACCGAGGCCGACGGCTGTGCCTATGTGAATTCCGCCACCGAGGGCGGCGAGCCGACCTCGCGGTCGATGATCTTCGTCAGCCCTGATGGCGAACGGTCCATGAACACCTACCTCGGCAACGGCGCCGAACTCGGCCCGGACGACGTGGACGAGGAGGTCTGCGCCGAGGCGCAGGTGATGTTCCTGGAGGGATACCTGTTCGACAAGCCCAAGGGGAAAGAGGCTTTCTACAAGGCCGCCCGCCTGACCCGCCAGCACGGTGGCCGCGTGGGCATCGCAATCTCCGATCCGTTCTGCGTGGAACGCCACCGCGCGGATTTCCTGGACCTGATCGCGAACGAACTCGACTTCGTCATCGGCAACGAGGCCGAGATCCGGGCGCTCTATCAGAACGACGATCTCGAGGCTGATCTCAAGGCGGTCTCGGACATCTGTTCGCTGGTGGTCTGTACCCGGTCAGGCAACGGTGTGACCATCATGCGCGAGGGCCATCGCACCGATGTGGGCGTTGAGAAGATCGTGCCCATGGATGCGACGGGCGCGGGCGATCAGTTCGCTGCCGGGTTCCTCTATGGGCTGGCGCTGGGGCACGACATGCAGACTTGCGGCAAGCTCGGCTCGATCGCGGCGCGCGAGGTGATCTCGCACTATGGGGCGCGGCCCGAGGCCGATATTCGAGAGCTGTTCCGCAACCACGGGCTGACCTAGCCAAGACCCGCTGGCGCGACCCCCCGGCGCGGGCCGGGGGCCATACCTCGCGTGGCTATTCGCCCAGCTTGGCGTGGACCTCGTCAAGGTCGATCTCGGCCACCGGCATCTTTTTGGACGGGTCTTCGAAATCGTATTTGAAGAGCTGGAAGTCCTTCTTGTAGATCTCGTAGACGAGGTGCATCGACAGATCGTCGAAATAGTCCTCGACCGGATGGGCGCGCTTGGGACCGTGACCTTCGGATTCGTTGAACCGCGGCACCTCGTCCAGCTTGACCTGGACCGGCGTGTCGATGGCATCCAGCACCGACTGCATCCCCTCGTTGAACCGCTCGGTCCAGAAGATGTTGTCGTAGGTGCCGCCGTTGACGATGAAGGTGCTGACATGGCCCGACACGGCCGACCAGTGGATGTCGGGGTCCATGGGCTTGCGCCAGCGTATCGTATCGCGCGCAAACAGCAGGAACCGGCGGAAACTCTTGACCTGGTCGAACTCGAACCCGTCCTCGGGGCTGCCGACCTCGATGCCGTATTTCTGCACCAGCATCGGCACCAGCTTGCCCCGATACCGGTTGCCGTTGCGCTGGATGCCGCAGATCTTGTCGAAGAAGCTGGACAGGATGCGCGTGTAGGGGTTGCGCACGCAGGTGAAGGCATAGCTTCGGTGGCTCTCGGCGTTGTCGGTGATCTTGGGCTGGCTGTTCTCGAAGGCCCATTTGTGCATGCCGTGGTCGGCGTCGTGGATATCCCCGTCGAAGAATTGCCCGTTGTCGGAATAGAACATGATCTGTCCGATGGTCGAACAGGCACACTTGGGCACGACGCGGTAAACGACGCTCTCGCTCTCGGTCATCCAGGTTCCGGGAAACCCCATGGGCACTGCCTCCAGTAAAAGCCCGTCCTTTTCAGCTTTGACCGATACCACCAAAAAAGCAAAGAAACCGTGTTTCTTCAATCTGTGTTCGCGTTTAAATGGTTAGGACAATCCGGACCGAAGGGATAGACCTTTTCTGCATGGCGCGCATTGCCTTCATACTGCTGTGTCACAAGGACCCTGCGGCGATCATTCGCCAGGCCGAGCAACTGACCGCGCCGGGGGAATGCCTGTCGATCCATTTCGACGCCCGCGCCCCCGCGCCCGCCTATGCGATGATACGCGACGCGCTGGCGGAGAATCCCAACGTGACCTTCGCGAAAAGACGGGTGCGATGCGGTTGGGGGGAATGGTCGCTGGTGCAGGCCACGTTGAACGCGGTCGAGGCGGCGGTCGAGGCTTTTCCGCATGCCACGCATTTCTACATGGTCTCGGGCGATTGCATGGCGATCAAGTCGGCGCAATATGCCCATGCAGTGCTGGACGCCGACGATGTCGACTATATCGAGAGCTTTGACTTCTTCGAAAGCGACTGGATCAAGACCGGCATGAAGGAAGAACGCCTGATCTACCGGCACTGGTTCAACGAACGCACGCAAAAGGGGCTGTTCTACCGGTCGTTGTGGCTGCAAAGGCGGCTGGGCCTGGAACGGGATATCCCGTCGGACATACAGGTGATGATCGGCAGCCAATGGTGGTGCCTTCGGCGGCGTACCATCGAGGCGATCCTCGATTTCGTGCGTCACCGCCGTGACGTGGTGCGGTTCTTCCGTACCACCTGGATTCCCGACGAGACCTTTTTCCAGACCCTCGTGCCCCATCTTGTGCCCGAAACCGAGATTCGCACCCGGACTCTGACCTTCCTGATGTTCACCGACTACGGAATGCCGGTGACCTTCTACAACGACCACTTCGATCTGCTGCTGGGCCAGGACTACCTCTGCGCGCGCAAGATCAGCCCCGAGGCGGCACAACTGCGCGACCGGCTGGGCGCCCTCTATGCCTCGGACCGAACGGAGTTTCAGATTTCCGACGAGGGGCGGCGGCTGTTCCATTTCCTGACCGGGCGTGGCCGGATCGGGCGGCGCTTCGCTCCGCGTTTCTGGGAAACCGAGACGTCGCTTGGGCGCGACCGTGAATTGCTCATCGTGGCCTGCAAGAAATGGCGTGTGGCCAAGCGCCTGGTCAGGTCGATCAATCATCACACCATTATCCCGGCCATCGACTACCTGTTCAACGAGGAAGACACCGACCTGCCGGACCTTGGCGGCATCCAGAAAAGCCTGGAAAAGCGGACGCGGCATCGCCGCGCACTCATGCGGATACTCTTCGACTACCATGAGACGGATCGGCTGATCTTCTGCCTGGACACGGCGAACCTCGACCTGATGGAGGACTTCTTCTCGGATCGGAACGTGACTCGCCTGCTGGAGATCGAGTGCGACTTCTCGGACGACTTCCTGATCGGCCATGCCCAGCGGGTAGGGTTGGCCGGCGAGCGGACCCCCGATGAGACGCTCGACCGGTTGCTGCCGACCATCCGCTATGACGTGGGCTTCGAGGCCGACCGCATCCGTGATGCGGAGTTTCCCAACCACAGCAGGATCCGCCAAGCCAACACAGCCGACCAGAACACGCCCCCGCTCGTGGCCTTTCTGAGCCTGCCCGAGGTGACCGCGCGCGGCATCGCCGAGACCCCCCATCTTTTTGCCGATTGAGGAGAGCGGAATGGACTTCGCCTACGACGACCAGAACATCTTTGCGAAAATCCTGCGGGGCGAGATCCCCAACGACACGGTGTTCGAGAACGACCACTCCCTGGCCTTTCGCGATATCCAGCCCAAGGCGCCGGTGCATGTGCTGGTGATCCCCAAGGGGCCCTATGTCTCGATCGACCATTTCGCCCGCGATGCGAGCGCCGAGGAACAGACGGCGTTCTTCGCCGCCGTTGCCGCTGTCTGCGAAAGGGAAGAAGTCGAGGATGGCTTTCGCGCGATTTCCAACGCGCGCGGAGATGGCGTGCAAGAGGTGCCGCATTTCCACATCCACATCATGGGCGGCCGCCCCATGGGCCCGATGCTGTCACATTGAGTGCTGCGCACGCTCTTTTTGTCAGGTGATGAGGGGGCGCTGCCCCCTCAAGCACCCCCGGGATATTTACGGCCAGAAGAAGGCCGTCAGTCGCGGGTCAGGGACAAAAAGACATCTTCGAGGTCGGCTTCCTCGGTGCGGACATCGGCGATGGAGATGCCCGCCGCGCGCACCGCGGCCAGGATCGACTCCGCCGGGGTCACGTTGGTGCGATAGGTGAAGTGCATGGTGCCGTCCGGGCGGCTTTCACCGGCGATGCCCTCGGGCATCGCGGGCAGGGCGGCCTGGCTTTCCGGGCGGATCACCATGGTCTTGCTGTCGAGCCGTGACAAAAGGTTGGCGGTGCTGTCGTTGGCGATGACGGCGCCGTGGTTGATGATGGCGATCTGGTCGCACATCTGTTCGGCCTCTTCGAGGTAATGCGTCGTCAGGATGATCGTCATGCCCTGGTCGTTCAGTTTGCGCACGTTCTGCCAGAGCATGTTGCGCAACTCGATGTCGACACCGGCGGTGGGCTCGTCCAGCACCAGCACCTGCGGGGAATGGACGAGGGCCTTGCCCAGCAGCAGCCGTCGCCGCATCCCCCCCGAGAGCGACCGGGCATAGGCCTCGGCCTTGTCGGCCAGGCCGATCAGGTCGAGCAGCTCTTCGGTTCTGCGCTTGGGCCTGGGCACGCCGAAGAGCCCCGCCTGCACGTCAAGCGAGCCGCGCGGCGTGAAGAAGGCATCGAGATTGGGTTCCTGCGGCATGACGCCGATGCTGGCCCGGGATTGTCGCGGGTTCGCGTCCTGGTCGAAGCCCCAGATGCGCACGTTTCCGGCGGACTTGATCACCAGGCCGGCAAGGATGTTGATCAGAGTCGACTTGCCCGCGCCGTTGGGCCCGAGCAGGCCGAAGATGGACCCGCGCGGCACGTCCAGGTCGATGCCGTTCAGCGCCACCTTTTCGGGAGAGCGGCGGCTGCCGGCATAGGTCTTGTGCAGTCCCTCGATCTCGATCGCGTTCTCGGCCATATCGCCTTGTCCCTCTCTTGTTCGCGGACCGCCTTGCGGTATATGAGGGGCCTAGCCCGCAGCCCAGAAAGAGGCAACCAGATGTCGATTCCCGCGCCCGAAACGAAGATCGTGCAAAGCCACCGGATCGCCTGTGATGGCGGCGAGGGGGCGCTGGGCCATCCGCGGGTCTGGTTGCAGATCCCCGACGAGACCGGCTGGGTCGAATGCCCCTATTGCGATGCGAAATACGTGCACAAGGATTTCGAGGGCCGGGTCTGACCTCTGTCTTCGTTCCGCCCCGTTCGGCGGTCACACGCGCCGCAGACACGGGAGCAGAGCCATGCGGATGGACATCTCGGACGGGCCGATCCCGTTTTCAAGCGCTTCGATGCGCTGGGCGGGATAGCTCTTTTTCTGGCGCTGCTGGTTGTCCATGCGGGGCCCTTTGCACCCCGGCAGGATGTTGGCACCACCATGGGCGAGACAGCTGGCGAGCATCCTCCGCGATATGGACTCCATCCTCGGCCTGTGAGCGCCTGATCGAAACCTTGCTGGACTTCGCGGTTATGTCGCGCCATGCAGGCGGACACCAGCGAAGGAGACGGTCATGGGATTTGGCAAGGGGCATCATCTTCACCTGATCGACGGGTCGGCCTACATCTTTCGGGCCTATCACGCGCTGCCGCCTTTGGCGCGCAAGTCCGACGGGATGCCGGTGGGGGCAGTCAGCGGATTTTGCAACATGCTTCAGCGCTATGTCGAGGGCAACGCCGGGTCCGACGTGACCCATCTGGCGGTGATCTTCGACAAGGGCAGCCACACGTTTCGCAACGACCTCTACGACCAGTACAAGGCCAACCGCGAGGAGATGCCCGAGGACCTGCGCCCGCAGATCCCGCTGACGCGCCGGGCGACCGAGGCTTTCAACATTGCCTGCAAGGAAATCGAGGGGTTCGAGGCCGACGACATCATCGCTACCCTGGCCGCCCGGGCGCGCGCGGCCGGCGGGCGCGTCACCATACTGTCGTCGGACAAGGACCTGATGCAGCTGGTGGGTGACGGGGTCGAGATGCTGGACCCCATGAAGAACCGCACCATCGACAGCGAGGGCGTGGAAGAGAAATTCGGCGTCGCCCCCGACCGTGTGGTGGACGTGCAGGCCCTGGCCGGGGACAGTGTGGACAACGTGCCCGGCGCACCGGGGATCGGGGTCAAGACCGCGGCGCTGCTGATCAACGAGTTCGGGTCACTGGAAGAGCTGCTGGACCGTGCGGAAGAGATCAAGCAACCCAAGCGCCGTCAGACCCTGATCGAGCACCGTGCGCAGATTGAACTGTCCAAGCAACTGGTCCAGCTGGACGGGGGGATGAAGCTGGACTTCACCCTGGACGACCTGGAGGTTCGCGACGCCGAGCCCGACGCCCTGCTGGGGTTTCTCGCGGACATGGAGTTCCGCACGATCAGCAAGCGGATCGCCGACAAGCTGGCCGTAGAGCCGCC
The DNA here is from genome assembly GCA_031581025.1 of Salibaculum sp. Lineage (GTDB taxonomy): Bacteria > Pseudomonadota > Alphaproteobacteria > Rhodobacterales > Rhodobacteraceae > Salibaculum. Next base: position 71,533 of record JAVLCA010000002.1, on the reverse strand, counting down.
GGTGATCGAGGACCGCACCCCCGAGGGCGCCAATCCGCCGGAACAGGAAGAGGGCCCCGAGGTGCTGCCTTTCGCGCCCGACACCTACGAGACGGTGCGCGACGCGCCGGCCTTGCAGGCCTGGATCGATCGCGCCCATGGACGGGGGCACATCGCGGTGGATACCGAGACCACCGGACTGGACGACATGGTGGTGGATCTTGTCGGCATCTGTCTGAGTGTCGATGCCGGCATGGCCTGCTACATCCCGCTCGCGCATGTCTCGGACGAGGGCGGCGATCTGTTCGGCGCCGATGCCTTGGTGGATGGGCAGATGGACATGGATACCTGCCTTGAGATGCTCAAGCCGCTTCTGGAGGACGACAGCGTTCTCAAGATCTTTCAGAACGCCAAGTATGACTGCAAGGTCCTGGTCCGCTATGGAATTGCTGTCGCGCCCTTCGATGACACCATGCTGATGAGCTATGCGCTCAATGCCGGGCTGCATGGGCACGGGATGGACGCGCTGGCCGAACGCTACCTGTCGCACCAGCCCATCGAGATCAAGTCGCTGCTGGGAACGGGAAAATCCGCCCGAACCTTTGATCGCGTCCCGATCGAGGAGGCGACGAGATACGCCGCCGAGGATGCCGATATCACCCTGCGGCTCTGGCAAGTCTTCAAGCCGCAACTGCACCGCAAACAGGTGACGACCGTCTACGAGACGCTTGAACGGCCGCTGTCGCCCGTTCTGGCCCGGATGGAGCGCCACGGGATCAAGGTGGACCGCAACACGCTGTCGCAGATGTCCAATGCCTTTGCCCAGAAGATGGCCGGGCTGGAGGCCGAGATTCACGAGCTGGCGGGCGAGGAATTCAACGTGGGCAGCCCCGCACAGGTGGGCGAGATCCTCTTCGGCAAGATGGGGCTGGAGGGCGGCAAGCGTGGCAAGACCGGCAAGTATTCGACGCCCGCGGATGTGCTCGAGGACCTGGCGACGGAACACGACATGCCCGCGCGCATCCTGGACTGGCGGCAGCTGTCCAAGTTGAAGTCGACCTACACGGATGCGCTTCAGACCCATATCAACGCGGAAACCGGGCGGGTGCATACCTCTTACGTGCAGACCGGGGCCACCACCGGGCGTCTGGCCTCGACGGACCCGAACCTGCAGAACATCCCTGTGCGCAGCGAAGAGGGCCGCCGCATCCGCGAGGCTTTCGTCGCCGAGACGGGCAATGTTCTGGTCAGCCTTGATTATTCCCAGATCGAATTGCGCATCCTCGCCCATGTCGCGCAAATCGACGCGCTCAAGCAGGCCTTCCGCGAGGGGCAGGACATTCACGCCGCCACCGCCTCGGAGATGTTCAACGTGGCCCTGGAGGACATGACGCCCGAGGTGCGCCGACAGGCCAAGGCGATCAACTTCGGGGTGATCTACGGGATTTCCGCTTTCGGCCTGGCGCGCAACCTGCGCATCCCCAGGGAAGAGGCCAAAGGCTTTATCGACCGCTACTTCGAACGCTTCCCCGGCATTCGCACCTACATGGACGACACGGTGGGCTTCGCCAAGGATCACCACTTCGTCCAGACGCTCTTCGGGCGCAAGATCCATACCCCCGAGATCAATGCGAAGGGTCCAGGTGCGGGCTTCGCCAAGCGGGCCGCCATCAACGCGCCGATCCAGGGCACGGCGGCGGACGTGATCCGGCGCGCCATGGTGCGGATGCCCGATGCCATCGCCGACCTGCCTGCGAAGATGCTGCTTCAGGTCCATGACGAATTGCTGTTCGAGGTCGAGACATCGGCGGTGGACGACCTGATCGGCGCAGCGCGCGAGATCATGGAGAACGCGGCCGATCCGGCGGTGAAGATCGATGTGCCGCTTGTCGTCGATGCCGGGCAGGGCGGAACTTGGGCCGAGGCGCATTAGCGTGCCGGCGTGCCGTTTTCGAACGGTCGGGCCGGCATGATAGGTTTAGGGGGCAATCTCTGGCGAGAAGGATGCCCCCATGACCCGCGAAACCAAGCTGATTCTGTGCCCGCTGAACCTGCGGCACGTCAAGGACGACCACGCCGCCTATCGGGAATCGGTGGAAATGGCCCAGCGGCGCGGGGCGCGGCTGGTCGTTGCCACCATCGCCCCCGAGATCGAGCGCAACATGAACATCTACGACAGCGATGCCTACTGGGGCCAGGAGCTGCGCAAGTTCGTCGCGGCGCATCCGGCCGAGGGGGTCGAGATGGACCTGATCGTGCGCAAGGGGGCGGTGCACCGCCAGATCGTCAAGCTTGCCCATGAACGCAGGGTGGATCTGATCGTGATGGAGGCCGCGAACCCGCGCATCCAGGATTATCTGCTGGGCACCACGGCCAGCCATGTCGTGGCCCATGCGGCCTGTTCGGTCTACGTCGTGCGGTAAGTCCGCCATGAAAGAGGGCCGAGGCATCTGCCTCGACCCCCTTGGCAGGGCGCAGCCGCCCTTGCCCATGTCATGGACGGATCAGTTGACCTTGTCGGCCTCCAGAACGCCGGCGTTCGTCGGCGCATCCGCCTTGGCGATCTCGATCCGGCGCGGCTTGAGGGCCTCGGGGACCTCGCGCTTCAGATCGACATGCAGCATGCCGTTCTCATGCGTGGCCCCTTCGACGCGAACGTGGTCGGCCAGGGTGAAGCGGCGCTCGAAGGCGCGCGTGGCGATGCCGCGATGCAGGAAGCTGCGTTCTTGCGCCTCGCTGTCCTCGGCCTTGCGGCCGGTGATGAGCAGCGCGTTCTCGCGCACCTCGACGGTCAGGTCCGCGTCCGAGAAGCCGGCCACGGCAACCGAGATCCGCCAGGCGTCGTCATCTGTCTTCTCGATGTTGTAGGGGGGATAGGTCTGGGTGCTGGCGTCGTTGTCCAGAACCCGGTCCATCATGTCGGCGATCTGGTCGAAGCCGACGGTTGCACGGTAAAGCGGTGCAAGATCGTAGTGTCTCATGGTCATCCTCCTTTGAGCGATACCTATGTGTTATGCCTTCCCGGTCCGGGACAGGCTGACACGCGAGGCCCATCGTCGGCGCCTCGCATCAGAGGATTTGGGAAGGTCCGCGCGGGGTTTCAAGACCCTCAGGGCTGCACGAAAAGGGCCCCCGTTTCCGAGCGTTCGCCGGGGGCCAGTACCCGGGCCGCACCGGGGATGGTGTCAAAGACCTCAGTGTCGGTCTCCAGCGCCGCGCGCAGGGTGGCCAGCGGGCGGGCCAGGTCCATCCCGAGCGCCACGCGGCGGCCCTCCAGATCGGCCATCGAGGAGACGACCGAGACCAGGCGCATACCTCCGGCCTCGTCGCGGAAGATGGGGGCGCCAGAGGCGCCGAAATCGACCGCGCAGTCTATCACCAGCGCCGCGCCTGCCGTTCCCAGCACGTTGCAGATCTCCTGCAGCGAGGGATGCCCCGCGCGCCCCTTGGCATAGGAGACGATCCCGACCTCGGTGCCGCGCCCGACGCCACGGGACACGCGGAAGGGAAGGATACGGGTGGTGCGGATGGGCTGGTCCAGTTCCAGCAGGGCCAGGTCACTGGGCACCTGGTCCGGCGAGGGGCTGCGCGAGAAGACATAGTCGGGATGGGTTACCACCCGGCGCAGGCCGCGGCTGGCCTCGGCGCGGCCCCCGCGCAGACCCGCGCGAAACTCCAGTTCGGCGATGTCCAGCGGGCTTCCGGTGTCGCGGTCAAAAAGGCAATGCGCGGCCGTCAGCACCCGGTCGGACGCGATCAGGGTTCCGGTGCAGAACCCGCCATCGCCCGTGTCGATCCGGCCCACCGCCTCCCAGCCGCGGGCCGCGTTGCCGTCCAACAGCGGCCGCAGGGCGCTGTCCTGTGCCCTGGCCAGACCGGGCAGGGCCAGCAGGGCAAGGGACACCAGAACGGCAAGCAGGGGTATGTGCATCGGGGGGAACCTGTGTTTTCGCCCCTCATGCCCCTAAAGTGCCGGTGGGGCAAGATTAAGGCGCTCAGCGCAGGATCGGCACACCGGCTTGCGCCGCGCGCATCGCGGGTGGCTTCGGCCCGCCGGTGGCCCAGTCCAGCAGTTCCGCCGTATGCACGACGGGCACCTCGGTGCCGCCCCCGATCTGCATCATGCAGCCGATGTTCCCGGCGGCGATCACGTCCGGCTGCACGGCCTCCAGCGTCTGCACCTTGCGATCCTTCAGCTGTCTGGAAATCGCGGGCTGCATCAGGTTGTAGGTGCCCGCGCTGCCGCAGCACAGATGCGGGTCGGCCGGTTCGGCAATCGCAAAGCCCGCCCGTTTGAGCAGGTCCTTGGGATGGCTCTTGATCTGCTGGCCGTGCTGCAGCGAACAGGCCGCGTGATAGGCAACCGTCAGGTCCTTGGGCGCGCCCTCGGGCAGGTCAATCTCGACAAGGACCTCGCTGATGTCCTTGGCAATGGCGCTGACCCGCGCGGCGTCCTCGGCCAGTGGGCCGCCCCGGAACATGTGGCCGTAGTCCTTGACCGTGGTGCCGCAACCGCTGGTGTTGATGACGATGGCGTCGAGGCCCTCGCCATCCATCTCGGCGGCCCAGGCGCGGATGTTCTTGGCCGCCGTCGCATGGCTTTCCTCGGTCTTGCCCATGTGATGGGTCAGGGCACCGCAACAGCCCGCGCCCTCGGCCACCACGACCTCGCAGCCCAGCCGTGTCAGCAGGCGGATGGTTGCGTCGTTGATATCGGTATTCAGGGCACGCTGGGCGCAGCCGGTCATCAGCGCGACACGTTTCTTGCGCGGCGCCTTGGGCGTGAATGTCTGCGGGTCGTCATTGCGGCTGACCGGTGGGATCCGTTTCGGTGCCATCTCCAGCATCGCCCGCAGGCGCGCGTCCGGCATGAGCGGCGCGAAGGGTCGGCCGATCTTGGCCCCGAGCAGGGCCAGCCGGAAGCGGCCCGGATAGGGCAGGATCTTCGACAGCACCCAGCGCAGGGCGCGGTCATGCCAGGGCCGCTTGTAGTGCGCCTGGATATACTCGCGGGCGTGATCGACAAGGTGCATGTAGTGCACCCCCGAGGGGCAGGTCGTCATGCAGGCCAGGCAGGACAGGCAGCGGTCGATATGGGTGACGGTCCTGTCGTCCGGGACCCGTTGGTTCTCCAGCATGTCCTTCATCAGGTAGATGCGGCCGCGGGGGCTGTCCAGCTCGTCGCCCAGCACCTGATAGGTCGGGCAGGTGGCGGTGCAGAACCCGCAGTGCACGCAGGCGCGCAGGATCTCGTTGGCCCGCGCGGTGCCGGGGTCTTGCAGTTGTGTCTCGGTGAAATGCGTCTGCATCAGGCCATGACCCCCGGGTTGAGGATGCCGCGCGGGTCGAATTTCGACCGCAACCCGGCCGACAGCCGGGCAAGCACGGGATTTTCCGGTTGAAAGACAGGCAAGGCGCGGCGCGTGGCCTCGCCCGCCCGGATCAGCGTGGCGTGGCCCTGGAAGTGGCCGAGGTTGGCGCGCAGGTCCGCGCCCGCCGGCATGAGCAGCCAGACCAGCCCGCCGCCCCAGTCGTAGCGCACGGTGTCCGCGCCGGACCGCGCCACCAGCGCGGGCGCGTCCGAGGGCTTGACCGACAGGCGCCAGACATCGCCCGCCCGGTCCGCGAAATCGGTCACATCGCGGATCGCGGCCCAGGTCTCGGCGGTGGCTTCCTTGCCCTCTTGAACCTCGACCGGGCCGAAGGGGGCGAGCCGCTCCTGCAGGCGCCCCGCGCGGTAGGTCACCGAGTCGGCAAAGCCCTCGATGCGCAGGCGTGTCTTGCCCGCCTCGGGATCGTGGGCCGCGCCGGTCACCTCGAAGGGCGACCCGAGCGCGGCCGACAGCGCCTCGACGGCCTGGCGATCCGACAGCCCCGACAGTGTCAGCGTAGCCGCCGATTCCACGTCCGGCAACACCTTGAGCGAGACTTCGGAGAGCACGCCCAGCGTGCCGTGGCTGCCGGTCATCAGGCGCACCAGGTCGTAGCCGGTGACGTTCTTCATTACCCGCCCGCCGTTCTTGAGGATACGCCCCGCGCCGTCCACGACACGCACCCCCAGCATGAAATCGCGCGCCGCGCCCACGGCGATCCGGCGCGGGCCGCTGACATTGCCCGCGACCACGCCGCCGATGGTCGGTTCCCCGGTCGTGCCCAGCAGGGCGCGGTGGTCCATCGGCTCGAAGGCAAGTCGCTGGTTCTCGACGCGCAGGGCCGCGCGCACCTCGGATACCGGCGTGCCGGACCTGGCCACGAGCGTCAGCGCCCCGGGTTCGTGCAGGGTGATCCCGCGCAATCCGCTGGTGCTCAAAACTTGCCCGGTCGCCGGGCTGCCGCAGCTGCGCGTGCCGCCACCCGCAATCCGCAGCGGCCCGCTGGCATGGCCGATGATCTCGGCGAGGTCGGCTTCGGTTGTCGGTGTCATGCTGGCATTTTCCGGCTCGAAATATCTCGGGGGGCGTCATTGTCGCGCCATTGGTCCGACAGATGATGACGACGGGAAGCGGCCCCTGCGCTCGGCACTGTCACGCCGCGCGCCGCGATGCGGAGACGGAGAGCGGAAAGACCTTGGCCGCATTGAGTAGCCAGGCGGGGTCGAAGACATCCTTGACGGCCATCTGCGCTTCCAGGTCCGGCGCGTCGTATTGCACCAGCATCAGGTCGCGTTTCTCGATGCCCACGCCGTGTTCCCCGGTCAGGCAGCCGCCCACCTCGACGCAGAGCCGCAGGATATCGGCACCCAGCGCCTCGCATTTCTCCTGCTCGCCCGGGGTGTTGGCATTGTAGAGGATCAGAGGGTGCATGTTGCCGTCGCCGGCGTGAAAGACATTGGCCACGGCCAGCCCGTAGTCCTGCGCCAGTTCGCCGATCCGGCGCAGCACGTGAGGCAATTCGCTGACTGGGATCGTGCCATCAAGGCACATGTAATCGTTGATCTGCCCCATGGCGCCGAAGGCGGACTTGCGCCCCAACCAGATGCGCCCGGCCTCGTCGGCATCGCGTGCCTCGCGCAGCTCGACCGGGTCGTGCCGTGCGGCGATCTCGGTGATCCGGCGCAGTTGCGCGTCGATCTCGGCGTCCGAGCCTTCGACCTCGACGATCAGCAGCGCCTCGCACATCGGATAGCCGGCCTTGGCGAAGGCCTCGCAGGCCTCGATGCAGGGGCGGTCCATGAATTCGATTGCCACGGGCAGGACGCCGGCCTTGATGATGTCGCCGACCACCTGGCCGGCCACCTCTGAGCTGTCATAGCCCATCAGGACCGGGCGCGCGCCCTCGGGCTTGTGCAGGATCCGCAGGGTGGCCTCGGTCACCACGCCAAGCTGTCCTTCGGACCCGCAGATCAGGCCCAGCAGGTCCAGCCCCCCGGCATCCAGATGCGCGCCGCCGATCTCGGTCACGGTGCCGTCCATCAGCACCATGGTGACCCCCAGCAGGTTGTTCGTCGTCACCCCGTATTTCAGGCAATGCGCCCCGCCCGAGTTCATCGCGATGTTGCCCGCGATGGCGCAGGCCAACTGACTGGACGGATCGGGGGCGTAGAAGAAGCCTTCCTCCTCGACCGCGCCGGTGACCGACAGGTTGGTGCGACCCGATTGCACACGGATGTAGCGGTCCTCGTAGGAGGTTTCGAGCACCGCGTTCAGGCGCGCGGTGCCCAGCATGACCGCATCCGCCGTGGCTAGGGCGCCCCCGGCGAGCGAGGTGCCCGCCCCGCGCGGGACGACGGGCACACCCTCGTCATGGCAGATCTTCAACACCGCCGAGACCTCTTCGGTGCTGGTGGGCAGCACGGCGCAGAGCGGCGCGCAGGTATAGGCCGTCAGCGCGTCACATTCATAGGCGCGCAGCTCGGTCGTATCGTGGATCACCGCCCCCCGGGGCAATATGGCCTGCAGCCGTTCGACGACATGCGGCTTGCGTGACAGGACCGTCGCGTCCGGTTCCGGCATTTCCATGAATTGGCCTCCTCCCTGAATTGGTAAAATTTTTATACCAAATCATGATTCGTCACAAGCCCTGTCCACTTTGGCTTGCGGGCCGGGCGCCGGGGCGGCATCTAGGGTGCATGGATTGGATCAAGGTCATACACCTGCTGTGCGTCATGGGCTGGATGGCGGGCATCTTCGTGGCCCCGCGCGGGCTGATCTACTGGAAACGCGAATATGCCCAGACCGGCGCTTTCGGCCCGGCGGGTGACCTGACTTTCCGGGTCTACCGGTTTTCGCTGGGTCTGGGCGTACTGGCCGTGATCACCGGCGTGATCCTGGCTTTCTATTGGAACTGGCAGGGCTGGGTCTGGGCCAAGCTGGCGCTGGTCGCGCTTCTGGCGCTGCACTACGGCTGGACCGGGCGGCTTGTGGCACGGGCCAGGCAGGGCCGGTTCGAGCAAAGCGATTTCTACCTGCGCGTCTTCAACGAGGTCAGCGTTCTTGGTACGCTGGTGGTGCTGTATCTTGTCGTGTTCAAGCCGTTCTGATGCCTGCATCCCTCTTTGATCTTGCGCCCCTGCTGTCCATTCTCGACCTGGCGGCGGTGATCGTTCTGGTCGGCGGGGCCTGGATCGTGGGCTGGCGGATCGAGCATCCCTCGAAGACGCGCCCCTCGGTCACGGTTCTGATGGCCGACCACCGGCTGACCTGGATGCAGCGCTTCGCCGAGCGGGACAATCGTATTTTCGACAGCCAGATCCTGTCGAACCTGCGTCAGAGCACGACGTTCTTCGCCTCAAGCTGTCTTCTGGCCATCGGGGGTGTCCTGGCCCTGATCGGCAATGTCGAGCCGCTGACGGGGCTTGCCAACACCCTTTACGACGAGGCGGCGCCCAAGGTGTTGTGGCAGCTCAAGCTGGTGCTGGTCGCCCTGTTCCTGGTGCAGGCGTTCCTGCGCTTCGTCTGGTCCAACAGGGTCTTTGGCTATTGCGCGGTGCTCATGGGGGCGATGCCGAACGATCCCGAGGATCAGGGCGTGCCGGGCCTCGTGTGGCGGGCGGCCGACCTGAACATCCGGGCCGCGATCAATTTCAATCGCGGGCTTCGGGCGATGTATTTCGCACTGGGTGCGGCGGCCTGGCTGGTGGGGCCGGTGCCGTTGCTTATCGCCGCGGTCTTCGCGATCTGGGTGGTCTGGAGTCGTGAGTTCGCCTCGGTCCCGCGGCAGATTCTGTCGCGATGATGTGAAGACGCCGGCCGGCCCGGGTCTGTTATTGCTACCTCATGAGGTATTTGCTTCTCTGCGTTTTCGTGGCGGGCCCAGCGCTGGCCAATCCGCCCGATATCACGGATGTCGCCGCGCGCGTTGCGGCTGACGGCTGGCGGTTCAGCGTCACCATCGCCCATCCCGACACGGGCTGGGATCACTATGCCTACGGCTGGCGGATCGAAACCGAGGACGGCAGGGTTCTTGGGACCCGTGTCTTGGCGCATCCGCATGTCAACGAGCAGCCCTTTACCCGGTCGCTTTCCGGGGTCGAGGTGCCGGAGGGTGTTGGGATGGTCCATCTGCGGACGCGGTCCTCGGTGGATGGCTGGAATGCCGATGCCCTGGCCTTCGACTTGCCCTGACGAACCCTGCGGGCCGACCAGTCCACCAAAACGTCCCGCCGCATGCGTGCGGCAAGATGCCCGCGCCGAGCCTATGCCTACCGCCGCCCCTCGCGCAGCCAGGCGCCGACGATCAGCGCCGCCGCCATCAACAGGAAGGCCCAGGCCGGCAGGATGGGCGAGACGCTGATATCCGCTGTCCGATAGGCCCCGCGCGGGGTGATGCCGATCCAGCCATTGCCCGAAGCAGGACGGCCCGGGCGCACTTCGCGCAGGTCGGGCAAGCCCCGGGAAATCCTCGGTGTGCCGCCATTGACGCTGTCGATGACCGGGGTCAGGGGGTCGGCGCTGGCGATGGTTTCCTCGAATTCCCGTGGCGCGGCCGGGCCAAGGGCGATCACCGCCTCTTCTTCCCCGTCGCTGAGGCGGTAGAGGCCGATCTCGGGGGCCTCCCAGAGCGTCTCGAACCGGCCGGGGCTGGTCTGGTCCAGGTCCACGTCCGTTTCCGTGCCATCGGGATGGGTGATGGTGACCGCGCCCACGTCCTCGCCAAGGGTCCGGCGGATGATCCGCATGGTCTGGCCGGTTGGTTCGACCCAAAGCGCCTCTTCCTCAAGCTCGGGTTCCTTCATCATCCAATGGGCGAGCCGCCGCAACAATTCCAGCTGTGGCCCGCCCCCCTCGAAGCCGCGGTTCCACAGCCAGGCTTGGTCCGAGGCCATGAGCGCCACCCGCCCCTCGTCCACCCGTTCGAGCATCAGCAGGGGCTGGTCATTGACACCGTTCATCACGGTGGTGGCCCCAGGCGTCGGCGTCACCTCGACATGACGGAACCACCGGCCCCAGCCCGGCGGGCCGTCCGCGTCTTCAGGGCTGGGGGCGAGATCGGTCAGGCCCTCGGTCACCGGGTGGCGTTCGCCCAACTCGGTCAGGGTGGGGCGGAATCCCTGTTCAAAGACACCTGCCGTCGGTGTGCCCGGCAGCACCGCGCCCAGGGGCGAGCGATATAGGGAATCCGCGCTGGCATAATCCGGACCGGCGGCAATCAGCACCGCGCCACCTTCGCGCACGTAGTTGGACACGTTGTCGAGATAGGCCGCGGGCAGGATGCCGCGCCGCTGGTAGCGGTCGAAGATGATCAGGTCGAAGTCGTCGATCTTCTCAAGGAACAGCTCGCGCGTGGGAAAGGCGATCAGGGACAATTCGTTGACCGGAACACCGTCCTGCTTTTCCGGGGGGCGCAGGATGGTGAAATGCACCAGGTCCACCGCCGAATCCGATTTCAGAAGGTTGCGCCAGGTGCGTTCGCCGGCATGTGGCTCGCCCGAGACCAGAAGCACACTGAGGCGGTCGCGCACGCCGTTTATCTGAACCACCGAGGCATTGTTGCGGTCGGTCAACTCGCCCGCGGCCTCGGGCGTCGAGAATTGCAACACGTTCATGCCGCCATGCGGGATGTCCACCGGCAGCTCGATGTCCTCGTTCACCGGCACTTCGAAGTCCACCGGGTCGCCGCCATCCACGGCGATGGTCAGGTCGACAAGGCCCGCCTCGGGGGCCGCGCCCTGGTCCTCGATCCGCAGGGTCAGGGTGACAGGCTCGCCAAGGATGGCAAAGCTCGGGGCGTTGCGCACCACGAGGCGCCGGTCCCAGTCGTCTTCCTGCCCGGTCAGCAGCGCGTGCAGCGGGGCGGGCAGGTCAGCCGGGGCATTGGGCAGGTCATGGGCGCGGCCATCGGTAATCAGCACCATCCCGGCGATCCGGGCGCGGGGTTCTTCGGCCAGGGCCTCGGACAGGGCGGTCATCAACAGCGTGCCACGGTCGCCCTCGCCGTCGCCCAGCTCGACCATGCGCAGCTCGGTGTTGGTGCGGGTTGCGACCTCGGCGCGCAGGTTCTCGAGCGCTGCCTCTGTCTGCTCGGGGCGGTCGGCGATGCGCTGGCTGGCGGAGCGGTCCACCACCGCGATGACAATATCGGACAGCGCCGCCCGATCCTCGCTCTGCAACGACGGGTTGGTGATGGTCGCCAGCAGCACCAGCGCGGCCAGCGCCCGCAGTGCCCAGCCCGCCAGCCGCCGCCAGAGCGCGAGCGCCAGGCCCAGGGCGGCCAGCGCACCCAGCGCGTAGATCAGCGCCAGCGGGATCAACGGCTCGAAGAGGATCTGTCCGGTCATTGGCCCAGCCTGTCGAGAAGCGCGGGGACATGCACCTGGTCGGACTTATAGTTCCCGGTCAACACGTGCATGATGAGGTTGACGCCAAACCGCATGGCGATCTCGCGCTGGCGCTCGCCGGCCATGCCGCGCCCAATGGGCGCCAATGGGGCGCCCGACTCGTCCGTGGCCCAGGCTGCGGCCCAGTCGTTGCCGCCGATCACAACCGGCGTGACCCCGTCGTTGAGGTCGCGGAAGGGCATGCCCTCGGCGGCCTGCGCATCCGGTGGCGCGGCCTCCACCCAGACATCGCGGCTGTCGTGGCGACCAGGGAAATCCTGCAACAGATAGAAGGTGCGGGTCAGGACATGGTCCTCGGGTATGGGTTCCAGCGGGGGGATGTCCAACCCGCGCGCGATGGCCTGAAGACGCTCCCCCTCCGGACTGGACGACCCGAAGCGCGCGAGATCCGCGTCGCGCGTGTCGAACAGGATCATCCCGCCCGAGCGCAGGTAGCGGTTGAGCTTGGCATAGGCGGCTCGGCTCGGCAGCTCCTGCTCGGCGGTGACGGGCCAGTAGAGAAAGGGAAAGAAGGCCAGTTCATCGCTCTCGGGGTCCACGCCCATGGGCATCGCCGGTTCGATCGAGGTGCGCTGGAACAGGGTGTTGGACAAGCCGTAAAGCCCGGCCTCGGACATCTCGTCTATGCGCGGTATGCCTGTCTCTACATAGGCCAGCACCACGTCTGCTGTGGCGGCGACGGCGAAGTCCTCGGACGCTGGCGGCTGGTCTTCGGCCTGCTGGGCCTGCGGTGGGGTTGGCAGCCCTGCCAGCGCGAGCCCCAACACGGCGGCGGCCACGCCGGCGCGGGGTCCGCGCAACCGGCCCGACAGGGCCAGCGCCGCTAGGATATCCAGCATCAGCAGCACCAGCGCGCCGCCCAGCAGCCAGCCCTTGAGCGGCGTCTCGCGGGTCACCTCGAGCCCCTCGACGGGGATGCGGTCGGGCCAGGCGGTGGCTTGCAGGGTGCTGTCGGCGTTGAAGACATTCACGGCGATGCGGCGCTCCTCTCCGGCGTATAGTCCGGGCGGAATCTCCGGCCCGGGGGTGAAATCGGCCAGCCGCGCCCCGTCGATGCCGGGTAGGGCGCCGGCATCCTCCAGCACCCCGAAGGCGTCCAGCACGTCCTCGGGCATCCATCGGGTGCCCTCCATCGCCTCAAGGTCCGGCACGGCGGGGCGGGTCGAGACAGCCAGCCGTTCGAGCATCTGCACGAAAAGCCCCGACAGGGGCAGCGTCGACCATTCGGCATTGGCCGTGACATGAAACAGCACGATCCGGCCCTGGCCTGACTCCTTGCGGGTCACAAGTGGCGTGCCGTCGGCGAGTTGCGCGATGACCCGCGCGGCGAGGGTCGGGTCGGGCTGGGCCATGACCTGGGCATTGACCGCGACATCCTCGGGGATGGTCAGGCCATAGAAGGGGCTATCGGCATCGAAAGGGGCCAGTGCCTTGGGCTCGCCCCAGCTCATGGCGCCGCCGATGGACCGGCCACCGGCGCGCAGGCGCACGGGCATAAGCGGATCGAGCGACTGGCGGCTGACATCGCTGGCGGCCAGCCGCGGCCCGGCGAAGCGCACCAGCAGGCCGCCGTCCTCGACCCAGGCTTGCAGGTCCTCGGCCTCCAGCGACGACAGCGTGGCGACGTCGGCCAGAACGATCACGTCCGGGTTGGCCAGCAGTACGTCGGCCAGGGTCCCGTCGATGAGGTCCGCGGAGGGGGCGAGCGCCTGACGCAGGTAATGCAGCGGGTCCAGCAGCTCCAGCTCCTCGCGGTCATTGCCGCCCGAGATCAGGGCGACCTCGCGCCGCTTGAGCGCATCGTCGCTCAGGGCCACTGCGCCTGCCGAGGGCACACCCTGAACCTCGAAGCGGGTGATCCGGTTGCGCAATTCCGGCGGCAGGGACAATTCCAGCGCGGCACGCTCCGCCTCGGGGTCGAATGTCAGGGTCTCGCTGGCTAGGCGGCGCTCCACGCCCGCAGGGTCCAGCCCGATGGCGTTGACACGGACATCAGCCTCCGGGCCTGTTCTGGCCCGCAGAGCGTCAAGCGCGATGCTGCCGTCCTCGAAGCGGGGCGGGGTCAACCCGTAAACGGGCCGCGGACTTTCGAATACGCGGACGGTGCCACGCGTCTCTAGGGCGGCGAGCAAGTCCGCGCGGCTGTCGCGCGCCACGCCGTCGGACAGCCAGAAGGTGTCGAAATCCTCTGATAGCGTCTCGGTCCAGTCTCCAAGGGCCTCGGCGTCGGGCTCATGTGGGCGCGGCACCAGCCCGGCGGCCTCACTTGCGATGGCCTGGGCATCCTGAAAGACCGGGCCCTCGGCGGTCAGGTCGGTCAGTTGCACCAGCGCCGCCCGGCGGCCGTTGCTGGCGGCCTCATTCAGAGCCGCCTCGATCCGGTCCAGCCGCCGCGGCCAGTCGCGGGCATCGGCCCAGGTGCCATCGACCAGAACCAGAAGCGGTCCGTCTCCGGGCCGGTCGTCCTGCGGGTTCAGCACCGGCCCCGCGAAGCCCAGGATCACCGCTGCAACCGCCAGCATGCGCAGCAGCAGCAGCCACCAGGGTGTTCGGTCTGTCTGGCTTTCGTCATCGCTCAGGCCCAGCAGCAGCGCGACACCGGGAAAGCGCCGCCGGATCGGCGCGGGCGGCACGGCGCGCAGCAGCAGCCAGAGGATTGGCAGCGCCACCAGGCCCAGCAACAGCCAGGGCGCGCCGAAGGCTATGGCCCCCAGCGACCACATCAGGCCTGTCGCTCCAGCGCGGCATAAAGCCAGAGCAATGCGGCGGTGGCGCTGTCGCCGGTATGATGCGTGTGGAACTGCCAGCCGCTGAGCCTGGCCAGATCGGCCAGACGGGCGCGGCGCTCGGACAGCCGGTCAAGGTACCTTTCCCGCAGGTCGCCGGCCTTGAGCGTCTCATGCCGCATCGCACCAGTCATGCTCTCGAAGATGGTGCGGCCATCAAAGGGAAAGACCTCTTCGGCGGGGTCCAGAACCTGCACCAACGCCCCGCGAATGTCGCGATCGGCAGCCTGCGCCAGCGCGTGTTCCACCGTGTCGATATCGCCCATGAAATCCGACACGAAGACCGCGCGGGAATGGTGCAGCATCCCGTCTGCCACCGGCGCGCCGAAGTCGTCCGGGTGATCCTCGGACAGAAGCAGGGCCATTTGCGCCGCCTGTGCCTCGCCCCTTTTGGGGGGCAGCAGGTCGCCGGTCAGCCCCACACGTTCGCCCCCGCGCAGAAGCAGGATGGCAACCGCCAATGCCAGAACACGGGCCCGGTCGGCCTTGGTCACCCCACCCTCGGTCGAGGAAAAGGCCATGGAGGCGGACTGATCGACCCAGAGCTGCACCGACTGGGCGATCTGCCATTCCTTGTCCTGCACGAACTGCGCGTCGGACTTGGCGCTGCGGCGCCAGTCGATGTGGCGGCGTTCGTCGTGATACTGCGCCGGGCGGTATTGCCAGAAGGTGTCACCCAGCCCCGCCCGCCTGCGGCCATGGTCGCCCACGATCACCGTGGTCGCCAGATGCTCTGCCTCGGCCAGAAGCGGCGGCAGGGGCGCGGCCAGCGCCTCGGCCCCGCTGCGCAGGGTGAGGGGCCGTTCGGTCACGCGGCGGCCTCGACCCGGGTCACTTGGTCGGCGACCTGCGCGATGACCTGCGACAGGCTTTGCCCGCGCGCGCGGGCGGCGAAGGACAGCGCCATGCGGTGGCTGAGGACCGGCGCGGCCATGTGGCGCACGTCCTCGGCGCTGGGCACGAGACGGCCGTGCAGCAGCGCTTCGGCCCGCACGGTGAGCATCAATGCCTGGGCGGCGCGCGGTCCCGGCCCCCAGCTGACCGTGTCGCGCACGATCTGCGGGGCGGCCTCGTCCTGCGGGCGGCAGGCGCGGACAAGATCCAGGATCATCTCGACGACGGCCTCGCCGACCGGCATCCGGCGCAGCAGGGTCTGGGCCTCCAGCAACTGCTGGGCCGAGAGGACGCCCGGCGCCTCGGCCTCTTGCACGCCGGTGGTTGCCATCAGGATGTCGCGCTCGGTGTCGCGCTCGGGGTAGGGCACGTCGACCTGCACCAGGAACCGGTCAAGCTGCGCCTCGGGCAGGGGATAGGTGCCTTCCTGCTCGATCGGGTTCTGGGTGGCCAGCACGTGGAACGGCGGCGCAAGGCGGCGATGCGCGCCGGCGATGGTGACTTCCTTTTCCTGCATGGCCTGCAACAGCGCCGACTGCGTGCGCGGGCTGGCGCGGTTGATCTCGTCGGCCATGAGAAGCTGACAGAAGATCGGCCCTTCGATGAACTTGAAACTGCGCGACCCGTCCGGCCCGGTTTCCAGAACCTCGGAGCCGAGGATATCCGCAGGCATCAGGTCGGGCGTGAACTGGATGCGGTTGCCCTTCAGGCCCATGACCGTGGACAGCGTATCCACCAGCCGCGTCTTGCCCAGGCCCGGCAGCCCGATCAGAAGGGCGTGACCGCCACACAGCAGGGCGGACATGGTCAGGTCGACCACGCTCTCCTGGCCGATGAAACGCTGCGCGATCGCGGCGCGCGCTGCGGCAAGGCGCTCACCCAGCGCGTCCATTTCGGCGACAAGCTCGGCGTCATCGGCCATGGTAAATTCTCCTGCAAAGACTATATTCGTCGTTTAGTTGAACAGATATCGCGGCGGGCACCAATGGCAAAGACAAACCCTTCTGACACCTC
Source organism: Salibaculum sp. (assembly GCA_031581025.1). Lineage (GTDB taxonomy): Bacteria > Pseudomonadota > Alphaproteobacteria > Rhodobacterales > Rhodobacteraceae > Salibaculum. Next base: position 55,084 of record JAVLCA010000002.1, on the reverse strand, counting down.
CGTGACCGTCTCGGCCGAGAATATAGCCGCTTCGGCGCGCGCTGCCACGAAGGGGCGCGGATTACCGCCGGTGGACCAGTGGGATCCGCCATTTTGTGGCGATCTCGACATGCGCATCGCGCGCGACGGCACCTGGTTCTACCTTGGCACACCCATCGGGCGGCCGGAGCTTGTGCGCCTGTTCTCGACCATCCTGCGCAAGGACGGAGAGGACTATTTCCTCGTCACCCCCGTCGAGAAGGTCGGGATCACTGTGGAGGATGCGCCCTTCGTCGCGGTGGACTTCGAACGCGACGGCGACGGGCTGCGGTTCGAGACCAACGTGGGCGACCAGGCGGTCGCCGGGCCCGATCACCCCATCCGGGTCGAACGTGACCCAGAGACGGGCGAACCCGCGCCCTACGTCCTGATCCGCCGCAACCTTGAGGCACTGATCGACCGCAAGTCCTTCTATCGCCTCGTCGAGATCGGCGAGACGGTGCGACATGACGGGCAGGACTGGTTCGGCCTGCGCTCGCAGGGGGCGTTCTTCCCGATCATCCCCGCAGCCGACCTGCCCTAGGCGGCGCCGGACCTGACATGCCCCGCTTCTGCGCCAACCTGACGACGCTTTTCACCGAGGCCCCGCTGCTGGAACGGCCCGCGCTGGCCGTCGAGGCGGGGTTCGAGGCGGCAGAGATCCTGTTCCCCTACGACGGGGACGCCAAGGCGCTGGACCGCGCGCTGGCCGACGCGGGGCTGCCGCTGGCGCTGATCAATTGCCCGCTGTCCGGCCCTGCCGACCCGGCGGGCTTTACCGCCGTGCCGGGGCAAGAGGCGCGGTTCCGCGATGCGTTCAAGCGCAGCATGCGCGCCATGGACGCGCTGGGCGCAGAGCGATTGCATGTCATGGCCGGTGTTGCCGAGGGCCCCGAGGCGGCGGGGGTCTTTGCCGACAACATGGCCTGGGCTGCCGAGGCTGCCGACGGGCGGCAACTGACCATCGAGCCGATGAACCCGGCCGATATGCCGGGCTATTTCCTCGATGATTTCTCGGTTGCCTTGGCCCTACTGGAAGAAATCGACGCACCCAACCTTGGGCTGCAGTTCGACGCCTACCATGCCCACCGCATCACCGGTGACGTTCCGGGCACCTGGGCCGCGGTGGCCCCCTGGGTGCGCCATGTCCAGGTGGCCGGAGTGCCGGGGCGGCACGAGCCGACGGGCGGTGCCGTCGACTACCCGGCCTTCTTCCGGCGGCTGGATGCCGAGGGCTATGACGGATGGGTCGGGGCCGAATATCACCCGCGCGGGCAGACAGGCGCGGGATTGGACTGGTTGCCGAATTGAGCGCTTCCGCGCGCTTTCATGCAGCCAACGGACAGGTGACGCGCTGTCCATAGGCGGCGGTCTCATGGGACCCGAAGAAACAAAGGCAGCTCTGCGGGACCCGCGCGGTGTCTCAAAGCCCCAGGCACATGTATTTCATCTCGGTGAATTCGTCGATGCCGTGGGCCGAGCCCTCGCGGCCCAGTCCCGATTGCTTGACGCCGCCGAAGGGGGCGACCTCGGTCGAGATGATCCCGGTGTTGATGCCGACGATGCCGTATTCCAGCGCCTCGGCCACCTTGTGGACGCGCGAGATGTCGCGGGCATAGAAATACGAGGCCAGTCCGAAGATCGTGTCGTTGGCCATGGCGATGACCTCGTCCTCGTCCGAGAAGCGGAACAGCGGGGCGAAGGGGCCGAAGGTCTCGTCGGTGGCGACCGTCATCTCGGTTGTGGCATCGCGGACAATGGTCGGCTCGAAAAACAGGCCCCCGATACGCTTGCCGCCGGTCAGCACCGTGCCGCCCTTGGCCAGCGCGTCGTCAAGGTGATCCTGCACCTTGTCGAGCGCCGCGGCTTCGATCAGCGGTCCGAGGTCGGCGCCCTCTTCCAGCCCGTCGCCGACCCGCAGGGCCTCGACCGCCTCTTTCAGCTTGGCGGCGAAGGCGTCGTAGATGCCGTCCTGAACATAGATGCGGTTGGCGCAGACGCAGGTCTGGCCGTTGTTGCGGAACTTGCAGGCGATGGCACCGGCGACGGCGGCATCCAGATCCGCGTCGTCGAAGACGATGAAGGGAGCATTGCCGCCCAGCTCCATCGAGCATTTCATCACCTGGTCGGCGGCCTGGCGCAGCAGGATACGGCCCACCGCGGTAGAGCCGGTGAAGGTCAGCTTGCGCACAAGCGGGTTTTCGCAAAACTCCTTGCCCATGCCCGAGGCGTCAGTGCCGGGCACGACCGAGAAGACGCCGGGCGGCACGCCGGCCTCTTGGGCGAGCTTCGCCATGGCCAGCGCCGAGAGCGGGGTCAGTTCCGAGGGGCGCGCGACCATGGCACAGCCTGCGGCCAGCGCCGGGCCGACCTTGCGCGCGATCATCGCGATGGGAAAGTTCCAGGGCGTGATCGAGGCGCAGACGCCGATGGGCTGGCGGATCACGGTGATGCGTTTGTCGGGCTGGTGGCCGGGAATGGTCTCGCCGTAGAGGCGCTTGGCTTCTTCGCCGAACCATTCGATGAAGGCGGCGCCATAGGCGACCTCGCCGCGCGCCTCGGCCAGCGGCTTGCCCTGCTCGGCGGTCATGATTCGGGCCAGGTCCTCCTGGTTGGCCATCATCAGATCGAACCAGCGGCGCAGCACCTGAGCGCGGTCCTTGGCCGTGCGCGCGGCCCAGGCATGGCGCGCCTCTTCTGCCGCCGCGATGGCCTTGGCGATCTGCGCGCGGTCCAGGTCGGCGACGCGGGCGATGACATCGCCGCGGGCCGGGTTGGTGACATCGAAGGTGGCGCCATCGGGGCCGCCGACCCAGTCGCCCCCGACGAGGGCCTCTTCGATCACCAGATCAGGGCGGGAGAGAATGTCCTTGAGGGATGTCGTCGCGGTCATGCTGGGCCTTCCGGTGCGAGAGGGGATTTTGGCAATGGTATGGGTTTGGCGCGGTCGGGCCAAGAGGGCGCGTCGAACGGGCGCCTTGCGGCCGGGCCGCGGTCAGGTGTCAGACCAGCAGGGCAGGGGATCGTCCGGCGCGGGGCTGGCCGCGTGAACGCCCCGGGCGATGGCCCGAGCCAGGCAGGTGGCGGCGGCCTGACCCAGCGCCAGTGTCTCGGGCACAGGCTCGGTGAGCGGCCGCGCCCCGGTGCTGACGGCGAAGACAAGGTCGCCATCCATCGGCGTATGCGAGGGCACCAGCGCGCGGGCCATGCCGTCATGGGCGGCTGTGGCCATGCGGGTGCACTGGGCCTGGTCCAGTGCGGCGTCGGTGGCGACCACGGCGATGGTGGTGTTCTGTGCCGCGTCCATCTTGGTGGGGTGGTGCGACGGGAAGGCCGGGGCGGGGCCGCGCCCACCGAATTCGGCCCCCTGCTCGAAGGGGGCGGCCCAGAAGTGGTGCGTCTTGCCCACGGTTGCACTGCCCACAGCGTTGACCGCGACCAATGCCCCCACGGTGTGCCCCGAGGACAGGCGGGCCGAGGCCGACCCCAGCCCGCCCTTGAACGTGGCCGTCGTGCACCCCGTGCCCGCCCCGGCGCTCCCCAGTCCGAAATCCCGGCCGGCGGTTGCCAAGGCGGCCCTGCCGAGACCGGGATAGGGATTGTCCTGCCAGTCGTGTGTCCCGCCCGCCATCAGGTCGAAAAGGATGGCGGCGGGCACGATGGGCACAAGGTGGCGGCCGACGGCGAAGCCCCGGCCCATCTCCCTCAGTCCAACCATGACGCCATCGGCGGTGGCGAGGCCGAAGGCGCTGCCCCCTGACAGGACCAGCGCGTCGATCTGCTGCACCGTCTTGTCGGGGGCGAGGAGATCTGTCTCGCGGGTGCCGGGGGCACCGCCCATGATGGCGACCGCGGCCGTGAACGGGGCATCGCCGGTCAGCACCGTGACACCGGACTTCAGGCCCGCGTCCTGCGCATTGCCCACGCGCAGCCCGGCGACATCGGTGATCAGGTTGCCGGCGCCGGGGGTCATATGGGCACACCGCGCGGTTTGTCTGTGATGGAATCGTTTTCTTTCATGCTGCGATTGTGGGGACTGTGTCCCGGCATGGCCAGAGGCTGACATCTTCGGGTCGTGCCGCCCTGCCCCGCGGCAACAAATCTCTGGAATTCCGGGGCCAGGGCGCTTAAGGAGCGATCTGCGCAGGGCGCGATGGCGTCGCCCCCGATTTCCTGCGCCCGTCCGTCCTGAACGCCGGGACCTCTTTTGGCGAAGGGGGCCAGACATGGACCGTCCCGACTTTTACCGTTTTCATCAGGGCGACCGCGTGTTGCCATTCGACGCCTCCGAATACGAGGCACGGCTCGCCGATCTGCGCGCCGCGATGGAAGACAGCGGTATCGGCGCCTGCGTCTTCACCTCCATGCACAACGTCGCCTATTACTCGGGCTTTCTCTATTGTGCCTTCGGGCGGCCCTACGCGCTGGTGGTCACAGGGACAGATTGCGTGACCATCAGCGCCGGGATCGACGCCGCGCAGCCCTGGCGGCGGTCTTTCGGGGACAGCATCACCTACACCGATTGGCAGCGGCGCAACTACTGGCGCGCGATCAGGTCCGTGATCGGAACGGGCGCGGTGATAGGGATCGAGGGGGACCACATGACCCTGGCCCAGCGCGACCTGCTCGAAGACATGCTGGACCCGGCCGTGACGCTGGACATCGCGCCCGCCACCATGGCCCAGCGCATGCGCAAGTCCGAGGCCGAGATCGCCCTGATTCGGGCCGGGGCCGAGGTGGCCGATGCGGGCGGTTACGCCATTCGCGAGGCGGTTCGCGAGGGGGCGCGCGAGATCGACGTGGCCATGGCGGGCCGCGACGCCATGGAGCTGGAGATCGCCATGCGTTTCCCCGAGGCCGAGTATCGCGACACCTGGGTCTGGTTCCAGTCGGGCATCAATACCGATGGCGCCCACAACCCCGTGACGGCACGCAAGGTGCAGCGCGGGGATATCCTGTCGCTCAACACTTTCCCGATGATATCGGGCTATTACACCGCGCTGGAACGGACCATGTTCCTGGGCGAGGTCGACGCGGACAGCCTTGAGATCTGGGAGGCCAATGTCGCCGCCCATGAATACGGCATGTCGCTGCTGCAGCCCGGGGCCAGCTGTTCCGGGGTCACAGAGAAGATCAACGCCTTTCTGGCCGACCGCGACCTGCTGCAATACCGCACCTTCGGCTATGGCCATTCGTTCGGGATTCTCAGTCACTACTATGGCCGTGAAGCCGGGCTGGAACTGCGCGAGGACGTCGACACGGTGCTGGAACCCGGCATGGTGATCTCGATGGAGCCGATGCTGACGATTCCGCAGGGTCAGCCGGGCGCTGGCGGATACCGCGAGCATGATATCCTGGTGATTACCGAGGACGGCAACGACAACGTGACCGGATACCCCTATGGCCCCGCGTTCAACGTGGTGGGCTGAGGCGTGCCCGGGTGTTTTCGGCGCGTGATCGAAAGCACAGCGCCTGCGCGGACGGGATTGCCTCGGGGCGCGGGCCTGCTAGGCTGCGCCTGACTTGAAAAGGAAATTGACCCATGCGCCCTGCTTTCCGCCTCTTGATCCCGCTCCTGTCCCTGATGGCCCTTGCGGGGTGTTCCGGCGAGGTCGTGGGCGTGCTGCCGGGCGGGCCAGTTGCCGGGTATGAGGCGCAGGAGGACGGCGAGTATGTCCTGCCACCGGTGCCCGCGGAATACCTGCAGGGCGTCAACCGCCGGACGCCGGTCGACTACGACGGCCCCGAGGCCCCCGGCACCATCGTTGTCGATCCCCACGCCAAGCTCCTCTATTTCGTCGAGCCGGATGGTACCGCCATGCGCTATCCCATCGCGGTGGGACGGGCCGGGCTGCGGATGCGCGGCGACTCCAGGGTCGGCATGAAGCGCGAATGGCCGGGCTGGACCCCGACGGCAAACATGTTGCGCACCCAGCCCGAGGTCTACGGGCCCTTCGCAAAGGGTGTCGAGGGTGGCCTTGCCAGCCCGCTGGGCGCGCGCGCGCTCTATCTCTACCAGAACGGGCGTGACACCTACTTCCGCATCCATGGCACCAATGACCTGACCTCGATCGGCAATTCCGGGTCGGCGGGCTGCATTCGTCTGTTCAACCAGGACATCATCGACCTTTATGAGCGTGTCGAGCGTGGCGCGCGCGTGACCGTGCGGACCTATGAGGAATCGGTGGCCGCCGAGGGCGAGGAACTTGCCAATCGGGGCGAGGAACTGCCGCCGACCACCGTCGATCCCGAGTCCATCTACGGCGTCACGGAGGTGCCCGCCGAAGACGGCGCGGCGTCCGACGAGACCTGAGCGGGGCGCCGTGGGGGCCTGCGTTGACAGTCGGAGGAGCGGGCTTGCGGTGCGGTCCGAGGGGCGCGGCCTGGGCTGCGGGGGCCGGGATGACAGGGCCGGGGAATGACGGGCGGTGTCGGGCTCGACCTGATCGTTCCTGCGCTGGTTCTGGCGGCCATGGGCTGGTCTGTGCCGCGCCTGTTGTTTCATGTCTTCCCGGAGGGCGTGAAGCCGCTGATCCTGCTCGGCCTGTGTTCGGCCCTGATCATGCTGGTGCTGGGCATCGGCTTCTTCACGGTGCTCTACCTCGCGCAGGGCATTGACTGGGCGACACTGACGCGCGACGGCCTGGCGCCTTTCGTGGGGCATTTCCTCAAGCTGGGCGCGATTTCCGCGCTGCTTTGGGGGCCGGTGATGGTGTTGGGGGTGGCCAGCCTGCCCAGGCGATGGAAGAACGAAACTTGGTGACGGTATCCGAAGGGGCGCTGCGTCGACGCAGCGCAGGCGGCCCCTGCTCGGGCCACGCGACGGATGGACGTGAAAGCCGGGATCGAAGACGCCTCGTCGAAACTGGCCTGATGGACCGGACGCTCGTCCCCGCACTGTCGCCGCGTCCGACGTCGCCTTCGACACCCCGGCGCGGCAGGTCGACATGCGGACCCAGCGGGTCGCGGCGGACAGGCCCGATGCGGACGCGCCCCGCGCGGCAGACTGCGCTGTGGACAAGGTGGGCGCTGGCGCGGCACTCTTCCGGCACGCGGCCTTGAAGGCGGTGCCGCTGAAGGTCACCCCCGGGGGCGCCGCGGGGGACTTGACGGAAAGGTGTGGACAATGAGCTTCGTTCGGCTTGTCATCTTCGGGTTTCTTTTCCTCAGCGTTGTCTATGTCTGCATCTCGCTCTACTCACGGTCGGTCCGGCGCGAGAAGCTCGAGGCCGAATGGGAGGAAACCCGTCCCGCGGGCATTCACCGCGATGCCTTTGTCAAGGAAGGCATGAAAGAGTATGAGACCAGCCTGAGACGGCGGCTGATCCTGCTGGTCTATGTCATTCCGCCGGTCCTGGTCGGCGCCATCATTTATTTCGTCAACTGAAGAGAGCCCGCCATGCGCAATATCCGCCGCGCCGTCCGTATCACGATCTTTTTGATCCTCGCCCTCTGGCTGCACTACGTGCTGCCGCAGCGCGACATCGCGCGGGTGACCTCGACCGAGGTGGTGCGCACGGATTTCTCGGGGCTCAACCGGATATTCTTCGCCCAGACGGATACCGGCAATGCCGAAAGCGTTTCGCGCGACCTGCGGTTCATCAATGCCGAGCGCAAGAAGAGCTACCTGTTCAACCTGATCCGGAGCGGCAGACAGACCATCGTTTACCGCAACGAGGACACCGGGTGGATCTACCCCCCCTATTTCAAGTTCGACAGTGCCGATCTGCAGGCCGAGGCGGGAACCGCGATCTCGACCGAGCCGCCGCATGACTGGGTCGTGATCACCCACTACGGCTGGCGCATCAACTGGCTGTCGATCTATCCCAATGCCGTGTCGATTCGCCCCACGCCGGGCGAGGATTTCCGCCCGATCCCCTGGTCCAATTTCATCATCTACGCGCTGATGCTGGCGGGCGTCCTGTTCGTGCGGGCCATGTGGCGGCAGTTCCGTGAACGCACGCTGGACCCGCTGACCGAGAGCGCGGAGGACCGGATGGATCATGTGCAGGCGGATTTTGCAAAGCGGCGCGGGCGGCTGCGGCGCTGGTGGGACAACTGGCGCGGCAAATGACCTGATCGTGTGCGCGTGCCGCGCACCCATGATGTCTCGGCGTCGCCTTTGGCGTCACCTCACCTCGTGATCGGGGGCGCTGCCCCCGTCTGCCCGATGGGCAGACTCCCCCGGGATATTTTTGGTCCAAAGAAACCGCAGGCTATTCGCCGTAGGGAATCCAGACGGTCTTGACCTCGGTCGATTGCGCCAGCCAGGTCGTGCTGGGCCAGGCGCGGGTCTGGCCGTTGTTGACCCAGGTGCGTTTCAGTGTGCCCGCCGAGGTGCGTTCGATCTCTGCCGACAGGTCCGTCGAGGAAAACGACCAGACCGCATCGAGCCCCGCATGGGCGGCCATCTGCGGGGCAAGGTCGGCATGATCGCCGGTAAGGATATTGACCACCCCGCCGGGCAGGTCCGAGGTGTCCAGCACCTGATAGAAATCGGTCGCGGCGAGTGGATAGGGGGCCGAGGCCACCGCGGTAACGCGGTTGCCCATGGCAATGGCGGGGGCCATGGGCTCGATCAGGCCCATCAGCGCCCGCGCATCGTCGCAGAGCACGCCGATATTGCCGACCGGTTCGTTCATGGCCAGTGCCGTGCCGCGCAGGGGCACCGGCTTGGCGCGGTGGTCGTGCTTGTCGGCCCAGGCCGCCCATTTGAACAGGGTCCGGATGGCCTGCGTCACCTCCTTGTCGCCCGAGCGCCCGCCGGTCAGGTGGTTGATCCGGGCGGCGAATTCATCCTCGCGGGCCGAGAGGTTCTCGGCGATGTAATAGAGGATCTGCGCCCGCTGGTGGCCGGTGGTCGCGGACCAGGCCCTGGCGGCCGTCATGGCCTCGACCGCGTTGCGCAGGTCCTTGCGATTGGCCAGCGAGGCATGGCCGAGCAACTTTCCCGTCCGGGTATAGACGGGCCGGGAACAGCCGCCGTCGGGGCGAGCCTGCTTGCCGCCGACATAGAGCTTGGCGGTGCGGTCCAGCGGCGGGATCGGGTTCCCGTCATTGGTGGTGAAGGGCGCCACCGGCGACAGTTTCTGGGCCGTGCCCCTGGGCCGGGTATAGGCCAGAAGCCCCTCCCAGCCGCCCTCGCGGCCGAAGCCGCTTTCGCGCACCCCGCCGAAACCGGCGGCGGCGTCAAAGAGGTTCGTGGCGTTAACCCAGACCACGCCGGCGGCCAGTTTCGGCGCGATATCGAGGGCCAGGTTTATGTTCTCGGTCCAGAGCGAAGCCGCCAGCCCGTAGCGGGTGCTGTTGGCCAGCTCCACCGCCTCGGCCGGCGTGCGGAAGGTGGACGAGACAAGGACCGGGCCGAAGATTTCCTCTTGCATCAGGCGGTCGGCGGGCGACAGGCGGGTGATCAGGGTGGGCGGATAGTAGCAACCGTTGTCGGGCAGCGGGCCGGGGGTCTGGTAAATGTCGCCGTTCGATGCCGCGACCATCTCGGTGATCGTCCGCAACTGGACCGGGTCGACCACGGCGCCGACGTCGATGGCCTTGTCCAGCGGGTCGCCCAGGCGCAGCTTGTCCATGCGCGCGCGCAACTTGTCATAGAAGCGTGGCGCAATGCCTTCCTGTACCAGCAGGCGCGACCCGGCGCAGCAGACCTCGCCCTGGTTGAACCAGATCGCGTCGACCAGCCCCTCGATCGCGCTGTCGATATCGGCGTCTTCGAAGACGACGTAGGGCGACTTGCCGCCCAGTTCGAGCGTCAGGGCCTTGCCTGATCCGGCGGTGGCCTCGCGGATGCGGCGGCCCACGGCGGTGGAGCCGGTGAAGGCGATCTTGTCCACATCCGCCGCGACCAGCATCTCGCCCACGGCGCCGTCGCCGGTGACGATGTTGACGACGCCTTTTGGCAGGCCCGCCTGGCGGCAGATATCGGCGAAGAGAAGCGCCGTGAGCGAGGTGTATTCGGCCGGCTTCAAGACGGTCGTATTGCCCATAGCCAGCGCCGGGGCGATCTTCCACGCGAGCATCAGCAGCGGAAAGTTCCAGGGTACGATCTGGCCGCAGACGCCCAGAGGCTCCTGGTCGGGCAGTTCCTCTTCCATCAGCTCGGCCATGCCGGCGTGGTAATAGAAATGCCGCGCGGCCAGCGGGATGTCGATGTCGCGGCTTTCGCGGATCGGCTTGCCGTTGTCGAGGGTTTCGAGCACGGCGAAAAGGCGCGCATGTTTCTGCAGCAAACGCGCGATGGCATAAAGCGCGCGGGCGCGCTTGTGGCCGTCCTGTGCCCATTTCGGCTGCGCCTTGCGTGCGGCGGCGACAGCGGCGTCCACATCCGCCTGCGTGGCTTGCGTGACATGGGCCAGCACGTTGCCGGTGGCGGGGTTCTTCGCCTCGAAGGTTTCGCCCGGGTCGGCGAATTTGCCGTCGATGAAACAGCCGAACCGGTCGCCCATATCCACCAACCATTCCAGCGCGGGGGCGGCGGATTCCAGGGCGGGGCCGTAGTCCATGGTCTCGAAGATGTCTTTCACGGTCATCGGCTTATCCAATCGCGTGCCGCCAGCCCACGGAATAGGCCCCGGTCAGGTGATGCTCCAGCTGGCGCTCGATGTCGCCCAGCAGGGACGAGGCGCCGAAGCGGAACAGGTCGGGCTGCAGCCAGCGGTTGCCCAACTCGTCCTTGATCAGCGCTAGGTAGGTCAGCGCGTCCTTGGCCCTGGAAATCCCGCCCGCGGGCTTGTAGCCCACCTTGTAGCCGGTGCGCGCCGCGTAGTCGCGGATCGCGCGGACCATGGTCAGGCTGACGGGCAGGGTGGCATTGACTCCTTCCTTGCCGGTCGAGGTCTTGATGAAATCGGCGCCGGCCATCATGCAGACCAGCGAGGCGCGGGCGACGTTGCGCAGCGTGCCCAGTTCGCCGGTGGCGAGGATGGCCTTGACATGCGCGTCGCCGCAGGCCGCGCGCATCTCGCGCATTTCGTCGTAAAGCGCCTGCCAGTTGCCTTGCAGGACATGGCGGCGGGAAATGACGATGTCGATCTCCTCGGCCCCGGCGGCAACGCTTTCGCCGATTTCGGCAATGCGCAGGCGGTAGGGCGAGAGTCCCGCCGGAAAACCGGTGGACACCGCGGCCACCGGAATGCCCGATCCGCGAAGGGCCTCGACCGCCGGTGCGACCATCTCGTGATAGACGCAGACCGCGCCGGTGGTCAGGCCCTGCATCCCAAGCGCGTCGAGGATATCGGCGCGCACCGGCTGACGGGCCTTGGCGCAGAGGCGGCGCACGCGGCCCTCGGTATCGTCGCCTGCCAGCGTGGTCAGGTCGATCAGGCTGATGGCCTTGCACAGCCAGGCGGCCTGATAGTCCCTTTTGACGCTGCGGCGGCCCGGCAAGGTCGCGGCGCGGCGTTCGATGGCGGACCTATTGGCCTGCACGGCACGGACCCACGAGAGGTCCATCTCCATCCCCGCGTTGCGCGGCTCATGGACCTGCGGCAGTTGCGCGCTGGCGCGCGTCATGTGGCTGTCGGTGGTGTGCAAAGGGGCCTCCCGTCGATGGGCAAAGCCTGTCACGGGGCGCGCAGACTGGCAAGATGTGGCGCGGCGTCAGGGCTGGATCAGCTGCTGGCGGCGGGCACGGCGGAATCGCTGCGGCGTCTGGCCATGGGCGGCCAGGAACAGCTTGTGAAAATGCGACAGGTTGGGAACACCGCAATCGGCGGCGATCTCGGCCAGGCTGTCCTCGCTGCCCAGAAGGCGGGTGGCGGCATGGGCCATGCGCCGGGCGTTGACGTAATCGGATGGGGTCTGGCCCATGTGGCGCCGCATGGTGCGGGCGACATGGGGGTGGGCGCGGCCTGCCACGCGGACCAGCCCAGCGGCGCCCTGGCGAAAGACCTCCGGGTCCTGCGCGACGGCGCAGGCATGGCGCAGCCAGGCGGGCGCATCGGGCGGGATGTCTGCCGGGGCCTGCGCCAGATCGGCCAGCAGCGGCAACAGGAAGGCCTCAAGCGTCAGCGCGTCGCGGGGCCCGCGTTCCAGCCGCAGGGCGGCGTGGTTGACCTCGGCCATGCGGCGCATGTCCAGGTGATGCCGGGGCGGCACGGGGCCATCGGACCAGAACCCCATGCCCGCCAGGGCCGGGTGACGCGCGCCCAGCGTTGCGATGGCACTGTCGCGTATGGAGAGTGATACCACCATGGCGGCCTCGCCCCGCCCCTGAAGGCCATGGGTGTCGCCGGGGCGGATGAAGATCAGGTCGCCCTCGGCCAGATCCTCACGCCGGTCGGGCAGGTGGTGGCGCACCGTCCCGTTCTGCACCCAGAGCAACTCGTGGAAGGCATGCCGGTGCAGGCGGCGCGGCCGCCGCGGCGTCAGCTCCGCCCGCACCAGATGGTGGGTGGCCGCTGGGTCAAGCCCCTCGGGAAAGACCAGAACATGCGGGCGCGCCTCGGTCATGGCACCACCATGCCACGCCGCGTGTCCGGGCGCAGCAGTGGATTGCGGGGCCTCAGTCGCCCATCTTGCGCGACAGGAACCGAGGCAGCTTGTCGGCGTTCGCGCCCCGGGCCGGCGCGGCCTCCTCTGCGGTTGTCGCGGCCGCGGGTGCCGCCTCTGAATCGCTGGCGGCGGCGCTCATGGCCTTGATGCCTGCGATGCCGGATTCGCCCAGCGGCACCGCCGCGAAGGGCCCGCCCAGCCAGGTATACCCCATGTCGTCGGGCGCCGGCCGCGGGACACCGGTCTGCAACTGCGCGGCCCAGTCCTCGGCGTTGTCCTGGGGACGGAAGCCCAGGAACCCGGCCTTGTCATTGTTGATCGGCGCGCGGGTGTTGGCCGAAATGCCGAACACGGTGGCAAAGCCGGTCACCGGCGCCTCGACCGCCCTGCGGACAAGCTGGCGCAGGTCATCGTAGCTCAGCCAGGTTTGCAGGGCGCGCAGATTCTGCGGCTCGGCGGTGCAGGAGAAAATGCGCAGGCACACCGCCTCGAGACCACGCTTTTCCCAGTACATGCGTCCCAGGTCCTCGGCAAAGCACTTGGCCAGGCCGTAGAATGTGTCGGGCCGATGCGGGGCGTCCAGACCGATCCCTGCGGTGGTCTCGTGCATCCCGACCGCATGAACGGAAGAGGCATAGATCACGCGCCGTGCCCCGTGCCGATGGGCAGCCTCCCAGACGTTGTAGGACGATATGTAATTCGGGCCCAGAAGCTCCTCGAAGGGGCGTTCGTCGACGATGGCGGCGAAATGGACGATCATCTCGGCCCCCTCGACCAGTGGCGCGAAGGCGGCCATGTCCGCGACGTCCACCTGTTCGAAGCGTTCGTTGGGCAGCAGCGTCTCGGGTGCGGGCTGGATGTCGACCGACAGCAGCTCTTCGGTCCGCCCGGCCAGGATTTCGCGGATCTGCATGCCAAGGGCGCCACAGGCCCCGGTGAGAACGATCTTTTTCATGTCGGCCCTTTCCGTGATGCCTGCGGCAAGGCTGTGCCGCGGCGCGGGCAAGGTCAAGTGGCCATGCCCGGTGTGGCGGGTTCCGGCCGTTTGCCCCGCTCAGCCCTGGTCGGGGCGCAGTTCCGAGACGAAGTCGTAGAAATCCGACCTGTAGAGGCCGCGCGTGAATTCCACCGGGCGGCCGCTGTCAAGATAGCCGGTGCGGTCGATCCGCAAGATCGCGGTGGTTTCGGGCAGGCCCAGCAGCGCGGCATCTTCCCCGGTCACATTCTCGGCCGTGACCCGCTGGATGGCGCGGCCTGGGGCCTGTCCGTGGCGGCGCAACACCTCGTAGAGCGACGTTTCCACCGCGTCCGGGTCGGGCAGGACGTCGGCGGGCAGCGAGGAGCGCTCGATCGCCATGGGCGTCCCGTCGGCGCTGCGCAGGCGTTCCAGCCGCGCAACCGGGCGCGCGGGCGACAGGCCCAGCGCCATCATCTCGTCGGGGCTGGGGGCGTAAAGGCCCCGGGTCAGCACCCGGCTTGTCGCGATCCGCCCGCGGGCCTTCATGTTCTCGGTGAACGAGATAAGCGTCGACAGGGATTGTTCGGTCCGCGGGGCGGTGCCGGTCACGAAGCTCCCCGCCCCCCGGCGTTGCGCGATCAGGCCCGAACGGACGACCTCTGCCACCGCGCGGCGCACGGTGACCCGGCTGACATCGGCCAACTCGGCCAGATCGCGTTCGGGGGGCAGTTGGGCGCCCTCGCGCAGGGTGCCGTCATGGATAGCCTCGGTAATGTGGCGCGACAGCTGCAGGTAGCGCGGCCCCCCGCCGGGCTCGTACCAGGCGTCGGCTGCAAAAAGGGTGTCGGCACTGTCGTTCACGTCGGACCTGTTCATTGGTATGGCTGGAATAATACCAAACCCTTGTGGGTCAAGTCATTTGCACGCCGTCAAGCGGGGGCACCGCCTCTTCCTGGAGGTGGGTACGGAAGGACGCCCATTTCTCTTCGTTGGCACAGACGAACCGGTAATAGGCGATGTCCTCGAGCGCGGCGGCCGCTGCCTCGTCGAGGATCACCTTGCAGGCCGGGTGCAGTTGGATCGCCGAGGCGCTGACGCGCGAGGTCAGCGGCCCCTCGACCGCGCGGGCGACGACCTCGGCCTTGGCCGCGCCGCAGGCCAGCAGGATCAGCTCGCCCGCCTCGAGGATCGTGCCCACGCCCATGGTCAGGGCGCGCTTGGGCACGCGGGCCGCGTCGCCGCCGAACATGGCGGCGTTCTGATCGCGCGTCGTCGGCGTCAGGATCTTGTCGCGGGTGCGCGAGCGGAAGGCCGACAGCGGTTCGTTGAAACCGATATGACCCGCAGCACCGATGCCGAGCAATTGCAGGTCGATGCCGCCGGCGGCGGCGATCTTCGCCTCGTAGTCGCGGGCCGCCTTGCCAAGGTCCTTGGCCATGCCGTCGGGCAGATGCGTGCGGGCGTGGTCGACCCTGACCCGGTCGAAGAGATGCGCGCGCATGTAGGCGTCATAGCTTTGCGGGTGCTCGGGCGGCAGTCCGACGTATTCGTCCAGGTTGAAAGTGGTGCAGCGGTCGAAGCTCGCGCCGCCGGTGGCCAGATGGTCATAGACCTCTTCCATGGTGCGCCCCGTGGCGAGGCCCAGTACCATGTCCGGCGTTGTGTCCAGGCGCGCCTGGATCAGCTTGGCGGTCAGCGCCACGGCGTCGGCGCGGCTCTTGCAGGGCAGGATTTCCATCAGGTCACCTTTGGGGCAGGGGGAGGCCGCCGATCGTCACGCCCGAAAGCGTGAGGTCGGCATCGAAGTGCAGGATATCGGCACGGGCGCCGGGCGCGAGCCGCCCTATGTCCGCCTGGCCCAGCCAATCGGCGGGCAGGGTGGACAGGCGCCGGGCCGCCTCGTCCAGCGGCAGGCCGAGGCCGACGAGGTTGCGCAGCGCGACATCCATTGTCAGCGCCGATCCGGCCAGCGTGCCATCTGCCAGCCGCATGGCCCCCCGCGCCTTGGTCACCGCGTGGGCGCCCAGCCGGTAGGGGCCGTCGGGCATCCCCGCCCCCGCGGTCGCATCCGTCACGCCATGTAGATTCGCGATGGACCGCCGCGCGGCGAGGATGGCACCTGGTTCGACGTGGATCAGGTCGGGGATGATCTCGGCATGATCGGCATGGGCCAGCGCGGCCCCGGCCAGGCCGTTGTCGCGATGCGACAGGGGGCTCATGGCGTTGAACAGATGGGTGACGCCGCAACCTCGGGCAAGGGCGTCCCGGGCCCTGGCGTAGTCGCACAGGGAATGGCCCATCTGCGCCCTCACCCCCAGTGCAAGCAGGGTGTCCAACAGGGCCTCGTCCGTGTCCATCTCGGGGGCGAAGGTCATCACCCGAACCGGGGCGATCGCCGCCCAGGCGCGCAGCTGATCCGGGTCCGGCGCGGCGGCATGAGGCGGCTGCGCGCCCAGTTTTTCGGGGTTGATGAAGGGGCCTTCCAGGTGCGCGCCCAGGATGCGCGCGCCCGTCGGATCGGGGGCGTCCATGCAGGCTGCGACAGCCTCCAGAAAGACGCTCAGCTCGGCGGTTGGCGCGGTGACCGAGGTTGGCAGCATCGCCGTGGTCCCGTGCCGGGCATGCAGCGCGGCCGCACCCCGGATCGCCCCGGTGCCGGTCATCATGTCATGGCCGCCGCCGCCGTGAACATGCAGGTCCACGAAACCGGGCAGGATGTAGGGCGGGGCCGGGGTGTCGACCGGTGCGCCCTCGATGGCGGTGATCCGGTCGGTGAAATGCAGGGTGCCGGCGATCCAGCCGGTGGCGGTCAGGATGCAGCCCGTCAGGCTGCGCGTAGGTGTCGCATCGGTTGGGGTCATGAAAGCTCCGTCACGAAATCCCAGCGGTCGCCACGGAAGGTGGAGCGCGTCAACTCGACCGCGCGGTCCGCGGCGGTATAGCCGATCCGCGTGATCAGCAGGCCCGGGGCGCCGGGGGCGACCTCCAGCAAGTCGGCCATGGCGGGTTCTATGGCGACGGCGGTTAGCCGCTGTACCGCGCGCACCGGGCGCATCCCGCGGGTCGCCATGGTCTCGTAAAGGGAGTCAGAGATAAGCGTGGGATTCGCCAGCGCCTCGGACAGAACGGTCGTGGCCTCGACGGCCAGCGGCTGCCCATCGGCCGACCGCAACCGGGTCATCCGCGTGACCGGCGCATTCGGTCCAAGCCCAAGCGAAATGACCTCCTCAGGGGTGGCGCGGCCCTGGCCGCTCGAGATCACGCGTGAATGCCCGGTCATGCCTCGTGCGGCCAGATCCTCGGAAAAGCTGGTGAGCACCGACAGCGGTTGCGAGAAGCGCCGGGTCACGAAGGTGCCCGCGCCGCGCCGCTGTTCGACAAGGCCGCGCTCGCCCAGCTCCTTGATCGCGCGCCGCACGGTGACACGGCTGACGCCATGCATTTCGGCGAGGCTGCGTTCGGGCGGCAGCGCCGTGCCGGGGGCCAGCTCGCCGCCTTCGATCTGCCGCATGAGCGTCTCGGCCAGGTGCCTGTAGCGGGCCTGTCTGGTCAGAGTGGCCTCGGTCATGGGGCAGCCTCGACGGGCAGGCCCTCCTCGCTGCGCCAGTCGTGGGCGGCCATGATCCGCAGCCCGTCGAGCGCGGTGCCCTGCGCGGGCAAGACCCGGGCCTGCAGGTCTGGCGGGAGGCGCGGTGCCATGACCCGGGCGAGGCCGCCCAGCACGGCGAGCGGCTGTCCGGAATCGACCGCGCGCACGGCGCTTTCCAGCTCTGCCCCGGCGGCTTCCAGCAGGCCCCGGGCGACCGCGTCGCCTGCCTCGGCCGCCTCGATGACCTGCGGGGCCAGGGAGGCGAACCGCGTGGCGTCGGCCTCTGCCAGCCAGAGTTGTATGGTGTTGAAATCGCCGCCGACCTCGCGGCGCAGCGCGTCGAAGAGGCGGCTGTCCTCCGGGTGGCGTCCGTCCAGGTGGCGGGCCAGCAGGGCCACTGCCCGGTTGCCGAGCCAGCCGCCGCTGCCCTCGTCGCCGATCTTGTAGCCCCAGGCGCTGGACGAGGTGACGGCACCCTGCGCGGACAGGGCATATGCGGCAACGCCGGTGCCCACCGCCAGCACGATCCCGGGCCGCCCGCCATGCGCGCCCACAAGTGCGGCGAAGCCATCGGTGACGATCGCGATGTCGGAGGCGCCGACCGGGTTCGCCGCGCGAAATTCGGCCTGTCTTTGGGGCGAGCGGCCCCCGGCGAATCCGCACCACAGCCGCGCGCCCTCGATCGGGCGGCTGGTCTTTTCGGACAATTCGGAAAGGCCGCTGGTGATGCTGCGCCAGGCCCGTTCAACGCCATAGGTCAGGTTGGAGGGGCCGGCGCCGGCCTCTGCCAGAACGTCCCCGTCGTCGCCCAGGGCGCGCAGGCGCGAACCTGTACCGCCACCGTCGATCACGACAAGGGGGATATGAGGTGACATGGGGTGCGAACCCTTCCTTCAATGGGTGTCTTGGGCAGCCTAGGCAATGGACGTGCCAATTACAATACCAAAACTTTGTTTGGTATTATATATATTGAATTGGTCTTGCTATTGGAGTTAATATTCGCGAATGTTGGGGGCAGGAACGATTCGCCGTCCGCGCCGCTGAGCATGGTGGCCGGGCTGCTCGGGTCGCTCTCGATCGCCCCGGTGTGCCCCTGGCGCACGCCGTCGTCGGATCACGGAAAGCAACGACGCCAGGCCATAAAAGAGGGAGTGCGAGATGACGCGCATCATGAAGACCACGACGGCCACGCTGGCGCTTTGCGTCGCCGGGGCCGCTGCGCTGGCGCAGGACGCCACGCTGACCATTGAAAGCTGGCGGTCCGAGGATCAGGCGATCTGGGACGATGTCCTGATCCCCGCCTTCGAGGACAGCCACCCGGGAATCGAGGTACAGTTCACACCGACCTCGCCCACCGAATACAATGCGGCGCTCAACGCGCGGCTTGATGGGGGCACCGGCGGCGATCTGATCACCTGCCGGCCCTTCGACGGCTCGCTTGCGCTTTACCAGCGCGGCCAGCTGTCGGACATCGCGGACATTGACGGGCTGGACAACTTCCCGGATTTCGCCAAGGCCGCCTGGCAGACCGATGACGGCAGCGCGACCTTCTGCGTGCCCATGGCCTCGGTCATCCACGGCTTCATCTACAATGCTGAAGCCTTCGCCGAACTGGGCCTGGAAGAGCCCGAGACGGAGGACGAGTTCTTCGCCGTGCTCGACGCCTTCGCGGACGACGGCACCTATACGCCGCTGGCCATCGGCTCGGCCGACCAGTGGGAAGCGGCCACCATGGCCTATACCAACATCGGGCCGACCTACTGGAATGGCGAAGAGGGCCGCCAGGCGCTGCTTGATGGCTCGGCGGAATTCACCGACCCGCAGTTCGTCGAACCCTTCGAGGTGATGCAGCGCTGGAACGACTACATGGGCCGCTCCTACCAGGCGCAGGGCTACACCGACAGCCAGAACCTCTTTACCCTGGGGCGCGCGGCGATCTATCCGGCCGGCTCTTGGGAGATTGGCGGCTTCAATCAGCAGGCCTTCTTCGAGATGGGGGCCTTCCCGCCGCCGGTCCAGGCCGCGGGCGATACCTGCTACATTTCGGACCATACCGACATCGGCATCGGGATGAACGCGTCGACCGACAACCCGGAGGCCGCGCGCACCTTCCTCGAGTGGGTCGCAAGTGCCGAGTTTGCCGAGCTCTATACCAACCAGCTGCCCGGTTTCTTCTCGCTGTCGAATGCGCAGTTCGCCGTCGAGGACCCGCTGGCGCAGGAGATGATCTCATGGCGGCAGGACTGCGAGAGCACGATCCGCGTCGCCCACCAGATCCTGTCTCGTGGTGAGCCGAACACCTGGAACACCATGTGGACGGTCAGCGCCAACGTCTTCAACGAAGGCGTTACCCCGCAGGAGGCTGTGCAGACGCTCCAGGAGGGACTGGAAGCCTGGTACGAACCGCATCAAGACTGATCCTCTGACCCGGCACGCCCCCGCCAGACGCGGGGGCGTGCCTTCAGCCGCGCCAAGATCAAGATGGAGGACCTGACGTGTCCGACCCCACGACAGATCAGCCCGAGGCCGCACCGCCCCCCACCGCCCCCCGCCGCAAGCGCCGCCGGGGTGGGGGTGCTCATATCTTCGTATTCCTGGCCCCGGCGGTGCTGATCTACTCGGTCTTCTCGATCTACCCGCTGGTCGAGAGCCTGCGTCTGAGCCTTTTCGACGGGCTCAAGGATGGCACAGCCGTCTGGGCGGGTCTCGACAACTACACCACGCTGCTTTTCGATCCCAACTGGGCCACGCAGTTCTGGCGGGCCTTCTGGAACAACCTCGTCCTCTTTTTCATTCACATGGTGGTGCAAAACCCGCTTGGGTTGCTGCTTGCCGCATTGCTAAGCCTTGCACCACGTTTCGGGTCGGCCTACCGGACGCTGATCTTCGTGCCGACGCTGCTGTCGGTGGTCATCGTTGGCTTTATCTGGGAGCTGATTCTCTCGCCGCTTTGGGGTGTCTCCGAGACGCTGCTGGGCACGGTCGGTCTCGCCTGGCTCTACCAGCCCTGGCTGGGGCTGGAGTCCAGTGCGTTGGCCACGGTCTCGCTGATATCGGTCTGGCAATACGTGGGCATCCCGATGATGCTGATCTATGCCGCGCTGCTGTCGATCCCGGACGAGTTGATCGACGCCGCCCGGGTGGACGGGCTGAACGGCTGGTGGATCTTCTGGAAGATCAAGCTGCCGCTGATCCTGCCGACCCTCGGGATCGTCGCGATCCTGACCTACATCGGCAACTTCACGGTCAGTTTTGATCTGATCTACTCGATCCAGGGGGCGCTGGGGGCGCCGAACTTTTCGACCGATGTCATGGGCACCCTGCTTTTCCGGACCTTCTTCGGCCAGCAACTCCAGGTCGGCGATACCCACATGGGCGCGACCATCGCCAGCATGATGTTCTTCATCATCCTCGTGGGGGTGACGATTTATCTGGTGCTGGTCCAGCGCCGTCTGCAACGCTACGAGATGTGAGGGCAAATCCATGACCGAGACCGCATCCAGCAGCCGTACCCATCCCCGCCGCGCCCGGGGCCTCTCGACCCGGGTCGCCGTGCACGGGGTGCTTGCGGGCTATACCCTGATCGCGATCTTTCCGGTCTTGCTGGTGATCCTGAACTCCTTCAAGAACCGCCGCGGTATCTTCACCGACCCGCTGGGCCTGCCCGGCGAGGGGACCTTCAGCCTGGAGGGGTATGCCACGGTTCTGACCGAGGGCGACTTTGCGACCTATTTCTCGAACTCTCTGATCGTCACGGTCAGTGCCTTGTTCCTGATCCTGCTGCTGGGCGCCATGGCGGCCCATGCGCTGGCCGAGTATCGCTTTCGGTTCAATACCCTGCTTGGAATCTACCTGATCCTGGGGATCATGGTGCCGATCCGGCTGGGGACCGTTGCCATCTTGGAACTGATGGTGGACCTCAACCTGGTGAACACGCTTCTGGCGCTGATCCTGGTCTATACCGCGCAAGGCTTGCCGGTGGCCGTCTTCATCCTGACGGAATTCATGCGGACGCTGTCGCGCGACATCAAGGACTGTGCCCGCGTCGACGGGCTGAGCGAATACCGCATCTTCTTCGAGGTGGTCGTGCCGCTGATCCGGCCCGTGCTGGCCACGGTCGCGGTGTTTTCTATGATTCCGATCTGGAATGACCTGTGGTTCCCGCTGATCCTCGCCTCGGGGGATGCCACCAAGACCGTGACGCTGGGCGTGCAGCAGTTCATCGGGCAATACACCGTGAACTGGAGCGCGGTGCTCGCCGCGCTCTCGATCGCCATCCTTCCCGTCCTGGGGCTTTATGCCCTGTTCTCGCGCCAGCTTATCGCCGGCATCACGTCGGGCGCCGTCAAGGGCTGACCCCGCACCACCTTTCGGAGGTTCGAAAAAGTGTCCGAACTCACACTCCAAGACGTTCGCAAGTCCTACGGAGAGGCCAAGGTCATCCATGGGATCGACCTTCAGATCCAGAACGGCGAATTCTGCGTCTTTGTCGGCCCCTCGGGCTGTGGCAAATCTACCCTTTTGCGGATGATCGCGGGGCTGGAATCCATCACCGGTGGCGATGTCGTGATCGGCGGCGAGCAGGTCAACGACATCGCCCCCGCAGACCGGGGTATCGCAATGGTGTTCCAGTCCTACGCGCTTTATCCGCACAAGGATGTCTACGGCAACATGGCCTTCGCCCTGCGCCACGCGGGCGAGGACAAGGCGGTGATCGACGAAAGGGTCCGCAAGGCGGCGGATATCCTGGGGTTGGAGGCCTTGCTGAAACGCCGGCCCAAGGAACTGTCGGGCGGGCAGCGCCAGCGCGTCGCCATTGGCCGGGCCATTGTGCGCGACCCCGAGATATTCCTGTTCGACGAGCCGCTGTCGAACCTCGACGCCGCGCTGCGGGTGCAGATGCGGGTCGAACTCCTGCGGCTGCACCAGCGGCTCAAGACCACCATGATCTATGTCACCCACGACCAGGTCGAAGCGATGACCCTGGCCGACCGAATCGTCGTCCTGCGCGATGGCCGGATCGAGCAGGTGGGCACGCCGCTGGAGCTTTATCACCACCCCGAGAACCGTTTCGTCGCCGGCTTCATCGGCTCGCCAAAGATGAATTTCCTGTCCGCCGAACGCAGCGGCGACGGCACGACGGTGACGACCCATGGCAGCGCCCCCATCGAGGTGCCGGTCCAGCCGCGCGACACGCCCGGCGCCGTCACCCTTGGCATCCGGCCCGAACACGTCGGGCTGGTCGCGCCCGGGGCGGGCGACCTGGATGCCCGCATCCTGGTGGCCGAGCGCCTGGGCGGCGAGACCTTCCTGCACTTCGACCTGGGCGACGACGACGCCTTCATCGTCAAGGCCGACGGCGGCGCCACGCACGAAAGCGGCGAGACCGTGGGGCTAACCTTCCCGCCCGATGCCCTGCACCTGTTCGACGCTGAGGGCGTTTCCTTCGCGCCGCGGCAACGGCACGCGCTGATCGGCTGACACAAAGGACCATGGCATGACCCAGGACATCGACCTTAGCGCCCTCGTCTCGGAGGGACGCAATCCGCGCAGCGCGGAGCTTGATCGTGTGTCTGCGCGCGAGATCGTCGCCCTGATGAACGCCGAGGATGCCGGGGTCGCCACCGCCGTAGGGGCCGAAGCGGATGCCATCGCCGCTGCCGTGGACCGCATCGTCGCGGCTTTCCGCGCCGGGGGGCGTTTGATCTACATCGGAGCGGGCACCAGCGGGCGGCTGGGCGTGCTGGATGCCTCGGAATGCCCGCCGACCTATTCCGTGCCGCCCGGCATGGTCGTCGGCCTGATCGCCGGGGGCGATCACGCGATCCGCCATTCGGTCGAGGATGCCGAGGATGACCATGCGCAGGGGGCGGCCGATCTGGACTCGGTTGAGGTCGGTCCGAACGATGTGGTCGTGGGCATCGCGGTCAGTGGCAAGACGCCCTATGTCCTCGGCGCGCTGGAGCGGGCGCGCGCGGTGGGGGCGGGCACCGTGGCGCTGTGCTGCAACCCCGGCGCCCCGGTGACCGAGATTGCCGAGATCGCCATTTGCCCCGTCGTCGGCCCCGAGGTTCTGACCGGTTCGACGCGTCTCAAGTCCGGCACGGCGCAGAAGATGGTGCTCAACATGCTGTCCACGGCGAGCATGGTGCGCATCGGCAAGAGCTACGGCAACCTGATGGTCGATGTCGCGATCTCGAACGACAAGCTGGCCCGTCGCGCCGTGGGCATCGTGCAGGAGGCCACCGGCTGCACCATGCAGGAGGCCGAGGCGGTCCTCGCGGCCAGCGGTGGCCAGGCGAAACTTGCGATATTGATGCAGATCAGCGGTTACGACGTCGACACCGCCCGGGCCGCCCTGGGGGCTGCGCGCGGGGTCCTGCGCGATGCCATCGCCGCCAGTGGGCTTGGGGCACGGTGACCCGACGGGGATGTCCAGGTCCCTGATCGGTCCGAGGCCAAATCGACAACGCGGGGAAACTGGTGGAGCCGAGGGGAATCGAACCCCTGACCTCGTCATTGCGAACGACGCGCTCTCCCAACTGAGCTACGGCCCCATGTCCCAGTCGCCTGTGTGGCCCCGCGGCGATCCGGTGTCAAGTCAGCGCGTCGCGCAGGTCTGCTGCACTCAGGCGGTGGGCCTGGCCGAAGCCGCCATTGAGAAGTGCCGGTATCGGGGCCAGCTGCAGCAGGTCGAGATCGGCGAAGTCGTAGTAGCGCTGCGCCTTTGAACAGGCGGCAAGCCAGGCGTCCTTGAGCGCGGCCGCGTTCGCCTTCTTGGTCGTAATCTGCAGGGAAAGGGCGGATGAGTCAGGGGGTCGCCCCGCGGCCCTGGCGCGCCCACCACGACCGAGGCCGCCGGGTACGATGCGCGACAGCCCGGCTGCCCTCGATCCGGTATCGACCACGTCCAGCGCCGGGGCCTCTGCGGTCATAACAGGACAAGAATCGGTCGCGGGCCAGGCAGGGTCCGGCGTGGGGCACGTCACCCGCTGGACCTGTCTGAACCGTAGCCCCGGCTACCCCCCGGCCCAACAATCGATTGAGTGTGCCGCCAACACGGGATAGCGTTCTCGCAGCGTTGCAACCAAACTCCCGGGGGACCCATGGCAAAGACAGTCGAAGACCTGGTCAAGGTGGCTCGTGCCGAGGTGCCTGCGATCTCGCCGGCCGAGGCCAAGCGCCTGCACGGCTCCGAGGGGGTGGTTTTCCTTGACGTGCGCGAACCGGTCGAGGTGGCCGCGGGCAAGGTCAAGGGCGCCGTTGCGATTCCGCGCGGGGTCCTGGAATTCCAGGTCGGTTCGATCGAGAACCGCCCCGAGGCCCTGTCGGAGGACAAGACGGTGATCGTCTATTGCGCCGGCGGCGGGCGGGCCGCGCTGGCGGGCCAGACGCTGCGCGCGATGGGCTTCGAGGATGTGCGCAACCTGGGCGGTTACAAGGACTGGGTCGAGGCCGAGGGCGAGACCGAGCGCGACGTCTGATCCGGATCAAGGCGCGTCTTCGCGTTTCGGTGCATGCTGTGCCGACACAAGAGGAGGAAAGCCATGTACAGTCATATCCTGATTCCCGTCGCCTTCGAGGGTGACCACCCGACGAAACCGGCCGAGCAGATCGCCCATACCTTGTCTGCCCCCGGGGCGCGGGTGACGTTCCTGCACGTTATGGAGGAATTGCCCGCCTACGCGATCAGCTACGTCCCCGAAGGTTATGACGAAGAGACACGCGCCGCCGTGCAGGCCCAGCTTGACGGCAAGGCCGAGAATTTCGCCAAGGGCGAGGCGGTGGTGATTCACGGGCATTCGGGCCGGACGATCGTGGAGTGGGCCGGGGACAATGGGGTGGACCTGATCGTCATTGGGTCGCACCGCCCCGGCCTGGCCGATTACTTTCTCGGCTCGACCGCCGCGCGGGTCGTGCGCAACGCGCAATGCGCGGTGCATGTGCTGCGCTGAGACGGTTTCAGAACTCGAGCCAGGTTTCGAAAAAAAAGCCCGGTGCCCCGGTCGCCGGTCAGGGTATGGCTGGCCCCGGCATTGAGCCGCAGCCTGTCGCTGACCCGGTGGATCACCGAGGGCCGCACCCTGGCGTAAGGGTCGCCCGCGTGCCCGAGGCCGGAGTGGAATTGCAGCATCGCCGACCAGGCGGGGGTCATGTGATAACCGCCTGTCAGGTCAAGCTTGGCCTCGATGTCGTCCTCGGCCAGGTCGCTCAGCAGGCGGCCCTCGGCTGTGATCCATCCTGCGTCCGAGCCCTGCCCCCAGGCCAGCCCCACTGAGGCCAGTCGGTCCACCTGGTCCGTCTCGGCCCCGGCGGCATCATACTGGATGCTGTCGAAGGTGCGCCGGGCCAGACCGCCTGATGCCGCGGCAACCCCCCAGCCCTCGGGCAGGGGCAGCGGGCGGATGACGCGCGCCTCGAAGATCCGGCCTGCCGTCTCAGGGCCGGCGTTGACCGCCAAGGCCAGGGTGGTCCGCGGGCCAACCCCCCATTCCATGTAGAGCCTCGGATCGCGTCCCAGCGGCACGCGGGTGTCGTCGGACATTCGCACATCAGACTCGAAGGACAGGAACACGGCACCGTCGTCGCGCAGCCAGGCCCCCGCCCTCGCGGGCAGGGCCAGACTCAACCCAAGCAATCTTAAGGCGATTATATGGATCATAAAACAACCTTAGCGCGAGTCGCTTCCCCACGCCAGACGGCATTGAGGCCGTGGGGGGCGTGGCCCTCACGCGGAGGTGTTCCTCGCAATGGTTGTAGATCTGGCGATCCCGGGAGGACTCGAACCCCCAACCTGCTGATTAGAAGTCAGCTGCTCTATCCAGTTGAGCTACGGGACCGCTGAGCCTGTGATGCCGGGTTTTCCGGCCTGGCTCAAGTCCAACATCGCGCGGGCCGAAACACCGCCGCTTATGCGCCTCGGTGGGCGGACGCTTCGGCCCCGCGCCGCGGCGGCCTCGATCAGTGGCCCCAAATTGCGGCGGGACAAGCGCTCAGTGCGTCCAGGTGCCGCGGCGATCGGTGGCGAAGTTCTCGCCGTAGCCTTTGGGGCGAATATTGACGGCGCGCTTCTTGGGGTCGCGCACGATGGCCTCGATGCCATGCGCCTCGGCATAGGCCAGGGCCTCGTCCTTGGTGTCGAAGGTCAGGCGGACCTGGCTCTGGGTGTCGCTGCTGCTGGTCCAGCCCATCAGCGGGTCGACCTCGCGGCGGGACGCCGGGGCATATTCCAGCACCCAGTGCTGGCTGCGGGCATTGCCCGATTGCGTGACGGTGCGGGCGGGCTGATAGATACGTGCGCGCATGGCGGACCCTCCTTCGGATATCTGCGTATATCGGGCATCCTGCGGCCCGAGGCAAGCCCCGGCCGCCCCTTGCGCCCGGCCCCGAGCGTGCCACATTACTGGCGAAGGAGTGCCGCCCCATGCCCCATGCCCTGACCGCCAGGTCTGACCCCGACACGTACCTCGCCAACCCGGCCGAGGATGTGCGCAGCCGCGAAAAGCTCGAGGGCGGGCGGACCTTCGTCATGCAGACCGAGTTCAGCGCCGCCGGCGATCAGCCCACGGCCATCGCGGAACTGTCGCAGGGCGTGACGGACGGCGAGCGCGACCAGGTCCTGCTGGGGGCCACGGGCACCGGCAAGACCTTCACCATGGGCCGGGTGATCGAGGAAACCCAGCGCCCGGCCATCATCCTGGCCCCGAACAAGACGCTGGCCGCGCAGCTTTACGGCGAGTTCCGCAACTTCTTTCCCGACAACGCGGTGGAATACTTCGTCAGCTACTATGACTACTATCAGCCCGAGGCCTATGTGCCGCGGTCGGATACCTATATCGAGAAGGAATCCCAGATCAACGAACAGATCGACCGGATGCGCCACTCGGCCACCCGGGCGCTGCTGGAACGCGACGACGTCATCATCGTCGCCTCGGTGTCCTGCATCTACGGCATCGGCTCGGTCGAAACCTACGGCGCCATGACGCAGGACCTCAAGGTCGGCGGCGAATACGATCAGCGCCAGGTCATGGCCGACCTGATCGCCCAGCAATACAAGCGGAACGATCAGGCTTTTCAGCGCGGCACCTTCCGGGTACGCGGCGACAGCCTCGAGATCTTTCCCGCCCACCTGGAGGACCGCGCCTGGCGGCTGTCCTTCTTCGGCGAGGAGCTGGAGGCGATCACCGAATTCGACCCGCTGACCGGCGAGAAGACCGGCAGTTTCGACAAGATCCGGGTCTATGCCAATTCGCACTACGTCACGCCCAAGCCGACGATCCAGCAGGCCATCATCAACATCAAGAAAGAGCTGCGCCAGCGGCTCGATCAGCTTGTGGGCGAGGGCAAGCTGCTCGAGGCGCAGCGGTTGGAACAGCGCACCAACTTCGACCTCGAGATGCTCGAGGCCACGGGCGTCTGCAACGGGATCGAGAATTACTCGCGCTACCTGACGGGCCGTGCGCCTGGCGAGCCGCCCCCGACCCTGTTCGAGTTCATCCCCGACAACGCCATCGTCTTTGCCGATGAAAGCCACGTGTCGGTTCCCCAGATCGGCGGCATGTTCAAAGGCGACTACCGGCGCAAGTTCACCCTGGCCGAGCACGGCTTCCGCCTGCCGTCCTGCATGGACAACCGCCCCCTCAAGTTCGAGGAATGGGACGCCATGCGCCCGCAGTCGGTCTTCGTGTCGGCCACCCCCGCCAAATGGGAGCTGGAACAGACCGGCGGCGTCTTCACCGAACAGGTGATCCGGCCCACCGGCCTGCTGGACCCCGAGGTCGAGATTCGCCCCGTTGAGACCCAGGTCGACGACCTGCTCGACGAGATCCGACGCGTCGCCGCCGATGGCTATCGTGTGCTCGCGACGGTGCTGACCAAACGCATGGCCGAGGACCTGACGGAATATCTGCACGAACAGGGGATCAAGGTCCGCTACATGCACTCGGACATCGACACGATCGAGCGGATCGAGATTCTGCGCGACCTGCGGCTTGGGGCCTTTGACGTGCTGGTGGGCATCAACTTGCTGCGCGAAGGGCTGGACATCCCCGAATGCGGGCTCGTGGCGATCCTGGACGCCGACAAGGAGGGCTTCCTGCGCTCGGAAACCTCGCTGGTCCAGACCATCGGCCGCGCGGCGCGCAACGCCGAAGGCCGGGTCATCATGTATGCCGACCGCGTCACAGGATCGATGGACCGGGCCATGGGCGAGACCAACCGCCGCCGGGAAAAGCAGATCGCCTACAACACCGAACACGGCATCACGCCCGAGACGATCCGAAAGAACGTCGAGGACATCATGCAGGGCCTCTACAAGGGCGACGTGGACATGAACCGCGTGACGGCCAAGGTGGACGCGCCCCTGCACGGCGCCAACCTGGAGGCCCACCTGGACGGGCTGCGTGAGCAGATGCGGAAGGCCGCGGAGAACCTGGACTTCGAGGAAGCCGCCCGCCTGCGCGACGAGGTCAAGCGCCTGGAAACCGTGGACCTGATGGTCTCGGACGACCCGCTGGCCCGGCAACAGGCCGTCGACAAGGCCGTGGACGACGCCGCCAAGGCCGAGGGCCGGTCAACCGCCGGGCGCCCGGGCCAACGCGGTGGGACTGCGGGGCGGAAGGGAAAGAAGTGAGTACTGCCCTGTAATCCAAAACGCCAGTGGCGTAGGGCTTTGCCCCATTGACAGCGCGGTGCTGTGTCGCCCTGGCATAATGGTCATGGCTCATACCCACCGCGCCCGGCTCGGCCCCACTGGGCGCTTTTCCCCGGCGGGGGGATGCGCTACACCGCGCCACAAGTGCCACCATGCCCCTGGGGACCCCATGAAATTCACGCTGTCCTGGTTGAAGGAACATCTCGAAACGACCGCCTCCACCGAGGAGATCTGTGCGGCACTGACCGATCTTGGCCTCGAGGTCGAGGGGGTCGAGAACCCCGCTGAGCGGCTCGGGGCCTTTACCCTGGCCCGGGTGAAATCGGCCGAGCAGCACCCAGATGCTGATCGCCTGCGTGTTTGTAATGTCGAGACCGACGAGGGCGAGCGGCAGATCGTCTGCGGCGCCCCCAACGCCCGTGCAGGCATCACCGTCGTGCTGGCCAAGCCGGGCGACTACGTGCCCGGGATCGACACGACCCTGTCGGTGGGCAAGATTCGCGGCGTGGAAAGCCATGGCATGATGGCCTCGGAACGCGAACTGGAACTGAGCGATGAACACGATGGGATCATCCAGCTTCCGTCCGGCGAAGTGGGCCAGAAATTCACCGACTGGCTGGCCGCCAATGACCCCGGCAAGGTCGACCCGGTGATCGAGATCGCCATCACCCCCAACCGCCCTGATGCGCTGGGCGTGCACGGGATTGCCCGCGACCTGGCCGCGCGCGGGCTGGGCAACCTCAAGCCGCTGTCTGTGGAACCGGTGCCCGCCGCCTTCGCATGCCCGGTGTCGGTGACCATCGACGCCGACACGACAGAGCAGGCGCCGGTCTTCTTTGGCCGCCTGATCCGGGGGGTGAAGAACGGCCCCAGTCCCGACTGGTTGCAACAGCGGCTGACGGCCATAGGGCTGCGGCCGATTTCCTTCCTCGTGGATGTGACAAACTGGTTCACCTACGACCTGAACCGCCCGCTGCACGTCTTTGACGCCGACAAGATCACTGGCGACACTCTGCGGCTGTCACGCGCCAAGGGGGACGAGACCCTGACCGGGCTGGACGAGAAGGCCTATACCTTCCCCGAAGGCGCGACCGTCATTTCCGATGCCGAGGGCCCCGAGAGCATCGCCGGGGTCATGGGGGGCCTGCGCACCGGCTGCACGGATGAGACCGTGAACGTTTTCGTCGAAGCCGCCTATTTCGACCCGATCCGAACGGCCCACACGGGCCGTGCGATGAAGATCAACTCGGACGCGCGCTATCGCTTTGAACGCGGGATCGACCCTGTGTTCACGCCCGAGGGGCTGGAGCATGCCGTGCGGATGATCTTGGATCACGCGGGGGGCGAGGCTTCCGAAGTTGTGAAGGCGGGCGAGATTCCCGATGTGTCGCGGGCCTACACGCTGAACACCGCGCGATGTTCGTCGCTTGTGGGGATGGACATTCCCGCCGAGACCCAGCGCGACACGCTCACGGCGCTGGGCTTCAGGCTGCAGGGCGACATGGCCCATGTACCCAGCTGGCGGCCCGATGTGCAGGGCGAGGCCGACCTGGTGGAGGAGGTCGCCCGCATCGCCTCGCTGACCAAGCTTCAAGGCAGGCCCATGCCAAGGGCGCGCGCCGGGGTGCCCGCGCCGGTGCTGACCCCCATGCAGAAACGCGAGCAGATGGCCCGGCGCACCACGGCGGCGCTGGGCTACAACGAATGCGTGAGCTACAGCTTCATCGACAAGGCGGCGGCGACGCTCTTTGGGGGTGGCGACGACGCGACCATGCTGGAAAACCCGATCTCGTCGGAAATGTCGCACATGCGTCCCGCGCTGCTGCCTGGCCTGTTGCAGGCCGCCGCGCGGAACCAGGCGCGCGGGCTGCCCGACACGGCGCTTTTCGAGGTGGGCGATGCCTTTCACGGCGGCGAACCCGGGGAACAGCGGATGCTGGTCACCGGTCTGCTGGTCGGGCGGACCACGCCCAAGGACGTGCACGGCGCCTCGCGCCCGGTGGATATCTATGACGCCAAGGCCGATGCCGAGGCGGTGCTTGCGGCCATGGGGGCGCCGGCCAAGGTCCAGATCCTGCGCGAGGCCGAGGCCTGGTGGCACCCGGGCCGGCACGGCATGATCTGCCTCGGCCCGAAAAAGGTGCTTGGCGTCTTCGGTGAACTGCACCCGAAGGTGCTGCGCGCGCTGGACTTGAAAGGCCCTGCCGTGGGCTTCACGCTGTGGCCCGATGAAATTCCCCTGCCGCGCAAGGCGCAAGCCAGCCGCGGCGCGCTGCATGTACCGGACTTGCAGGCGGTGGAACGAGATTTCGCCTTTGTCGTCGATGCGACCGTCGAGGCGCTGACGCTGGTCAATGCCGCCGCTGGGGCCGACAAGGCACTAATCGAAAGCGTGCGGGTCTTTGACGAATTCATCGGCGGATCGCTGGGCGAGGGCAAGAAATCCCTTGCCATAACGGTGCGGATGCAACCCAGCGACAAGACCCTGACCGAGACGGACATCGAAGCGGTCAGCGCCCGCATCGTCGAAAAGGTGCAAAAGGCCACGGGCGGCGAACTGCGCGGCTGATCATTTTGAAGGAGAATATCATGCTCAGGGTTTACCTGTCCGGCGAAATCCACACCGACTGGCGCGACCAGATCATCGAGGGGGCCGAGGGGCTGGACGTCAGCTTCGACAGTCCGGTGACGGACCACGGCGCCTCGGATGATTGCGGTGTCGCGATCCTGGGTGCCGAGGAAAACAAGTACTGGCACGACCACAAGGGCGCCATGGTCAACGCGATCCGTACTCGTAAGGGCATTGCCGATGCGGATGTGGTGGTTGTGCGGTTCGGCGAGAAATACAAGCAGTGGAACGCCGCATTTGATGCAGGGCAGGCGGCTGCCCTCGGCAAGTCGCTGATCGTTCTACAACAGCCCGAGCATGACCATGCGCTCAAGGAAGTCGATGCCGCCGCGCTGGCCGTGGCGCGCGATCCGGGGCAGGTGGTTCAGATCCTGCGCTATGTCCTGACCGGGCAACTGCCCGGGTGATCGGGCGGCAGGCGCGGACAGGCCGCGCCCGCGCGCGCCTCAGCCGCCGATCTTGTCCTGCGTCTTCGTCTCGAAATCGCTGGCGTCGTGGCGCTCGTGCAGCTGCATCTCGGGGTCGCCGAAGGGCCGGTTGACCATGCGGCCCCGTTGCACGGCCGGCCGGGCATCGATCGCCTTGGCCCAGCGCATGACGTTCGAGTAGCTGGTCACGTCCAGGAACTCGGCCGCGTCATAGAGCCGCCCGAGGACCAACTGCCCGTACCAGGGCCAGATCGCCATGTCGGCGATGGTGTAATCCTCTCCGGCAATGAAGGTCTTGCCGGCCAGCTCGCGGTCCAGAACGTCAAGCTGGCGCTTGGTCTCCATGGCGAAGCGGTTGATGGGGTATTCCATCTTTTCCGGGGCGTAGGCATAGAAATGGCCAAAGCCGCCGCCGACATAGGGCGCGCTGCCCATCTGCCACATCAGCCAGTTCATCACCTCGACCCGCGCCGGGCCGCTGGCGGGCAGGAAGGCGCCGAAGGTCTCGGCCAGGTGGATCAGGATCGAACCACTCTCGAAGACGCGCAGCGGTTCTGGTCCGGTGCGGTCCACCAGCGCGGGGATCTTGGAATTCGGATTGATGTTGACGAAGCCCGATCCGAACTGGTCGCCTTCGCCGATATCGATCAGCCAGGCGTCATACTCGGCCCCCGCGTGGCCGGTGGCCAGCAGTTCCTCGAACATGACCGTGACCTTGACGCCGTTCGGCGTGGCCAGCGAATAGAGCTCGTAGGGATGCACACCGACCGGCAGATCCTTGTCATGGGTCGGGCCGGCGATGGGGCGGTTCGTGCTGGCGAAGCGGCCGCCGTTCTCGCTGTCCCAGGTCCAGACCCGGGGCGGGGTGTAGGTGTCGGTCATCGAGGGCTCCTGTCATATCAGTGTTGCCGCGAACGTAACCACACGGCATGCCAATGCAAGGTTCACCCGCGCACAACTTTCTGTGGGGAAATGACATCGATCCCCAGCGCCTTGCCCACGGCGTAGTAGGTCAACTGCCCGGCATGGATGTTCAGCCCGGCCAGAAGGTGCTCGTCCTCGGCGCAGGCCTGCCGCCAGCCCTTGTCGGCCAGCGCCAGCATGAAGGGCATTGTGGCGTTGCCCAGTGCAATCGTCGAGGTGCGCGCCACGGCCCCGGGCATGTTGGCGACGCAGTAATGCATGATGCCGTCGACCTCGTAGATCGGGTCGGCATGGGTGGTCGCCCGCGAGGTCTCGAAACAGCCGCCCTGGTCGATGGCCACGTCAACCAGCGCCGCGCCGGGTTTCATAGTGGACAACTGGTCGCGACTGATCAGCTTGGGCGCGGCGGCACCGGGGATCAGGACCGCGCCGATCACCATGTCGGCCTCGGCCACCAGATCGGCGGTATCGCCCTTCGAGGCGTAGGCGGTCTTGAACACGCCGCGCAGCGTGTCGTCGAGGTAGCGCAGGCGGGGCAGGGACATGTCCAGCACGGTCACATCCGCGCCCATGCCTGCGGCCACGCGCGCCGCCTGGGTGCCGACCACGCCGCCACCGATCACCACGATACGCGCCGGGGCGACACCGGGCACACCGCCCAGAAGCACGCCGCGCCCGCCATTGGCCTTTTGCAGGGTCCAACTACCCACCTGGGGGGCCAGCTTGCCGGCGACCTCGGACATGGGCGCCAGAAGCGGCAGGCCGCCGTTGCGATCCGTCACGGTTTCATAGGCGATGGCGGTGCAGCCGCTGTCGAGAAGGTCGCGGGTCTGTTCCGGGTCGGGGGCCAGGTGCAGATAGGTGAACAACAACTGCCCCTTGCGCAGCATCGCCCGTTCGTTGGCCTGGGGTTCCTTGACCTTCACGATCATGTCGGCGGTCGCGAAGATTTCCGCGGCGGTATCGACCGTGCGCGCCCCGGCCGCGTGATAATCCGCGTCAGCGAACCCCGCGCCCAGCCCCGCCCCGGCCTGCACGGTGACCTCGTGGCCATGGGCCGTGGCTTCGCATGCGGCGTTCGGGGTCAGGCCGACCCGGAATTCCTGCGGCTTGATCTCGGTGGGACATCCGATATGCATGATTTTCCTCCTCGTATCAGGGTGCAGGATCGCGCCGATAAAATGCAAATGCTTGGGGATTCCTTTGCCATTTTCGCTCTTTGGCGGTACGGACTTGCACCGAATGACACCTTTCCGGGAAATTCTCTCGCATGTCGATGGACGAGACCGACCGCCGCCTCCTGAACGCGCTCCAACGTCGGGGGCGGCTGTCCAACACGGAATTGTCCGAGGCGGTGAACCTGTCGCCCTCGGCCTGCCATCGCAGGGTGCAGCGCCTCGAACGGGAGGGGTACATCAGCGGCTACGTCGCTCTTCTGGACCCGGGCAAGGTCAATCGGCGGACGATCGTCTTTGTCGAGATCACCCTATCGGCCCAGGCCGACGACTTGCTCGATGCCTTCGAGAAGGCCGTCGCCCGCGTACCGGAAGTGCTGGAATGCCACCTGATGGCAGGGTCAGCGGACTATCTGCTCAAGGTCGTGGCCGAGGATGCCGAGGATTTCGCCCGGCTGCACCGCCGCGCGCTGACCCGCCTGCCGGGGGTGCAGGGGATGCAGTCGTCCTTTGCCCTGCGCACCGTGCGCCAGACCACCGCGCTGCCGCTCTAGCATGTCGCAGGCGGACAGCTTTCACCCGGTGCGCGACACGATCCAGCAGCTCGAGGTTCTGGGGCGCGAAGAGCAGATCACCCTGGGCACGATGATCGAGGCCTTCGGGCCGACCTCCTTCGTTCCGGCGCTCATGGTTCCCGCCATCCTCGTCGTCTCGCCGCTGTCGGGCATTCCGCTGTTTTCGACCGTCTGCGGTCTGTCGATCGCACTGATTTCCTTGCAGATGGTCTTTGCCCGCCGGGCGGTCTGGCTGCCGCAGGTCCTGCTGCAGCGCCGGATCGACCCGCAACGCCTGCGTGCGGCCATGCGGCGCATGCGCGGGCTGGCCGACCGGTTGGACCATTTCGCAAAGGATCGCCTGCGCGTGCTGGTCCAGCCGCCCGGCAACCGCCTGCCGCAGACCATGTGCGTGGTTTCGGGCGGATCGATGCCGATTCTGGAACTGGTGCCGTTTTCGTCCTCCATCCTCGGGATGGCGGTGCTGAGCTGCTCGGTGGCCTTCATTGCCCGTGACGGGCTGTTTGTCTTCGTCGGCGCCGGGTTCATGGCGCTGGCGGCGGCGGTGCCGGTCTACGTGCTGACGAGCTTCGGGGGCTAGGTACGCTTCGGCGCGACAAACCGGCGGCACGGCCGGCGGCGACAGCCCTGCCCCCCTGAAAAAACGACAAACCCCCGGGGCGGGGCCGCGGGGGTCGTCACTTCGTGTCGGAAAAGGCCTGGGGGCTGCTTACAGCATACCTTCGCGCTGGGCCTTCTTGCGCGCGAGTTTGCGCTGACGGCGAATCGCCTCGGCCTTCTGGCGTGCCTTCTTTTCAGACGGCTTCTCGAAGTGCTGACGCAGCTTCATTTCACGGAAGACGCCTTCGCGCTGAAGCTTTTTCTTCAGGGCACGGAGAGCCTGATCGACGTTGTTGTCGCGGACGCTTACCTGCATGTGGTTTTCACCACCTTTCTAGGGTTGGGGTTACAAGGATTTGCAGGAAGTGGCGATGTAGCAAAGTCCTTCTATCTTGTCTAGGGTGCACCAGACCGAACAGGAGACCGCCATGCACCATCCCACGCCGGACGCCGAGACCCTGAAATTGCTGGAGGCCATCGTGCCCCATGTCGTCTTCGACGGCTGGAGCGAGCAGGCCTTCCGCGCCGCCTGTGCGGACCTCGAGATGCCGGCGGACCATGCCCGCCTGTTGTGTCCACGCGGGGCCGTGGACCTGGCCATCCTGTTCCACCGGGAAGGCGACCAGCGCATGGTCGAGATGCTGGATGCCGCCGATCTGTCGCAGATGCGGTTCCGCGAGAAGGTGGCCCATGCGATCCGCCTGCGCCTGCAGGCCGCCGGTGACAAGGAGGCCGTGCGCCGGGGGGTCACGCTCTTCTCGCTGCCGCACATGGCGCCCGAGGGGTCGGGCCTGATCTGGGGCACCGCCGATGCGATCTGGACGGCGCTGGGCGACACCTCCGAGGATGCCAACTGGTACACCAAGCGCGGCACGCTCTCGGCCGTCTACGGGTCGGTGGTTCTGTTCTGGTTGGGCGACACCAGCCCCGACGACATGGACACCGAGGCCTTCATCGACCGCCGGATCGAGGACGTCATGCGATTCGAGAAGGTCAAGGCGGCGGTCAATGACAACCCGCTGCTCAAGCCGCTGACCGTGCCGCTGGGCAAGCTGGCCGCGCGGGTCAGGGCGCCGCGCAGCGCGCCCGACGATCTGCCCGGGCGCTGGGCCGAGCCGCGCTAGGCTTGCGCCGGGAGCGGCCTGCGGTAAGTCTGGGGCCAATCAACAGGAGGCCCCATGCGTGTTGTCGAAATCCGAAATCCCGGCGGACCCGAGGTCCTGACTCCGGCCACCCGTGACCTGCCGCAGCCCGGCCCGGGCGAGGTGCGCATCAAGGTGGCCTATGCCGGGGTGAACCGGCCCGACGCGCTGCAACGGGCGGGGCTTTACAACCCGCCGCCCGGCGCCTCGGACTTGCCGGGCCTCGAGGCTGCGGGCGAGATCAGCGCACTGGGAACGGGCGTCACCGATTGGGCGCTGGGCGATCCTGTCTGCGCCCTGCTGCCCGGTGGCGGCTATGCCGAAGAGGTGCTGACCCCCGCTGCCCATTGCCTGCATGTGCCCGATGGCCTGTCGCTCAAACAGGCGGCCTGCCTGCCGGAAACCTTCTTTACCGTCTGGTCCAATGTCTTTCAGCGTGGCGGCCTGCAGGCGGGCGAGCGGTTCCTTGTGCACGGTGGGTCCTCCGGCATCGGCACCACGGCGATCCAGCTGGCCCATGTCATGGGCGCGCGGGTCTTCACCACCGCCGGGTCCGACGAGAAATGCGCGGCCTGCCGAGACCTGGGCGCGGCGCGGGCGATCAACTATCGCGAGGAGGATTTCGTCGAGATCATGAGGGGCGAGGGCGGCGCGCACCTGATCCTCGACATGGTGGGCGGCGACTACCTGCCGCGCAACGTCAAGGCGCTGGCGGACGAGGGGCGGCTGGTCCAGATCGCCTTCCTGCAGGGGCCCAAGGTCGCATTGAACTTCGCCCAGGTGATGATGCGGCGGCTGACCATCACCGGCAGCACCCTGCGCCCGCAGTCCGATCACGCCAAGGCCGAAATGGCCCGGGCGCTGCGCGACCAGGTCTGGCCGCTGCTGGAGGCCGGCCGCATCGCCCCGGTCATGGACCAGGAATTCCCGCTCGAGCAGGCCGCCGCGGCCCATGCCCGCATGGAAAGCAGCGCCCACATCGGCAAGATCGTCCTGCAGGTCGGCTAGGTGTTTGATCCCACGGTTTGGTGGTGCGATCCTTTCGAAATGGGACAAATTCGTCACGGGTGCGCCACGACCACGCACGCCGTCCGAGTTGCAATACAGCGATCGCAAGCTTCGACCGCGGCGTTGAGCCGGGAGCTTGGTATCAACCCCAAGACGGTTGCGAAGTGGCGCAAGCGGGCGACGGTCGAGGATCAGAAGACCGGCCCGAGGGAGCCGCACTCCATGGTCCTGACCGAGGCGGAGGAGGCGATGATCGTTGCCTTCCGGCGGCACACGCTGCTGCCGCTGGATGACTGTCTCTATGCCCTTCAGACAACAATCCCGCACCTGACGCGCTCGGCGTTGCACCGCTGTCTGCAGCGGCATGGCATCTCTCGCCTGCCGGACGTCGGTGGGGACAAACCAAAGCGCCAGAAGTCCAAGCGCTACCCGATCGGCTTCTTCCACATCGACATCGCCGAGGTGCAGACCGCCGAGGGAAAGCTTTATCTCTTCGTGGGCATCGACCGGACGAGCAAGTTCGCGGTGACCCAACTCGTCGAGAAGGCCGACAGGCGCACCGCATGGGAGTTCCTTCAGCACATGCTGGAGGCCGTGCCCTACCAGGTCCACACGATCCTGACCGATAATGGCATCC
This sequence comes from Salibaculum sp., assembly GCA_031581025.1. Lineage (GTDB taxonomy): Bacteria > Pseudomonadota > Alphaproteobacteria > Rhodobacterales > Rhodobacteraceae > Salibaculum. Next base: position 17,244 of record JAVLCA010000002.1, on the reverse strand, counting down.
AGTTCGCTGAACAGCCGAGGAACCGGAACACGATCATCTCCCGGCCGATGCGCTTCGACATGATCTGCGAGGCGAACGGGATCGAGCATCGGTTGACCAAGCCCAACCATCCGTGGACCAATGGCTTGGTCGAGAGGATGAACCGCACGATCAAGGACGCGACAGTCAAGCGCTTCCACTACGACAGCCACGATCAGCTACGCACGCACCTAACAGATTTCATGGCAGCCGACAATTTCGCCCGGCGGCTCAAAACTCTGGGCGGCGTCACGCCATACGAATACATATGCAAGATCTGGACTTCAGCGCCGGATCGATTCATCCTCGACCCGATCCACCAGATGCTGGGACTGAACACCTAGCCGACCTGCCCCCGCATGCCGCCGGTCTGGCCTCGGTCCAGCAGCATGTGGTCGAGGATCACCGCAGCCATCATGGCTTCGCCCACGGGCACCGCACGGATGCCGACGCAGGGGTCATGTCGGCCCTTTGTGACGACCTCGGTCGGGCTGCCGTCGGTTCTGATGGAGCGGCGTGGCGAGAGGATCGAACTGGTTGGCTTCACGGCGAAACGCAGGACGATTTCCTGCCCCGTGCTGATCCCGCCGAGGATGCCGCCGGCGTGGTTGCTGGAATACTCCGGGCCGGTCTCGCCCATGAAAATCTCGTCGGCGTTGTCGCGGCCGGTCAGCCCCGCCGCGGCCAGGCCTTCGCCGATCTCGACCCCCTTGACGGCATTGATGCTCATCATCGCGGCGGCCAGGTCGGTGTCCAGCTTGCCATAGACCGGCGCGCCGATCCCGGCGGGCACGCCCCGCGCCACCACCTCGATCATGGCGCCGACCGAGTTGTGGTCGTCCTTGCGCAGCCAGTTCAGGTAGTCGGTCCATTCGGCGACGGCCTGCGGGTCGGGGCACCAGAAATCGTTGTCCTCGATGGCGTCCCATTCGAAGCGGGTGCGGTCGATGGTCTTTTCGCCCATCTGGACCATGTAGCCCTTGATCTCGATGCCGGGGACCAATTGTCCGATCGCTGCGCGCGCCACGCCACCGGCGGCCACGCGGGCCGCCGTTTCGCGGGCCGAACTGCGTCCGCCGCCGCGATAGTCCCGCAGCCCGTATTTCTGGTGATACGTGATGTCCGCATGACCGGGGCGGAAGGTCCGGGCGATCTCGCCGTAGTCCTTCGACCGCTGGTCGGTGTTGCGGATCATCAGCTGGATCGGTGTGCCGGTCGTCGTGTCATCGAAAACGCCTGACAGGATCTCCACCGCGTCGGGTTCGTTGCGCTGGGTGGTCATCTTGTTCTGGCCGGGGCGGCGCCGGTCCAGCCAGTGCTGGATCGTCGCCGCTGTCAGAGGCACGCCCGGCGGGCAACCATCGACCGTGGCGCCGAGGGCCGGGCCGTGGCTTTCGCCCCAGGTGGTGACGCGGAAAAGATGACCGTAGGTGTTCAGGCTCATATCGGGCGCTCCCTTGATCTGCCCCGTCTAGCGGGCAGGGCCGCCCTTGCCAAGCCCGGCCGCAGGGCCTAAGTTCCACCCTACCTCGGGGTGCCCGCAAGGGCTGAGATGCATGGCGCGAACCCGTTGAACCTGAACCGGTTAAGACCGGCGGAGGGAAGGTGTTGAGCGATCCTCAATCCCCGACGTCCGTCCGGCGATATGGAGGATGCAAATGAAGACCGCCCTTTCCGTCATCGCAGGACTTCTGGCCACGAGTGCCGTGGCGCAGGACAATGTGCTGACAGTTTACACCTATGAAAGTTTCGTCACCGAATGGGGCCCCGGCCCGGTGATCGAGGAAGCCTTCGAGGCCACCTGCGACTGCGACCTGCAATTCGAGGCGGCGGGCGATGGGGCCGCGCTGTTGTCGCGGCTGCAACTGGAAGGTCCGCGCACCGAGGCCGACATCGTGCTGGGACTGGACACCAACCTGACGGCGGCGGCGCGGGAGACCGGCCTGTTCGCGGAACACGGGATCACGCCCGAGCTGGACCTGCCCGTGGACTGGGCCGACGATCACTTCCTGCCCTTCGACTGGGGCTATTTCGCCTTCGTTGGCAATGCCGGCGACCCGGCGCCCGACTCGTTGCGAGCACTGGCCGACAGCGACATCTCGATCGTCATCCAGGACCCGCGCTCGTCCACGCCGGGGCTGGGCCTGCTGATGTGGGTCAAGACCATCTATGGCGATGAGGCCCCCGCGTTGTGGCAGGACCTGTCCGACAACATCGTGACGGTCACGCCCGGCTGGTCCGAGGCCTATGGCCTGTTCCTGGAAGGTGAGGCCGACGCGGTGCTGTCCTACACGACCTCGCCCGCCTATCACCTGATCGCCGAGGAGGACGACAGCAAGGTGGCCTGGGCCTTCGACGAGGGGCATTACATGCAGGTCGAGGTGGCCGGAAAAGTTGCCGGCACCGATGTCCCCGACCTGGCAGATCAGTTCATGGCCTTCATGCTGACCGATGCCTTTCAGTCGGCCATCCCGACGACCAACTGGATGTATCCGGCCGTGGTGCCCGAGGGCGGCCTGCCCGCGGGTTTCGAGACGCTGATCGAACCGGACAAGGCCCTGCTTCTGGATACGGAAGAAGCGGCCGCCATGCGTGATGCGGCGCTTGAGGAATGGCGCGCAGCGCTGGCGCAATAGTGGCGCTTTTCGTGCTGTCCTTGATCGCGGTCCCCCTCGGGGCCGTGATCTGGACAGCCGGGGGAATGTCCGGGCTGGGCGCCGCCGATTGGGCGGCGTTCCGCTTTACCATATGGCAGGCGCTGGTCTCGGCGGTGCTGAGCGTGGCTCTGGCCATTCCCATCGCCGGTGCCCTGGCCCGGCGGCGGTTCCGGGGGCGCGCCGCGCTGATCACGCTGCTGGGTGCGCCCTTCGTCCTGCCGGTGATCGTTGCGGTCATGGGACTGCTGGCCATTTTCGGGCGCTCGGGGCTGATCAATGGCGCTCTGGGCGGGCTGGGACTGCCGCCTGTCTCGATCTATGGCGCGCAGGGTGTGATCCTCGCTCATGTCTTCTTCAACCTGCCGCTTGCGGTGCGGATGCTGCTGCACGGCTGGCTGGCCATCCCGGCGGAGCGTTTCCGCGTGGCCGCGCAGTTGGGCCAACCGGTGTGGCGGTTGCTCGAATGGCCCATGCTGCGGCGCGCAATGCCGGGGGCCTTTGCCGTGATATTCCTTGTCTGCACCACCAGTTTTGCTGTCGCCCTGATCCTGGGCGGCGGGCCGAAGGCGACGACGCTGGAACTGGCGATCTACCAGGCGGTGCGCTTCGAATTCGACCTTGGGGGGGCCGCGACGCTGGCGCTGGTGCAGCTTGGCGTCTGCGTGGTCGCCCTCGGCGCTCTTCTCCTGGTGGATGTGCCCGATGCGCTGGGCGCCGGGCTGGATCGGACGGTCGATCGCTGGGATGGGTCGCTGGGCAGGGATGCGGCGGTTCTGATAGCGGCGGCGCTGTTCCTGTTGCTGCCCATGGGCGCGATCCTTGTGGCCGGCCTGCCGGGCCTGGGGCAGATGCCCGGCTCGGTCCTGCTGGCGGCGAGCCGGTCGATACTGGTCGCCCTGGTCTCGATGGTGCTTTGCATTGGGCTGGCCCTCGCCATTGTCACCCATGGCACGGGCTGGTCGCGGGCGGTGGCGGTGGTGCCGCTCTCGATGACGGCGTTGGTACTGGGCACGGGTCTTTTCATCGTGGTCTTTCCCTTTGTTCGACCTGCGAGCGTGGCCTTGCCAGTCACGGCGCTGATGAATGCCCTTTTCGCGCTGCCCTTTGCGGTGCGTATCCTGGCGGTGGCGCGAGACGATGCCGAGGTGCAGTTCGGACGGCTGGCCGATGGGCTGGGCCTGCAGGGCTGGGCGCGGATGCGGCTGTTGATTCTGCCGCGCATCCGGCGCCCGCTGGGTTTTGCCGCCGGGCTGGCCGCGGCGCTGTCCATGGGCGACCTGGGGGTGATCACGCTGTTCGCCTCGGGCGGGCAGGAGACCTTGCCGCTGGCCATGTTCCGCCTCATGGGGGCCTACCAGACCGAGGCCGCCGCGGGCGCGGCGCTGCTGCTTGTCACGCTCAGTCTGGGGATGTTCTGGATGTTCGACCGAGGAGGCCGCGTTGGCACTGACGCTTGAGGATATCGTGCTCGCGCAGGGTGGGTTCGAACTGCGCGCCGATCTGTCTGTTGATGCTGGTGATTTCACGGCGCTGCTGGGGCCCTCCGGCGCGGGAAAATCCACCGTGCTGAATGCCATTGCCGGGTTCCTGCCGCTGGCCTCCGGGGCCCTGCGCTGGGACGGCGCCCGGATCGACAGCCTTCCGCCCGGCGCCCGGCCGGTGGCGATGCTGTTTCAGGACAACAACCTGTTCCCGCATCTGGATGTGGGGCGCAACCTGGCCCTGGCACTGACGACCCGGTCGCGCGCCTCTCTCGAAGAGACGCGCCGCGTGGAAGAGGCGCTGACCCGTGTCGGCCTGGGCGGGATGGGCGCGCGGATGCCGGGCACCCTGTCGGGGGGGCAGCAAAGCCGGGCGGCGCTGGCGCGCGTGCTTTTGCAGGACAAGCCCCTCGTGCTTCTGGATGAACCCTTCGCCGCCCTCGGCCCGGGGCAGCGGCAGGACATGATGGACCTGTGCCGCGATGTGCTGGGCGGGGCCGGGCGCACGGTGCTCTTTGTCAGCCACGACCCCGAGGATGCGGCCCGGGCCGATTCGATCTGCGTGGTTGATGAGGGCCGGATGGCGCCGCCCCGCCCGGTTGCCGAGGTTCTGGACAACCCTTCCAGCCCCCTGCGCGCCTACCTGGGTAAATGAAAAGGCCCGCCGGTTGGGCGGGCCTTGGGTTTGTCTCATGCTGTAGGGGCGTCAGTCCTTGCGGGCGGTCTTCTTGTGCGGCGCCCAGATGCGCTTGTTGGTCATGTAGAGCAGCACGGCCAGCACGGTCAGGAAGATGACGCCGGTCAGGCCGGCCTGCTTGCGGGCCATCATCTTGGGTTCGGCTGTCCACATGAGGAAGGCGGCGACATCCTCGGCCTGCTGCTCGATGGTCGCTTCGGTGCCATCGGCATAGACGACACCTTCGTCGTAGAGCGGCGGTGCCATGTTGATATAGCCGCCAGCGTAGGCGTCGTTCTCGTAAAGCAGGGTGCCCGCCTCGTCCTTGGTCTCGCCGGTGTAGCCGGTCAGCAGCGAGGCAATGTATTCCGGCCCACCCATGCCGTTGACCAGTTGCGAGATACCGGTGCCGTAGGGGCCGCTGAACCCGGCGCGGGCCTTGGCCATCAGTGACAGGTCCGGCGCGCCCTGCGTATCGTTGGCCGGGAAATGGTCGGACGGGGTCAGGGTTTTCTGGTCGCCCGTGTCGGGGTCGATCAGGTCCTGGTTCTCTGGCGCGTCGAAGTCGCTTAGAAAGAACTGTTCCGCGTAGGCGCGCATCTGGTCTTCGGGTAGGTCCGGGCCGCCCGCGTCGCTGAGGTTGCGGAAGTTGACGAACTTGAGACCGTGACAGGCCGAGCAGACCTCGGTGTAGATCTGCAGGCCGCGTTGCAGTTGGAATTGGTCGTAAGACCCGAAGGGCCCTTCGAACGAGAAGGCGTAGTCGGTGATCTTGGTGCCTTCGGCACCCGCGGCGCTGGCCCCGGTGGCCAGGCCGAGGGTGACGGCTGCGGTAAGGGAGAGTGTGCGGATCATTGTTGCGCGGTCCTTTCTCACTCGGCCGGCGTGGCGGCGGGGCTGCCCGACGCGTCTTCGGAGCCGTAGTGGGCGTTGAAGTCCTCTTCGATCGTGGCCGGCGGGGTCTCCGGCTTCTCGATCACGCCAAGCAGCGGCAGGATGATCAGGAAGTAGGCGAACCAGTAGGCCGAGCCAATCAGGGCGATGATCGGGTAGATGCCCTCGGCCGGCATGGCCCCGGCCCACATCAGGACAATGAAGTCCACGACCAGCAGGGCGAACCACCACTTGAACATCGGGCGATAGCGGCCCGACCGCACCGAGGAAGTGTCCAGCCAGGGCGCCAGTGCCATGACGACGATCGCGCCGAACATCGCCAGCACGCCGAAGAACTTGGCGTCGATGATCCCGAAAGAGATCCATTCGGCGAACATCACCACCCAGACGTCCGCGGTGAACGAGCGCAGGATCGCGTAAAAGGGCAGGAAGTACCACTCCGGCACGATGTGCGAGGGTGTCACGAGCGGGTTGGCCTCGACGTAGTTGTCGGGATGGCCGAGGTAGTTGGGCATGAAGCCGACCACGGCGACGAAGACGGCCAGGATAATCGCCAGCGCGAAGAGATCCTTGATCACGAAGTAGGGCCAGAACGGCAGCGTGTCCTTCTCGGCCTCGGCCTTCGACGTGCGGCGCACCTCGACCCCGGTGGGGTTGTTGTTGCCGGTCGAGTGGAAGGCCCAGATGTGCACGATGACCAGCCCCGCCATGATGAAGGGAAGCAGGTAGTGCAACGAGAAGAACCGGTTCAACGCCGGCTGACCCACCGACGACGCGCCGAGCAGCCAGGTCTGGATCGCCTCGCCGACGAAGGGGATGGCGCCGAACAGACCGGTGATGACGGCGGTGCCGTGGAACGACATCTGTCCCCAGGGCAGCACGTAGCCCATGAAGGCGGTGCCCATCATCAGCAGGTAGATCAGCATGCCGATGATCCAGGTGACCTCGCGCGGGGCCTTGTAGGACCCGTAGTAGAGGCTGCGGAAGATGTGCAGGTAGACCGCCACGAAGAACAGCGAAGCCCCGTTCATGTGGAAATAGCGGATCATGTGTCCGGCGTTCACGTCGCGCATGATGTGCTCGACGCTGGAAAAGGCCATGTCCACATGCGGGGTGTAGTGCATCACCAGCACCACGCCGGTGGCGATCTGCAGCACCAGGCAGAACGTCAGGACGATCCCCCAGATCCACATCCAGTTCAGGTTCTTGGGCGTGGGAATCGTCAGGGTGTCGTGCAGTAGCCCGATGATCGGCAAGCGGCCCTCGAGCCACTTGGCCCCGCCGGACTTCGGTTCGTAGTGATCGTGTGGGATTCCGGACATTCTCGGTTCTCCTTAACCCAGCTGGATGGTCACGTCGTCGACGAAGGATGCGACGGGGATTGGAAGGTTTCTCGGGGCCGGCCCTTGACGGATGCGGCCCGAAGCGTCGTAGTGCGACCCGTGGCAGGGGCAGAACCAGCCCTCGAAGTCGCCGGCATTGTTGCCCAGCGGCACGCAGCCAAGGTGCGTGCAGACTCCCATCTGGACCAGCCATTCGCCGGACTCGTCGAGGGTGCGGTTTTCGTCCAGCGCCGCGGCCTCGGTGCCGAGGTTCTCGTTGCGGGCCATCGGATCGGGCAGGCTTTCGACATCGCCGTCAAGGCTGCGCGCGCGGGCGATTTCCTCTTCGGTGCGGCGGCGGATGAACACCGGCTTGCCCTGCCAGAGGACGGTCATCTGGCTGCCCGTCGAGATGGTGCTGATATCGACCCGGATCGAGGCCAGAGCCAGCACGTCCGCCGAGGGGTTCATCTGGTCGACCAGCGGCCAGACAGCGGCACCGGTCACGACGGCACCGGCACCGCCGGTCGCGTAGTAGATGAAGTCGCGGCGGGTTCCTTGAGGGTCGTCTGCGTTTGACACGGTGTTCATCTCCGATTCTCTTCGGGCCCGGCACGGGGCCGCTCGCACAAACCAAGGGTGCTCTGACGAGCCCCATTCGTGTCGCTTCTAGCGGCACAATCCGGCGCAGTCCAGTTTCCAATCGGTCGCATGCACGAGATGCGGCACCGGCTGTGCCCGTCCAGAGGGCCAAATTGTCGCGATACTACCGGTGAGCTTGTGGCCTGCGTTCAGTCCGCAGCGGTGGCGCGCATCGCAGGGCGGGCCGAGAATCGCCCCTCCCACTCGGCGAGGGCGGGACGCCCGGCGCGCCAGTCGCGTCCGGGTTGGCGCAGGTCCAGGTAACCCAGCGCGCAGCCCGTGGCAATCTGGCCCAGGGTGATCGGGCCGGACAGGTGGCTCATCCAGCGGGCCTCGAGCGCGTCGAGCGCGCGGTCGATCTTGGCCCATTGCGCATCGAGCCAGCCGTCCCAGGCGGTGTCACCGCGAAAGCGGCTTTCGTAGGTCATGGAGACGGCGCTGTCGAGAATGCCCTCGGCCGTCGCCTCCAGGGTCAGGACTTCCCACAGGCGGGCTTCGGGGTAGAAGGCGACCTCTGTCATGCTGTCCAGATAGCGGCAGATCACCCGGCTGTCATAGAGCGCAGGCCCCTCGGCCCGGATCAGCGCGGGAATGCGGCCCAGCGGGTTGGCGGCCAGGGCCTGCGGCGCGCTGTCTAGCGGGGTGGTCGTGACCTCTTGTTCGGTTACCGCATCCTGAAGGCCGCCCTCGCGGATCAGCACGCGGACCTTGCGCGCATAGGGGGAGGGCGGTGACATGATCAACTGCATCGAGGGGCCTTTCCTGGTGTTGGCGTCAGACTAGGCGCTATCGGGGCTGCGCATCAAGCGGGCATCCCGGGGTGCTGGCCTCTGGCCCGGCGAGATGCCCAATATGGCGCGACGCTGGCCGATCAGGGAAACTGAACCGGGCTGTCGCCGGGATGCCACGGTGGATGTTTCTGCATGATGCCGCGAAACCGGGCCGAGGTCTTGAAGGCTTCAAGCCAGCGAGTGGCGTCGGGCCAGGGTTGGGCCGTGAACCAGGCCAAGTCCACATGGGCGAACTGGCGCACGAAGGGCAGGATGGCGAGATCGGCCAGCCTGGGCCTGTCGCCGAATAGCCATGGTCGATCGGCCAATCGGCTGTTCAGGCCTGCGATGAAATCCCCCGCGCGGCTTCGCTCCACGCCGGGGTCCGCGTCGTCGAAGCGGCTGGCGTATTTGTAGCGATCCAGCGCCGCCTTGAACGGCCTGTCGCAGATGTCGATCAGGTCAAACCCCTCTTCCGGCATCTCCAGCAGAGACTCCGGGTCATGACGGCGCAGCGCCCAGAGCATGATGTCGAGGCTTTCGTCGTTCACGCCATCGGGGCCATCGAGGCAAGGTACGGTGGCCGAGGGCGAGGTTTCCAGAAAAGCTGGCGGCTTGTCGCGCAGCACGACTTCGCGCAGCTCGACGCGCACTGCCGCGCTGGCCAGCGCCAGCCGCGCCCGCATGGCATAGGGACAGCGGCGAAAGGACCACAGGATCGGCGTCATGCGACCAGCTGGTCCCCCGTCGTTCCGGTGATCCGGGCGGTCACGATCTCGCCCTCGGGCTGATCCGATCCAAAGGCGACTTCGGCGAATTGCGCGGTCCGGCCCATACGGGGGTTTTCCAACAAAACGGCATGGGTCTGCCCGACCTGCGCGGTCAGGTGGGCCTGCACGCGTTCGGCCCCTGCCGCGCGCAGCCGGGCCGCACGGTCGCGGATCGCCGGACCGGGCACCTGGTCGGGAATCCGCGCCGCCGGGGTGCCTTGGCGTTTCGAGTAGGGAAATACGTGCAGCCAGGTCAGGCCGCAGTCCGCGACCAGCCTCATGGAATTCTCGAACTGCGCCTCGGTCTCGGTCGGGAACCCGGCGATGATGTCGGCGCCAAAGGTCATCTCGGGGCGCAGGTGGCAGGCCTCCTCGCAAAAGGCGATGGCATCGTCGCGCAGGTGGCGGCGCTTCATGCGTTTGAGGATCAGGTCGTCGCCATGCTGCAGAGAGAGGTGCAGATGCGGCATCAGGCGCGGCTCGTCCGCAATGGCCTGCATCAGCGCCGCGTCCGCCTCGATCGAGTCGATGGACGAGATGCGCAGGCGCGGCAGGTCTGGCACCATTCTCAGGATGCGCATGACAAGGTCGCCCAGGCGTGGGCTGGCGGGCAGGTCGGCGCCCCAGCTTGTCAGGTCTACCCCGGTCAGCACCACCTCGTTGAAGCCCCTGTCCACCAGCCGCTTGATCTGTTCGACCACCACGCCCGCGGGCACGCTGCGCGAATTGCCCCGGCCATAGGGGATGATGCAGAAGGTGCAGCGGTGATCGCAGCCGTTCTGGACCTGCACATAGGCGCGGCTGCGGGTGCCGAAGCCGTCGATCAGGTGGCCTGCGGTTTCTGTCACCGACATGATGTCGTTGACCTGCACCTTCTCCGTCTCGCCGATCAGGTCGGGGGCCAGGCCGGCCCATGTTTCGGGCTGCATCTTCTCGGTGTTGCCGATGACGCGTGTGACCTCGGGCATGGCGGCGAAGGTCTCGGGCTCGGTCTGGGCCGCGCAGCCCGTGACGATCAGCGGGGTCTCGGGGTTGCTGCGGCGCAGGCGTCGGATTTCCTTTTTCGCCTTGCGCACGGCCTCGGCGGTGACGGCACAGGTGTTCACCACCATGGCGTCGCCCAGTCCGGCCTGCCGGGCCAGATCGCTCATCGCCTCGGTCTCATAGGCGTTGAGGCGACAGCCCAGCGTCGTGAACCTCGGCGCCTCAGCCATGCCAGACCCCATCGAAGACATGGGCGGTCGGCCCGGTCATCCAAATTCCATCCTCTGCGATACGGATATGGATGGTGCCACCGTCCAGCTCGATGGTGACATCCCGCCCCACTAGCCCGCGCCGGTGCGCGGCATGGGCCGTGGCGCATGAGGACGAGCCAGAGGCCAGAGTGATCCCCGTGCCCCGCTCCCAGACCCGCATCCGCAGGTGGTCGGGCGCGATCACATGGACGAACTGCACGTTGGTGCGGTCAGGGAAAAGCGGGTGATGCTCGATCTCGGGGCCGCGGGTGGCCAGATCCACAGCCTCGGCATCCGCGACGAAGAAGGTGCAGTGCGGGTTGCCCATTCCGGTGGCGGTTGGTGCACCATCGAGGGGCAGTTCCAGGGTGTCCACCGCATGGGTCAGCGGCACCTGGTCCCAGCGGGTCATGGCCGCCCCCATGTTGACCGAGGTGAGGCCATCGCCCGCGTCGCGCGCGGCCAGTTGACCCCGATCCGTGGCGAGAACCAGTTCCGTCCGGCCGGTCTCATCCATGAGGTGCCGCGCGATGCAGCGCGTGGCATTGCCGCAGGCCGCCGAGCGCGAACCGTCCGCGTTGTAGAAGGTCAGATGCGCGTCCACGCCGCCGGTCTGCGAGATCACGGCAAGCTGGTCGAAGCCGACCCCCCGGTGCCGGTCGGCCATGGCAACGACAGTTGCCTCTGACGGCCACGGGGCGCGCGCCCGCGCATCGACCACGACGAAGTCGTTGCCCAGCCCGTGCATCTTCATGAAGGCCAATGATTTCCGATCCGTCGCATCCATGCGCGGGCGTATAGTAGAGGCCGCGGGGCGAATCCAGCGATTGTATCGATTCCGGGGTTGACCGCCGGCCATGCCCTTTCTAAAGACGCCGCCTAGTGGGCCGTTAGCTCAGTTGGTAGAGCAACTGACTTTTAATCAGTGGGTCGCAGGTTCGAATCCTGCACGGCTCACCACTGGTCATCGCAATTTACTTGAACCAAGCATGGTTCAGTTCGCCGACGTGTGCGCGGGGTCCCGTGTCTTTTTGTCACGAGCAGCGCAAGGTGTGCCGCGGGGCTGCTCAGGGCCGCTATCAGCGCGGGTGGTCACGTCGCGCGGTGGTATCGTCAGATTGTCGGGTGGAAATGCGATCAGGGGCTGCTGGCGGCAAGCGGGCCTGCCGGATCAAGCATCTGTTCCGCAGCCGCGGTGCGGATGGCGCGGATGTTATCACCGTAGGGGCCGGGGGCGTCGGCCGTGCCGCCGCGGAACACCGCCGATCCGGCCACCAGAACGTCGGCCCCTGCTGCCGTGACGAGCGGCGCGGTGCCGGGGTCGATCCCGCCGTCGATCTCGATGTGGACGGGGCGGTCGCCGATCATCGCGCGCAGGGCGCGCACCTTGTCGGTCATGTCGATGAATTTCTGGCCGCCGAAACCGGGGTTCACCGTCATGACGCAGACAAGGTCGGTCAGGTCGAGCAGATGGGCCACGGCCCCGGCCGGGGTGCCGGGGTTGAGTGCGACGCCCGCCTTCATGCCGGCGGCGCGGATGGCCTGCAGGGTACGGTGGATGTGCGGGCCGGCCTCGATATGGGCGGTCAGAATGTCGGCCCCGGCGGCGGCGTAGGCGTCGATATGCGGATCGACCGGCGCGATCATCAGGTGCACGTCCATCACCGTGGTCACGTGGCGCCGAAACGCCTTCACCGCCGGGGGCCCGAAGGTGAGGTTGGGCACGAAATGCCCGTCCATCACGTCGACGTGGACCCAATCGGCGCCCTGCGCCTCGATCGCACGGATCTCGCGGCCGAAATCGGCGAAATCGGCAGAGAGGATCGAGGGGGCGATCTTGATCGAACGGTCGAATGTCATCGGGCGCGGACCTTTCACTGGGGCGGTGGCGCAGTCCCTAGCACGGGGCCACGCGCCGGTGGAAGAGACCCTAGCCCTCTTCTGTGGGTGGACGGACCAGCGATTGCACGGTATAGACGAGGATCGCCAGCCCGACGGCACCGAGGGCAGCCACGCCCAGCAGAACGATCAGGTCGATGGGGCCGCCCATGTCGGACAGACGGGAATCCGTCATGGCCAGCAGGAACCAGACCGCGGCGACCGCACCCAACGGCATGGACAGCTGCGCCCAGAGGAACTTGCGCCAGCTGACCGCATGGTCGCGCACGAGCACGTAGACATAGGCCAGCGTCACAAGCCCGGCGAGGGCGACCATGATCCAGAACAGGCCGCGCCCGAAGATTTCCTCGAAGACGGCGATTAGGGTGCCGAAGGTAAGCTCTTGCATGTCTGTCTCTCCTTACGCGCGGCCGCGCAGCATGGCGTTGTAGGTGGCCTTGAGCGCGACCTCTTTCATCAGCCAGCTGATCCAGAGTTCCTCCAGCGGGGCGATGAAACCCGGGAACGAGGGCGTCAGGTCGTTGTTGTAGTCGAATTCGATCAGCATGGCACGCCCGACCCGGGTGATCATCGGGCAGGAGGTGTAACCATTGTAGCGTTCCGTCGGGTCCTGGCCCGCGATGGCGCTGACGATGCCGTCCTCGATCACGGGCACCTGCCACTTGACGCTGGCGGCTGTCTTGCCCTTGGGCACGCCGGCCACGTCACCCAGCGCCCAGATGTCCTCATAACGCAGGTGGCGCAGGCTGTGCTGGTCACATTCGACCCAGCCCTGATCCGTCCACTTGTCGGCCCAGGACAGGCCGGACTGGCGGATCACGTCGGGGGCGCGCTGCGGCGGGATGACGTGGATGTAATCGTAGTCCATATCCACCCGAGCGCCGTCCGCATCGCGGAAGGTGGCGCGCTTCGCCCCCGGCTCGATGGCTTGCAGTGTGTGCTGCATGGCCGTGTCGATGTTGCGTTCGCCGAAGAGCATCCGCACCTTCTCGGCCACGATTGGCACCCCGAAAAGCGACCCCTGCGGCGCGGCATAGAGGAAGTCGGCCTTGCCACGGTTGCCGCGCCGGCGGGCGATGTCGTCGATCAGGAAGGCATGCTTGAGCGGGGCGCCCGCGCATTTCATCTCGGTGGCGGGGCGCGTGAACAGGCCCTGTCCGCCCTCCTCGGCAAAGCGCGCGGCGGCCTGCCAGGTGCGGGCGGCATGGTCGGGCCCGGCATAGAGCGCGCCGATCCCGTTTTCGCCCACCATGTCGAGGTCGAAGCCCTCGATGGCGTCATAATCCTGGATCAGCCCCGGCGCGACCACCAGGAAATCGTAGTTAACCGTCTGGCCGCCCTCGGTGGAAACGGTCTTGGCCTCGGGGTCGATTGCGGCGGCCTTCTCGGCGATCAGGGTGACACCATCGGGCAGCCAGTCCGTCGTCTGCGAGATGACGTAGTCGGCGGGCTTGAGGCCCGCGGCCACCAGCGAGAGCCCCGGCTGATAGAGGTGCTGCGGGCGCGGGTCGATCAGGGTGATCGCGGCGCCGTCGAGACGCTCGACCAGGCGATTGGCCAGGGAGGTGCCCCCGGCCCCCGCGCCGATGATGACGATCCTGGCGCTTGTCCGCACCGGCTGGGCCTGCCCGGCCCCTGCGGCGGCGAGGGCGGCACCCCCCGCGGCCAGTCCGAGAAAGGTGCGGCGGCTGGGTCCGGCGGCAAGCCGAGCGAGGGAGGTTTGATCGTTGGGCAAGGTGCTCTCCGTTCGGTTCGTTTCTTGCGGAACGCACCCCCGCGGCGATCCAGGGAACCGAGGGATCGGCGCGGGGGGCACGGATGCGATCTGCACGCCGCTGCGCGTTCCTTCCCCAAGGCTGCAACCCGGAGGAAATATGTAAACATGCTATTTATTGCATGAGACCTGAGAGAAGCCTTGACGCAGATCAAACCTGCCCGGTTTTTGCGTCTTTTTCGCCCATCGCGTGCCGGGGGCGCTTTGCTACCCCCTGCGCAGCGTGTCGCCCGGGGCCAGTTTGGGCTCCAGTTCGATGTGCTGGCCACCCTGACTGATCGCGCCTGAGTTGCGGTCGGCAATGATCCGGGCCGCGGCCTCGCCAATATCGGCGCGGCAGGCATCCATGGTCGCCAGGCGCAGGGGCAGCCCGTCGAGCAGTTCCACCCCGTTGAACCCGGCCAGACCGATCTGGCCTGGAATGTCGACGCCCTTTTCGCGAAGGTAGAGCAGCCCGCCCGCCCCGATCATGTCGTTGGAATAATACAGGAAATCGAGATCCGGCCTGCGCGCCAGCATGGCCTGGGTCATCTCGCGGCCCTTCGCGAGGGCCGAGCCGCCGGAATAGAATTCCTGGTCGGCGATCTCGATCCCGTGGCCCGCCAGCGCCCGTGTCAGCCCCTCGAAGCGTTTGCGCGCGCGGTGGTCCAGCGGCATCTTGGTGCCCAGGAAGCCGATCTTCTTGTAACCGGCTTCGACAATGGCTTCGCCCATCAGCCGCCCGGCGCGCCGGTGGGAAATCCCCACGTTGGCGTCCACCGCCTCGCCATCGGTGTCCATGATCTCGACGATCGGGAGTCCGGAGCGTTCCAGCATGGCACGGGCCGGGTCGGTGTGTTCCAGCCCGGCGAGAATGATCCCCGAGGGGCGCCAGGACAGCATCTCGAAAAGGACCTTTTCCTCTTTCTCGGGGGAGTAGTCCGTCACGCCGACAACGGGCTGCAGTTCCGTGCCCTCGAGCGCCGAGGACACGCCCGACAAGACCTCGGGAAAGACCATGTTCTTGAGGCTGGGAATGATGACGCCCACCAGGTTGACCCGCTGCGAGGCGAGGGCGCCGGCGATCTTGTTGGGCACGTAGCCCAGGGCGCGGGCGGCGTCCTGCACCCGGTCGCGGGTGGCCTGGCTGACGTCGCCCTTGTTGCGCAGCACCCGGCTGACGGTCATTTCGCTGACGCCCGAGGCCTCGGACACGTCACGCAGCGTGAGCGGGCGCTTGTTCGATGTGTTCAATTGTCCGGCCTGTCCTGTGTCGCTTGCGCCTTGTTACCGCGCTTCGGCGGGCTTGTCCAAGCTCTTGCCCTCTGCGGTCAATCCGGGCATTCAATGGGACAGCGGCCCCGTGGCTCAACTGGATAGAGCAGCCCCCTCCTAAGGGGCAGGTTGCAGGTTCGAATCCTGCCGGGGTCGCCATTCTTCCGGTATTCGTGCTTCGTCACCGTTTTGATGAAATTTCAGTAGCGCATCCGAATAGCTTGTCTGACGTCAGCACCCATGGGACAGATTTGATGTTTTCGTAACGGAGGATTTCTGGTTCATCGCAGCCATCAAGGAGCGAAGATGAACAAGAAATCCGAAACATCGAAGGACGCCGCTGACAAGCTGGTCAAGGGCATCAAGCGCAAGACCCGCAAACAGTACTCGGCCGAGGAGAAGATCAGGATCGTGCTGGCGGGCTTGCGAGGCGAGGAGAGCATCGCCGCGCTGTGCCGCCGTGAGGGGATCAGCGAGAGCCTGTACTACACGTGGTCGAAGGAGTTTCTCGAGGCGGGCAAGCAGCGGCTGGCGGGTGACACCGCGCGTCAGGCAACCTCGCCCGAGGTCAAGGAACTGCGCTCGGAGGCGACAGCGCTGAAGGAGGTCGTTGCCGACCTGACCCTGGAAAATCGCCTGCTTAAAAAAAGCATGATCGGGGATGGGGAGTGCGAAACATGAGGTATCCCGCATCGGAAAAGCTGGAGATCATCCGCACCGTGGAATCCTCGCATCTGCCGGTTCGCCAGACGCTGGCCATGCTGGGCATCCCCAGCACGACCTATTACCGCTGGTATGACCGATGGTCGGAAAGCGGGCTTGATGCGCTGAAGGATACGGCGCCGCACCCGGGCTCTGTGTGGAACCGCCTCCCGGACGAGACCCGTGCCGACGTCATCGAGTTTGCGCTGGAACATGAGGATCTGACACCCCGCGAGCTGGCGGTAAAATACACTGACGAGAAGAAATATTTTGTCTCGGAATCATCCGTTTACCGGATCCTGAAGGCGGAGGATCTGATCACGGCGCCGGCGCATATCGTGATGAAGGCGGCCAATGAGTTCAAAGACAGGACCACGCGGCCGAACGAACTCTGGCAGACGGACTTCACCTATCTCAAGGTCCTGGGGTGGGGCTGGTTCTACCTGTCGACCATCCTGGATGATTACAGCCGGTACATCATCGCCTGGAAGCTTTGCACGACGATGAAGGCCGAGGACGTGACCGACACGCTCGACCTGGCGCTGGACGTCTCGGGCTGCGACAGCGCGACCGTGGCCGCCAAGCCAAGGCTGCTCAGTGACAACGGATCCTCTTACATCGCGGGCGATTTGGCGGACTATCTCGACGAAAAGGGCATGGACCATGTCCGCGGCGCGCCCTACCACCCGCAGACCCAGGGCAAGATCGAGCGATGGCATCAGACCATGAACCGAAGGTCCGCGAAGCGAATAACCGCGTGTTGCTCGAGCATTACTTCCTGCCCGGGGATCTCGAACGCCAGATCAGGGACTTCGTCGAATACTACAACACCCGCCGGTACCACGAGAGCCTGGGCAACCTGACGCCTGCCGACGTCTACTTCGGCAGGGGAGAGAAAATCCTGAAACAGCGAGAGGAGATCAAACGCAAAACCATGCTTACGCGGCGCTTGCGCCACGAAACTGAAACCGCATAAGATCAACCCACGGTGAGCCAGAGCCTCCAATCCGAAAGCCGATCAAGCGTCCCAAATTATCTGACGACGTACACGAGGGCGCGATGGAGGATGCGGCGGCCATCGGCTATGCCGGGGTTGAGCGGGGCCGCCGGATGCCCGGCGATACCGACGGGCTACGCGCCTATCTGGATC
>JAVLCA010000027.1:0-32469 GCA_031581025.1 Salibaculum sp. | reverse complement strand
CGGAGATCATGCAGGTTTGACGCCCGCACCGGCCAAAGGCCGGCGATCGCTCCGGTGGAGCGATCGGGGCGTCAAAGGGCGGAGCCCCGGATGCGCCCGCACCGACCGGGCTTGTTCGTCCGGGTGCAAGGCTTCGAGCGCCAGACACGCGGCGGTTCGAGCGACACCGCTGGTGACGACATGACGCGTGACTGCGGGCGGCGCCGCCCGCGCGGAACAGTGGCTGTGAAGTGAACGGAGGCCCCGTATGGGTAGGCAGATCGAGACCGAGGGACCGCGCCACGTGGCCATTATCATGGACGGCAACGGCCGCTGGGCGCAGATGCGGGGGCGGCCGCGGCTCTTCGGTCACCAGGCGGGCGCGCGGCGGGTCCGCGAGATCGTCGAGGCCTGCCCTGATAATAATGTCAAGTATCTGACAATATTTGCCTTTTCCACCGAAAACTGGAAGCGTACCCAGGCCGAGGTCGCCGGGTTGATGAAACTTTTCCGCGGCTTCATCGAACGCGAAGCCCAGGATCTGCTGCGCAATGGTGTCCGCGTGCGCTTCATTGGCGACCGGGTGCGGCTGGACGACAAGCTGGTCGCGCTCATGGACGAGCTGGAGCTTCTGACCGCCGACAACGACAATGTCCACCTGACCGTGGCCATCAACTACGGCGGCCGTGACGAGGTGGCCCGTGCCACTAGCCGCCTGGCCCAGGACGTGGCCGCCGGGCGCCTGTCACCGCGCGATGTGGGTGACGAGACCCTGCCGCGCTACCTTGATACCTGTTTCCTGCCCGATCCCGACCTGGTGATCCGCACCAGCGGCGAGGCGCGGATCTCAAATTTCCTGCTCTGGCAGTCGGCGTATTCGGAGTACGAGTTCATCGACACGCTCTGGCCCGATTTCAACGCGGCCGAGTTCGCGCGCGTTCTGGCCGGTTACAAGACCCGTGACCGGCGCTTCGGGGCGGTCAAGGCCTGACCCCGGTGAAGGTGCCGCCGCCAGAGATGCCCGGCAAATGGGGAGACCTCTCGACCCGCCTGTGGTCCGGTGTCGCCATGGGGGGTGCCGGCGTGGCAGCGATCCTGCTGGGCGGGGTCTGGTTCCAGATGCTGGTGATCTTCGTGACCGCTGTCATGGTCTGGGAATGCTGGATTATGATCCGCGGCACCTCGCCCGTCTCGGGGATGCTGCTGGCCGCCGGGGTGGCTTCGGTCATGGCCGGTAAGGTCTTCGGCGACCCCGAGACAAGGGCATTCCTGCCGCTTTTCCTTATGGCGCCGCTTGTTGGCATTCTGGTCCTGCGGCGCGAGCGGTTGAGCTTCGCCATTTTCGCCCTGGCCATCCAGGTGGCGGGCTGGGGGCTGGTGCATTTCCGGCTGGACTACGGGTTCACCTGGCTGATCTGGCTGGTCAGCCTGGTGGTCGTGACCGATATCGCCGGATATTTCGCGGGCAAGGCCCTGGGCGGGCCGAAATTCTGGCCCGCGGTCAGCCCCAAGAAGACCTGGGCCGGCACCGTCGCGGGCTGGATCGCCGCGGCCGGGGTCGGGGCGGTTTTCGCCGCGCTCACGCCCGTGGGGCCGGGGATCGTCGCGCTGTCGGTGCTGCTGAGCCTGGCCGGGCAGATGGGCGACATCGCCGAAAGCGCCTTCAAGCGCCGCCAGGGCGTCAAGGACAGCTCGGCGCTGATCCCCGGCCACGGCGGGCTGTTCGATCGTTTTGATGCGCTGCTGGGGGCGGCGCTGGCGCTGCTGCTGGTCGCGGGGCTGCTGGGCCTGCCGGGAGGGGTGTCATGAGGCGGATCAGCATCCTTGGCGCGACCGGCTCGATCGGGCAATCCACGCTGGATCTGGTGCGCCGCGCGCCCGCGGCCTACCGGGTCGTGGCCCTGACCGGAGGGCGCAACATCGCGCGGCTTGCGGCGGATGCGACGGAATTCGGCGCCGAGATCGCCGTGACGGCCGACCCCGCGCGGCTGGCCGACCTGCGCGCGGCGCTCGCCGGATCGAGCGTCGAGGCCGCCGCCGGGGCCGGGGCCATCGTTGAGGCCGCAGCCCGGCCGGCCGACTGGATCATGTCGGCCATTGTCGGCGCCGCGGGCTTGCCGCCGGGGCTGGCGGCGCTGGATCAGGGGAGCACGCTGGCGCTGGCCAACAAGGAATCGCTGGTCACCGCCGGTCCGCTGCTGCTGGGACAGGCGGCGCGCCGCGGTGCCACGGTCCTGCCCGTGGACAGCGAGCATTCGGCCATCTTCCAGGCGCTGGCGGGCGAGGATATCGCCACGGTCGAGCGCGTCATCATCACCGCCAGCGGCGGGGCCTTCCGGGATCGTCCGCCAAAGGATCTGGCACGGGTCACCGTTGCCGAGGCCTCGGCCCACCCCAACTGGGACATGGGCCAGCGGATCACCATCGACAGCGCCTCGATGTTCAACAAGGCCATGGAACTTATTGAAACGCATGAGTTCTTTGGCATCGCGCCCGACCGGATCGAGGCCATCGTCCACCCCGAGAGCCTGGTTCATGCGCTGGTGGGCTTTACCGACGGGGCGCTGATGGCCCATGTCGGCCCTGCGGACATGCGCCATGCCATCGGCTATGCCCTGCACTGGCCCAACCGTGGCCCGGTCCCGGTCGAGCGGCTGGACCTTGCCCGCATCGGCCGGCTGAATTTCCGCGAAGCCTGCCCCGCGCGCTATCCGGCGCTGGCGCTGGCGCATCGGGTGATGGCCCAGGGCGGGCTGGCCGGGGCCCTGTTCAACGGCGCCAAGGAGGCCGCGCTGGATGCCTTCATCGCGGGCGAGATCGGGTTTCTGGACATGGCGCGCCTGGTCGAGGCGGTGCTCGACGAGACATTGTCCCGCGAGGGGCTGCAAAATGACACGATCACCCTAGATAGCGTGCAACACGCAGACGCGCTGGCCCGCCGCGCCGCCCGCGCCCGGATCGCGCAGTAGAAAAGAGCCTGACCTTGGATTTCACGAATTTCATCCCGAATTTCGGCAGCCCCGTACTGACCGTTCTAGCCTTCATCCTGGCGCTGTCCATCATCGTGGCGATCCATGAATACGGCCACTACATCGTTGGCCGCTGGACGGGGATCGACGCCGAGGTCTTTTCCATCGGCTTCGGCCCGGTGATCTGGTCGGGCATGGACAAGCGCGGCACCCGCTGGCAGTTGGCGGCGCTGCCGCTGGGCGGCTACGTCAAGTTCCTGGGCGACGGCAACGCGGCCAGCGTCGGCGGCGACGGGGCCACGGAAAAGGCCCGAAACACCATGCTGGGCGCGCCGCTCTGGGCGCGCGCGGCGACAGTGGCCGCCGGGCCGGTGTTCAACTTCATCCTGTCGTTCTTCATCTTCGCCGCGCTGCTGGTCTCGCTTGGTCAGCCGATGACGCCGCTGACGGTCTCCAGCGTGCCGGACTGGCCCGAGAGCCGCGCCATGGAACTGGAGCCGGGCGATACCATCCTGGCCATCGAGGGCCGGCCGCTGAACTACCCCGAGGGGTTCGGCGCGGCGCTGGAGGCTCTGCCATCGGTGGCCGCGCTCGCCTACGAGGTCCGGCGCGACGGGGCGCGCATGACCGTGCAGGGCCCGCATCCGGCGCCCTCACGGGTGCAGTCGATCACGCCGCGCTCGGCCGCGGATGATGCCGGGCTGCGCATCGGCGACCTGATCCTCGCGATGAACGAGACCCCGGTCTACAGCTTCATGGACATGGTCGATGTGGTGAATGCCACCGGCGGGGAACCGATCACCCTCGACGTCTGGCGCGAGGGCGAACGCCGCGAGGAGGTGCTGACCCCGCGCATGGTCGCCATCCCCCAGGAGGATGGCTCGATGCGCGACCAGCCCAAGATCGGCGTCGGCAACGGCGGACTGTTCTTCGAACCCGAGACCATGTCCGTGGGCCTTTGGGAGTCCGTGAAACTGGGCGCACAGCAGGTCTGGTTCATCATCGCGCAGTCGCTGAACGGGATGTGGCATATCATTTCGGGGGCGATTTCCACCTGCAACCTGTCCGGCCCGGTGGGCATCGCGGAAACCGCCGGGTCCATGGCCAGCCAGGGGGCGGAATCCTTCATCACCTTCATCGCGGTGATGTCCACGGCGATCGGTCTGCTCAACCTGTTCCCGATCCCGGTTCTGGACGGCGGGCACCTGGTGTTCCATGCATGGGAAGCGGTGACCGGCAAGCCGCCCAGCGATGGCGCGCTGCGGGTTCTCATGGCGATCGGGCTGTCGCTGATCGGCACGCTGATGATTTTCGCGATCGCCAACGACCTGTTCCTGTGCCCCTGAGTTTCCCCGGGAGTGCCTTCATTCGGTCATGATCGCCGTCGAACCTGTCGGCATTGACGCGAAAGGAGGGGCCCATGCGGACGCTCACTGAAGGATATCACGGCATTTCCCTGCTGTTCGATCTCAACCGGGATCGAGTTTTCTATCTCGGTGCCCTCGCGGCCGCGCTGATGCTGGGGGCCTGGGTCGGCAGTGCACCCTAGCACCGGGTGCCCCGGGACGGGGACGCCAGCATGGCGGGGTCGGATGCTGCATGGGTAACGCGATCCAACTGTCGACGACCGCGGCGTCCCGCACCTGTGCTTTGACAAGCGCGATGCCGGGGGATAGACCATCCGCATCTGGGATGTCTGAACGAGCATATAACATGAGCAGTCTTGCCGCGCGCGCGCCGACGCGTTCTTCCGGGTCTTTCCGGGGACCCATCCGGGCCCTTGGCCTCGTATGCGTCGTGGTGCTTATGGCGCTGCCGGCGGGCATGGCCCGCGCGCAGAGCTACAGTTTCAGCAATGTTCAGGTTGAGGGCAACCAGCGCATCGAAACCGCCACGATCCTGAGCTTCCTGGGCTTTGGCCAGGGCGAGACGGTCTCGGCGGGCGAGGTGAACGACGCCGCCCAGCGCATTCGGGACACCGGCCTTTTCGAGACGGTCTCCGTCACCCCGCGCGGCGGAACGCTTGTGATTGCCGTGGACGAGAATCCCACCGTCAACCGCATCAATTTCGAGGGCAATTCCAGGCTTGGGGACGAGGAACTTGCCCCGCTGGTGCGCACGCAGGCGCGTCGGGTCTATTCCCCCTCGCAGGCCGAGGCCGACACCGCGCGAATCGTCGAGGCCTATGCCGAGCAGGGCCGCATCAACGCCAGCGTCACGCCGCGCATCATCCGGCGCAGCGACAACCGCGTGGACCTGGTCTTCGAGATTTCCGAGGGCGGCGTCAGCGAGGTGGAGCGGATCAGCTTCGTGGGCAACCGCACCTATTCCGACCGGCGCCTGCGCCGCGTGCTGGAAACCAAACAGGCCGGCCTGCTGCGCGCGATCATCCAGAACGACACCTTCGTTTCGGATCGAATCGAATTCGACCGCCAGGTGCTGACCGATTTCTACCGCTCGCGCGGCTACGTGGATTTCGAGGTTCTCAACGTCGACGCGGCGCTGACCCGTGCCCGCGACGCCTACCTGATCACCTTCAACGTGCAGGAAGGCCAGAAGTTCCGCGTGGGCGACGTGCAGGTCACGTCCGAGGTGCCCGAGGCCGACCCGGCAATGTTCGAACAGGCCCTGAAGCTGCGTTCCGGTGTGGTCTATTCGCCCACGCTGATCGAACGCGACATCGCGCGGCTGGAACGCCTAGCCATCCGCGAGGGGCTGAACCTGGTCCGCGCGGACCCGCGCATCTCGCGCAATGACCGCGCGCTGACGCTGGACGTGAATTTCGCGCTGACCCGCGGCGAACGCATCTTCGTCGAGCGGATCGACATCGAGGGCAACAGCACCACGCTCGACCGGGTGATCCGCTCGCAGTTCGACGTGGTCGAGGGCGACCCCTTCAACCCGCGCCAGATCCGCCAGAGCGCCGAACGCATCCGCGCCCTGGGCTTTTTCTCCAACGTGGACGTGAACACCCGCGAGGGATCGAACCCCGACCAGGTCGTTGTTGATGTGGACGTGGACGAAGGCCCTACCGGCTCGCTGTCCTTCGGCGGCAACTATTCGACGGACAACGGGTTCTCGCTGCTGGCCTCCTACAATCAGCGCAACCTGCTGGGTCGGGGGCAGGCGCTGGCCTTCGACCTGCAGTGGTCGGAAGACGCCCAGAACCTGAGCCTCGATTTCACCGAGCCGCGCCTGCTGGGCCGCGATCTGCGCTTCGGCTTTTCGGTCGATTACCGCCAGACCGACAACCAGGGGTCGACGCTCTATGACACGCGGAGTTTCGGCCTGCGCCCCTCGCTGAACTTCCCGGTCAGCGAGAACGGCCGCCTGACAGTCTACTACGAATACGACTACACCGATCTGTTCAACATCGAGACGGACTCGACTTTCATCGAAGATGACAAGGGCGCGGTGGGCACCAACAGCCTCGGCTATACCTACAGCTTCGACACCCGCCGCAGCGGGTTGAACCCGACCGCCGGCGTGCTGCTGCGGTTCGGTCAGCAGTTCGGTTTCGGCGACAACACCTTCATCAAGACCTCGGCGCGGGCGACAGCGCAAACCATGGTCCTCAACGAGGAGGTGACGCTGCGCGCCACCCTCGAGGGTGGCGCGCTGGCCTATAACGACGGCGAGAGCCGGATCACCGATCGCTATTTCCTGGGCAGCCGCATGATGCGTGGCTTCGAGCCGGGTGGCATCGGCCCGCGCGACGACGCGAGCGACGACGCCCTGGGCGGCAACTATTTTGCCGTTGCGCGGCTGGAAGCGGAATTACCCCTCGGCCTGCCCGAGGAATACGGCATCACCGGCGGCGTTTTCCTTGACCACGGGTCGGTCTGGGATATCGGGCAGCCAATGACGAAGGGCAACGTCCTGTACAACGATTACACGCCCCGCACCATCGCCGGCGTCTCGATCTTCTGGACCACGCCCATCGGGCCGCTGCGCTTCAACTTCTCCGAGCCGATCGACGTGCAGCCCGAAGACAAGACCCAGGGCTTTGACCTGACCATCTCGACGGAGTTCTGATGCCCCGCGCCGCGCGCTGGCTGGCAATCCTGACGCTGGCGCTGCTGGGGCAGGGCGCCATGGCGCAAGACGGGGCCGAAGTGCCCCAGGGCGGGGATTTCCCTGTCGCCACGATGGACACGCCGATCCTGACCATCGACCTGGAACAGTTGTTCCAGGAGTCCGAGTTCGGCAAGGCCGTGGTCGAGGATTACAACGCCGAGCGCCGTGCCCTGGCCAACGAGAACCGCAATATCGCCGAGGATCTGCGCGCCGAGGAACTGGATCTGACCGAGCGCCGCCCCGACATGGACCCGGAGGTCTTTCGTGAAGAGGCCGCCGCCTTCGATGAGAAGGCCCGGGGCATCCGCAACGCCCAGGACGCCAAGGAGACCGCGATCGAGGAAAGCCTGGAGCGCGCCCAGGACGACTTCGTCCGCGTCATCCAGCCGATCCTGGGCGAGATCCTGACCGACCGCGGCGCCTCGGTCATAATGCATCAGCAGTCGGTGCTGCTCTCGCTTGACCGGATCGACATCACCGAGGCCGCCATTGCCCGCATCGACGATCAGATCGGCGACGGTGCCGCCTTCCGGCAGGACTGAGCCCGCTTGCCCCGCCCCGGCCCAGTTGCTAACCCCTCTCAGGCCATCCTGCAGGAGTTCCCATGACCGAGCCCGTGACAACCGCCGACATCCAGCTGATCCAGCGCATCCTGCCGCATCGCTATCCCTTCCTTCTGGTCGACAAGGTGGTGGATATCGCGGGCACCACGTCAGCCCGCGGACTCAAGAATGTCACCATGAACGAGCCGCATTTCCAGGGCCATTTTCCGGGCACGCCGATCATGCCCGGCGTGACCATCATCGAGGCCATGGCCCAGACCGCCGCCGTTATGGTGGGCAGCACTCTGGGCCTGGCCGACAAGAACATGCTGATCTACTTCATGGGAATCGACAACGCCAAGTTCCGCCGCAAGGTCGTCCCCGGCGACGTGCTGGAGATGCAGGTCGAGACCACGCGCGGCAAGCCCGGCGGCAAGGTCTGGAAGTTCAAGGGCGTCGCTACGGTCGAGGGCGAGATGGCCGCCGAGGCCGATTTCACCGCCATGATGGACCTCTCCGGGTGAGCACCGACATTCATCCCAGCGCCATCGTCGAGCCCGGCGCCGAGCTCGGCGCGGGCTGCCGTGTCGGGCCCTTCTGCATGGTCGGCCCGCAGGTCCGGCTGGGCGACGGGGTCGCGCTCAAGTCCCATGTCGTGGTCACCGGCGACACCCATGTCGGCGCGGGCACGACGATCTTTCCCTTCTCGGTGATCGGCGAGATCCCCCAGGACCTCAAGTTCGGCGGCGAAGAGACCCGGCTGCGTATCGGCGCGCGCAACCGCATCCGCGAGCATGTCACCATGAACAGCGGTACCGCCGGCGGCGGCGGCGTGACGCGGGTGGGCGACGACGGCCTGTTCATGGCCGGGTGCCACATCGCCCATGACGCGCAGATCGGCGACAACGTGATCATCGTCAACCAGAGCGCCATCGCCGGGCATGTCGTCATCGAGGATGACGTGATCGTCGGCGGGCTCTGCGGCGTGCATCAGTTCGTGCGCATCGGCAAGGGCGCCATCATCGGCGCGCTGTCCATGGTGGCCAATGACGTGATCCCGCATGGCCTCGTGCAAGGGCCGCGCGGGGCGCTGGACGGGCTCAACCTCGTGGGGCTCAAGCGCCGGGGGGTGAACCGTGCGGACATCACCGCGCTGCGGGCCGCATTCCAGACGCTGCGCGACGGCGAGGGCAGCTTCATGGACCGGGCCCGGCGCCTGTCGGAAGAAAGCGACAGTGCCTATGTGGCCGAGATGGTCGCCTTCATCCTGGGCGAGAGCGACCGCAACTTCCTGACGCCCTGATGCTGGCGCTGGTCGCAGGGCAGGGCGGTCTGCCGCCCCACCTGGCCCGGGTGCTGGCCGATCGCAGCGAACCGCCCCTGATCTGCGAAATGGCGCCGTTTTCCTCCGAGGTGGCGGGCGATTTCCAGCGCCTGAGCTTTCGATTGGAAACCCTGGGCCGTTTTCTTGCCACGCTGGTGGAGCGCGGCGTGACGCAGGTCTGCCTGGCTGGGGCGGTGCGGCGTCCAGAGGTGGACCCCACGCGCATCGACGCCCTGACCGCACCGCTTGTGCCGCGCCTGACGGCGGCCATGGCCCTGGGCGACGACGGTACCCTGCGCGAGATCATCGCGATCATAGAGGACCACGGGCTGGCGGTGGTCGGCGCGCATCAGGTCGATCCCGATCTGGTCCCGCCCGAGGGCCTGGTCTGCGGCACCCTGCCCGCGGGGATCGAGGCAGATCAGGCCGCCGCCCGCGCCGCGCTTGCCGAGATGGGCCGCGCTGACCGGGGCCAGGCGGTGGTCGTGGCCGGCGGGCGGGTGATCGCGCGCGAGGACGCCCGCGGCACTGCCGCCATGCTGGCCGATCTTGCTGGCGGGACGCCGCCACCTCTCAACGCAGAAGATTCCTGGGATACCCTGGCCAGCCCCTTTACCGCCGTGGCCGACTGGTTCACGGGCCAGCAGCCCCCGCGCCCCGACCCGGCCGGCGGGGTGCTGTTCAAGGCGCCCAAACCGGGCCAGGAGCTGCGCGCGGACATGCCGCTGATCGGGCCCGAAACGGCCGATCAGGTGGTCCGGGCCGGGCTGGCGGGCATCGTGGTGCAGGCCGGGGGCGTCATGGTGCTGGACCGGCCCCGCGTCATCGCCAGGCTGGCGCAGGCGGGCCTGTTCCTGCAGGTGGCGCCGTGAAGGTCTTTGTCATCGCGGGCGAACCCTCGGGCGACCGGCTCGGCGGCGCGCTCATGGCCGGGCTGAAGGCGCTGGCGCCGGGGGTGACTTTCGAGGGCGTCGGTGGGGCCATGATGCAGGCCGAGGGGCTGCAAAGCCTCTTCGATATGGAGGAGCTGTCGGTCATGGGGCTGGCCGAGATCCTGCCGAAATACCGCCACCTCAAGCGCCGCATCCGCCAGACAGCGCAGGCCGCCCTCGCGGCGCGGCCGGACGTGGTCATCGGCATCGACAGCCCGGATTTCTGCCTGCGCGTGGCACGGCTGGTCAAGGCGGGGTCGGACATTCGCACGTTGCATTACGTGGCCCCCACCGTCTGGGCCTGGCGCCCGGGGCGGGCCGCGAAGATGGCGCGGGTCATCGACCAGGTGCTCGCGCTGTTCCCCTTCGAGCCGCCCTACATGGAGGCCGCCGGGATGGACTGCGATTTCGTCGGCCACCCCATCGCGACCGAGCCGCCCGTGACCGAGGACGAGATCGCCGCCTTTCGCGCCCGCCACGGTCTGGAGGCGGGGCGCGGGACGCTAATGGTCCTGCCCGGCTCGCGCCGGTCCGAGGTCACGCGGCTGGCGCCGCCCTTCGTGGCCGCCCATGCGCAGGCGGGACTGGGGGACATGCAGGTGGTGCTGCCGACCCTGCCGTATCTGCGCGATACCGTGGCCGAGCAGTTCGGCGGGATCGGCGCCAGGGTCATCGACGGGGCCGACCTGACGGCGGGACAGGCCGCGCGCAACCGCTTCGTGGCCATGGCTGCTGCCGACCTGGCGCTGGCCGCCTCGGGGACGGTGTCGCTGGAACTTGCGGCCGCGCGCACGCCCATGGTCATCGCCTACGACATGGCCTGGCTCAGCCGCCAGATCATCGCGCGGATGCTGCGCACGGATACGGTGACGCTGGTCAACCTGGTATCCGAGACCCGCGTGGTGCCCGAGTTCATCGGAGAAAACTGCCGCCCCGAGCGGATCTCCGAGGGCCTGCGCCAGGTTCATGCCGCCCCGCAGGCGCAACTGGAGGCGCTGGAGCTGACCATGGCGCGGCTGGGGCGCGGGGCCGAGGCCCCCGGCCTGCGCGCGGCCCGCGCGGTGCTGGAGAGGCTGTGAGGCGCGGCTGTCCCTCGTCCGGCACAGCGCCCTTGCCGCGCGCGCCAGGCTGACGCAGTCTGCCCTCAAAAAGGAGACCGACCCATGCCCGCACCGCGCAACACCCTCAAGGCCGCCCTGACCCGGGGCGAGATGCAATCGGGCCTCTGGCTGGCCATGGCCAGCCCGGTTGGCGCGGAACTGGCTGGCAATGCCGGATTCGACTGGTGCCTGATAGACGCCGAACACGGGCCGAATACGCTGTCCACGATCATGGCCCAGTTGCAGGCGCTGGCCGGCACCCGCGCGGCGCCGGTGGTGCGCGTGCCCTTCGGGTCGGACTGGATTCTCAAGCAGGTGCTGGACCTCGGGGTGCAGACGCTGGTGGTGCCCATGGTGAACAGTGCCGAGCAGGCCCGCCAGGTCGCCGCCGCGGTGCGCTATCCGGGGCAGGGCGTGCGCGGCATGGGGGCGGTGCTGTCGCGGGCCTCGGGCTATGGCGAGATCGTCGATTACGTGACCTCGGCCAACGACGAGATTTGCCTCTTCGTGCAAATCGAGAGCGCCGAGGCCGTCGCCAACGTGGACGAGATCGCCGCGGTGGAGGGCGTGGACGGGCTGTTCGTCGGCCCCGCCGATCTGTCCGCCGACCTGGGGCATGTCGGGCACCCCGATCACGCCCAGGTGCAGGCGGCCATCGCGCGGGTCTATGCGGCCGCTGCCGCTGCGGACAAATTCGCCGGCACGATCACCTTCGATGCCGGTGCGTTCGACGGCCTGGCCGCGCAGGGGGTGCGGTTCCTGGGGCTGGGCGGGGATGTGCATGTGCTGCGCGAGGCGCTCGTGGCGCTCTGGGACAGGCGGCCGACACCGGGCGCCGAGGGGGAGTAGGGGCCTTGCCCCTCTTGGCCTGCGGCCAATTCACCCCAGGATATTTCTGGCCAGAAGAAACCCGCGACTGGCAATGGGAGATCAGTCGGGCGCCTCTTGCAGGACGCCGTCAAGGCTCATCTGCTGGTAGAGTAGCCCCTCGCGCAGGCCGCGGTCGGCGACGGAGAGCCGGTCGGTGGGCCAGAGCCGCATCAGCGCCTGCAGGATCGCCGAGCCGGACATGATCAGCGCTTGCCGGTCCTTGCCGATTCGTGGATCACTGCGCCGCCCCTCGGGGCCGAGCGACAGGTAATTGCGGATCACGGCGTCGATCTGGTCGGAACTCATCCGCAACCCGTCGACCTTGGTCCGGTCGTAGCGGCGCAGGCCCAGATGCGTGGCGGCCACCGTGGTGACGGTGCCGCTTGTGCCGATGATCTGGAAACCATCGCGGGACTGTTCCGAGGCGGAAGGGGCGAATTTCTCGAGTGATTCCTCGAAATACCAGCTCATGAGGGCGAAACGCGCGGAGTCGTCTTCCACGTCGGAAAACTGGTCGCGCAGGGTGGCCACGCCAAGGGGCACGGAAATCCAGTCCACGACCTTGGCGGCGGGCACGGGGCCCTCGGTCTGGCGGAACCCCGAATGCAGCCGCATGATCGCGCGGGGCCGGTCGGGCGGGGGCACCTTGGTCAGGTCGATCCAGACCAGTTCGGTCGAACCGCCACCGATATCGACGACCAGCAATTGTTCGGTCTTGCGCGAGACCAGCGGCGCACAGGAGATCACCGCCAGGCGGGCCTCTTCCTCGGGCTGGATGATCTCGAGGCGCAGGCCGGTTTCGCGGCGGACCTGCTTGATGAACTGGCGCGCATTGCTGGCCCGGCGGCAGGCCTCGGTGGCCACGAGCCGCATCCGGCGGACCTTGTGGCGTTGCAGTTTCTGGCGGCAGACGCGCATGGCGTTGATCGTGCGCCAGATCGAAGCGCGCGAGAGTTTCCCACTCGATTCCAGGCCCTGCCCAAGCTGGACGGACTTCGAGAAACTGTCGATCACATCGAACTGGCTGCCCCTTGGTTGGGCAATCAGCATGCGGCAGCTGTTGGTGCCCAGATCCAGGGCTGCATAGAGCTCTGAGGGACCGGGCGGGGTCGGCGCGGGGCTTTCGACCGGGTTCGGGACAGCGCCCGCACCATTGGGACGCTTGGGCGCCATCGTCACGCCCTCCGATTTCGAGTTGCCCTCAAGGTAGGGCGGGGGCGAGCCCTGCGCAAGCCTCTCCTCGTGCCGGGACGGGTCGCGGTGCGGGCACGGCCTGGCCCCATGGGCGGCGCTTTGATCCCACGGCGTCGTTCACCGGGGGTTTCATGTCGAAAACAAGCGCCGCATATGGGGCACAGGGGGATAGGAAAGGGAAAAGCACTCCAGCGAGAGGGAATCGCGCATATGGCCGAGGTCACCATCGTCTACTGGCGGGACATTCCGGCACAGGTCATCGTCGGCAAGGGCCGTCGGGCGGCGAAACAGCCCCTGAGCGCGCGCTTCGAGCAGGCCATCGACCGGGCCGCGATGAGAGCCGGGGCCGCCGGGACGGATGCCTATCTGGCCGAGTGGCGCCGCGGCGCGCCCTACACCTGCGAGGGCGACGACGCGCAGGTCGCCGAGGCCGAAGTGGACCGGATCGAGGCATCCTACGACACGGCCCGGCTCAAGTCGCTGATCGACAACGACGGCCGCGCGTGAGTGGCCCGACCCCCGTTTCCCGCCTGAAGGAGGCTCTCATGGCGCTGTTGCAGTTCAAGAAGAAACCCACCGAAGCCACCCCCGCCCCCGGCGAGGCCGTCGATCCGCGCGTCGCGGCCTTTCTGGAGGATTACTCGATCGAGGTGATGCCGCGCACCGCCGAGAAGGTCGAGGATTTCCGCGACTGGCTGCCCGCGGGCACGCGCGTCTACATCGCCCATATTGAGGGCACGCCGATCGAGGACATGGTCGCCACCGCCAAGCGCCTGGCGCGCGAGGGCTACCCGGTGATGCCGCATTTCCCGGCGCGCGTCATCAAGGACCGCGCCATGCTGGAAGACTGGATCGCCCGGTATCAGGGCGAGGCGGGCGTCGACCAGGCGCTGATGCTGGCCGGTGGCGTGACCAAGCCCCATGGCGCGTTCGACAGTTCCATGCAGCTGCTGGAAACCGGCCTGTTCGGTGATTTCAAGCGCCTGCACGTCGCCGGCCACCCCGAGGGCAACCGCGACATCGACCCCTCGGGCGGCAATGCCACTGTCGATGCGGCCCTGCGCTGGAAGCAGCGGTTTTCCGAGACCACGGACGCGCAGATGGCCATCGCCACCCAGTTCGCCTTCGAGGCGCAGCCCATCATCGACTGGGCCGACAGCCTCAAGGCGGCGGGCATCGACCTGCCCATCCATATCGGCATCGCCGGGCCGGCCAAGCTGCAGACCATGATCAAGTTCGCCATGGCCTGCGGTGTCGGCCCCTCCATCCGGGTGCTGCAGAAGCGGGCCAAGGATGTCTCCAAGCTGTTGCTGCCCTTCGAGCCCACCGAGGTCGTCACCAGTCTGGCTGCCCACAAGGCCGCAAACCCCGATTTCAACGTGACGAACGTGCACGTCTTCCCGCTGGGCGGCATCAAGACAGCGGCCCAATGGGCCATCGACCATGGCGGCACCGCTGCCGTGCCCGCCTCTCAATCCTAAGGACCGATCATGACCCGCACCGTTGTCGAATCGAAGACCAAGACCGCCGTTATCGGCTTTGACGAACCGTTCTGCGTGATCGGCGAGCGCATCAATCCCACGGGCCGCAAGATTCTGGCCGCCGAACTGGAACAGGACGATTTCAGCCGGGTCGAGGCCGATGCCATCGCTCAGGTGGCCGCCGGGGCGACGGTGCTGGACATCAACTCGGGTGCGGTCTTCACCAACCGCATGGCCGAGGACCCGCGCTATGCCGACAACAACTTCGTCGAGCCGACGCTGATGAAACAGCTTGTCGAGGTGGTGCAGAAGATCGTGGACGTTCCGCTGTGCATCGACAGTTCGGTGCCCGGCGCGCTGGAGAACGGGCTGGCCACCGCCGAGGGGCGGCCCTTGCTCAACTCCGTCACCGGCGAGGAAGAGCGGCTGGAGATGGTGTTGCCGCTGGTCAAGAAATACAACGTGCCGGTGGTAGCGATCTCGAACGACGACACCGGGATTTCCGAAGACCCCGAGGTGCGCTTTGCCGTGGCGAAAAAGATCGTGGAACGCGCCGCCGATTTCGGCATTCCCGCGCATGACATCGTGGTCGACCCGCTGGTCATGCCAATCGGGGCGATGGGGTCGGCCGGTTTGCAGGTCTTCACGCTGGTGCGCCGCCTGCGCGACGAGCTGGGCGTGAACACCACCTGCGGGGCATCGAACATTTCCTTCGGTCTGCCCAACCGGCACGGCATCAACAACGCCTTCCTGCCCATGGCCATGGCCACGGGGATGACCAGTGCCATCATGAACCCGGTGGCCCTGCCGGTGAAGGCCGCCGAGATCGCGGCCAAGAAGGCCGAGGTGGCGGCTGCCGGTATCCTGCTGCCCCCCGAGATGGACGACGAGGTGTTCTGCCAGATGTTCGGTCTGGGCTCGACGAGGCC
This sequence comes from Salibaculum sp., assembly GCA_031581025.1. Taxonomy (GTDB): domain Bacteria; phylum Pseudomonadota; class Alphaproteobacteria; order Rhodobacterales; family Rhodobacteraceae; genus Salibaculum. Next base: position 17,072 of record JAVLCA010000027.1, on the reverse strand, counting down.
GCGCGCCGGCAAGGAGATGGAGGCGATCCGCGCCGCGAACTTCCTGATGAACCAGGACGACGGCGGGGCGGCCTGGATCAGGTTCAACAAGGCGCCGCTGAAACCCGGTGAACAAGAGCGCGGCCGTGGCGGACGCGCCGCAGGCGGGCGCCGCCGCCGGGCCAGCTAGGACAGCTTGTTACGGGACCAGGAAACGCCGCGCGGGAGACCGGGCGGCGTTTTCGGTTTGGAGGGTATCATGGCCCGCGGTTTGAGCCATCGAATGCAAGGGCCGCTGTCAGCCGCGGAACTGCCGTTGCCGTCGGCCCCGGGGCGACAGGTCAACGCGCGCAGAGAAATTTGAGCGCCCCATTTATATCAAACTTGCAAACCCCACTTCCTGCGCACAGCGAACCTTGATCCATGACGCAAATTCGCTCGGGGTCTGTGCTCCTGTGCGCTACCCCTTCCAGATCCAGCCGCCGCCCAGAACGCGGGTGGTCTGAGTGTCGTAGAAGACGCAGGCCTGGCCGGGGCTGACGCCCTCTTCGGGGGTCAGCAGTTCGACCTCGGCTTCGGTGTCGGACAGCGGGCGCAGGATGGCCGGGGCCGGGGGGCGGGTCGAGCGGACCTTGACCGCCACTTCGCGTTCGCCCGCTTCGGCAAAGGCGCCGTCGCCCAGCCAGTTGATCTCGCGCAGGGGGACGGTGCGGGTCGCAAGCATCTCCTTGGGGCCGACCACGACCCGGCGGTTTTCCACGTCGAGCTTGACCACGTAGAGCGGCTCGCTCAGCCCGCCGATGCCCAGCCCCCGGCGCTGGCCGATGGTGTAGTGGATCACCCCGTTGTGCTGGCCCAGCACGTTGCCGGCATGGTCCACGATCGCGCCCGGCTCGGCAGCCCCCGGGCGCAGTTTCTCGATGACACTGGCATAGTCGCCATTGGGCACGAAGCAGATATCCTGGCTGTCGGGCTTGTCGGCCACACGCAGGCCATATCGCGCCGCCAGACTGCGGGTCTCGTCCTTGCTGGCCAGATGGCCCAGCGGGAAGCGCAGGAAGTCCAGCTGCTCCTGCGTGGTCGAGAACAGGAAATAGGACTGGTCGCGGTTCGCATCCGCCGCGCTGTGCAACTCGGCCCCGCGCGGCCCCATCTGGCGCTGGATGTAATGGCCCGTGGCCATGCAGTCGGCATCCAGATCCTTGGCCGTCTCCAGCAGGTCCTTGAACTTGACACGTTCGTTGCAGCGGATGCAGGGCACAGGCGTGGCCCCGCCCAGATAGCTGTCTGCGAATTCGTCCATCACCGCCTCGCGGAAGATGTTCTCGTAGTCCAGCACGTAGTGGGGAAAGCCCATTTCTTCGGCCACGCGGCGGGCATCGTGGATGTCACGACCCGCGCAGCAGGCGCCCTTCTTGGCCAGCGCCGCCCCGTGATCGTAAAGCTGCAGCGTCACGCCGACCACGTCATAGCCCTCGTCGGCGAGCATGGCCGCCACGACAGACGAATCAACACCGCCGGACATGGCGACGACGACACGGGTGTCGGCGGGGGCCTTGGGCAGGCCGAGCGAATTGAGCGCGGTATCGAGGGACATGGAAGCAACCTTCGTCAGGGTCTGCAGGAATATAGGAAAATGCAAGATACTCTCAAGGGGCCGCTTTACTTCTCCTTAGCCGAAAAGCGGCCAGTTGAAAGGCATGTTCATTCACGAAAGAGGGGTGAGGACATGTATCTGCGCAGAACGGAGGGGCCGCGCTCGGTCACGCTGCCGTGCGGCCGGGTGATGACGCGTGCCGACCTGCCCGAGGCGAAGACGCGGCGGTGGGTTGCGTCGCGCAAGGCGGCCGTGGTGCGTGCGGTTGCGCATGGGCTGATCACGCGGGATTGGGCGAAATCGACCTACGGCCTGTCTGACGAGGAACTCTCCGAGTGGAGTCGGCGGTTCTCAGTCACGGCGAGGCGGCACTGAAGGCCACCGCAGCGAGAAAGTATAGACAACCTTAGATGGATTTGTAGGCTGCCGGCCGGATGGTAACGTGGGGTTAACCTTCGTCCCCCTAGGATTGGTTAACGCACGAACGAACGGAGAAGAGTAATGCGCGTTTTGCTCGTCGAGGATGATCCGACCACGGCAAATAGTATCGAGTTGATGCTGGGTCATGCCAACCTCAACGTCTACACGACAGGGCTGGGCGAGGAGGCGATCGACCTCGCCAAGCTCTATGACTACGACCTGATTCTGCTGGACCTGCACCTGCCGGACATGTCGGGCCACGACGTGCTGCGCCATCTTCGGCTGGCCCGGGTGGAAACGCCGATCCTGATCCTCTCGGGCGAGGATGCGACCGAATCCAAGCTCAGGGGGTTCGGCTTCGGGGCCGACGACTACCTGACCAAGCCCTTCCACCGCGAATAGCTGATCGCGCGGATCCATGCCATCATCCGCCGCTCAAAGGGACATGCGCAGTCGATCATCCGAACCGGAAAGGTTGCGGTGAACCTGGACGCCAAGACGGTGGAGACCGGGGGCGAACCTGTCCACCTGACCGGCAAGGAATACCAGATGCTGGAACTGCTTTCGCTGCGCAAGGGAACGACACTGACCAAGGAGATGTTTCTAAACCACCTTTACGGCGGCATGGACGAACCCGAACTCAAGATCATCGACGTGTTCATCTGCAAGCTGCGTAAGAAACTGACCGTGGCCACGGGCGGCGACAACTACATCGAGACCGTCTGGGGCCGCGGCATTGTCGGGCCGCGACGGGCTGGACGATGCCGGGGTGGCCCCCTATCACTGAACGCAAGTGAAAGAAGGGGGACCGGCGGTGACCGACAAGGCCGCGACAGACAAAGACGCGACCATCGCGCCCGACGCCTTGACCGAGGCGCAGGCCGCCGCCGAACTGGCGCGTCTGGCCGATCTGCTGGGCCGCGCCGATGCCGCCTATCACGGCGCCGATGCCCCCCGGATGAGCGATGCGGATTACGACGCGCTCAAGCGACGCAACGCGGCGATCGAGGCCCGCTTTCCCGGGCTCAAGCGCGCCGACAGCCCCTCCGAGCAGGTGGGCGCCGCCCCCGCCGAGGCCTTCGGCAAGATCACCCATGCGGTGCGGATGCTCTCGCTTGCCAATGCCTTCGACGACGCCGAGGTGGCCGATTTCGACCAGTCGATCCGCAGCTACCTGAACCTCGGCCCCCAGGCCCCGCTGACCTATACCGCCGAACCCAAGATCGACGGCCTAAGCCTGTCGCTGCGCTATGAAGACGGCGTCCTGATCCATGCCGCCACGCGCGGCGACGGCGAGACCGGCGAGAATGTCACGCAGAACGCCCGCACCATCGACGAGATCCCGACCCGGCTGGAGCAGGCCCCCGCCGTGCTGGAGGTGCGCGGCGAGGTCTACATGTCCCATGCCGATTTCGAGGCGATGAATGCGCGGCAGGCCGACAGGGGCGGCAAGACCTTTGCCAACCCGCGCAACGCCGCCGCCGGATCGCTGCGCCAGCTGGACGCCAGCATCACGAGGGCCCGCCCACTGCGGTTCTTCGCCTATGCCTGGGGCGAGCTGTCCGCGCCGCTGGCCGACACCCAGAAGGGCGCGCTTGACCGCCTGGCCAGCTTCGGCTTTGTCACCAACCCGCTGACCCGGGTCTGCGAGACGGTGGCGGATATGCTGTCCCATTATCGCAGCATCGAGGACCAACGCGCCTCGCTGGGCTATGACATCGACGGGGTGGTCTACAAGGTCAACGACCTTTCGCTGCAACAGCGGCTCGGCTTCCGCTCGACCACGCCGCGCTGGGCCATCGCCCACAAGTTTCCCGCTGAACTGGCCTGGACCGGGCTGGAGGGGATCGATATCCAGGTCGGCCGCACCGGGGCGCTGTCACCGGTGGCGCGGTTGCAGCCGGTGACGGTGGGGGGCGTCGTCGTCTCCAACGCGACGCTGCACAACGAGGATTACATTGCCGGGCGCGGGGCCTCGGGCGAGGATATTCGCGGCGGCAAGGACATCCGCCCTGGCGACCGGGTGCAGGTCTACCGGGCCGGCGACGTGATCCCCAAGGTCGCGGACGTCGACCTGTCCAAACGGCCCCAGCAGGCCAAGCCCTACCAGTTCCCCGACAATTGCCCCGAATGCGGCTCGCCCGCGATCCGCGAAGAGGGCGACGCCGTGCGCCGCTGCACCGGCGGGTTGATCTGCCCGGCGCAGGCCGTGGAAAAACTGAAACATTTCATCTCGCGCGGCGCCATGGACATCGAGGGGCTGGGCGCCAAGCAGGTCGAGGCCTTCTACCACGACGACCAGCTTCCGGTGCGCGAACCGGCCGATATTTTCACGCTGCAATGCCGGGATGCGGCGACCCTGTCGAAACTGGCCAATCGTGACGGCTGGGGCGAGACAAGCGCGAAGAACCTCTTTCAGGCCATTGAGGAAAAACGTGAAATTTCCATGGAGCGTCTGCTGTTCGGGCTTGGCATCCGGCATGTGGGCGAGGTGGCCGCGCAGGACCTTGCGCGCCACTACGGCGGCTGGCAGGCCATGGTCGCGGCGCTGGACAGGGCACGCCCCGTCGCGCTGGCACACCGGGCCGCCGACGAGGCGGCCGAGGCCGAGCGCCTGCGCGCCGCCGAAGAGGGCCGCCGCGCCCGGGTGAGCGCGGCCCGCGACGCCGCCCGCACGGCCCGGGCGGTGCCGCCGGACGCGCAAGCCGCCTGGGACGACCTGACCGCGGCCGACGGCATTGGCCCGGTCCTGGCGCTCTCGCTTTCCGATGCCTTTGCCAACGATCACGAACGCGCGGCCATCGACCGGCTGGTCGCCGAACTGACCGAGATCAGACCGCCCAAGGCGCGCGCCGCCGACAGTCCCGTCGCGGGCAAGACCGTTGTCTTCACCGGAAGCCTGGAAAAGATGACCCGCGCCGAGGCCAAGGCCCGCGCCGAGGCGCTGGGGGCCAAGGTCTCGGGCTCGGTCAGCGCCAAGACCGATTTGCTGGTGGCCGGGCCGGGGGCCGGGTCCAAGGCCAGCAAGGCCGCCGAACTGGGCATCGAGACGCTCGACGAGGATGGTTGGCTGTCGCTGATCGGCGAGGCATGAGCAGCCGCCCGGAAGTCCTGTTTCCGCTTTTCGCGGAGTTGACAACGCTCGACGGGGTCGGCCCGAAACTGGCCCAGCAACTGGCGACAGGCGGCATCGAAAAGCCGCGCGACATGGCCTTCACCTTGCCCTACAGCGGCGTGGATCGGTCGCGCCGCGCCAGCGTCCGCGATCTGGTTCCGCCGGCCCATTGCACGGTCGAGGTCGTGGTGGGCGAACATCGCCCGCCCGGCCAGCGCGGGCGGCCTTACCGTGTCATCGTCGAGGATGCGCAAACCAGTTTCCAGCTGGTGTTTTTCCATGCCCGTGGCGAGTACCTGCGGCGCATCCTGCCCAGCGGCCAGCGGCGGGTGATCTCGGGCAAGGTCGAATTGTTCGACGGCATAGCCCAGATGGTGCATCCCGACCACATCCTGCGCCCCGAAGAGGCCGAGCAGATCCCGCCTTTCGAGCCGGTCTATCCGCTGACCGGGTCGGTCACGCAGCGTGTGATGGCCAAGGCGATCCGCGCGGCCCTGGCCCATGCGCCGGATCTGCCCGAATGGATCGACCCGGCCCTGCGCGCCCGCGAGGGCTGGCCCGACTGGCGCGCCGCCCTCGAAACCGCCCATGCGCCCCTGTCGGGGGCCGAACTGGCCACGACCTCGCCGGCGCGGCAACGGCTGGCCTATGACGAACTGATGGCGCATCAACTGACCCTGGCGCTGGCGCGGGCGACCCAGCGGCGCGGCAAGGGGCAGGTGACGCAGGGCGATGGCCGCCTGCGCGACAAGGTGCTGGCCGATCTGCCCTATGCGCCCACCGGTGCACAGACCCGCGCGGTCGCGGAGATCACCGCCGACATGGCCGCGCCCAAGCGCATGAACCGCCTGCTTCAGGGCGATGTCGGCGCGGGCAAGACGCTGGTGGCGCTGCTGGCGCTGCTCGCGGCGGTCGAGGCGGGCGGGCAGGGCGTCATGATGGCCCCCACGGAGATCCTCGCCCGCCAGCACATGGAGGGGCTGGCCCCGCTCGCCGGTGCGGCTGGCGTGCGGCTGGAACTGTTGACGGGGCGCGACAAGGGGGCGGAGCGGCGCGCGAAACTGGCCGCGCTGGCCTCGGGCGAGATCGGCCTGCTGGTGGGCACCCATGCGGTGTTTCAGCAGGATGTCGCGTTCCGCGACCTGCGGCTGGCCATCGTGGACGAACAGCACCGCTTTGGCGTTTCGCAGCGGATGCAGCTGGGCGCCAAGGGCGCTGCCGTCGACGTGCTGGTGATGACGGCCACGCCAATCCCGCGCAGCCTTGCGCTGGCGCAATACGGCGACATGGATGTCTCGGTTCTGGACGAGAAACCGCCCGGCCGCACGCCCGTCACCACGAGCGTGGTCAGCACCGGGCGCCTGGACGACGTGGTCGCGCATCTGCGCAAGGCCGTGGCCGAGGGGCGGCAGGCCTATTGGGTCTGCCCGCTGGTCGAGGAATCCGAGGTCAGCGAGCTGACCGCCGCCGAGGACCGGTTCAAGCGCCTGCGCGCGACGCTTGGCGAGGGTGTCGTCGGTCTGGTCCATGGCCGCATGGACCCGGCCGACAAGGATGCCGCCATGGCCCGGTTCGTGGCCGGCGAGACGGGTGTTCTGGTGGCCACCACGGTGATCGAGGTGGGGGTCAACGTGCCCAATGCCTCGATCATGGTGATCGAGCGCGCCGAGAGCTTCGGCCTGGCCCAGCTGCACCAGATGCGTGGCAGGGTGGGGCGCGGCGCGGCGCAGTCCACCTGCCTGCTGATGTATCAGCCGCCCCTGTCCGAGACCGGGCGACGGCGCCTCGAGATCCTGCGCGAGACAGAGGATGGCTTTCGCATTTCCGAGGAAGACCTGGCCATGCGCGGGGCGGGCGACGTGATCGGCACCGCTCAGTCCGGGCTGCCGCGCTTTCGCATCGCGGATATCGAGCGGCAGTCGGCGCTCATGGCGCTGGCCCAGCAGGACGCGCGCAAACTGCTGGCAGACGACCCGGACCTGACCGGCCAGAGAGGGCAGGCGGCGCGGGTTCTGCTCTGGCTCATGGAGCAGGACCGGGCAATCCGTTTGATTTCAGTGGGTTAGCTTCGCAAATTTCTCTTTGTTCACGAATGTTCTTAAAAAGTTCTTGCATTAAGGCGCGGTTAATGAGAACAAAGGTGCAACAGGAGAACGGAAAGGAGTTGCCCCATGGTCAAGGAAATCAGACAGGCGATTGCCCGCTCGCGCGAGACGCTGGTGGCCGATGCCTTTGGCGCCGCCGCACTGATGGTCCTGCTGTTGGTGGCGCTGCACCTGCCCGCGCTTCTGTGATCTGCCGCGTGCCACGGTCCCGACGTTCGGCATCTGCTGTCCCACCACGGATGCACTGACGATTCGAAACTGCCTGTCCGCAGCGGCGTCCCGCGTCGCTTTTTCATCGCCCGGGATCTGCCTCTCCCGATTGCTACCGGACCCGGGGCACAGACCTGCCGCCGCGTTCCCCTGTCCCGGGGCGCGGCGGCTTTTTCTTTTCGGGGGCATCTGTTGCGGAAATCGCGCCTGTCAGGCGCAGTCGGCCTCGCGCGCGGCCTTGAAGGCTTCCAGCGTCGCGTCCAGCGCCAGCAGGATCGAGGCGTGGCGATTCTTGTAGTCCCGCGCCGGTTGCAGCACCTCAAGCCCGTCGAAGGGTGCTGCGGGCGGGGGGCCATCCTGTTTCAGCATGGCGTGCAGCTCGTCACGGGTCTGTTGCACCTGGGGTTCGGTGCGCCCGATGACATTGCCCGCCACCACGGCGGCCGCGGCCTGGCCCAGGGCGCAGGCCTTCACGTCCTGGCCGTAGTCGGTAATCTTTCCATCCTCGAGCCGCAGGTCCACCGAGACGGTCGAGCCGCAGAGCGGCGAGCGTACCTTGCCCGTGCCATCGGGCGAGTCGAGCCGACCGAGCCGCGGGATCTCGGCAGCCAGCCCGAGAATCCGGGTGGAGTAGAGCTTGATGAGGTCGGTTTCTGCGGTCATGCGGTTTGCTTTCGTCTGTCTTGCCCAATAAATAGGCTGGCCGATCCCAGATGCCAAAGGAAATTCGACATGGCCTTCGATCCCGCGAGTCTGACCTATGATTCTGACGGTCTGGTCCCCTGCATTGCCCAGGACGCCACGGATGGCGCGGTGCTGATGATGGCGTGGATGACCCGCGCGGCCGTCGAGAAGACCCTCGAGACCGGCCGCGTCACCTATTGGTCGCGCTCGCGCCAGACCTTCTGGGTCAAGGGCGAGAGCAGCGGCCATGTTCAGGAACTGGTGGACCTGCGCGTGGATTGCGACAGCGACTGCCTGCTGGCCGTGGTGCGCCAGACCGGCCCGGCCTGCCATACCAACCGGCGGTCATGTTTCTATACCTCGGTGATCGACTGGGAAGAACGCGAGCTGATGCGCCCGGTTGACGGCTAGGGGGCCTCCGGCAGGAATTTATCGGCCGAGTTGAAGCGCTGTCAGAGCGCTACGCGCTGACGGATATCGGAGGGGGTCGCGCCCGCGTCGCGGTAGCTGGCCAGGGCGCGCGAGGCGTCTATCTTGGCCAGTCGCGCGCCGGTCTCGTCTTGGATCAGTGCGTGGTGGTGATAGTGGGGCACCGGCCAGCCCATGAGCGCCTGTAGCGCCACATGCAGGAAGGTGGCGTGCCAGAGGTCGGCGCCGCGCACGACGTGGGTGACGCCCTGCGCCGCGTCGTCGACGGGGCAGGCCAGGTGATAGGCCGGATCGCCGCTGTCCTTGCGCCGCAGCACCGGGTCGCCGATCAGCCCGATCAGCTGGTCCGGGTCGGGCCGGTGCGTTCCGGGGTGCATGGGGCCGATCTCGGTGAAGGCGGGCAGGGGGCCGACGCGCGCCAGCGCCCGGGCAAGGTCGAGGCGCAGCGCGTCGCCGGGGCGGGCCTGCGTCATGGGGCGCGCGCGGCAGGTGCCGGGATAGACGAGCCCGTCCCAACCGGTGCGCGCGCCCGCCGCCTTGATGGCCGAGCGCGAACAGGAACAGGGGTAGAGCAGCCCGCGCGCCGCGAGATCGTCCAGCACGGCGGTGTAGTCGGCGAGGTGGTCGGATTGCCGCCGCACCGGCGTCGGCCAGTCCAGCCCCAGCCAGCGCAGGTCGGCGTGGATGGCGGCCTCGTACTCGGGGCGACAGCGGGTGCTGTCGGTATCCTCGATCCGCAACAGCGCCGTGCCGCCCATGTTGCGGGCCACCTGCCAGACGGTCAGCGCCGAATAGGCATGACCCAGATGCAGCCGCCCCGTGGGCGAGGGCGCGAAGCGGGTGATCATTCGCGGCGCAAAACGATCACGTCCGAGCCCATCTGCTTGGCCTCCAGATGGGGACCGTGTTCGCGCGACACGATGGTCACCTCTTCGGCGTCGACATGGCCCTGCAGCACGGCGTCATAGCTGCCGTTCTCGATCGTGGGGTCGTTGAAGGACATGGCCAGGATGCCGCCCGACGTCAGGTGCCCGATCAGCAAGCTGAGGGTCTCGGGCGGGGCCGCGCCGAGGCTGACCACCCCAACGGCGACCATCGCGTCATAGTGCCGGGGCAAGGCTGCGTCTGGTGCGCCGACCCAGAGCTTTTCGTAAATGCCCTTGTCGCGGGCGATCTCGACCATTTCGGCCACGACATCCGTGCCGTGCAGGTGGGCGAACCCGGCCCGCTGTAGGGCGGCGCCGGAAATCCCGGTGCCGCAGCCGAAATCGAGCACGGTGGTTTCCGGGGCCACGTGGCGGGCCAAGGCCGCGGTCAGCCGGTCCGGCGTGCGATAGTCGAAGGATTCAAGATCGGTATCGTAGGCCCCGGCCCAATCGCGGTAGACGTCGATTGTCTCCTCGACGGGCCGCGGGGTCCAGAGGTTGGCGGGGGTTGAAGTGTCATCGGTCATGCAGCACAGGCTAGCCGCGGGGTCAGGCGGCGTCCAGTTCTGTGGCCGCCAGCCAGGCCTGCCAGTCGGTCTTGGCGCGGTCGGTATAGGCGCGGTAGCGGTCCTTGCGGCCGCGCCGCCCGGACTTGAGACCCTCGACCGGGGGGAACAGACCGAAATTGACGTTCATGGGCTGGAAGGTCTTGGCCTCGGCCCCGCCGGTGATATGCGTGACCAGCGCGCCCATGGCGGTGGTCTGGGGCACCGGCGGCAGGCTTGCCCCGGTCATCTCGGCCACGGCCAGCCGCCCGGCCAGAAGGCCCATGGCCGCACTTTCGACATAGCCTTCGACCCCCGTGATCTGGCCCGCAAAGCGGATGTTTGGCCGCGACTTCAGGCGCATCTGGCCGTCCAGCAGGGTGGGCGAATTGAGGAAGGTGTTGCGGTGGATGCCACCCAGACGGGCGAATGTCGCATCCTGCAACCCGGGGATCATGCGGAACACATCCGTCTGTGCCCCATAGCGCATCTTGGTCTGGAATCCGACCATATTATACAGCGTTCCCAGCGCGTTATCCCTGCGAAGTTGAACCACTGCATGAGGTTTCACCTCGGCCGCGTGAGGGTTGGTCAACCCGATGGGCTTCATCGGGCCGTGGCGCAGGGTCTCGCGGCCGCGTTCGGCCATGACCTCGATGGGCAGGCAGCCGTCGAAATAACCGGCGGTCTCGCCGTCCTTGAAGGCGGTCTTGTCGGCGGCCAGAAGCGCGTCGATGAAATCCTCGTACTGGGCCCTGGTCATGGGGCAGTTGATGTATGCCTTTTGCTCGACCTCGGTCTCACCCTTGTCATAGCGCGATTGTTCCCAGGCCTGCCCCATGTCGATGGTCTCGGCATAGACGATGGGGGCGATGGCGTCGAAGAAGGCGAGCGCCTCGGCGCCGGTTTCCGCCCGGATCGCCTCGGCCAGCGGGCCCGAGGTCAGCGGGCCGGTGGCGATGATCCAGTGGCCGTCGTCGGGCAGGGTGTCGATCTCCTCGTAAGAGACCGAAATATTGGGATGCGCGGTCAACCTTGCGGTCACGGCTTCGGCGAAAGGGTCGCGATCCACGGCCAGCGCCCCGCCCGCGGGCAGCTTGTGCGCATCCGCCGTGGCCATGATGATCCCGCCGGCCTGGCGCATCTCCCAGTGCAGCAGGCCCACCGCGTTCTGCTGGTCGTCATCCGAGCGGAAGGAGTTGGAACAGACCATCTCGGCCAGGTGGCCGGTGCGGTGGGCGAAAGTCTCGACCTTGGGGCGCATCTCGTGGATGACCACGCGGCAGCCCGCGTTGGCGGCCTGCCAGGCCGCCTCGGACCCGGCCATGCCGCCGCCGACGATGTGAAGTGTCTGTGTCATGGCCGCTCAGATAGTGTTTTCACGGCCCGGGGAAAACCCCGGACCTCAGGTTTCGTCCGCGTCGGGCGTCGCCTCGTCCTCGCCCTGATCCGCGATCCAGGCCACCGAGACGACCTCTTCGCCCTTGCCGGTGTTGAAGACCTTGACACCGCCCGCGCTGCGCGACCGGAACGAGATGCCCTCGACCGGCACCCGGATCGACTGGCCCTTGGAGGTGGCCAGCATGATCTGGTCGTCCATGTCCACGGGGAAGCAGGCGACGATCTCGCCGCCGCGCATGGTCTTTTCCCAGGCGGTGACCCCCTGTCCGCCGCGCCCGCGCACCGGGTAGTCGTGGCTGGAACTCAGCTTGCCCAGGCCCGCGGCGGTGATGGTCAGGATCAGGTCCTCGGCCGCCGACATCGCCGGATAGTCGATCTCGGCCGGGCCGCCCGGTGCCGCCTCGTCCTCGTCGGCCTCGGCCTCGTCGGTCAGCCCGGCCATGGCGCGGCGCATCTTGAGGTAAGTGGTGCGCTCCTCGCTCGTCGCCTCGAAATGGCGGATCACGGACATGGAGACGACCGTCGCGCCGGTGGGCAGGCGAATGCCGCGCACGCCGGTCGAGTCGCGCGACTGGAACACGCGCACATCTGTGGCCCGGAACCGGATCGCCCGGCCCGCGTCGGTGACGAGCATGACATCATCGTCTTCCGAGGCGATGCGCGCGGTCACCAGGCTGACGTCCTCTGGCAGTTTCATGGCGATCTTGCCGTTGGACTTCACATTGGTGAAATCCGACAGGCGGTTTCGGCGCACGTCGCCGGCACTGGTGGCAAAGACGATCTGCAGGTCGTTCCAGTCCTTTTCATCGCGGTCCACGGGCATGATCGCGGCGACGGAAACACCCGCGGGGATCGGCAGGATGTTGACGATGGCCTTGCCCTTGGAGGTGCGCCCGCCCTGCGGCAGACGCCAGGTCTTGAGCTTGTAGACCATCCCGTCGGTGGTGAAGAACAACAGCTGGGTGTGGGTGTTGGCCACGAAGAGCGTGGTGACGACATCGTCTTCCTTGAGGCTGCCGCCCGAGAGGCCCTTGCCGCCCCGCTTCTGCGCGCGGAAATCGGCCAGCGCGGTGCGCTTGATGTAGCCGCCCTGGGTGACGGTGACGACCATGTCCTCGCGTTCGATCAGGTCCTCGTCGTCCATGTCGCCGGACCAGTCGGTGATCTGGGTGCGGCGCGGCACGGCGAACTGGTCGCGCACCTCGCGCAGCTCTTCGGCGATGATCGCCATGATCCGTTCGCGGCTGCCCAGGATCTCGAGGTAGTCCTTGATCTTGCCGGCCAGGTCCTCGAGCTCTTGCGTGACTTCCTGGACACCCAACTGCGTAAGGCGTTGCAGGCGCAGGTCCAGGATCGCGCGGGCCTGTGTTTCCGACAGGTTGTAAGTGCCGTCCTCGTTGACCGGATGCAGCGGATCGTCGATCAGGCGCAGGTATTCGACGATATCGCCGGCGGGCCAGCGCCGCTCCATCAGTCGGCGCCGCGCCTCGGGCGCATCGGCCGAGGACCGGATCGTCGCGACGACCTCGTCGACGTTGGACACGGCCACTGCCAGACCGCAGAGCACATGGCTGCGCTCGCGCGCCTTGCGCAGCAGGTAGGCCGTGCGCCGCGCCACAACATCCTCGCGGAAGTCAATGAAATAGCTCAGGAACTTGCGCAGGGTCAGGGTTTCGGGCCGGCCGCCGTTCAGTGCGAGCATGTTGCAGCCGAAGGAGGTCTGCATGGGCGTGAAACGGTAGAGCTGGTTGAGCACGACCTCGGCGGTGGCGTCGCGCTTGAGCTCGACCACCACGCGCACGCCTGCGCGGTCGCTCTCGTCCTGGACATGGGCGATGCCCTCGATCTTGCGGTCGCGGGCGGCCTCGGCAATGCGGTCGATCATCGTCGCCTTGTTCACCTGGAAGGGAATTTCGTTGACGACGATCGCCCAGCGATCCTTGCGCAGTTCCTCGACCTGGGCCTTGGCACGCACCACGACCGAGCCACGCCCCTCAAGGTAGGCTTTGCGCGCGCCCGAGCGACCCAGCATGATCCCGCCTGTCGGGAAGTCGGGGCCGGGAACATATTTGATCAGGTCTTCGGTGCTCAGGTCGGGGTCCTCGATCAGCGCCAGCGTGGCCTCGCAGACCTCGCCCAGATTGTGCGGTGGGATATTGGTGGCCATGCCCACGGCGATGCCGCCCGCGCCGTTGACCAGCATGTTGGGAAAGCGGGCCGGCAGGACCGTCGGCTCCTTGTCGCGGCCGTCGTAGTTGTCCTGGAAATCGACGGTGTCCTTGTCGATGTCGGCCAGCAGGGCGCCGGCCGGCTTGTCCATGCGCACCTCAGTATAGCGCATCGCCGCCGCGTTGTCGCCATCCATGGAGCCGAAGTTGCCCTGCCCATCGAGCAGTGGCAGCGACATGGAAAAGGGCTGCGCCATGCGCACCAACGCATCATAGATCGCCGAGTCGCCATGGGGGTGATAGGTGCCCATCACGTCGCCCACGGCGCGGGCGGACTTGCGATAGGGCTTGTCATGGGTGTTGCCGGCTTCGTGCATCGCGTAAAGAATGCGCCGGTGCACGGGCTTGAGACCGTCGCGCAGATCGGGGATCGCGCGGCTGACGATCACGCTCATGGCATAATCGAGGTAAGAGGCTTTCATCTCGTCCGAGATCGAGATGGACGGCCCGCTGTAGCCGGACCCTTCGGGCCGGTTTTCGTTTTCGTTCTCAGGGGGTTCGGGGGTGTCGCTCATGCTTTCCGCCTGTTGGTGCCGACCCAGGGCCCGGCACGTCTAGATATTGTTGGGGGCTGTATATCACCCCCGAGGGATAGGGTGCAATGGGCGCGGGACCAGCCCGCTGTCAGCCAGCGCCATGACCTGCTAACAAGCTGTTTTCGTTGACTTGTTAACGATTTCCGGCGTCACATGAATCACCATGTCGCAACGGAGCGGGAGATGACACAGGAAACCGAACTGATGCTGCGGGGCTACGGGCTGACCACGGCGGAGTTTTTCTACCGGATGCCGGACTATCCCAGGGTGCTCAATACCTTCATCTGGCAGGACTACGATCAGGCGCCGGACCATGACAGGCTGATGGGGTTCATCGACTTCTGGAAGGCCGAGATCGAGGGGCAGTTGCACTCGGTCCGGTTCACCCATCGCCGGCTGATCGCGCCGGGGGAATGGCGCAATGTTGTGGGCGAGATGACCTGTCACTAGGGTCCGCCGCGCACGACGGCGGGCGGGTTTTCCGGCATGCCCTCAGCGGCGCGCAGCCAGAACCCAGACGGCGGCCAGCGCGAAAGAGATCAGCGCGTTGTAGCTGGCCATGGACAGCCCGAAGAGCGACCAGACCACATCGTCGCACATCACGACCGTCGCGATATCTGTCGATAGCAGGTCGTCGCCCAGTCCGCCGCCGGCGCCGCTGCAACTGGCGGGCCCCTCCCACCAGCCGCGCTCGACCCCGGCGTGATAGAGGCCGATGCCGCCTGTCGTGGCCGCGGCAAGCGCGCCCAGCAACAGCAATGGCGCGGCGGGACGCCAGATCAGCAGCGCAAGCGCCCCGATCGCGATGGCGGCAGCATGGGGCCAGCGTTGCCACAGGCACATCTCGCAGGGGGGGTAGCCGATCGCCTGGAACCCGAAGGCCCCGGCCAGAAGGGCAAAGGACCCGCCCGCGGCGAGAAAGGTCAGTTGGGTGCGCGTCATAGGTGGCTCACGAGATAGAAACCGCCAACCAGTAGGACACAGAAGGCGGCAAAGACAAGCCCAAGGCGGCGTTCGATGAAGTCGCGGATCGGGGCGCCGAACTGCCAAAGCAAGGCGGCGACGATGAAAAAGCGCAGCCCCCGCGCAAGGATCGAGGTCACGATGAAGGTGCCCAGCGGCATCGCCGTCCAGCCGGACATGATGGTGATGACCTTGTATGGAAAGGGTGTCAGCCCCGCGACCAGCACCGCCCAGAAGCCGACATCATTGAAACGCTGGTTGAACGCCGCCATGGAGTCGCCCTTGCCCAGCGCTTCGAGGACGGGCTGACCGATGGAGTCGTAGGCGAAGGCCCCGATGGCATAGCCCAGCATTCCGCCGAGCACCGAGGACACGAGGCAGACGCACGCGATCAGCCAGGCGCGACGCGGCGCGGCCAGGATCATCGGAATCATCAGCACATCCGGCGGGATCGGGAAGACGGAGCTTTCGATGAAGGACACCAGGGCCAGGACCCACAATGCGCGCGGGTGGTCGGCCATGGACATGGTCCAGTCGTAGAGGCGGCGGATCATGCGGCTGTCCGGGATGGCTGGGCTGGGTCGTGCGCCTTAGGCCATGGAACCCACGGGGGGTCAATAGCGCGCGGCGGCGGGGCCATGGTTTCTGCGTTGACCTTGCCCGGGCGCGGGGCTATCGACCATACCCGTGGCCGGTGTGGCGGAATGGTAGACGCAGGGGATTCAAAATCCCCCGATGGCAACATCGTGAGGGTTCGACTCCCTCCACCGGCACCAACAAAATCAAGGACTTAAAGGTGCGTTTGCCTTCAGCGGTTGAATGGTAGGGGGGGTCGTGTAAGCAATTTGTAAGCAACATTTAGTCGTCTCGTAGGAATCAACCTACGCCGCGTCCTGCCGCCTGTAGAACCGGGCGCGCGGGGCTCAGCCGGGGCCAGTGCGGCAAGCAGTTTCGATATTCCCGAGTTGACGCGGCTGCGATCAAACTGCTATCGTCCCATAGTGCGCTGTTCGTCGTGCGCATCTATGGCAGTTCCGTCCCAACGGTATCGCAGCAGATACCAGCGCCAAGGGGATAGCGGGGCAAGGCGTACGCGGTGTATGGCATCCAATCGAAACGCGCGCGTGATCGCGCATTCAAAGGATGTGACCATGAAGACCTTCAAAACACCTGTAGAAGAACGCATTGCCAAGCGGATGGACAAGCGCCTGCGTAAGCTTGGCATGAAATTGGTCAAGAAAGGCGAAGGCTACGCCATCTTGATCTACAGTGAACCGGTCAAGGCATGGGTAGAGGCGGAGGGAATGTTTCCTGTGCCCTACAGTCTGACAATTGAAGAAGTTGTCCGCCTATCTCACGACTATGTGGCAGAAGCGGAGATTGAAAGCCTCACGATACCAGACAACGTGCTTCAAATGGCTTGAATTGCGTCCCCCAGTCTCGGCTGGGGGAACACCAGTTCACGCGGCCTTGATAAGCGTCCTAAACCGCTCGGGATTGAAGCGTTCGGCCACCGCCTCGGCGTCCAGCCCAGCCCCAGAATCAACCTACGCCGCCGCGTCCTGCCGCGCGTAGAACCGGGTGCGAACAACCTCGCGGTCCACGTCTGCAACAAGTCAAAGTTCTGACCATCATAGCATACGTTGCAAGTTTACGAGGAGTGCAGTTTGTGCTAGGTCGTCGTTGAGATGAAAGTTTGGATGCGCACAATCATACTTGCCGCTTTTCCGGTAGCGTTGGGTTTAGGCGCATCCGCCCACGAGTTTCATCCTTTGGTCGTGTCCCGCTTGGAAAAACTTGGGGACAGCGGAAACTACTATTTGTATTTAGACGGCACCCGTAAAGGCCAAGCAGTTGTATGCGCCTTTTATGACGACGATCATAATTTGATCACCTCAGTTAATGACTTCACGGACAATTTAGCCACTAAGCTT
>JAVLCA010000026.1:0-33920 GCA_031581025.1 Salibaculum sp. | reverse complement strand
CTAGCCTCCTTGATACGTTCAGCAGCGATTTCCTGATCGGCGGGTTTGCCGCCGCGTTGGTTGCTCATAAGGGTCCACCCCACTGGTTGCTCCGCCCAGCGAGCGTGCGATGAAAACGGCCCCCGGGGGTTGGTCCCCGGGGGCCGTCAAAGCCTGTCCAGCATATGGAAAATCTACGTCAGACCGCGCGGTCCGTCAAAACTTGCGGCCCCGTGACCGGGCGTTGCGTTCATTGGGCCTGTTCGGCCTCCAGCGCACGGTAGGCCGCAACGTTGCGATTGTGCTCGGCCAGCGTGGTCGCGAAGTTGTGCCCGTCGCGCGGGTCCAGGGTCTTGGCCACGAAGTAGATGTAATCGGTCTCGGCCGGGTTCATCACCGCCTCGATGCTCCGCCGGCCCGGGTTGGCGATGGGTGTGGGCGGCAGCCCGTCGATCACATAGGTGTTGTAGGGGGTTTCGGCGCGCAGCTCGCTCTGGCGCAGGCCCCGGCCCAGCACGCCGCGCCCCTCGGTGAGGCCATAGATCACCGTCGGGTCGGTCTGAAGCCGCATCCCCCGCGCCAGCCGGTTCTCGAAGACGCTGGCCACCTGACGCACCTCGTCGTAGCCGCCGGTCTCCTTTTCCACGATCGAGGCCAGGATCAGCGCCTCTTGCGGGCTCTCCAGCGGCAGGCCCGCGTCACGCCCCGCCCAGGCCTCGGCCAGAATGCGCGCCTGCGCCTCCTGCATCCGGGCCAGCAGCGCCGCCGCCTCATCCCCGGGCGCAATCTGATAGCTGCCCGGCGCAAGGCTGCCCTCGTCGGGCACCGCGCCGATCTCGCCGTCCAGAAGCTCCAGCCCGTTCAGCCCGGTCATGACCTGCCAGCTTGTCACCCCTTCCGAGACGATGACGCGATACTGCGTGTCCGGGGCCCGGCGTTTCTCGGCGTAGATCGCCGGTTCGTCCTCGTCGCTCAGGTCGAACTGCGCCAGCTCTTCGTATGCGCGCGTCTCGGGGTTCAACTCGCGCACCTCGGTGCGCACCCGCGCCACCCCGATGCGGTGGACGATCTCGGTGCCGCAGGTGCTTTGGCCGCTGTCGGTCACGATCTCGATGATCTCTTGCATCGAGGCACGCTCGGGCACCAGGAAGGACCCGGCCTTGAGCTGGGCGGCCTTCTCGGAATAGTCGGCGCCGATGCGGAATATCGCCGGTTGCGTGATTGCACCGATCTCGGCCAGGTCCTCGCTGACCACGCGCATGTTGGACCCACGGTCGACCTGCAGGCAGATCGCGGTCTCCAAGGGGCCCTCGGCGCGGTACTCGCGGTTGCCCCAGCCGATCACCCCGGCCAGCAGGAACAGCAGCACGATCAGGAAGGTCAGCGCGTTGCTGGCGATATGTCGCCACATCTAGTCGGCCTTCCTGAACAGCACGCTCGCGTTGGTGCCACCGAAGCCAAAGGAGTTGGACAGTGCCACGTCGATCCGGCGCGCGACCTTCGCGTTGGCGGCCAGATCCAGCGGCGTCTCGACCGCGGGATCGTCCAGATTGATCGTCGGCGGCGCCACCTGATCGCGGATCGCGAGGATCGAGAAGATCGCCTCGATGGCCCCCGCCGCACCCAGCAGGTGCCCGGTCATCGACTTGGTCGAGGACATGGTGACCTTGCCCGCGTGATCGCCCAGCAGGCGTTCGACCGCGCCCAGTTCAATGGTATCGGCCATGGTGCTGGTGCCATGGGCGTTGATGTAGTCGAGGGCCTCCGGTTCCAGCCCCGCGTCCTCGAGTGCGGTCTGCATGGACCGGAACCCGCCTTCGCCATCCTCCGAGGGGGCGGTGATGTGATAGGCATCGCCGGTCAGGCCATAGCCGATCACCTCGGCATAGATTTTCGCGCCGCGCGCCTTGGCATGCTCGTAATCCTCCAGAACGACCATGCCCGCGCCCTCGCCCATGACGAAACCGTCGCGGTCGGTGTCATAGGGGCGGCTGGCCGCTTGCGGGTCATCCGGCCGCTTGGTCGACAGCGCCTTGCAGGCATTGAACCCGGCGATGCCGATCTCGCAGATCGCCGCCTCGGCCCCGCCCGCGATCATCACATCGGCCCGGCCCGCCTTGATCAGCTGCGTTGCGTCGCCGATGGCATGCGCCCCCGTCGAACAGGCCGTGACCACTGCATGGTTCGGCCCCTTGAAGCCGTGCCGGATGGCGATCTGCCCCGAGATCAGGTTGATCAGCGCCCCCGGCACGAAGAAGGGCGACACCCGGCGCGGCCCCTTTTCCTTCATCATGAGGGCGGTGTTGGCGATGGAATTCAGCCCGCCGATCCCCGAGCCCGTCAACACGCCGGTGCGCAGCAGCGCCTCTTCGGTCTCGGGCGTCCAGCGGGCATCCTTGACAGCCTGTTCGGCGGCAGCCATCGCGAAGAGGATGAAGGTATCGACCTTGCGGGCCTCCTTGGGCGCCATGTAGTGATCGGGGTTGAAGGTGCCGCCCGTGCCGTCGCCATAAGGCACTTCGCAGGCATAGGTGGTGACAAAGCCCTCGGGATCAAAGTTGGTGATCCGACCGGCGCCGCTCTCGCCCTCCAGAAGCCGCGTCCAGCTTTCTTCCACCCCGTCGGCCAACGGCGTGACAAGCCCCAATCCGGTTACCACTACTCGACGCATGCTCTGCCCCTCGACTTCCAGTTTCGTCGCAACCTGATAGCCCGGCCCGGGGGCGCGGGGCAAGGCCCACCGGCGTGATCGGCACCGCCGCGCCACCCGCGCAACCCCCGGCCGGGACACACGAAAAAGGGCGGCGCCGCGCGGCCCGCCCTTGTGCGATCTGCTTTGTCGCCTCCGCTGCGTCCGCTTTCCGGCGGGGGCTGCCTCAGCTGGCGTCGTTGATGAACTTGACCGCGTCACCGAAGGTCTGGATGGTCTCGGCGGCATCGTCGGGGATCTCGATGCCGAATTCCTCTTCAAAGGCCATCACCAGCTCGACGGTGTCAAGCGAGTCGGCCCCCAGGTCGTCGATGAAGGACGCACCCTCGACCACCTTGCCCTCTTCAACACCCAGGTGTTCCACAACGATCTTGCGGACGCGGTCTGCGACATCGCTCATGATAGTTCCTCACTTCGCTTCGGGGCTTTGCGCCCCCTGTTTGGGTTGCCCTCGCCGGGGTTGATGCGGCCGGGCGGCTCTTGCGGCCCTGCTCAAGGACCCGGACGGGCGGGCAAGGCACCCGGCCGCGAAAACTGTGCGGCCTATACCAGAGATTCTGCGCGACGCAAACGCTTTCGGATCCGCCCCGCGCGGCTCAGAACATGGCCATGCCGCCGTTGACGTGCAGCGTGGTTCCCGTGACGTAACCCGCCTCCTCGCTGGCCAGGTAGAGCACAGCCGCCGCGATCTCCTCGGGGGTGCCCATGCGCGCGGCGGGGATCTGCCCGTTGATCGCCGCCTTCTGGTCGTCGTTCAGCTTGTCGGTCATGGCCGTGGCGATGAAACCGGGGGCGACACAGTTCACGGTGATGCCGCGGGTGGCGACCTCCTGTGCGATGGACTTGGACAGCCCCACCATGCCGGCCTTGGCGGCGGCATAGTTGGCCTGGCCCGCGTTGCCGGTGGCGCCCACGACCGAGCTGATGTTGACGATGCGGCCCCAGCGGGCCTTCATCATCGGGCGAATGGCGGATTTGCACAGCCGCATGGTCGAGGTCAGGTTGACCTCCAACACGCTGTCCCAGTCCTCGTCGCTCATGCGCATGAACAGATTGTCGCGGGTGATCCCGGCATTGTTGACCAGGATATCGACACCGCCCATCGTCTCGCCCGCGCGCGCGACCAGCCCGTCGACCGCCGCGCGGTCGGACAGGTTGCAGGGCAGCACATGGGCGCGATCGCCCAGCGCCTCGGCCAGGTCCTGCAGGGGCGCCTCGCGGGTGCCCGAAAGGCCCACGGTGGCCCCGGCGGCATGCAGGGCGCGGGCAATGGCCCCGCCGATGCCGCCCGATGCGCCGGTGACCAGCGCGGTTTTTCCCGTCAGATCGAACATCTTTCTTCCTTTCTTCTCGGCCCCCGTCCGGGCACCCTAGCTGTCGAGCACCCCGGCCGCCGCCACGACTTCCTCGGGGGTGCCAACGGCGCGCGTGGCGACCGAGCGGTCGATGCGCTTGATCATCCCCGACAGGGCCTTGCCCGCGCCAATCTCCCAGGCCTCGGTCACGCCCTGCCCGGCCATCCAGGCCACGCTCTCGCGCCAGCGCACCGAGCCGGTAACCTGTGCCACCAGCAATTCGCGGATCTCGTCGGGATCGCGCACCGCCTCGGCCCGCACATTGGCCACCAGCGGCACCTTTGGCGCGGCGATCTCGACCTCGGCCAGGGCCTCGGCCATGCGGTCGGCGGCCGGTTGCATCAGGCGACAGTGGAACGGCGCGCTCACGGGCAGCAGCATGGCCCGCTTGGCGCCCTTTTCCTTGGCGATCTCGACGGCACGCGCGACCGCGGTCTTGTGGCCCGAAACCACCACCTGGCCGGGGTCGTTGTCATTGGCGGCCTGGCAGACCTCACCCTGGGCCGCGGCCTCGGCCACTGCCGTGGCGGTCGCGAAATCCAGCCCCAGCAGGGCGGCCATGGCGCCCTCGCCCACCGGCACCGCCTGCTGCATGGCCTCGCCGCGAATGCGCAGAAGCCGGGCGGTGTCGGCGATGCTCAGCGCGCCCGCCGCGGCCAGCGCGGAATACTCGCCCAGGCTGTGCCCGGCGACGTAGTCCGCCGCCCCGACGGTCACGCCCTCGGCCTCCAGCGCCCGCATCGCCGCCAGCGAGGTCGCCATGAGCGCGGGCTGGGCATTGCGGGTCAGGGTCAACTCGGCGATCTCGCCATCCCAGATGAGCGCCGAAAGCGCCTCGCCCAGGGCCGCGTCGACCTCTTCAAAAACGGCGCGCGCCGCCGGATAGGTCTCGGCCAGCGTCTGGCCCATGCCGATGGCCTGGGCGCCCTGGCCCGGAAATACGAATGCCCGCATCGTGGTGCTGTCCCGTTTGATCTCGTTCCCCCCGTGGCCTAGCCGAACCGGCCGGGCGGCACAAGAAACCAGACATCAGCCACGACCGCGCCCAGGAGACGTTCGCACCCCGCGCCCGGGCTTGATCCCCGGCACGCAAGCTGTATAAGGCGCCATCCTTCCGCGTTGACTTGATGACCAGCGCAGCCTCTCGTGGGACGGGTGCGGAAGGCGCACTGCCCGCCCTTTGAAATGCGCCGAAACATGAATGGAGTGCACATGCCGCTTTACGAGCATGTCTTGATCGCGCGTCAGGATCTGTCCAACGCGCAGGCCGAAAGCCTTGTTGAACATTTTGGAACCGTCCTTTCGGACAACGGCGGCACGCTCGTCGATTCCGAATACTGGGGCGTCAAGACGATGGCCTACAAGATCAAGAAAAACCGCAAGGGCCACTACGCCATGATGCGGACCGATGCCCCGGCACCGGCCGTTCAGGAGATGGAGCGCCTGATGCGCCTGCATGACGACGTGATGCGCGTGATGACCATCAAGGTCGACGCGCACGAGGACGGCCCCTCGGTGCAGATGCAGAAACGCGACGAACGTCGCGAGCGCCGTTAATCCACCGCATCAGGAAAGGACCCTAAACCATGGCCGCAAAACCGTTTTTCCGCCGCCGCAAGACCGATCCCTTCGAGGGCGAGAACGCCCCCAGGATCGACTATAAGGATACCAAGCTTCTGCAGCGCTACATTTCCGAGCGCGGCAAGATCGTTCCCAGCCGCATCACGGCCGTGGGCGCCAAGAATCAGCGCAAGCTGGCCCAGGCCATCAAGCGCGCCCGGTTCTTGGCCCTGCTGCCCTATTCGGTCAAGTAAGGAGACCCGCACCAATGGATATCATCCTGCTCGAACGCGTCGCCAAACTGGGCCAGATGGGCGAAGTCGTCTCCGTCAAGGAAGGCTACGCGCGCAACTACCTGCTGCCCCAGCGCAAGGCCCTGCGTGCCAACGAGGTCAACATGAAGGCCTTCGAGGACCAGAAGGCCCAGCTCGAGGCGCGCAACCTCGAAACTAAGAAAGAGGCCGAGGCGCTGGCCGCCAAGCTCGACGGGGCCACGTTCGTCGTGATTCGCGCCGCTTCGGACGGCGGGTCGCTCTACGGGTCCGTCTCGCCGCGCGACATCGAACGCGAGGCCAAGGCGGAGGGCTACGACATCGACCGCAAGCAGGTCGTCATCGGTGACCCCATCAAGGACCTGGGCCTGCGCGATATGACCATCCACCTGCACCCCGAGGTCGAAGCGACTGTCACCCTCAACGTGGCGCGCTCGCCCGAAGAGGCTGAGGTCCAGGCCTCGGGCAAGTCCATCCAGCAGATCGCCGCCGAGGAAGAAGCCGCCGCCGAGTTCGAGATCCAGGAGCTGTTCGACGACATCGGCGCTTCGCAGCTTGACGAGCTCGAAGAGGGCCCCTCGGGCCTTGTCGAGACCCCCGAGGAGGGCGAGGACAGCGACAACCGCTGAGCCTGTCTCGACAACTCACAGACACCAGAACCGCCCGTGGCCCCGGCCGCGGGCGGTTTCTTTTGTGATCGGACCGCAGAGGCCGGCATGACGCGCCGAACGCAAAAAGGGCCGCCCGAGGGCGGCCCTTCCGATCAACGGTGCACCGTCGCTTATTCGTCTTCCAGCGCCTCGACGGCCTTTTGCAGGTCGTCCTTGGTGACCTCTTTCTCGGTCACATCGGCCTTTTCGAGGATCAGATCGACGACCTTGTCCTCGAACAGGGGCGCGCGGATCTGCTGCTGCATCTGCTGGTTCTGCTGCACGAACTCGAAGAACTGGCGTTCCTGGCCCGGATACTGGCGCGCCTGTTCCATCACCGCCTGGGTGAACTCGCTGTCCGAGACCTGCACCTCCTCGGCCTGGCCGACCTCGGCCAGGTAGAGGCCCAGCTTGACCCGGCGGCGGGCCAGGGCGGTGTGCTCCTCGGTGGGCTCGATCTCGGGGTGATCGTGGCCCTCGACCTCGGGGTTTTCCTCGTGCCACAATTGATGCGCGATCTGCTTGGCCTCGGTCTCGAGCAGGCCTTCGGGCAGCTCGAAATCCACCGCCTTGTCCAGCTCGTCGAGCAGGGCGCGCTTGGCCACGGCCCGCGCTGCACTTCCGAATTCGCTTTCCAGCCGCTCGCGGATCTGGCTCTTGAGCGAATCAAGATCCTCGGCGCCGTACTGCGTGGCCAGTTCGTCGTTGATCTCGGCCTTGGCGGGGGCCTTGACCGCCTTGATGGTGCAGTCGAAGGTCGCGGCCTTGCCGGCCAGGTGCTCGGCGCCGTAGTCCTCTGGGAAGGTGACCTCGACGGTCTTCTCCTCGCCGGCTGTCACGCCGACGATCTGCTCTTCGAAGCCGGGGATGAACTGCCCCGAGCCCAGCACCAGCGCGAAATCCTCGGACGCGCCGCCCTCGAAGGCCTCACCGTCGATCTTGCCGACGAAGTCGAAGACCACCTGGTCACCGTCCTGCGCCGCCGCTCCGGCCTCGCGGTCCTCGAAGTTCTGGGCACTCTCTGCGAGGTTTTCCAGCGCCTCGGTCACGTCGGCCTCGGTGGGCGTGACGACCATGCGCTCCAGCTTGATCTGGCCGAAGTCCACATCGGGCACGTCGGGCAGGCGTTCATAGGTCATCTTGACCTTGACGTCCTGACCCTCTTTCCAGTTTTCGCCGTCGACCATCTCGACCGCCGGCTGCGCGGCGGGCTTGTCGCCGGTGTCCTCGAAGTGCTGCGACATGGCACCGTCGACGGCCTCCTGCATGGCCTCGCCCAGCACGCGCTCGCCGAACTGCTTTTTCAGCAGCGGCAGCGGCACCTTGCCCTTGCGGAACCCCTTCATTTCCACCTCGGGCTGGGCTTCGACCAGCTTGTCGGTGACCTTCTGGTCCAATTCGTCGGCGGTGACGGTGATTTCGTAGCCGCGCTTGAGACCTTCGTTAAGCGTTTCGGTGACCTGCATGTCGTCCTTATCCATAGCATGGGGGCCGCGGAGGCGTCCGCGGCGGTCAAAATCATTGGCCTTCTAGGGGTCACATCGACCGCGTGCAAGGGGGACTGCCCACCTGCGCGCGCGATCACGCAGGCGGCCAGGCGGGCGGAGGACCACAGGGCCGGGCGCAAGCGCGGCCGTGTGTTTCGTCATCGCAGCCTGACCGTCGGCCGCCCTCAGGGCCGGTGGGCCCGTCATGCGCAATCAGCCCGGGCCTCTGCAAAGGACAAAAGCCTGCCGCGCTGTTCGTCCCACAGGTGCAGCCGCGCACAGCGAAAGCTTTGCCAAAGCGTAATCCGCTTGGAGCGCGCCAGCAGGTCGTGATCCCGGATCACCTCGCCAAGACGGTAGAAGGGGATGCGGCTGGCCAGGTGATGCACGTGGTGAACGCCGATATTGCCCGTGATCCAGCGCAGGATGCCGGGCAGCGCATAGTGCGAGCTTCCGTGCAGGGCGGCCTCCTGGATATTCCAGTCGTCCTCGTGGTTCCAGCTGGTGTCCTCGAACTGGTGCTGGACGTAGAAGAACCACATCCCCGAGATCGCCGCCAGAAACATGGTCGGCAGGAACACGAAGAGCAGGACATCCCAACCGCCCAGCCAGACGATCACGGCAAGCACGAACCCGATGGCGGCATTGGTGCCCATCGCGCTCAGCCAGTAGCGCCAGCCGGAGCGCATCAGGTGGACAGGCAGCCGGTTCTGCAGAAAGAAGGTATAGAAGGGCACCACCCCGAACATGACAACCGGATTGCGCAGCAGGCGGTAAAGCGCCCGGCCGAGCCATCCCTTTTCGCGGTATTCCTGGACCGTCAGCGTGGGGATGTCCCCGACGCCCCGCCGGTCGAGGTTGCCGGTCGTGGCGTGGTGGATCGCATGGGTCCGGCGCCAGACGGCATAGGGTGTCAGCGTCAGCACCCCGAGCCCGCGTCCGATCCAGTCGCACAGGCGCCGGTCGCGGAACAACGAACCGTGCCCGCAGTCGTGCTGGATCATGAACAGGCGCACAAGGAAGGCCGCGTTCGCCAGTGCCAGGGCCATGGCCAGCAGCGTGCTGATCGAGACTAGCCACCACGCCACGGCCCAGATCGCGACGAAGGGCACCAGCGTGACGGTCAATTCGAACAGGCTGCGCGCGGGGAGGGGCTGGCGGTAGGCCGCCAGTGTCCGGGTCCAGTCCGAGGGCCGCAGCGCGGTTTCGCCCGGCGCGTCGGGGCCCTGCGCGGTCCGCGTGGTCTGGTGAGCCGGGCCAAGGTCGGTCGGCCCCTCACCCTGTCGGGTCGCGAAAGTCATTGTGCGCGTCCTCTCCTTTCTCTCGTCGAGGTTCTCAGTCTGGCGGCCTGCGAACGGAGTTGCCGCCGGCGATGATTCGGTTGATAATTCCCGCAACGGCCCGGTGCGCATCCGCTTCGGCCTCGGTGCCGGCGGCGTTCTCGTGTGTCGCCGCGGCATCGCGGAGTATCCCCATGATCTCGTGCTCGGGCAGCAGCGCGCGGTCGTTCATGGCAAGCATGAGCGCCTCGCAGATCGAGAGGGCAGCCATGCCGGCATGGTCTGTTTGAACGGGCATCGTGGGGCTCCTTGATCCTTGCGGCGAAACGGCCGTCTGCCGGCCGACTCCTTATTGATGCCCCCGTTGTGGCAGGAAATGCGCTATGATGGGCTGATCCAGAGCAGTCGCTGCATCAGAATTTTTGCCCAACCCCAGCATCGGGGATGGCGACAAGGAAAAGGCCCATGACCACCACGGCAAACAGCCCGCTCACGCGAAAGCTCTCGAGTTTCGTCACCTTGTCCGAGGCCGAACTCCAGGTGCTGGAGCGACTGCACCAGCGGCGCCGGTCCTTTCCGGCCGGGCGCGACCTCGTGCATGAGGGGCAGTCGGGGCAGGCCGCCTACATCCTGTCGGACGGCTGGGTGTGCTCTTACAAGATCCAGCCTGACGGGACACGCCAGATCGTAGATTTCCAGGTTCCCGGCGATTTCCTGGGGCTGCGCAGTGTCCTGCTGCGCACCTCGGATCACAGCTTCGAGACGATCGTCGACAGCCAGGCCGCCGAGGTCATGTCGGCGGACCTGTTGCAAGCCTTCGATCAGACGCCACGGCTTGCGACGGCCATTCTCTGGGCCGCCTCGCGGGACGAGGCCATGGTCGTGGAACATCTCGTCAATATCGGGCGGCGCGACGCCGAGGCCCGCATGGCGCATTTCCTGCTGGAACTGGGGTCGCGCCTGGCGCTGGTCGGCCTGGGTGGCAAGGCGGGATACGACTGCCCGCTGACGCAGTACCACCTTGCAGATGCCCTGGGCCTGAGCGCGGTCCACGTGAACCGCGTCCTGCGGCAGCTACGTGAAAACGGGCTGGTCACCGTCCGGGAGGGGCGCGTCACCTTTCACGACCCTGACCGGCTTGCCGAGCTTGCCGAGTTCGACCCGGCCTATCTGGATCAGAACGGCCCGCTGCTGACCTGAAAGCCGTAGCTGCGGGGCAGGACAAGGCCTGTTCGCGCGCAGCACCCCGCATCCGCCACGCGGAGTCGGTCACGCAGCCTTTGACTGCCCGCATCTCCGCACCTTGCTGGGACAGGCGTCATCGGCGGGACGGTGGTACCCTCTCCCGAAAGGCGGGCGGCTGGTGCGCCAGGCGCAGCCATTCACCCTCCTGCGTCGGATCGGTCGATCCCCTGCCGTCAGCGCCCGTGGGACAGAATCCTGCGCCACCTCGCGCGCCGCGGTCTCGGGCGCGCCGGGGATCAGCGATGTCCACAACCGACGCGGGCGGTCGTCAGGTACACGGCTTCCCGGACCGTTTGCCAAGTCGCCCTACGGCGCATGGTTCTTGAGCGTGTCGCGCGCATTCGCATCCACGCGATCCGCTCTCAAAAAAATCGACTGCCGCTTTTTCCCGAGGTGCGTTCAGGGCCGGTGGTCAGCGCCGTGGTCAAGACCCTCTTGCCGAGGCCGACCGCGATCAGCACCATGCCCCTCTCGGCGACTGCGCGCCATCGCCTGTCGTCCAACACCTGGCGCGAGAGTCCCGACCGGCCGCCCCCGGGCTCCCAGACGGCCCGTCCGGGCTGCTTCCGCATCACGTCACTCCAGCAAATGACGGCCGCGCGTCGCCGTGGCGCGCGATACAGCAGGCTGGCGGACCGCAGGCCCCTACCCCGGTTCGCGCGCCACGAAATCGATCAAGGCCGACCGCCCCGAATGCCCACGGCCCTCGTCCACGTCGCGGTCATAGCCGGCCAGCCGTTCGATCTTCCAGCCGGGGAAGGCGTCACGCAGCAGGCCTTCGGTATACATGTTGTCCCGGCTTGGCGGCCCGCCAGTGCCATAATCCACCTGCTCGGGCCGATAGCCATGCAGCACCAGCCGCCCGCCCGGGCGCAGGGCCCTGGCCATGTCGGCGAACTGGCCGGGCCTGTCGTCGGGGCCCATGAACTGCACGAAAATACCGACCACCAGGTCATATTGCCGATTCCAGTCGAAACCGGCCCAATCGCTGACCCGCGTGTCGATCCGCACGCCCGCCGCGGCGGCCAGCGCCTCGGCCCGGTCCACCGCGGTCTGCGACACGTCGAAGGCCGCGACATCCAGCCCCTGCCCGGCCAGGAAGACCGAGTTGCGCCCCTCGCCATCGGCCACGCAAAGCGCGCTTTCCATCCCCTGCCAGAGCCAGGGATTTTCCGTCAGGAAGGCCGCAGGCGCACGCCCGAACAGGTAGTCGCCCTCGGCACTGTAACGCTCCTCCCACATCAGGACACCGGCATCCGCTGCTCGGCGATCCCGGCCCACCAGGAACAGCCCGCCGGGATCGTCTCGTCGTTGAAATCGTATTCCGGGTGATGCACCATGGCCGTATCGCCATTGCCCACTAGGATGTAGGCACCGGGCCGCTCCTCCAGCATATAGGCGAAATCCTCGGCCCCCATCACCAGCGGCGCCTCATCGCATTGCCCCGCGACCGCGCGCGCGACGCCGGCCGCGAAGTCCGTCTGCTCGGGCGCATTGACCATGACCGGATAGCCCTTGTGATAGACCACCTCGGCCCGCGCGCAAAAGACCGCCGCCGTGCGCTGGGCGATCTCGATCAGCCGCTCTTCGACCTGGGCCCGCACCGCGCGATCCAGCGTGCGCACCGTGCCGCGCAGGCGCACCTCCTGCGGGATCACGTTGTAGGCCGTGCTCGCGGTCTCCATCGCCGTGACCGAGACCACCGCCTGTTCCACCGGATCGACCGCGCGCGACACGATGGTCTGCAGCGCCAGCACGGTCTGCGCGGCCACCACCGATGGATCCACCGTGTCATGGGGCTTGGCCGCATGGCCGCCCTTGCCGGTAATGGTGATGTCGAATTCGTCGGTCGCAGCAAAAAAGCCCCCCGCCCGGATCGCGAAGCTGCCCACGGGCCGGCCCGGCCAGTTGTGCATACCGTAAACCTCCTGGATGCCCCAGCGGGTCATCAACCCGTCATCACACATGACCTTGCCGCCGCCACCGCCCTCTTCGGCGGGCTGGAAGATCACCACCACCGTGCCGTCGAAATTGCGCGTCTCGGCCAGATAGCACGCCGCGCCCAGCAGCATGGCCGTGTGCCCGTCATGCCCGCAGGCATGCATCCTGCCCGGCACCGTCGAGGCATGCGCCGCACCCGTCCGTTCCTCGATGGGCAGGGCGTCCATGTCCGCACGCAGGCCCACCACCCGGCCCGACCCCGTCTCGCGGCCCTTGATCACGCCCACGACGCCGGTCCGGCCCACCGCCTCGACCACCTCGTCGCACCCGAAGGCGCGCAGCTTGTCAGCCACGATCCCGGCGGTGCGATGGGTGTCGAACATCAGTTCGGGGTTCTCGTGCAGATCGCGCCGCCAGGCGGTGATCTCGGGCAGCATCTCGGCAAATCGGTTCTTGACGGGCATCGGGCCTCTCCTTCGTTTGCGGCAAACCTGATACGCCCCCACCCCGATGACAAGCCCGGGCCTCTTCTGGCCGCAAATATCCCGGGGTGAATGCCGCAAAGCAGAGGGGCAGCGCCCCTGGCCCGAGGCGGCGCCGGCGGCGACGCCGAGACATCCTGCGTGGCGCAGCCACGCCGCCCTGCCACCGTGCCGGGACCGGCTAGGGCGACCGATCACTCCATCGTCTTGCGGACTCGCTGCACGAGCGCCCAGACCGCGACCACCACCGGCAGCGTGACCAGCGCCCCCAGCATGGGCTTGTCCAGACCCACCTGCCCACCCAAGGGCCCCAGCAGGAAAAGCACCAGATTGACGGCGTAGTAACTGATCGCCACCACCGACAGCCCCTCGACCGTCTTTTGCAGACGCAATTGCAGGTCGGCACGACGGTCCATGCTTTCCAGCAACACCTTGTTCTCGCGCGACAGCTGCACGTCGACGCGGGTCCGCAACAGGTCAGAGGCCCGCAGCGCCCGGGCCGACATTGCCTCCAGCCGGTCCTTGGTCGAGGCCACGGTCCGCATCGCCGGATCGAACCGGCGCATCATGAATTCCGCGAAGGTCTGCCGGCCGTTGAACCGCGCCTCGCGCAGCACCTGCAGGCGCTGGTTGACAATGGTCTCGTAGGCGCCCGTGGCCCCGAAGCGGAACGCGGCGGCCGTGGAGAGATCCTCCAACTCGCCCGAGACCTGCAGCAGCTGGCGCAGGGTGCTTTCGGTATCGCCCGAGCCTGCGCCGCTCAACTCGCTCGTCAGGGCACTGAGCCGCCCGTCCAGGCCCGCCAACTTGCCCGACAGATCCTTCGAACTGAAAAACCCGAGCATCGCCATGGCCTTGTAGGTCTCGATCTCGCAGAGCCGCTGAATCACGCGGCCCACGCGGCGCGCGCCCGTGCGCCGCCGCGCGAAAACGGCAAAGCGCATGTGTCCGCCGGGGTCGATCCGAAAATCCGCCGCCGTGACGGCGGCATCATCCAGAACCCGGCTCACCGCCAGGCTGTCGGCGACGAACCAGTCGGCCAGCTTCTCGGGAATCCCCTCGTCCCCCTCTTGCACCTCGACCCGGATCAGCGCCGAGGTCACGCGCACGCCGGGGGCCGCCGCCAGCCAGTCCTCGGGGAAGACGGCGAAGGTGCGCGCGTCGAAGGGGGCTTCCGACACGCCCTCGCCGAAGATGGTATAGGTGACGAACTCGGTGTGGCTTTCCCACTTCAGGTGATACTTGCCGATCTGGCCGAAGTAGTGCGTCGCATCCTCTTCGGGGTGCGGGGCGGCATAGCGATCCAGCAGCGCCTTGAGGTGGGCAAGGTCTGCCCCCCGATCGCGCTGTGCCGCGTTCTGGGCGGGCTTGAGCGCGAGGAAGGCCGCCCGGCAAGGCGCCTCGATCTGGGGAAAGGGCCGCGCGTGCAGCTCATTGGCCACCGCAAAGCGCAAGGGATGTTCCTGGAGTCCGGTCATGGTCGTCCTGCTTCTTGTCTGGGTCGCCTGCCCGCAGCATAGGCCAGCGCCGCGCGATGGAAAAGGGCAAAACCCTTCAAGAACAATGTGTTAGATGGATACGACCGTATACCGGGCACCGCGTGCGCCGAAGGCCTTGATATCCCCCGGACTTTTCGTCGAAAACAAACGGGGCGCGCACCCTGCCAGCGCCGCGCCCCGTGGCGGTCGGGCGGCACCCCAAGGGGGCAGACAGCCCCGGATCAAGCGGTTATCACCTGTGCCATGCTGATCCTGTTCAACAAGCCCATGGGCGTCCTGTGCCAGTTCACGGACGCGAAATCTCCGACCACACGCCCGACCCTGTCGGGCTTTGGCCTGCCGGCCGGGGTCTATCCCGCCGGAAGGCTGGACCGCGACAGCGAGGGGTTGTTGCTGCTGACCGATGACGGCCGCCAGCAGGCCCGCATCGCCGACCCCAAGTCCAAGACGTCCAAGACCTATCTGGTGCAGGTCGAGGGTGTCCCGACCGAGGCCGACCTCGAGCCGCTGCGCCACGGCGTCACACTCAAGGACGGGCCGACACGGCCCGCGACGGCAAGCCGGATCAACCCGCCTGCGATCTGGACGCGCGACCCGCCGGTACGGATTCGCAAATCGGTGCCCGACAGCTGGATCGAGATCACCCTGACCGAGGGGCGCAACCGGCAGGTCCGCCGCATGACCGCCCATATCGGCTTTCCCACGTTGCGGCTGGTGCGCTGGCGCATCGGCCCCCATGCGCTGGACGCGCTGGCGCCCGGCGAATGGCGGCAAGCCGACAGGAGCTGAGCTGGCACACGGCCATCATCCCCGGCCCAAAATCATCCGCCAAGCCCCGACTCCGCAGAGCACCCCACCCCCGAGCGCGATGCCAAGGCCGGTCATGGGATCGAGCACCACGGAGAGCGCCGCACCACCTCCCGATAGCATCATGCCCGCCAGTGTGGCCAAAAGCCAGGCGCCAGACTGTCCTGTCCCACGCGCCGCTTGTCGTGGCGTCTGGCGGCGCACGATGCGCAGAATGGCGAAAACCAGTAGCACCACCGCCCCCACGAGGATCAGAATGCCGATCAGTGGGCGCGCAGATGCAAGCGCGGCGCCGATCGCAACCAGAGCCGCCCCGATGGCAACAAGGGGCATGACGTCGGTATCGTCATCCTGATCGACCATGACACGCGCCTGCCATCCCACCGGCCCGAGTCGCAACCCCGGCCGGACGGAACGGCCAGCGAGCCCCCCGGCCCCGCCTCAAAAGGAAAGGGCCGACCCGCAGGACGGCCCCTTGATGATCGGCCTCGCGCGCGGTCCTAGTCGATCAGGCCCAGCAGCTTGTCGACCGAGCCCTTCGCATCACCGTAGAACATACGCGTGTTCTCCTTGAAGAACAGCGGGTTCTCGATCCCGGAATAGCCCGTGCCCTGGCCGCGCTTCGAGACGAAGACCTGCTTCGCCTTCCAGACCTCCAGCACCGGCATCCCGGCGATGGGGCTGTTGGGGTCGTCCTGCGCGGCGGGATTCACGATGTCGTTCGACCCGATCACGATGACAACGTCCGTCTCGGGGAAATCCTCGTTGATCTCGTCCATCTCCAGCACGATGTCATAGGGCACCTTGGCCTCGGCCAGAAGCACGTTCATGTGCCCCGGCAGCCGCCCGGCGACGGGGTGGATGGCAAAGCGCACATCCTTGCCCTTGCCGCGCAGCTTGCGGGTCAGATCGCTGACGGCGTTCTGCGCCTGCGCCACGGCCATGCCGTAACCGGGCACGATGATGACGCTGTCGGCCTCGTCTAGGGCCGCGGCCACACCTTCGGCCTCGATGGCGATCTGCTCGCCCTCGACCTCCATCTGTGCGCCCGCTGGGCCGCCGAAGCCGCCCAGGATGACGCTGATGAAGGATCGGTTCATGGCCTTGCACATGATGTAGGACAGGATCGCCCCCGAGGAGCCCACAAGCGCGCCCACCACGATCAACAGGTCGTTGCCGAGGCTGAAGCCGATCGCGGCGGCCGCCCAGCCCGAGTAGGAGTTGAGCATCGAGACGACGACGGGCATGTCGGCGCCGCCGATCCCCATGATCAGATGATAGCCCACGAAGAGCGCGGCCAGCGTCATGATGACCAGCGACAGCAGCCCGCCGGTGTTGAGATACCACACCAGGCAGATCACCGCGATCAGCGCGGCGCCCGCATTGAGCATGTGCCCGCCGGGCAGTTTCTCGGCCTTCGAGGAAACCTTGCCCGCCAGCTTGCCGAAGGCAATGACCGAGCCGGTGAAGGTCACCGCCCCGATCAGGATGCCGAGGTAGAGTTCGACCCGCAGAATATTGACCTCGACAGCCGTCTTCTTGGCGACGATGGCGGCGAAGCCGCGGAAGCCCTCGGCCGTTTCTTTGGCCGCGCCCGCCAGCGCGCCGTACTCGGGCTGCGGGAAGGGCAGGTCGACGGCGGCATAGGCCGCGGCCACGCGGCCGATCTCGAAATGCGCGTTGAAGCCCACGAAGACCGCCGCAAGGCCCACCAGAGAATGCATGGCGGCGACAAGCTGGGGCATCTCGGTCATCTGCACGCGCTGTGCGACATAGACGCCGATCGCGCCGCCCGCGCCGATCAGCACCAGCGAAAGCAGCCAGAAGCCCGCCCCCGGTCCGATCAGCGTGGCCACGATGGCCAGCGCCATGCCCGCGATGCCGTACCAGACCGCGCGCTTGGCGCTTTCCTGGCCCGACAGCCCGCCCAGGCTGAGAATGAAGAGAACAGCGGCGACCGCATAGGCCGCGATGGTGAATCCGAAGTCCATTGTCCGCTCCCCTTCAGGATTTCTGGAACATGGCGAGCATGCGCCGGGTGACGAGGAAACCGCCGAAGATGTTGATCCCGGCCATGAAGATCGAGACCGCCGCCAGCAGGATCACCAGCCAACTGCCCGCGCCGACCTGCATCAGCGCGCCCAGGATGATGATCGACGAGATCGCGTTGGTC
Source organism: Salibaculum sp. (assembly GCA_031581025.1). GTDB lineage: Bacteria > Pseudomonadota > Alphaproteobacteria > Rhodobacterales > Rhodobacteraceae > Salibaculum. Next base: position 16,480 of record JAVLCA010000026.1, on the reverse strand, counting down.
ACGGCCATCAGCGGCGTGTGCAGCGAATGCGCCACGCCCCAGATCACCTGGAAGCCCACGAAGACCGCCAGCACGAAGACGATGAAGTGCTGCATGAAGCTGGCCGGCGCATAGAGGCCCGCCAGCAGGATCAGCGCCCCGCCGGTACCCAGCAGGGTGACCTGGTTGCGCGTCTGCGCCTTGAAGGCGGCGACCTCGGCGGCGCGCTTTTCCTCCGGGGTCGGCTCCTTGACCTCGGGTTTCTTCTGCGCCGCGATGGCCTGCACCTTGGGCGGGGGCGGCGGATAGGTGATCTCGCCGCCATGGGTCACGGTGGCGCCGCGGATCACATCATCCTCCATGTCATGCGCGACCTGGCCATCCTTTTCGGGGGTCAAGTCGGTCATCATGTGGCGGATGTTGGTGGCGTAGAGGTTGGAGCTCTGCGTTGCCATGCGGCTGGGGAAGTCGGTGTAGCCGATGATCGTGACACCGTTGTCGGTGACGACCTTTTCGTCCTTCACCGTGCCCTCGACGTTGCCGCCGCGCTCGGCGGCCAGGTCGACGATGACGGACCCCGGCTTCATGGCCTTGACCATGTCCTCGGTCCACAGCTTGGGCGCCTCGCGGCCCGGGATCAGGGCTGTGGTGATGACGATGTCCATCTCCGGGGCAAGCTCGCGGAACTTGGCCAGCTGCGCCTCGCGGAATTCCGGGCTGGAGGGGGCGGCATAGCCGCCACTGGCCGCGCCGTCCTGCTGCTCTTCCTCGAAATCGAGAAAGACGAACTCGGCGCCCATGGACTCGACCTGTTCGGCCACCTCGGGGCGCACGTCGAAGGCATGGGTGACAGCACCAAGCGAGGTCGAGGCGCCGATGGCCGCCAGACCGGCGACACCGGCCCCCACGACCAGCACCTTGGCCGGCGGCACCTTGCCCGCCGCCGTGATCTGGCCGGTGAAGAAACGCCCGAAGTTGTTGCCGGCCTCCATCACCGCGCGGTAGCCCGCGACATTGGCCATGGAAGACAGGGCGTCCATCTTCTGCGCGCGGCTGATCCGCGGCACCATCTCCATGGCGATCACGTTCGCGCCCTTCGAGCGCGCCAGTTCAAGGCCCTGCTCGTTCTCGGCGGGATTGAAGAAGGAAATCAGCGTCTGCCCCTCGCGCAGGCGCTTGAGTTCCGCCTCTGTCGGAATGCGGACCTTGGCCACGATGTCCGCGGCTTTCCACAGGGCGGCGCCGGTTTTGACGACCTCGACCCCGGCCTCCTTGTAGTCCGCGTCCGCATAGCCTGCGGCCGCCCCGGCCTTGGTTTCGATCACGCAGTCATAACCGAGCTTTTGCAGGTCCTTGGCCGAGGCCGGGGTCATCGCGACCCGGTTCTCGCCCTCCATGATTTCCTTAGGTGCACCGATTTTCACGGGCCAATCCCCCTTTTCCTTAAGGCAGTCACCTGTGCCTATCGCGCGCAACAAAATTTCTCAAGCCGATGCGGCACGGCCGTTCCATTTCCGACAATTCGCCTCACCCGTCACAGCCAACGGCGGGTTTTCTGGGTGTAGCGGAAGAAGTCCTGCCGGAACTTGCGGCGCAGGCGTTTTTCCTCGGGCAGAATGAAGCGGCGCTCGATGATCCAGACGAAAACCGGCACCAGCGGCAGCGCCACGGGCACGTCCCAATAAAGGATCAACCCCGCCAGCACCAGAACGTCGCCGAGGTAGATGGGGTTGCGCGTGCGCTTGAAAATGCCCGTCTGCACCAGCCGTTCGGCCTCCATGTGCGGAATCACCGTGGTCTTCTGGCGCCGCATTTCGGCCACGGCCAGGGCCATGAGCACCAGCCCCGCCCCCAGCAGCAGTCCGCCGGGCAGGCCGATCCAGTCACCACCGAATGTCAGGCCGAAGGGCCGCCACTGGCCCGACCGCCAGGCCGCGGCCAGGGCAAGCGCAAGCCAGACCGGCGGTATGTCGATCCAGCGCAGCGGGCTCATGCCGTGGCGCCCGATCGCATGGCAGGTCTGCCACGTCCCATCGGAAGCGGGCCGGGCGCGGCCCTCGGCGCGCGTGGCAGATATCGACGGGCAGATCGGGGCATATCGGTCCTCGCGAGATGGACGGTGCAATTGCCGCGGTATCCCATTTGCGTCCCGCACTGTCGAGGCACCATGGACACCGGGGACCCATGGCTACCGAGAAACAACCCGACGTCCGACTTCCCGGCGGCAACGACAAGCCCGGCGAGGTGGATCGGCTGGCGGCCCCGGGCGCAGGCGGCACGACCGATTTGCCCCCTACGCGGTGGGCAACGCCGGGCGGGCCTGGCCCGCCCAGGCGCGACAGGCCGCGCCGAAGGCCTCGAAGAGCGGACGCGAGACCGGGTCCTGGTCGGCGTTCCATTCCGGGTGCCACTGGACCGAGAGCGTGAAGCCCGGCGCATCGCGGACATAGAGCGCCTCGGGCGTGCCGTCGGGGGCATGCCCGTCGATGACGATCCGTCCGCCCGGCGCCTTGATCCCCTGCCCGTGCAGCGTGTTCGTCAACACCTGCTGCGCGCCGAAAAGCCGTGCAAAAGGGCCGGCCTCGCTCAGTGTCACGATGTGGCGCAGGGCGAATTTCTCCTCCAGCGTGCCGTCGGGCGGCATGCGGTGATTGTCGCGCCCGGGCAGGTCGCGGATTTCCGGGTGCAGCGTGCCGCCCATGGCAACGTTGACCTCTTGAAAGCCGCGGCAAAGGCCCATGACGGGCTGGCCCCGCTCGACGCAGGCGCGCACCAGCGGCAGGGCGATGGCGTCGCGGCCCCGGTCGAAGGTGCCATGGGCCTCGGTCTCGGGTTCGCCGTATTCCTCGGGGTGGACATTCGGCCGCCCCCCGGTCAACAGGAAGCCGTCGCAGGTGTCCAGCAGGTCCTCCACCCGGACCAGCCCCGGATCGGGCGGGATGATCAGCGGCAGGCAATCGGCCACCTGCGACACGGCGGTCGAGTTCATCGTCCCCGCCGCATGGGCCGGGTACTCGTCGTTGATCAGGTGCGCATTGCCGATGATGCCGACGACCGGTCGAGCCATGTCTTTATCCCCATTGTTCTAGACTGTAGATATGGTCATAGGTCGCGGTTGCAAAGCCGCGCGACCCTGCGCCAGCGCACAGGCCGGATGACAGACCCGGCAGACTGGCCGCAGGCAACGAAGACGTGAGGGCGGCACGACCATGAAACCCGATCTTCATGCCCAGGAGGTCTTGCGGGACCCGGCACCGCTGATCGACGACTTGCAGCGGCAGGGGCGGCTGGTCCGCTTGAAGCTGCCGATTCTCGGCCCGGTCTGGGCCACCACGACCCATGCCGACAGCCACCAGGTGCTGGGCGATGCCGACACCTTCTGCCGCAATCCCGTGACGGCCGGAAACCCGCCGCCCGAGCGGTTCTTCTGGTGGGCGCCGCGCTTCATCCACCCGCTGTTTCGCAATGTCACCATGCTGGACGGCGCGGAACATGCCCGGCTGCGGCGCCTGGCGGCACCGGGCTTTTCCAGCATCGGCATCGACCGGGTGCGCCCCAAGCTGGAACAGATCGTCGAAACGCTGCTGGACGCCTTGCCCACCGACTGGCCGGTCGATCTTGTGACGCACTACAATCGCCGCCTTCCGCTGCTGGCCATCTGCGAGGTGCTGGGCATTCCCGAGGCCGACCGCGCGCGGGTGATCCGCTGGGTCACGCCCGTGGGATCGGTGGCCAGCGTGCCGGGGTTCTTCCGCGCGGTGCCGGGGCTGTGGCGCCTGTCGCGCCACTTCCGCGCGGATTTCGAGCGGATACGCCAAGCGGGCGGGCGTGAGGGGCTGATCGGCGACCTGGTGCAGGTGCATGACGGCGATCCCGAGACCCTCTCGGACGATGAATTGCTGGCCATGGTCGTCGCGCTGTTCATCGGGGGCTTCGACACCACGACGCATCTGATCGGCAACGCCATCTCGACCCTGCTGCAGGCGCCCGACCTGCGCGCCGATCTCCAGGCCCGGCCCGAGGCCTGGCCGCGCTTCATCGAAGAGGTCATGCGGTTTCATTCCCCGGTGATGTTCACCAATGCCTTTCACGTCACCCGGCCCGTGACGCTGGGCGGGCAGGCCCTGCAACGCGGCGACCGGGTCGTCCCATTGCTGATCGCCGCCAACCGCGACGGCGCACAGGCCCCCTGCCCGCATGCCTTCGAGGCCGACCGCAAGCCCAACCGGCACATCGGCTTCGGCTATGGCAGCCATATCTGCATGGGGATGCAACTGGCCCGGACCGAGGCACAGATCGCCACCCGCGCGCTTTTCGACCGCTTCCCCGATGCGCAGTTGACCGAACCGGCCGAGGGTCTGCCGATGCTCAAGCGGCTGGGCCTGCGCGGCACGGCGCGGCTGCCCGTCAGGCTTGCCCCTTGATGACCTTGCCCGCGCGGCGGCAGCGTTGCGAGCAATAGCGCACGTTATCCCAATCCTTGGCCCATTTGCGGCGCCAGCTGAAAGGCTGCCCGCAACTGGCGCAGGTCTTTTGCGGCAGGTCCGACTTGCGGCGCATACGGGCCATCACAGGTCCAGCTTCATCTGGCGTGCGTCGGATTTGGCCTGTTTGCGGCGCGGGGCGCGGTCATTGACGAAGCGCCCGGCGCGGTCCTTGCGGCTGGCGTGCTTGTCCACGATCCGCATGGCCTCGCCGCGGAAGGCTGCGCCCTGGCGCACCGCCCAGACCTTTTCGCGCGCGGCCCGCGCCGCCTGCGCGACATCGACCACGGGCGCGGGGTAATCCAGCCGGCCTGCCCCCTCCCAGCGCCAGGGTTCCTGCAACAGGGCATCCGGCACCGGGGCCAGTTCCGGTACCCAGGCCCGCGTGAAGGCGCCGGTCGGGTCCTGGTCGTGGCCCTGCTTGACGGGGTTGTAGATGCGCAGGGTGTTCATGCCTGTCGTCCCCGACTGCATCTGCACCTGGGACCAGTGGATTCCTGGTTCATAGTCGGTGAAGAGCCGCGCCAGGTGTTCCCCGGTGGCCCGCCAGTCCAGCCACAAGTGATAGGAGGCCACCGCCATGACCATCGACCGCATGCGGAAATTCAGCCAGCCCGTGTGGATCAGCGACCGCATGCAGGCATCGACGAAGGGCAGGCCGGTGCGCCCCTCGGCCCAGGCGGCGCGCACGTCGGGATCGTCGCCGCGCAGGCCCTCGTAGGCGGAATGCAGGCAGTGCCACTCCAGCGCAGGCTCATCCTCCAGCTTTTGCATGAAGTGATCGCGCCAAGCCAGGCGGCTTTGAAACGATTTCAAGGACCCCGCCCAGCCGTCGCGGCGCCCGGCCGCGCGGACCTGCGATTGCCGGCGCGCGGTGGCCTGCACCGCCTCGCGCGGGGTCAGGGTGCCCAGCGCGAAATGCGGCGAGAGGCGCGAACAGGCCTCGGCCCCCGCCAGCGGCGAGGACATGGCGCGGCGATAGTCCTGCCCGCGCGCGGTCAGAAAGCTGTCCAGCAGGTCCAGCGCAGCCGGGCGCCCGCCGGGCTGGCGCCCCGGGCAGGGATCGGGCGGCGATCCCAGGTCGGCGGCACTTGGCAGGGGGTCGGAGGGCCCCGCGACCCCGGACAGCCGCGTCGGCGCGGCAATCACATCGGCGCGCATCACCGCCTCGCGGCGCGACGCCCAGCGATCACGCGTGCCCAGCCGCCGCACCACGGCGGATTGCGGAAATTCGCGCCAGGGCACGCCCGCGGCCTGCGCCCAGTCGGCCACGCGGCGGTCGCGCGCGAAGGTCCACCCGTTGCCGGTTTCCTCGTGGCTGAGCAGCGCCGTGATCGGGCGCTGGCGGTGCAGGTCTTCGAGCACCGCAACCACGTCGCCGGTTCTCAAGCAAAGCGGCGCGCCCAGACGCGCCAGATCGGCGCCGAGCGCGTCCAGACACTCGGCGGTGAAACCCCACTGCCGCCCCGAGGCATCCGGCCCCGCCCAATAGTCCGGCTCGACCACATATAGCGGCAGCACCGGCGCGCCCTCGGGCACCGCAGACAGTGGCGCGTGATCGCTGACGCGCAGATCCCGTTTGAACCAGACCACATACATGACGCGGCATATAACGCGGCGCGCGCGCCCGCCAAGGCTTGTCGGCCCGACGGGGCGCGCCTAGTCTGCCCCCTGCCCCAGACAGGAGAGACCATGAAGGACGCCGCCCCCCAGGCCATCCGCCTGCACGACTATCGCCCCTTCGGCTATCACGTGGACGAGGTGCACCTGACGTTCCGGCTGGACCCGCAGGCCACGCGGGTCATATCGCGCATCCGGTTCCGTCCCAACCGCGCCGCGCCCGGTCCTTTCGTGCTGGATGGCGCGGGGCTGGACCTGAAATGGGCGCGCATCGACGGGGCCGCGGTCCGTCCCGAGGTGACGGAAACCGGGTTGAGCTGCCCCGTGCCCGACGCACCCTTCACCTGGGAGGCCGAGGTCGAGATCGACCCGGCCGCCAATACCGCCTTGGAAGGGCTGTACCTGTCCAACGCGATGTTCTGCACCCAGTGCGAGGCCGAGGAGTTTCGCCGCATCACCTACTACCCCGACCGGCCCGACGTCATGGCCCCCTTCACCGTGCGCATCGAGGGCGACGCGGCTGTCATGCTGTCCAACGGCAACCCGACCTGCAGCGGCGCGGGCTGGGCGGAATGGCACGACCCCTGGCCGAAACCGGCCTACCTCTTCGCGCTGGTGGCGGGAGATCTGGTGGCCCATTCCGACCGTTTCAGCACCCGGTCGGGCCGCGACGTGGCCCTCAACCTCTGGGTCCGGCCGGGGGACGAGGGCAAATGCGCCTGGGGCATGGAGGCGCTCAAGGCCGCGATGGCCTGGGATGAAAGGACCTATGGCCGCGAATACGATCTCGACGTCTTCAACATCGTGGCCGTCGACGATTTCAACATGGGCGCGATGGAAAACAAGGGCCTGAACATCTTCAACTCCTCCTGCGTGCTGGCCAGCCCCGACACCAGCACCGATGCCGATTTCGAGCGGATCGAGGCGATCATCGCGCATGAGTATTTCCACAACTGGACGGGCAACCGCATCACCTGCCGCGACTGGTTCCAGTTGTGCCTCAAGGAGGGTCTGACGGTGTTCCGCGACCAGCAGTTCACCGGCGACATGCGCAGCCACGCCGTCAAGCGGATCGACGACGTGATCGCCCTGCGCGCGCGCCAGTTCCGCGAGGACACCGGCCCGCTGGCCCACCCGGTGCGGCCCGAAAGCTATATCGAGATCAACAACTTCTACACCGCCACCGTTTATGAAAAGGGCGCCGAGGTGATCGGCATGCTCAAGCGGCTGGTCGGGGACGCGGCGTATTACCGGGCGCTCGACCTCTACTTCGCGCGTCACGACGGCCAGGCCTGCACGATCGAAGATTGGCTGGCCGTTTTTGAGGCGGCCACCGGCCGCGACCTGGCGCAGTTCAAGCGCTGGTACACGCAGGCCGGCACGCCGCGCCTGTCCGTCACCGAGGAGTGGCGCGACGGTGTCTTTCACCTGCACTTCGAACAGCACACGCCGCCCACCCCCGGCCAGCCCGACAAGCACCCGCAGGTGATCCCCATTGCCATAGGTCTGCTGAACCGCGATGGAGACGAGGTGCTGCCCACCCGCGTTCTGGAAATGACGCAAGCGCACCAGAGCTTCGCCTTCGAAGGGCTGTCGGCCCGGCCCGTTCCCTCGATCCTGCGGGATTTCTCGGCCCCGGTAATCCTGTCGCAAGAGACCGACAACGCCACCCGCGCCCTGCTGATGGCCCATGACACCGACCCCTTCAACAAGTGGGAGGCCGGGCGCGCCTTTGCCCGCGACATGCTGTGCCGCATGGTCAGCGCGGGCACGGCGCCCGACACCGCCTATCTGGATGCCGTGCTGGCCATGCTGCGCGACTCGGCGCTCGACCCGGCCTTCCGCGCCCTGGTGCTGGGCCTGCCCAGCCAGGACGACCTGGCCCAGGCGCTGTTCGAACGCGGTGAGACCCCCGACCCCATAGCAATTCATGACGCGGTCGAGACCCTGACCCAGGCCATGGCGCAGCATATGCAGGACAGCCTGCCCCGCCTGCTGGCCGAGACGGCCCCGACCGGCCCGTTCCGCCCCGACGCGGAAAGCGCGGGCAAGCGCAGCCTGGGCAACGCCGTGCTGGCGCTGACCAGCCGGCTCGACGGGGGCACGGCGGCGGCGGCGCAATTCGCACAGGCCGACACCATGACCCAGCAGTTGGCTGCGCTGGCCTGCCTGCTGAGCATCGGCAAGGGCGCAGCGCAGGTGCAGACCTTCCGCGACCAGTGGCAGCATGACCGGCTTGTGATGAACAAGTGGTTCGGGCTGCAAGTGGCCCGCGCCGCCCCCGACCGCGCCGCCGATGTGGCCGAGGCCCTGACGCGCGACCCCGATTTCACATGGCGCAATCCCAACCGGTTCCGCGCGGTCTTGGGCAGTCTTTCGGCCAATGCCGCGGGCTTTCACCACCCGTCAGGCAAGGGCTACCGGCTGCTGGGCGACTGGCTGGCGCGGCTTGACGCGGTCAATCCGCAGACCGCTGCCCGGCTCAGCACGGCGTTTGAAACCTGGCCGCGCTACGACGCGGACCGGCAGGCCCGTATCAAGGCGGTGCTGCAGGAGCTCGCGGCCAAGCCCGACCTGTCGCGCGACAGCGCCGAGATGGTCCAGCGGATGCTTGAGGGCTAGGCCATGGCAGACGACAGGCCCATCGCCAGTTTCCGGCGCCGCGGGCGGCGCCCGCTGAACCTGGCGCTGACGGCGGCGATCTGGGGCGGGCTGGCGCTGGCGGTCTGGGCCATCGACCTGGCACTGATCTGGGCCGGGCTCTTCGGGCTTTTCGCCCTGCCCGCCCTGCTGGACTGGATCACCGATCGGCAGGTTCGGCTGGCGATCCACCCCGACCGCATCACCTGGACGACGGGCCGCCGCGACGGTGTGATCGAGGCGGATGAGATCAAGCACCTGCGCATCGACCGGCGCATGGACATGGGGTTTCGCCTGACCATCGTCGACACCACCGGGCGCCCGCATCGCCTGCCGCCCGAGTTGCCCGCCCCCGCCGAAGCCCTGGTCGCAGCGCTGGATCAGGCCGGGATTGCCCACGCACGGCATCCATTTTCCTTGCTTTCGGTATAAAATCAGGCAAAAGCGCGCCGAATTGCCGCGGTGTGCTAGAATGTCGTGGAATCGTCACCCGCAAGTGCTCAAGGTTGAGGCCATGAAAGACCGTATCGACCCGCTGATCGCGGACCGCGCGCCCTGGCTTTTCGCTGACCGACCCGGCACGGCATTGGCCCGCAAGGTTTTGGACCGGGCCCTGTCGTATGAGCGCACCGTCGAGATCGCGACGGCCCTGCGCGACGCGCCCAGTGCTACCATCATGGACGAGATGTTCCACCTGCTGGGCGACAATGTCACCGCCCGCGGGCTGGACAACATCCCCGCCAAAGGCCCCGCGCTGGTCGTCGCCAACCACCCCACGGGGATCGCGGACGGGATCATCCTGCACGGGCTGCTGGCCAAGATCCGGCCTGATGCCTTCTATTTCGCAAACAAGGACATCCTGTCGGTCATGCCCCAGATGGAGGACATGATCGCCCCGGTCGAATGGCGCAAGGACCGCCGCAGCCACGGCAAGACGCGCGAAACCATGGCCTACATGCGCCGGGCCGTGCGCGACGAACGTCTGGGCGTCATGTTCCCCTCGGGGCGGCTGGCGCAGCGGCGCGGGCTGCAACTGCACGAACGCCCCTGGATGCCCTCGGCGGCGATGCTGGCGCGCAAGTTCGACCTGCCGGTGATCCCGGTGAACATGCGTGCGCGCAATTCGGTGCTGTTCTACCTCTTCGACGTGCTGCATGCCTCGCTCAAGGATATCACGCTGTTCCACGAGACGCTGAACAAGGCCGATCAGCCCTATGTCGTCACCGTGGGCGAACCCATCGCGCCCAGCGCCCTGCCCGAGACCTCGGAAGAAGGGATCGAGGTGCTGCGCCGCGCCACGCTGGCCCTGGGCGAGGAGGGCAGCCAGACCGTCAGCCTGATCAAGGCGACCCGCCGCCCGCTGCTGCGCTTCTAGGCCGCGCCCGGTCCAGCCGGGCCCCGCCCCCTTGCCAGCCTGTCGCGGCTGACCTAAACGGGCTGCGTATCAGCTTGAAGAGGCCCCGCGATGCTTGACCTGACCTATGACGCCCCCAAGCCCAGGACGCTCTCCGGCGCCACCGGTGACTGGGAACTGGTGATCGGCATGGAGGTCCACGCCCAGGTCGCCACGCGGGCCAAGCTGTTTTCCGGCGCCTCGACGCGGTTCGGGGCCGAGCCCAATTCCAACGTCGCTTTCGTGGATGCCGGGATGCCGGGCATGCTGCCGGTCATCAACGAGGGCTGCGTCGCCCAGGCCGTGCGCACCGGGCTGGGCCTGCGCGCCGAGATCAACCTGGCCTCGGCCTTCGACCGCAAGAACTACTTCTACCCCGACCTGCCGCAAGGCTACCAGATTTCGCAACTCTACCATCCACTGGTGGGCGAGGGCGAGGTACTGGTCGAACTGGGCGACGGGACGGCGCGCCGGGTGCGCATCGAACGCATCCACCTGGAACAGGACGCGGGCAAATCCATCCACGACATGGACCCGCATATGTCCTTCGTGGATCTCAACCGCACCGGCGTGGCCCTGATGGAAATCGTCAGCCGCCCCGACATCCGCGGCCCCGAAGAGGCCGCCGCCTATATCGTCAAGCTGCGCCAGATCATGCGCTACCTGGGCACCTGCGAGGGCAACATGCAGTCGGGCAACCTGCGCGCCGATGTCAATGTCAGCGTCTGCCGCCCCGGCGACTTCGAACGTTACATGGAAACCCAGGATTTCGGCCACCTGGGCACCCGCTGCGAAATCAAGAACATGAACTCCATGCGGTTCATCCAACAGGCCATCGACTACGAGGCGCGCCGCCAGATCGCCCTGTTGGAGGATGGCGGCACGGTCGTGCAGGAAACCCGTCTCTTCGACCCCGACAAGGGCGAGACGCGCTCCATGCGCTCCAAGGAAGAGGCACATGATTACCGCTATTTCCCCGATCCCGACCTACTGCCGCTGGAAATCGAACAGGCCTGGGTGGACGAGATCGCCGCCAACCTGCCCGAACTGCCCGACGCCAAGAAGGCGCGCTTTGTTCAGGACTTCGGTCTGAGCGACTATGACGCCGCCGTTCTGACCGCCGAACACGAGAACGCGGCCTATTTCGAGGCCGTCGCCGAAGGCCGGGATGGCAAGCAGGCCGCCAACTGGGTCATCAACGAGCTGTTCGGCCGCCTCAATAAGGACGAGCGCGCGATCACCGACAGCCCGGTCAGCCCAGCGCAGCTGGGCGGCGTCCTCGACCTGATCGGCAAGGGCGACATTTCCGGCAAGATCGCCAAGGACCTCTTCGAGATCGTTTATACCGAGGGCGGCGACCCCGCGCAGATCGTGCAAGACCGCGGCATGAAACAGGTCACCGACACAGGCGCCATCGAGGCCGCGGTGGACGAGGTGATCGCCGCCAATCCCGCGCAGGTGGAAAAGGCGCAGGCCAACCCGAAACTGGCCGGCTGGTTCGTCGGCCAGGTAATGAAGGCCACGGGTGGCAAGGCCAACCCCAAGGCCGTGAACGAGATCGTGGCCAGCAAACTCGGGCTCTGAACCCCGCCGGGACGGCGGGCGGGGCGAACCTGCCGGGCTTGCCCCCGCAAGCCGGCAGGGAGCGGCGCACGTCGGCCGGGCGGGCGACGACCGGCCCTCCGTTTCGGGGCGGCTCAGCGGATATTGAGCGACAGCGCGTGGATCCGCCCCATGATGTCGGGCCCCAGCGCCGCGTGCACCGCCCGGTGCCGGGCCAGCCGGGGCATCGCGGCCAGGGCGGGGGCGGCAATCTCGACGCGCCAGTGGCTTTCGCCGCTGCCGTCGTCGCCAGCATGACCCGCGTGCAGGTGGCTTTCGTTGATCACCGCGAGCCTGTCGGGGGCGAAAGCCGCGTCCAGGCGGCACCGAATCTCGATTTCAAGGCCCATAATTTTCGCCGCCCCCCTTCAATATCCGGTCTCAGGGATTACACTCAGCGCTCCGAGTCGGAAAGGTGGATGGTATGCGCAAGAACGATCCTTTCGGTTTCGACATCTCGGTGTCGGCGTCCAAGAAGAAAAAGCCGCGCGGGCGGCGGGGCATGTCCGGGGCCTTCGAGACCTCCACCCGCGTGTGCGAACATCCCGGCTGCGAGGAAGCGGGCAAGTACCGCGCCCCCAAGAGCCCCGACACGCTGGACGACTACTACTGGTTCTGCAAGGACCATGTTCGCGAATACAATCTCAAGTGGAACTTCTTCGACACCTCCACCGAAGACGAGATGGAAGAGCAGGCCCAGAAGGATCGCGTCTGGGAACGCGGCACCACATCCTTCAAGAAGTCCGCCGAGCAACGCGCCTGGTCTCGTCTGGGTATCGAGGATCCGCACCAGGTGCTGGGCGAGAACGCCACGCAGAACCCCGGCAAATCCGTGGATGGCAGCCGCCGCCTGCCCCCGACCGAGCGCAAGGCCGTCGAGATCCTCGACGTCAAGGACAACTGGACCAAGTCCGAGATCCGCGCGGTCTACAAGAAGCTCATAAAGGTCCTGCACCCGGATATGAACGGCGGCGACCGCAGCCAGGAGGAACAACTGGCCGAGGTCGTCTGGGCCTGGGACCAGATCAAGGCCAGCCGCAGCTTCAAGGACTGATGCTCAGCCGAAGTGCCCTCGCACCCGGGCCGACAGGGCGTCGGGTCAATCGGGCTGCGTCAGCCGCAGCGGGGTAAAGACGGGGTCAAGTTCGCTGCGATAAGCCACCATGCACAGGTGCACCGCCCCCATGCAGGCCACCCAGGACAGCGCCAGCACCGGCGAAGTCGCCAGCGTCAAGATCAGGGTCAGGGGGGCAAACATCGTGCCGTAGACCGGCAGGGCCAGCGTGCCCGCGATGATCGCGCCCAGCAGGCTGACCCGGATCAACCCGGCCAGGATGCCCGGCATGGTCCCCGGCCCGGACTGACCCACGCGGTCTCCGGCCAGCCCTAGCGCGGCCATGCCCCCGAGCGCCCCGCCGAGGACGATCCAGCCCTCGTAAAGGCTCAGCCCGCGCGCAGCAACAGCGCCGTCGCTGAAGCGCAGCACCGCCAAGTAACCCATGACCGCGCCGTAACTCGCAACAATGGCGAAGCCGAGCAGCCGCGCCCGCGCGCCCTGTGTCCGGCCTGTCGTCTTGTGTCGTCTCACGGTCATGTCGCCTAGCGTCGGTATGACGCGAGCGTTACACCGAATCGTAGCCCCAACACGAGGACGGTCGCCCCCTCATCCCGGAAAATGACTGTTCACGATCCGTCACCACCCGGCGTCAGCGGTTTTCATGCCGGCTTGAAGACGAGGCTCACACCATTGAGACAATGGCGCTTGCCGGTCGGATCGGGGCCGTCGTCGAAGATATGCCCCAGGTGGCTGCCGCAGCGGTCGCAGTGGCATTCGGTGCGCACGAACAGCAATCCGCGGTCGGGCTTGGTGGCAATGGCATCCGGCAGGGCCTGCCAGAAACTGGGCCAGCCAGTGCCGCTGTCATACTTGTGTTCGCTGGAATAGAGCGCCTGGTCGCAGCCGCGGCAGTGGTAATGGCCCGGGTCATAATTGGCGTCCAGCGGGCTGGAATAGGCGGGCTCGGTGCCGTCCTCGCGCATTACGCGATACTCCAGGTCGGACAGCATCTCGCGCCACTCGGCCTCGGTGCGGGTCACGTCGAAGTCTCCCTCGGCGGCCGAAGCCTTGCGCACGCCGAACAGCGCCGATGCAAGGGCAAGAACGGAAAAGTCTCTGCGGTTCATGTCGATTCCTCCTTTCAGGGGTCTCGGACAAGGATAGGGGATGCGCCACGCCGATGGGACCTTGATCGGCGTGGCGCACAGGGTTGTGACCGGGAGAGAGTCAACGCCCGGCCACCACCCGTCACTGCTGGGGCAACAGCACGCGGTCGATCACGTGAATGACGCCGTTGGACTGGTCCACGTCGGCGATGGTCACGGTCGCGGTGCGGTCGTTCTCGTCGGTCAGGGTAATGTCATCCCCCGACATCTCGGCCATGAGGGTACAGCCCCCCAGCGTTTCCACGGGATGGGCCCCGCTATCGTCGGCGATCATGCCTCCTATGGCATCCGAGAAGGCCTCGGCGCCAACCACGTGACAGGTCAGGATCTCGGTGAGCTGCGCCTTGGCTTCCGGCTGCAGCAGCGCGTTGAGCGACTCCTCGGTGATCATGTCGAAGGCCGCATCGGTCGGTGCAAAGACCGTGAACGGCCCCGGGCCCTGCAGCGTCTCGACAAGGTCGGCAGCCTGCACGGCGGCGACCAGCGTGGTGTGAATGGGCGAATTCACAGCGTTCTCGATGATGTTCATGTCGGCCATCATCGGTGCCCCGCCGACCGCGGGGTTTTCGGCCGTTTCATGGGCTTCGCCCCAGACCATGGGTGCGGATGCCACGATCAGCGCAGCGGCGGCGGAAAAAAGGGTCTTGTTGGACATGGTCAGTCCTCCTCGTCTTTTGTGACCCCGGCAGGATCGCCGGAGATGCCCGTAACCACGCAGGGCCCCTGCCGGAAGTTTCAGCGGTTTCGCAAAAAAGTGCCGCGGCGCGGTCACAGGGCCGTGATCGGACCCACGGCCAGCACATCGCCGGTGGGCGCGCCGGTGGGCGAGCCGCCGGGCGGTTCGTCCGAGATCGCCAGCCCCGCGCCCTCGGCCAGGCGCGGCCGCACCGCCTCCGGCACCGACAGCGCTGCCTGGCGGTCCTCGGGCAAAACCCCAAGCGAGATCGGCGCCGCACCCTCGGGGATCAGCCACACCTCCAGCGCCCGGTCGGGGCGCGCGGCCCCCACGCGGCGATCGACCAGAAGCTCACCCGTGTCTTCGAGGTAAGCCGCGGCGACCACAAGGTCGCTGTCCTCCGAGGCGAGATCGGCCCGGTAGTCGGCCACGGGCGGCGCTCCGGTGTCAACCATGCCGAACTCGACCGCGATCAGGACCAACACCGCGGCCGCCGCCGCACCGACCACCGAGGGGATCAGCCCGATCTTCTGCCACCATGGGCGATCCTGATGGCCGAAGATGTCGCGTTGCAGCGCCGTTAGAACACGGGGCGGCGGATCGACCGGCGTGACCTCCTCGGCGATGCCGGCCAGCTCGGCCTCCCAGGCGCGGACCAGGTCGGCAAAGTCCGGGTCCTCGGCCATCCGCGCCTGCGCAAGCTGCGCCTCGGGCCCCTCGAGCAGACCGAGCGCATATTCCGCGGCCAGCACGGACTCGTCGTCATATGGGGTCTGCTCACTCATCTCGACAGGCAGTCTCTCAGTTTCAGAAGGCTGCGGCGCAGCCAGGTTCTCATCGTGTTCAGCGGCACATCGAAGTGACGCGCCAGATCGGCATAGCTGTCCCCGTTCAGATAGGCACGGCGGACGGCTGTCGCCCGATCCTCGGGCAATTCCTCCAAGCACCGCAACACCTGTGCGCGGGTCTCGGCCGCCAGGGCACTGCGCTCGGGCCCCGGCGCATCGTCGGCCAGGTCCGCAAGCAGGTCGGTGCCATCGGCCCGTTGCGTGCTTTCGGTGCCGGGCTTGCGTGCCCGCAGCCTGTCGATGGCGCGATTGCGGGCGATCGTGATCATCCAGCTCATCGGGCTGGCCTGGCCGGGGCGAAAGCCCACGGCGGCGTCCCAGATCCGCAGGTAAACCTCCTGCAGGGTATCCTCGGCGTCGGACCTGGTCTTCAAGACACGCAGGCAGACGCCGAAAAGTTTCGCCGAGGTCGCATGATACAGCGACTCGAAGGCGCCGCGGTCCCCAAGACCCACCCGAGACAGCATGGCTTCAAGATCGGCGCGTTCCGTCATGGCGATATCAAGACCGAGCCCCGCGAAGGGTGCAACCCGTTTTCGGCCCGCCCGGGCCGGCCTGGACCGCCCGTGCGGGTGGGTCACATCCCGCGCCCCTTGCAGGCCTACGCGATATGGTGCATCCCGGCGCTGAGTTTTTGCAAGGGAGCGCACTCCATGGCCGACGGCACGCTTGATCCCATGAGCAAACCGACCGAGGAGATCTCGGTTCGCGATGTGTTCGGAATCGACAGCGACATGAAGGTGAAGGGCTTCGCCGACCGCGGCGAGCGCGTTCCGGAGATCGATTCGACCTACAAGTTCGACCCGGACACCACGCTCGCGATCCTGGCCGGATTCGGCTACAACCGCCGGGTCATGATCCAGGGCTATCACGGCACCGGCAAGTCCACCCATATCGAACAGGTGGCCGCGCGGCTGAACTGGCCCTGCGTGCGGGTCAACCTCGACAGCCACATCAGCCGGATCGACCTGATCGGCAAGGACGCCATCAAGCTGCGCGACGGCAAGCAGGTGAC
>JAVLCA010000025.1:0-34553 GCA_031581025.1 Salibaculum sp. | reverse complement strand
CGGGGTGGACCACAGCGTCCACCCCCCTGCAATTCAGAGGCCGACGTGGGGGCGCAATCCCGTGAGCTCCACCTCTCGATCCTCAGCCTAAGAGGGCGCGAAAATGGCAATTCAGAGCCAAAACATCCGCATCCGGCTCAAGGCCTTCGATTACCGCGTGCTGGACGCCAGCACCCAGGAAATCGTGAGCACGGCCAAGCGCACCGGTGCGTCGGTTCGGGGTCCGATCCCGCTTCCGAACAAGAGCGAGAAGTTCACCGTTCTGCGGGGACCTCACGTTGACAAGAAATCCCGCGACCAGTTCGAGATCCGCACGCACAAGCGTCTGCTCGACATCGTGGACCCGACCCCGCAGACCGTGGACGCGCTGATGAAGCTCGACCTCGCGGCCGGCGTGGATGTCGAGATCAAGGTTTAAGGGGGGCAATCAGACATGTTGCGCTCTGGTGTTATCGCAAAGAAGGTCGGGATGACCCGCATCTTCCAAGAAGACGGTCGGCAGGTTCCTGTGACCGTTCTTCAACTAGACACGCTGCAGGTCGTGGCCCAGCGGACCGCCGAGAAGGATGGCTACAGCGCCGTTCAGCTTGGCGCCGGTCTGGCCAAGGCCAAGCGGACATCCGCGCCGATGCGCGGCCACTTCGCCAAGGCCAAGGTAGAGCCGAAGCGGAAGGTCGCCGAGTTCCGCGTCGATCCCGACAACCTGATCAATGTCGGCGAGGAAATCATCGCCAGTCATTACTTCGAGGGTCAGTTCGTGGACGTTAGCGGCACCTCGATCGGTAAAGGCTTTGCCGGCGGCATGAAGCGGCACAATTTCCGCGGCCTGGAGGCCACGCACGGTGTGTCGATCGCGCACCGCGCCCATGGGTCGACTGGCCAGTGCCAGGACCCCGGCAAGGTGTTCAAGGGCAAGAAGATGGCCGGTCATATGGGGGCCGCAAAGGTGACCACGCAGAACCTGCAGGTGGTCAGGACTGACAGCGACCGGGGCCTGATCATGGTCAAGGGCGCGGTGCCGGGCTCCAAGGGCGGCTGGGTCACCATCAAGGACGCGGTCAAGAAGCCGATGCCCGAGAACGTGATCTTCCCCGCTGCACTGAAGTCCGCCGCCCGTGAAGCCGAACGTCTGGCCGAGGAAGCCGCCGCACAGGCCGCGGCCGAGGAAGAAGCCGCCGCGCAGGCCGCCGCCGAGGCCGAACAGGCCGCCATGGAGGCCGCCGAAGCCGAAGACTCCGCGCCGGAAGGAGGCGAATCCGATGAAAGCTGACGCGATCAAACTGGACGGTGGCAAGGCCGGCTCCGTGGAGCTCTCCGAGGATGTCTTCGGGCTGGAACCGCGTGCCGACATCCTGCACCGCGTGGTGCGCTGGCAGCGCAACAACGCGCAGGCTGGCACGCACAAGGTCAAGACCCGCTCGGAAACCAGCTATTCCAGCAAGAAGATCTATCGCCAGAAGGGCACCGGTGGCGCACGCCACGGCGACCGCAACGCGCCGATCTTCCGCAAGGGTGGTATCTACAAGGGCCCGACCCCGCGTAGCCACGGCCATGAACTGACCAAGAAGTTCCGCAAGCTGGGTCTCAAGCACGCCCTCTCCGCCAAGGTGAAGGCCGGCGAACTTGTCGTGCTGGATGCGGCCGAGGCCGAAGGCAAGACCGCGGCGCTGGCCAAGCAGGTCAACGCCCTGGGCTGGAAGCGGGCGCTGGTCATCGACGGCGCCGAGGTGAACGAAGGGTTCGCCAAGGCCGCGCGCAACCTCACCAACCTTGACGTGCTGCCCTCGATGGGCGCCAACGTCTACGACATCCTCAAGTCGGATACGCTGGTCCTGACCAAGGCGGGTGTCGAAGCTCTGGAGGCTCGCCTGAAATGAGTGTCAAGGCAGAACATTACGACGTGATCCGCAAGCCGGTCATCACCGAGAAGTCCACCATGGCCTCGGAAGCCGGGGCCGTGGTCTTCGAGGTGGCCATCAACGCCAACAAGCCGCAGATCAAGGAGGCCGTCGAAAGCCTCTTTGGCGTGAAGGTCAAGGCGGTGAACACCACCATCACCAAGGGCAAGGCCAAGCGGTTCCGCGGTCAGCCCGGCCGCCGCAATGACGTCAAGAAGGCCTATGTCACCCTCGAAGAGGGCAACACCATTGACGTGACAACCGGCCTCTAATAGGGGGCATCATCCGCCGAGCCCCGGATCCGTCCGGGGCTCGGCCTTTTCGCAAGGAGGCGCTGTAAGCCTCCATCGAACCGGGGACCTTCGGGGCCCTTGACACCATAGGCCCATGACCGGGCCGCAAAGCAACGGAAAGTCAGTAAACATGGCACTCAAGTCGTACAATCCGACTTCGCCGGGCCAGCGTGGGCTGGTTCTGATCGACCGTTCGGAGCTTTGGAAAGGTCGCCCCGTCAAGTCCCTCACCGAGGGGTTGACCAAAAAGGGTGGCCGGAACAACACCGGACGGATTACCGCGCGTCGGCGCGGCGGCGGGGCCAAGCGCCTCTACCGGATCGTGGATTTCAAGCGCAACAAGTTTGACGTCGAAGCCGTCGTCGTGCGCATCGAATATGACCCGAACCGCACCGCCTTCATCGCGCTCATCCAGTACACCGACGGTGAACAGGCCTATATCCTCGCGCCGCAGCGCATGGCCGTGGGCGACAAGGTGATCGCCAGCGCCAAGGCTGACATCAAGCCCGGCAACGCGATGCCCTTCAGCGGCATGCCGATCGGTACGATCGTCCACAACATCGAGCTCAAGCCCGGCAAGGGCGGGCAGATCGCGCGGGCCGCGGGCACCTACGCCCAGTTCGTCGGCCGCGATGGCGGCTATGCCCAGATCCGCCTGTCTTCGGGCGAGCTGCGCATGGTTCGCCAGGAATGTAAGGCCACGGTCGGCGCTGTCTCGAACCCGGACAAGACCAACCAGAACATCGGCAAAGCCGGGCGCAATCGCCACCTGGGCAAGCGCCCCTCGGTCCGCGGTGTCGTCATGAACCCGATCGACCATCCCCATGGTGGTGGTGAGGGCCGGACGTCCGGTGGTCGCCACCCCGTTTCGCCCTGGGGCAAGCCCACCAAGGGCAAGCGCACCCGCAACACGAACAAGGCGTCGCAGCGGATGATCCTGCGCTCGCGTCACGCCAAGAAGAAAGGGCGCTAGGATATGTCTCGCTCTGTATGGAAAGGCCCGTTTGTCGACAGCTTCGTGCTCAAGAAAGCCGAAGCTGCCCGGGAATCCGGCCGCAACGATGTGATCAAGATCTGGTCGCGCCGCTCGACGATCCTGCCCCAGTTCGTGGGCCTGACGTTCGGCGTCTACAACGGCCGCAAGCACGTTCCCGTGAACGTAACCGAGGACATGATCGGTCAGAAGTTCGGTGAATATTCGCCGACCCGTACCTACTACGGGCATATGGCCGACAAGAAAGCGAAGCGGAAATAGTCATGGGCCAGGACAAAAACCCCCGCCGCGTGGCAGAGAATGAAGCGATGGCCAAAACCCGCATGCTTCGTACCAGCCCGCAGAAACTGAACCTCGTCGCCGGCATGATCCGTGGCAAGAAGGTCGAGACGGCTTTGAACGATCTGACCTTCTCCAAGAAGCGGATCGCCCAGGACGTCAAGAAGTGCCTTCAGTCCGCCATCGCCAACGCCGAGAACAACCACAATCTCGACGTCGACGAACTGGTCGTGGCCGAGGCTTTCGTCGGCAAGAACCTGACCATGAAGCGTGGCCGTCCGCGGGCGCGTGGCCGGTTCGGCCGCATCCTGAAGCCGTTTGCGGAAATCACCATCAAGGTGCGTCAAGTTGAGGAGCAAGCCTAATGGGTAACAAGGTCAATCCCGTCGGAATGCGCCTCCAGGTCAACCGCACCTGGGACAGTCGTTGGTATGCCGACACCAAGGACTACGGCGATCTCCTGCTCGAGGACATCAAGATCCGCGAGTTCATCAAGAAAGAGTGCAAGCAGGCCGGTGTCGCCCGCGTGATCATCGAGCGGCCGCACAAGAAGTGCCGCGTGACGATCCACACCGCGCGTCCCGGCGTCATCATTGGCAAGAAGGGCGCGGACATCGAGACGCTGCGCAAGAAGCTTGCCGCGATGACCGATAGCGAGCTGCACCTGAACATCGTCGAGGTGCGCAAGCCCGAGCTTGACGCGCAGCTGGTCGGCGAGAACATCGCCCAGCAGCTCGAGCGCCGGGTTTCGTTCCGCCGCGCCCTCAAGCGGGCCGTGCAGAACGCCATGCGCATGGGGGCTCTCGGCATCCGCGTGAACATGGCCGGCCGTCTCGGCGGGGCCGAGATCGCCCGGACCGAGTACTACCATGAGGGCAGCGTGCCGCTGCACACCCTTCGGGCCGACATCGACTATGCGCAGAGCGAAGCCACGACGCCTTACGGCATCATCGGCATCAAGGTCTGGATCTTCAAGGGTGAGATCATGGAGCATGACCCCTCCGCGCGCGATCGCAAGCAACAAGAGCTGCAAGACGGCCCCGCCCCGCGCGGCGCCGGCGGCCGTCGCTAGGGAGATCTGAGACATGCTTCAGCCAAAGCGCACAAAATTCCGCAAGATGCACAAGGGCCGCATTCGCGGCGAAGCCAAGGGCGGGTCCGACCTGAACTTCGGCACCTTCGGGCTCAAGGCGGTGGAACCGCAGCGCGTCAGCGCCCGCCAGATCGAGGCCGCGCGTCGTGCCATGACGCGCCACATGAAGCGTCAGGGCCGCGTCTGGATTCGCATCTTCCCCGACACCCCGGTCTCGGCCAAGCCGATCGAGGTCCGTATGGGCAAGGGCAAGGGCTCGGTGGATCGCTGGGTTTGCAAGGTCAAGCCCGGCCGGGTGATGTTCGAGATTGATGGCGTCAGCGACTCCATCGCGCGCGAGGCGCTGCGCCTGGCCGCGATGAAGTTGCCGGTCAAGACCCGGACCGTCGCCCGCGAGGACTGGTAAGCGATTGACGCAGTCAATTGCGGTCGCCCGCGGTCGAAAAAATTGACACCCCCGCCGGGAAGCCGGCGGGGGTTTTCCTTATCCTGCCCCCGGCCAGATCCGGGCCATGCCGCCCTCGAAATCGGCCCAGGTCATGGTGGCGCGGTTGCCTGCGTAGCCTTCGTAGTAGGATTGGCCGTCGGGAAGGGGCAGCCCCGCCCAGATGCGAGCGAGGTTACGCATGAAATCCTCGCGGGGCAGGGCGCCGGTCTGGAAATCAGCCAGCCCCGCTTCGTCCAGCAGAACCATGGCTAGGCGGTCCTGCACCTCGGTTGTAAAGACCGTCTCCGGCGGCAATCCCTCGGCCCGGACAAGCCTGCGCAGCGTATCTGGGATGAACTGGTAGCGCCCGATGGCATGGGATTGGCCGGGGGTTGCCGCGATCCAGGTGTCGATCTGGCCGAGGGTCAGCGTGATCGGCGCGGCGGGTGGTGGCACGCGCGCGCCGTGCTGAACCGCATCGTACGCCGCCGCCCCTGCCTCGGCCCGCGCGATCAGGGACAAAAGCCGTGGGATCCGTCCATCGGGTCGGCCCGACGGGGCCGGATGGGGCGCAGGCTTGCGTGCCACGGCACGGAACAGCCCTGCACCGGCCCCGGGGTAGAGGCTGCCGGGGGCGGACTGTACCGCCGGGGCCCCGCCCTGACGGGGAAACAGCGATTGTAACTCCGCCGCCGACTGCGTGCCCAGACAGGCCAGAAACACCCCCAAGAAACGCCGCGCCATTCTGGCCGCCCCCGATCGCTGAATTCGACCCCGTTTTGCAACGCCAACGGTTTCGAAAGCCTTTCAGTCCGGTGCGGAAATTACGCCCACTTGTAGTTAAAACTGACGGAAATCCGCTCGTCCTCGGCCATGTTCATGGGCACCTCGTGGCGCAGCCAGCTTTCCCACATCAGGACGTCGCCCACGTGCGGCGCGACGTAAACGAAGGTGCGCAGGTCCTCCCGCGCGTCCTTGCGGCGGGGTGGGGCGGCCATCAGGCGCGCCGATCGGGGGTCTTCCAGCTTGAGGGCCGAGGCCCCGTCGGGCATGGAGACATAGGTTGTCCCCGAGATCACCGAGTGCGGGTGGATATGGCTGGAATGAGTGCCACCCTCGGGCAGGATGTTGATCCAGATGTCTTCAAGCGCAAGGGCGCGACCGTCCAGGTCCAAGGCCAGGTCCTCGGCGAAGGCCATGACGTGCCGGTCAAGGCTGTCGACGATCTGCTGAAAGACGGGAAACCGCCAGGGCAGGTCGGAAAGCGAGGCGTAGGAGGTATAGCCGGGATACCCCACACGCGCGCACCAGGCCTGTCCAGCCTCATCATCCTCGGCGATGGAATAGCACGAGGCTTCCAGTTCTTGTGCATCGACGGGGGGGCCGAACTCGGAAAGCCGGGCATGATAAAGGCGGGTCACGAAGAGGGATTTGATATCAGCCATGGCGCCGTGATACCGCAAGCGTCAAGCACCTGCGAGAGGGCATTTCCGCCGCACAGGACAAAGGGGTTGCCACAACCTGCAATCGCCCCTATACGGCGCAGTTCTACACGAACTCCACCGAATCTGTGGGTGACCCGTGAGGGGCCCCTCGGTGATGTTGGAAAGGACAAAGGCGATGGACGCCAAGGAACTTCGTGACAAGACCCCGGACCAGCTTCGGGACGATCTTGCCAATCTCAAGAAAGAGGCCTTCAACCTCCGCTTCCAGCAGGCCACAAGCCAGTTGGAAAACACTGCCCGTATGCGCGCCGTCAAGCGTGACGTTGCCCGGGTCAAGACAATCCTGAACGAAAAAGCGGCGGCTGCCGCGCAGGAGGCGTAAGACATGCCCAAGCGTATCCTTCAAGGCACCGTCACCAGCGACCAGAACGCCCAGACCGTCACCGTGTCGGTCGAACGTCGCTTCAAGCACCCGCTGCTGCAGAAAACCGTCCGCAAGTCTAAGAAGTACCGGGCGCACGACGAGGCCGACCAGTTCAAGGTCGGCGACAAGGTTCGCATTCAGGAATGCGCGCCGAAATCGAAGACGAAACGCTGGGAGGTGATCGCCAACTAGGGCGTTCACCAACCGGTTTGAGCGAAACCCTGGGGAAACGGCAATGATGCCCCTCACAGGTCGGGAGAAACCAAATGATCCAGATGCAGACCAATCTGGATGTCGCTGACAACTCCGGCGCACGCCGGGTGCAGTGCATCAAGGTCTTGGGCGGGTCACACCGCCGCTACGCATCGGTCGGCGATATCATCGTCGTTTCCGTGAAAGAGGCCATTCCGCGCGGCCGCGTTAAAAAGGGCGACGTCCGCAAGGCCGTCGTCGTGCGCACCGCAAAGGAAGTCCGCCGCGAAGACGGAACCGCGATCCGCTTTGACCGCAACGCTGCCGTCATCCTCAACAACAACGAAGAACCTGTCGGCACCCGTATCTTCGGGCCGGTGGTTCGCGAACTGCGCGGGAAGAGCTTCATGAAGATCATCTCGCTCGCTCCGGAGGTGCTCTGATGGCCGCCAAACTGAAAAAGGGTGACAAGGTCGTCGTCCTGGCCGGCAAGGACAAGGGCAAGACCGGCGAGATCACTTCGGTCGATCCCAAGGCCGGCAAGGCCGTGGTCGACGGCGTGAACATCGCGATCCGCCACGAGAAGCAGAGCCAGGCCAGCCAGGGCGGCCGCACGCCCAAGGCGATGCCGCTGGACCTCAGCAATCTGGCGATCGTTGACAAGAACGGCAAGCCGACCCGCGTCGGGTTCAAGATGGACGGGGACCAGAAGGTCCGCTTTGCCAAGACCACGGGGGACGTGATCTGATGCTGGATACTGCGACCTATACCCCACGCCTGCGCGCCCAGTTCAATGACAGCATTCGTGCTGCCATGAAGGAAGAATTCGGCTACAGCAACGACATGCAAATC
The DNA here is from genome assembly GCA_031581025.1 of Salibaculum sp. GTDB lineage: Bacteria > Pseudomonadota > Alphaproteobacteria > Rhodobacterales > Rhodobacteraceae > Salibaculum. Next base: position 26,656 of record JAVLCA010000025.1, on the reverse strand, counting down.
CCGCGCCTGGACAAGATCGTCCTCAACATCGGCTGCGGGGCCGAGGCGGTGAAGGACTCGAAAAAGGCCAAGGCTGCACAGGACGACCTGACGGCCATCGCCGGTCAACAGGCCGTCGTCACCAAGGCCAAGAAGTCTATCGCCGGCTTTCGCGTCCGCGAAGGCATGCCGCTGGGGGCCAAGGTGACCCTGCGCGGCGATCGCATGTACGATTTCCTTGACCGGCTGATCACCGTGGCGATGCCGCGTATCCGCGACTTCCGCGGTGTGTCGGGCACGTCGTTCGATGGTAGTGGCAACTACGCCACCGGCCTGAAGGAACACATCGTGTTTCCGGAAATCAACTTCGACAAGGTCGACGAGGTATGGGGGCTTGATATCGTCATCGCCACCACCGCCAAGACCGATGCAGAAGCCAAGGCGCTGTTGAAGCATTTCAACATGCCGTTCAACAGCTGAGGGACGTATACGATGGCCAAGAAATCCATGATCGCCCGCGAGACCAAGCGCCAGAAGATGGTCGAGAAATTCGCCGCCAAGCGCGCCGCTCTCAAGGAAACCGCCAACGATGAATCGAAGCCCATGGAAGAGCGCTTCAAGGCGCGGCTCGAGCTTGCCAAGCTGCCGCGCAACAGCGCGCGCACTCGGCTTCACAACCGCTGCCAGCTGACCGGGCGTCCGCACGCCTATTATCGCAAGCTGAAGATCAGCCGGATCGCGCTTCGGGACCTCGGGTCCGACGGCCAGATCCCGGGCCTGGTCAAGTCGAGCTGGTAAGGAGGGACAGTCATGAACGATCCTATCGGTGATATGCTGACCCGTATCCGCAACGGCCAGCTGCGTGGCAAATCCACGGTCCTGACCCCGGCCTCCAAGCTGCGTGCCTGGGTGCTGGATGTGCTGGCCGACGAAGGCTATATCCGCGGCTACGAAAAGACCGAAGCCAAGGGCCACCCCGCCTTCGAGATCAGCCTCAAGTACTATGAGGGCACCCCTGTCATTCGCGAGCTTGCCCGTGTCTCCACGCCCGGTCGCCGCGTTTACATGGGGGCCAAGGACATTCCGCAGGTCCGTCAGGGCCTCGGCGTGTCGATTGTCAGCACGTCCAAGGGCGTGATGTCGGATGCAAACGCCCGCGCTGCCAAGGTTGGTGGCGAGGTGCTTTGCCAGGTCTTTTAGGGAGATCAGATCATGTCTCGTATTGGCAAAAGACCGGTCGAGCTGCCCAGCGGCGTGAGCGCCACTGTCTCCGGCCAGACCATCGAAGTGACCGGCCCCAAGGGCATTCGCAGCTTCACGGCAACCGACGATGTCACCCTGTCGGTGGACAATGACGCCGTTTCGATCGAGCCGCGCGGCCCGTCGAAGCGCGCGCGCCAGCAGTGGGGTATGTCCCGCACCATGGTGCAGAACTGCGTGACCGGCGTGACCGACGGCTTCAAGAAGGAGCTTGAGGTCAGCGGCGTCGGCTACCGTGCGCAGATGCAGGGCAACGTGCTCAAGCTGAACCTCGGGTATTCGCACGACGTGAACTTCGAGGTGCCCGACGGCATCACCGTCACCGCGCCCAAGCCCACGGTCGTCGTGGTCGAGGGGGCTGACCAGCAGCAGGTCGGCCAAGTGGCCGCGAACATCCGCGAATGGCGTGCCCCCGAACCCTACAAGGGCAAGGGCATCAAATACGTCGACGAGTATATCTTCCGCAAGGAAGGCAAGAAGAAGTAAGGACGCGACAGATGGCAAACAGCAAGAGACAACTGTTCCAGAAACGCCGCCTGCGCGTCCGGAACAAGCTTCGCAAGATGAACTCGGGCCGTCCGCGGCTCAGCGTGCATCGTTCGAACAAGAACATCAGCGCCCAGCTGATCGACGACGTGAACGGCGTCACCCTCGCCTCCGCCTCATCGATGGAGAAGGACATGGCCGGGTCCGGCGCGAACAACGTGGAGGTGGCCACCAAGGTGGGTTCGGCCATCGCCGAACGGGCCAAGAAGGCCGGCGTGACCGAGGCCTATTTCGACCGTGGCGGCTTCCTGTTCCACGGCAAGGTCAAGGCCCTGGCCGACGCCGCTCGCGAAGGCGGCCTGAAGATCTGAAGACTTGCGGGGGGCGGTTCACGCCCCCCCGATGATCCGGGGGTCGGATTGGCCCACCTGGATTGAGTTGACCGGCGCGTCGCGCCAGACCGAGAGGAAGCCAGATGGCTCGAGACCAGCAGAACCGCGGGAACCGTCGCGATCGCGACGAGACCCCGGAATTCGCCGATCGCCTTGTCGCGATCAACCGTGTGTCCAAGACCGTGAAGGGGGGCAAGCGCTTCGGCTTCGCCGCGCTCGTCGTCGTGGGCGATCAGAAGGGCCGTGTCGGCTTCGGCAAGGGCAAGGCCAAGGAGGTCCCCGAGGCGATCCGCAAGGCCACCGAGGCCGCCAAGCGCAAGATGATCCGCGTGCCGCTACGCGAAGGCCGCACCCTGCATCATGATGGCTTCGGCCACCACGGGGCCGGCAAGGTCGTTCTGCGCACCGCGCCGCAGGGGACCGGGATCATCGCCGGCGGCCCCATGCGCGCCGTCTTCGAGATGCTGGGCGTTCAGGATGTCGTCGCCAAGTCGGTCGGCACCCAGAACCCCTACAACATGATCCACGCCACGTTGAACGCGCTGCAGTTCCAGCAGAGCCCGCGCAACGTGGCGCAGCGGCGCGGCAAGAAAGTCACCCAGATCCTGCCCAGCCGGGACGAGGCGCCCGACTACGGCGACCCGCAGACCCAGATTGCCGAGGAGGCCTGATCCATGGCGCAGAAAACCATCGTCATCAAGCAGATCGGCTCGCCCATCCGCCGCCCGCGCGAACAGCGTTTGACCCTCGTCGGGCTGGGCCTGAACAAGATGCACAAGACCCGGGAACTGGAAGATACCCCGGCCGTGCGCGGCATGATCGCCAAGATTCCCCACATGGTCGAGATCGTCGAGGAACGCGGCTGAGGCCGCGCCCAGCGACAGACCAAGGCGCCCCGGTCAGGAATTGCCGGGGCGTTTTCTTTGGCGCCTGGCCCCAGCCCCTTGATCGCCACCTGTTCAGGCCGTATACGCCCCCGGCGGCCCTCCAAGGTCCGACTCACATGAACGCAAAGCCGTGTCCCCTGCGTATCGCTTCGGCAGGGTCGTCCGGCAAAGGAGAAGCGATATGAAACTGAACGAACTGAGCGACAACGAAGGCGCGAACAAGAAGCGCATGCGCGTGGGCCGCGGCCCGGGCTCTGGCAAGGGCAAGACCGGCGGCCGTGGTATCAAGGGCCAGAAATCCCGGTCGGGCGTGGCCGTCAAGGGCTACGAGGGCGGCCAGATGCCGCTGTACCAGCGCCTGCCCAAGCGGGGCTTCAACAAGCCCAACCGCAAGAAGTTCGCGGTTGTGAACCTCGGCATCATCCAGAAATTCATCGACGCGGGCAAGCTCGACGCCGCGGGCGAGATCACCGAGGACAGCCTTCTCGAGGCTGGCGTCATTCGCCGCAAGCTTGACGGTGTCCGCGTGCTGGGCAAGGGCGAGGTGACCGGCAAGGTCACGCTGAACGTCACCGGGGCCTCCAAGGGCGCGGTGGACGCCGTCGAAAAGGCCGGCGGCACAGTGACGGTCGCACCCGCGGCTGCGGCAGAGTAAAGGGTTGTGGGGGTGCGCCGCGCCCCTTACATCCCTATCCAAGTTTCCTGACGCCGCCGTCCGGGATACCGGTCTGGCGGCGTTCGTCTGAACAGGTGGGCATACATGGCATCCGCTGCTGAACAAATGGCATCGAACATGAGCTGGGGGGCCCTTGGCCAGGCCAAGGAACTCCGTCAGCGCATCTTCTTCACGCTCGGTCTGCTGATCGTCTACCGGCTGGGCACCTACATCCCGGTGCCGGGGATCGACACGGTCGCGCTGCAATCCTTCATGGAGGACGCCCAGGCCGGCATCGGCGGCATCCTGTCCATGTTCACCGGCGGCGCGCTGGGGCGGATGGGCATCTTTGCCCTCGGGATCATGCCCTATATCTCGGCCTCGATCATCGTGCAGTTGCTTTCGGCCATGTGGGAGCCGCTCAAGCAGCTTAAGAAAGAGGGCGAGCAGGGCCGCAAGAAGATCAACCAGTATACCCGCTATGGCACCGTGGTGCTGGCCACCTTCCAGGCCTACGGCATGGCGGCAAGCCTCGAGGCCGGGGACCTGGTCACAGACCCTGGCCTCTTCTTCCGGGCGGCCTGTGTCATCACGCTGGTCGGCGGCACCATGTTCCTGATGTGGCTGGGCGAGCAGATCACCGCGCGGGGCATCGGCAACGGTATTTCGCTGATCATCTTCGTGGGCATCATCGCCGAGATTCCCTCGGCCCTGGCCAGCTTCCTTGCCCAGGGCCGGTCCACCGGGAACTGGGGGCTGATCGTCGCCGTGATCGCCATGGTGATCGTGGTGCTGGCCTTCGTCGTTTTCATGGAAAGATCCCTGCGCAAGGTTCACATCCAGTACCCGCGCCGTCAGGTCGGCATGAAGGTCTTCGACGGCGGATCGAGCCACCTGCCGATCAAGGTGAACCCGGCGGGTGTCATCCCGGCGATCTTCGCCAGCGCGCTTCTGCTGCTGCCGACCACGCTCAGCACCTTCTCGGGCGGGCAGACCGGGCCGGTCATGTCGACGATCCTCGCCTATTTTGGGCCGGGGCAGCCGCTCTACCTGCTGTTCATGGTCGCCATGGTGGTCTTTTTCACCTTCTTCTATTCCAAGGAGGTGGCCTTCAAGGTCGATGACGTGGCCGACAATCTGAAGAACCAGAACGGCTTTGTGCCCGGTATCCGTCCCGGCAAGCGCACGGCGGAGTATCTCGATTACGTGTTGACCCGCATTCTGGTGCTTGGCTCGTCCTACCTCGCGCTGATCGTGATCCTGCCGGAAATCCTGCGCAGCCAGCTGGCCATCCCCTTCTACTTCGGCGGCACCTCTGTCCTGATTATCGTCAGTGTCGGCATGGACACGATCCAGCAGGTCCAGTCGCACCTGCTGGCGCACCAGTACGAAGGGTTGATCGAGAAGTCGCAATTGCGCGGCAAGCGCGGATCGAAGAAACGCAACAAGGGACCGGCACGCAAATGAACCTCATTCTTCTCGGCCCGCCCGGCGCGGGTAAGGGCACGCAGGCCCGTATCCTCGTGGAAGACCGCAACATGGTGCAGCTGTCCACCGGCGACATGCTGCGTGAGGCGCGCACCTCGGGCACCGAGATGGGCCAGAAGGTCGCCGCCGTCATGGATGCGGGCAACCTTGTGACCGACGATATCGTCATCGGCCTGATCCGCGAAAAGCTGCAAGCGGGGGGCGATCATGGTGGCTTCATCTTCGACGGCTTCCCGCGCACCCTGGCCCAGGCCGACGCCCTTGCTGCGCTGCTTGACGAGATGGGCGAGACCCTCGACCGCGTGATCGCCCTGTCGGTGGACGACGATGTCCTGGTGCAACGGATCTTGGGCCGGGCCGCGGAAACGGCCAAGGCCGGCGGACAGGCCCGCGCCGACGACAACGAGGACAGCCTCAAGACCCGGCTGTTGGCCTATTACAAGCAGACCAGCCCGCTGGTCGGCTACTACTATGCCAAGGGTCAGCTGACGACGGTCAACGGGCTGGGCGAGATCGACGACGTCGCCAGCGCAATCAAGGCGTCCCTGAACAGCTAGACGGTACGTTGACAGGCCGCGGGACACGGCTTTTGAAAAGCCGGCGCAGCCCGTCGGAACGGGGGTTGACCATCCGCTCGCACAGCCCTAGGCAACACCATCCCGTGCGGGACATGTTTCGAATCGGGCCGCGCCCGAGACGAGGCAGATCACCTGAACCAGGCTAGGGCCCGGCAGCGCGATGCTCCGGGCTTCAGTTGTGAAAAAAGGTTCCGGCATTACGGAACCGCAACGAAAGGAAAGATAACGTGGCACGTATCGCCGGCGTGAATATCCCGACTGCAAAGCGGGTCCCGATCGCCCTGACCTACATAACCGGAATCGGCCACAGCTCGGCCAAGGCTATCTGCGACGCGGTCAATATCGACGAGGCCCGCCGCGTGAACGAGCTGTCGGATGCCGAAGTCCTCTCGATCCGCGAACACATTGACGGCAACTACACCGTGGAGGGCGACTTGCGCCGCGAGGTGCAGATGAATGTCAAGCGCCTGATGGATCTTGGCTGCTATCGCGGCCTGCGCCATCGCCGCAACCTCCCCGTGCGCGGACAGCGCACGCATACTAACGCACGCACGCGCAAGGGCCCCGCAAAGCCCATCGCCGGCAAGAAGAAGTAAGGGAGGACGCTACCAATGGCACGTGATACCCGTCGCGGGGGCAAGAAGAAGGCCTCCAAGAACATCGCTGCTGGCGTCGCGCATGTGAACTCCAGCTTCAACAACACCAAGATCCTGATTTCCGACGTGCAGGGCAACGCCATTTCATGGTCGTCCGCGGGCACCATGGGCTTCAAGGGCTCGCGCAAGTCCACGCCCTATGCCGCCCAGATGGCCGCCGAGGATGCGGGCCGCAAGGCGCAGGAGCACGGCATGAAGACCCTCGACGTCGAGGTGCAGGGTCCCGGCTCGGGCCGCGAGAGTGCGCTGCGCGCGCTGGCCGCCGCCGGCTTCAACATCACCGCGATCCGGGACGTGACGCCGATTGCGCACAACGGCTGCCGCCCCCCGAAGCGTCGCCGCGTCTGATCGACACGATTCCACGGGGACCCCGCGCGCGGGGTCCCTTTTCGTCATTTCTACCTCGGGCGTCCGCCCCGCCGGATCAGCAGGGCAGACAAGTATGGAGGGACGCATGATCCACAAAAACTGGGCCGAACTTATCAAACCCACGCAGCTTGACGTGAAACCGGGCAAGGACCCGGCGCGCGAGGGCACCGTGGTTGCCGAACCGCTGGAACGCGGTTTCGGCCTGACGCTGGGCAATGCCCTGCGCCGCATCCTTCTGTCGTCGCTTCAGGGCGCCGCCATCACCGCCGTGCAGATCGACAACGTGCTGCACGAGTTCTCATCGGTGTCGGGGGTCCGTGAGGACGTCACCGATATCGTGCTGAATCTCAAGGGCGTTGCCATCCGCATGGAGACCGACGGCCCCAAGCGTCTGCAAGTGCAGGCCAAAGGCCCGGGCGTGGTGACCGCCGGGGATATCTCCGAGAGTGCGGGCATCGAGGTCCTCAACAAGGATCACGTGATCTGCCACCTCGACGAGGGCGCGGATCTCTATATCGAACTGACCGTGAACACCGGCAAGGGTTATGTCGCCGCCGACAAGAACAAGCCGGAAGATGCGCCGATCGGCATGATCGCCATTGACGCCATCTACTCGCCGGTCAAGAAGGTCAGCTACGATGTGCAGCCCACCCGCGAGGGCCAGGTGCTGGATTATGACAAGCTGACCATGAAGGTCGAGACCGACGGTTCGCTCACCCCCGAGGACGCCGTGGCCTATGCTGCGCGCATCCTGCAGGATCAGCTTCAGGTCTTCGTCAACTTCGACGAGCCCGAAGCCGCGCACACCAGCCAGGACGACGACGGGTTGGAGTTCAACCCGCTGCTGCTCAAGAAGGTGGACGAGCTGGAACTGTCGGTCCGCTCGGCCAACTGCCTCAAGAACGACAACATCGTCTACATCGGCGATCTGATCCAGAAGACCGAGGCAGAGATGCTGCGCACGCCGAACTTCGGCCGCAAATCGCTCAATGAGATCAAGGAAGTGCTCTCGGGCATGGGCCTGCACCTCGGCATGGATGTCGAGGACTGGCCGCCGGACAACATCGAAGACCTGGCCAAGAAGTTCGAAGACCAGTTCTGAGACGATTTCGAGGCGGACCAAAATTCCTGAATTTTGGTCCGCCTCGACCCCGGGCATACCGCCCCAAGGAGAGCAGGTCACACGCATGGCCCGCCGGACAAAGCAAAACCGCCCGTAGAGGGCAGCCAAGGAGACTGAAAATGCGTCACGCCCGCGGATACCGCCGCCTGAACCGGACCCATGAACACCGCAAAGCCCTGTTTTCGAACATGGCCGGGTCGCTCATCGAACATGAACAGATCAAGACCACCCTGCCCAAGGCCAAGGAACTCAAGCGCATCATGGATAAGCTTGTGACCCTCGCCAAGCGCGGTGACCTCCACGCCCGCCGCCAGGCCGCGGCGCAGCTCAAGCAGGACAAGGATGTCGCCAAGCTCTTCGATGTGCTGGGCGCGCGCTATCAGGACCGCCAGGGCGGCTATACCCGCGTTCTCAAGGCCGGGTTCCGCTATGGCGACATGGCCCCGATGGCCATTATCGAACTGGTCGACCGCGACCCCGATGCCAAGGGCGCTGCCGACCGCGCGCGCCTTGAGGCCGAGGAAGCCATGGACGACGCGGACTGATACGCCGGTCGCGATGTTTTTCGATGGCCCGCCTGATCCGGCGGGCCATTTTCGTTTCCGCCTGCCGCAGATGTCTGGCCTTGCGCAGTGCAGGCATCTAGAGTTACCCCATGGCCGACCTTTTCGATACCTCCGGCGATGACGCCAGTGCCAGTGCACCGCGCCCGCTGGCCGACAGGTTGCGTCCCGCGGCGCTGGACCAGGTGATCGGGCAGGAGCATCTGCTCGGCCCCGAAGCGCCTCTTGGCGCGATGCTCGCGGCCGGTCAGCTGTCGTCACTCATCCTCTGGGGGCCGCCGGGGGTGGGCAAGACGACCATCGCGCGGCTACTGGCCGATGCCAGCGATCTGCATTTCTTCCAGATCAGTGCGATTTTCACCGGCGTTCCGGAACTGCGCAAGGTCTTCGACGCCGCCCGGATGCGGTGGCAAAGCGGCACCGGCACGTTGCTTTTCGTGGACGAGATCCACCGCTTCAACAAGGCGCAGCAAGACGGCTTCCTGCCGCACATGGAGGACGGCACCATCGTGCTGGTCGGGGCGACGACGGAGAACCCGTCGTTCGAACTCAACTCGGCCGTGCTGAGCCGGGCCCAGGTGCTGGTGCTGGAGCGCCTGACGCTCGCCGACCTGGAACGGCTCGCCCAACGCGCCGAACAGGAACTGGGCCGGGCCCTGCCCCTGACGGGCGAAGCGCGCGAGGCCCTGCTGGAGATGGCCGATGGCGACGGGCGTGCGCTGCTGAACCTGGTGGAACAGGTCGCCGCCTGGACGGCGACGGAAAAGCTCGACACCGAGGCGCTGACAACGCGCCTGACCCAGCGGGCCGCGCAGTACGACAAGACCGGCGATGCCCACTACAACCTGATCTCGGCGCTGCACAAATCCGTCCGCGGCTCGGACCCGGACGCAGCGCTCTACTGGTTCGCGCGGATGCTGCAGGGGGGCGAGGACCCCCGCTTCCTGGCCCGGCGCCTGACCCGCATGGCGGTCGAGGATATCGGCCTGGCTGACCCACAGGCGCAGGAGATCTGCATCGGCGCCTGGCAGGCCTATGAACGGCTCGGCAGCCCCGAGGGCGAACTGGCCTTGTCGCAGGCGGTGATCTACCTGGCCCTCGCCCCGAAATCCAATGCGGGCTATGCGGCCTACAAGAATGCCGTGGCGGCGGCGAAAAAGACCGGCAGCGAGCCGCCCCCGAAACATATTCTGAACGCTCCCACTTTTCTTATGAAGGACATCGGCCATGGTGAGGGCTACGCCTATGACCACGATGCCGAGGATGGGTTTTCCGGGCAAACCTACTTTCCTGACGGCATGAAGCGCGGCGTCTACTACAGCCCTGTCGATCGTGGCTTCGAGCGCGAGTTGAAAAAGCGCGTCGACTATTTCGCCAAGCTGCGCGCCCGGCGGCAGGGCAGTTGACAACGCCACCGTTAGCATCAATGAACGCGCCCATGTTGATCACCATGCTACAGGTCGCCCTTGGCGGCGCTATCGGTTCTGCCGCACGCTTTGCCGCGGGGGCCGCGATCACCCGCGGCCTTGGCGCGGGTGGGTTTCCGCTGGGCGTGCTGACGGTGAATGTTCTCGGGTCCCTGTTGATGGGCGCGCTTCTGGTCTACCTGGGCCAGCGGGGGCTGGCGGCGCTCAATCCGTTCCTGATGACCGGGGTGCTTGGTGGGTTTACCACGTTCTCGGCCTTCTCCCAGGAGACCCTCACGCTGATCGAACGTGGTCAGGCGGGGCAGGCCGCGCTCTATGTCGGGGTGTCGGTTGCCGGGTCGCTCCTGGCGGTCTTCGCAGGGGTGCATATCATGCGCACGGTGCTGGCATGAGCGGCGTGTTGAGCATCACCGTGGCCGCGGGCGAGGGGGACCAGCGGCTTGATCGCTGGCTCAAGCGGCATTTCCCGCAGATCACCCAGAGCCGCATCGAGAAGAGCTGCCGCAAGGGCGAGATCCGCGTCGATGGCGGGCGGGTCAAGGCCAGCACACGGCTGGACGCGGGCCAGGAGGTCCGCATCCCGCCGCTGCCCGACAGCAAGGCGCCCGCCAGACCCAAGGATGCGGTTTCCGAGGCAGATGCCCGCCTGATCCGTGACTGCGTGATCTACCGCGACGACGAGGTCATCGCGCTGAACAAGCCCGCCGGTCTGCCAACGCAGGGCGGCAGCAAGCAGATGCGCCACGTGGATGGACTGGCCGAGGCCCTGAAATTCGGGGCCGAGGACAAGCCGCGCCTGGTGCACCGGCTGGACAAGGACACCTCGGGCGTGCTGCTGCTGGCCCGCACCCGTCAGGCGGCGCAGGGACTGACGGCGGCCATGCGCCACAAGGGCACGCGCAAGATATACTGGGCGCTGGTGGCCGGGGTGCCCACGCCCTATCTCGGGGAAATCAAATACGGCCTGGTCAAGGCCGGGGGCCGCGGCGCCGCGGGCGAAGGCGAGAAGATGCATGCCGTCCATCCCCGCGATATTGACCGTACGCCGGGGGCCAAGCGGGCGCATACCCTCTATGCCACGCTCTACCGCGTGGCCAGCCGGGCGGCCTGGGTCGCGATGGAGCCGCTGACGGGGCGCACCCACCAGCTGCGCGCGCATCTGGCCGAGATCGGACATCCCATCGCGGGGGACGGCAAGTATGGGGGGTCTGGGCAGGACAACATGGGTGACGGCTGGGGCGCGCAGTTGGGCGGGGTCATTTCGAAAAAGCTGCATCTGCATGCGCGGATGATGCGCTTCGAAAACCCGGTCACGCGGCAGGTCGTCACTGTCACCGCCCCGCTGCCCGCGCACATGGCGGACACCTGGGAGACCTTCGGCTGGACCGAGGATCTTGCCGCCGAGGACCCCTTCGAAGAGCTGATGTAATGGCCGATCTGCGCCTCGTGATCTTTGACGTGGAGGGTACGCTGCTCGAAAGCCTGAACGCGCGGCCCGAGACGCGGCGGCTCTACCCCGGAGCGCGGGCGGCGCTGGGCCGTCTGTTGGCGGATCCCTTCACCTTGCTGGGCGTGGCCACGGGCACCTCGAAACGCAGGCTCGACGCGCTGATCGCGGCGCAGGGGCTGGAAGGGGTCTTCGACACCACCCAGACCAGCGATCACCACCCCTCCAAGCCGCACCCTGGCATGCTGCTCGCCTGCCTGTCCGAGACCGGCGTGGCGGCGCAGCGCGCGGTCATGGTGGGCGACACCCGCTTCGACATGGACATGGCCCGCGCCGCCGGGGTTCGTTGCATCGGGGTCGGCTGGGGCCACCCCGCGCCCGAGGCCTTGACGGCGGACGCCATGATCGGCGATTTCGCCGCGCTGGACGCGGCGGTGGACGGACTGATCGGACAGGACACGGAGCAGGACACATGAGCGATTGGCAACCCCGCCGGTTCTGGACCGAGGTCAGCGTGGTCGAGACAGATCACGGCCATGCCATCGCGCTGGACGGGCGCCCGGTCAAGACCCCGGCCAAGGCACCGGTCGCTGTGCCCAGCCGCATGATGGCCGAGGCGATCGCGGCCGAATGGCGCGCCGTCGACAAGATCATCGAGCCGGCGACCATGCCCATGACCCGCGCAGCCAATGCCGCCATCGACAAGGTCGCGATCCAGTTCACGCAGGTGGCCGATATGCTGGCCGATTACGGCGGCTGCGACCTGCTGTGCTATCGCGCCGAAGGCCCGGAGGACCTCTGCGTCCGCCAGCGTGAAAACTGGGACCCGCTGCTGGACTGGGCGGCGGACACCTATGGCGCGCGCCTGACCCTCGCGCAGGGCGTGATGCCCGTGACCCAGCCGCCCGAGGCCGTCGCGCGCCTGCGTGCGGCCACCCATGACCACACCGTTTTCCAGCTCACCGCGCTGCACGACCTGGTGACGATCACCGGGTCGCTGGTGCTTGGTCTGGCCGTTGCGCGCGGCCGGCTGGCGGCGGATCGGGCCTTCGACATGTCGCGGTTGGACGAGGACTGGCAGATCGAGCAATGGGGCGCCGACAGCGAGGCCACGGCGACCGCCGGCCTCAAGCGGGCGCAGCTGGAAACGGCAGCTGAGGTGTATGCAATGGCATAGTGCACGCCGGTTGGTCGGATTGCCTGTCAATGCAGCACTTTGCAGTCGAACATACCGCGCAGAGCCGGTCCGGGACCACCTACTTTCCCTTGACCTAGGGCCGTGAATCCGACCACTGTGATCGTGTTCGCAGTGTCGCTGCGTCGTATCACCCTCGTCCCGCGGGACGACCAATAAGCACCCCGTTCTGCCGGGGAAGACAGGAAGAGGTAAAAAATGAAGAAATCCGTACTTTTTGGCACGCTGACTGCCGCCGGCCTTGCCGCCGGTGCCGCGTCGGCCGCCACGCTTGACGACGTCACCGCCCGCGGTACGCTGAACTGCGGCGTGACAACCGGCCTTGTCGGCTTCGCCGCCCCCGACTCCGATGGCGAATGGCAGGGCTTCGACGTGGCTGTTTGCCGCGCGGTCGCGGCCGCCGTTCTCGGTGACCCGATGGCCGTCGAGTTCGTGCCCACCACCGGCCAGACCCGCTTTACCGCGCTGGCCTCGGGCGAGGTCGACATGCTGGCCCGCAACACCACCTGGACCTTCACCCGCGACGTCGATCTGAAGTTCGAATTCACCGGCATCAACTACTACGACGGCCAGGCCTTTATGGTCCCGCGCGACCTGGGCGTTTCCTCGGCCATGGACCTGGCCGGCGCGACCGTCTGCATCCAGACCGGCACCACGACCGAACTGAACCTTGCGGATTTCTTCCGCTCGAACGACATGGACTACGAGCCGCTGCCCATCGAGACGAACGCCGAGGCGCAGCAGCAGTATCTGGCCCGGGCCTGTGACGTCTATACCACCGACTCCTCGGGGCTGGCCGCCACGCGTGCCTCGTTCGAGAACCCGTCGGATCACGTCATCCTGCCCGAGACCATCTCGAAAGAGCCGCTCGGCCCGCTCGTCCGCCACGGCGACAACGAATGGGGCGACGTGGTGCGCTGGACGCTCATGGCGCTGATCGCCGCCGAGGAGATGGGCGTCACCGCGGACAATGTCGAGGAAATGGCCGAAGGCACCGACAAGCCGGAAATCGACCGGATGCTGGGTGCGGAGGGTGAGCTTGGTGCCAAACTTGGCCTTGAGTCCGATTGGGCCGTGCGCGCCATCCAGGCCGGCGGCAACTACGGAGAGCTGTTCGCCAAACATATCGGCGTGGACACGCCCGTCGGCCTGGCCCGCGGGCTCAACGCCCAGTACACCGACGGTGGCTTGCTATACGCCATGCCGTTCCGGTAAGACAGACCTGATGGGGGGTGCCGATGTGCCCCCCGTCGCCCTGTCGGGGTCATCGCCGACAACCACCCCAGACAATTCGCGCAATCCGGTCAACGGGTGCGTCAGGATGCGACCGGGGAGCAGGGAGATAATTGATGTCAGCGTCCATCGACGTTTCGAAAGAGCCCTTTCAGCTCCGCCAGCTTATCTACGACACCCGGTATCGCTCGATCACCATCCAGGTCATTGCCTTGGTGCTGTTGGTCGCGGCGCTTTGGTGGCTGGTCAACAACACCGTCCAGAACCTCGAAACCCTGGGCAAGGATTTCGATTTTGGGTTCCTGACCCAGCCGGCCGGCTATGACATCAACCAACGCCTGATCGACTACGACAGCCAAAGCACGCATGGCCGCGCCGCCATGGTCGGCATCCTCAATACCCTGCTGGTCGCGCTGCTGGGATGCGCCCTGGCGACGATCGTGGGCGTTCTGGCCGGCGTGTTGCGGCTGTCCAAGAACTGGCTGGTCAGTAACCTGACGGCCGTTTACGTCGAGGGGTTCCGCAACGTTCCCCTGCTGCTGTGGATCATCCTGATCTTCGCGATCATGACCGAAAGCACTCCCGAGCCACGGGACTTCCGCGGCGATGATGCGGCGGCCTCCATGATCATGGGCGAGAGCGTTGCCGTGACAAACCGCGGCGTCTACATCCCGCGCGTCGGCTTCGAGAATTCGCTGGGGGCGGCCGGGGCCGACTGGCGGGCCGAGACCGCCACCCTGGAAGAGGGTGCTGAGACCACACCGCCACCGTCGGCGACCTGGGACTGGCTGATCGTGTTCGGTGTTCTTTTGGCCTCGATCCTGGGCGCGCGCTGGAACACGCGCCGCGCCGACGCCATCCTGGAGGCAACGGGCGACCGCCCGGCCATATGGTATGTCAACCTCGGTATCATCGTCCTGCCCACGCTCGCGGTTCTCTTGGCGTTGGGGGCGACCGTCGTGGCACCCGCCTTCCGCGGGTTCAACTTTGCCGAAGGGGTCCACCTGCGCAACTCGCTGATCGCGCTCTGGCTGGCGCTTGCCCTCTATACCGGGGCCTTCATCGCCGAGATCGTCCGCGCCGGCATCCTGTCGGTCAGCAAGGGCCAGACCGAGGCCGCCAGCGCGCTGGGCCTGCGCCCCGGGCGGATCATGAACCTGGTTGTCCTGCCGCAGGCGCTGCGGGTCATCATCCCGCCGCTTATCTCGCAGTACCTGAACCTGACCAAGAACAGTTCGCTCGCCATCGCCGTGGGCTACATGGACGTGCGCTCGACGCTGGGCGGGATCACCATCAACCAGACCGGTCGAGAGCTGGAGGGCATGCTGCTGCTGGGCCTGTTCTACCTGGTGCTGTCGCTGGTCATCTCGGCGCTGATGAATGTCTACAACAATGCCGTGAAGCTGAAGGAGCGGTGACATGAGCGAAGTCCACGCCGAAACGACCCGCTTCGTGCGCACCGAAATGGTGGCCCAGCAGGCCCCGCCGATCACCGAAAAGGGTGCCGTCAAATGGGTGCGCGAGAACCTCTTTTCGGGGTGGCTCAACGTGCTTCTGACGGTTGTGTCGCTGTTCGTCATCTACGCGGTGCTGTCGGCGCTGCTGCCCTGGTTCGCCAATTCGGTCTGGACCGCCGACAGCCTGGACGGATGCCGTGAGGTGCTGGCCGAAAAGGGGCTTTCGGGCCATGGCGGCGCCTGTTTCTCGGTCATCACGGAGCGCTGGAACCAGCTGATCTTCGGCTTCTACCCGCCCGAGCTCTACTGGCGTCCGATCCTGGCCTTCGTCGTTTTCCTGCTGGGCATCGCGCCGGTGCTGTTCCAGGGCACGCCACGCCGGGCGCTTTGGGGATCGATCGCCGCGCCTTTCATCGTCTACTGGCTCATCTGGGGCGGCAGCCTCTGGGGGCCCATCCTGACGGCCGCCGGCTTCGGCGTCGGCGCGGCGAGCTTCATCCTTGCCGCGCGTCTTGCGGGCAACATCCCCGGCGTGCTTGCTGCCATACTGCTGCCGGTCCTGTACTGGATGTTTCTTGTCGGTCCACTGGTCTCCGGTTTTGCCGCGATCCTGCCGCTGGAGATCACCAAGATCGAGTCCAACGACATCGGCGGCTTCATGCTGGCGCTGATCATCGGCATCTCGGGGATCATCCTGTCGCTGCCGCTGGGGATCCTGCTTGCGCTGGGGCGCCAGTCGCACCTGTTTATCATCACCAAGGTCTCGGTCGCCTTCATAGAGGTCATCCGCGGCGTGCCGCTGATCGTCTGGCTGTTCACGGCCTCGCTGCTGCTGAATTACTTCCTGCCGCCGGGCACCGATTTCGACCTGATGCTGCGGGTCATCATCATGGTCACCCTCTTCGCCTCGGCCTATATCGCCGAGGTGGTGCGCGGTGGCCTCGCCGCCCTGCCTAAGGGCCAGTACGAGGCCGCCGACGCGCTGGGGCTGGACTATGCCAAGTCCATGCGCCTGATCATCCTGCCGCAGGCGCTCAAGATATCGATCCCGGGGATCGTCAATACCTTCATCGGCCTTTTCAAGGACACGACGCTGGTGGTTTTCATCGGCCTGCTGGACCCGATCGGCCTGACCAATGCGATCCGCTCTACGACCGCTTGGAACGGCATCTACTGGGAGCTGTTCATTTTCATCGGCCTGATGTTCTTCATCTTCTGCTACAGCATGGGGCGCTACTCCATCTATCTCGAAAAGAAGCTCCAGCGTGAGCATCGTTAAGGAAACCTGACATGACCGACATTGTTACCGACCGCGAGATCGATCGCAGCCAGATGCAGGTCTCTGACGAGGTCGCGATCCAGATCAGTGACATGAACAAGTGGTTCGGCGCGTTCCACGTGCTGCGCGACATCAACCTGACCGTCTATCGCGGCGAGCGGATCGTGGTCTGCGGGCCCTCGGGCTCGGGCAAGTCGACGCTGATCCGCTGCATCAACCGGCTGGAGGAACACCAGGCCGGGCAGATTGTCGTGGACGGCACGGAACTGTCCAACGACCTCAAGAACATCGACAGGATCCGCTCCGAGGTCGGGATGTGCTTTCAGCACTTCAACCTGTTCCCGCACCTTACGATCCTGGAAAACTGCACGCTGGCGCCGCTCTGGGTGCGCAAGACGCCCAAGAAAGAGGCCGAGGAGGTGGCGATGCACTACCTCGAAAAGGTCAAGATCCCCGAACAGGCCGACAAGTACCCTGGCCAGCTGTCGGGTGGCCAGCAGCAGCGGGTGGCCATTGCCCGGTCGCTGTGCATGCGCCCGCAGATCATGCTTTTTGACGAGCCGACCTCGGCGCTTGACCCCGAGATGATCAAGGAAGTGCTCGACACGATGATCGAGCTGGCCCAGGAGGGCATGACCATGATCTGCGTCACCCACGAGATGGGCTTTGCACGGCAGGTGGCCAACCGGGTGATCTTCATGGACCAGGGCCAGATCGTGGAACAGAACGAACCCGAAGAGTTCTTCAACAATCCGCAAAGCGACCGGACCAAGCTGTTCCTGAGCCAGATCCTGGGGCACTGACAGGCCCCGGGGCGCGTCAGTCGGTCAGGTCCCGCGGGACGATGAAATCGACCACGTGGCCGGTGCCCGGGGCCGCGTCGCGCCAATCCGAGATGTCAAAGTCCATCACGGTCGTGGCGCCGGTGGGGTATCGGTGAAAATCCGGATGCGCGGGCGGCTCAGCGGCCATGGCTGCGGCAAAGTCCCCGAGCCCCGGATTATGGGCCACCAGCGCGACGCGCGGGACGGTAGCAGTGCGCAGGGCCTCCAGCAGGATCTGTGGTGGCGCGTGGTAGAGGGCTGGCAGATATCTGACGGGCACCAGATCCCACCAGGCCGACTGCATGAGGTCCACCGTTTCCGTCGTCCGCGCGCTGTCGGAGCTGAGAATCGCATCGGGACGGTACCCCTTGTCGCGCAGCCAGGCACCAATGGCCCGCGCCGATCGGCGCCCCCGTGCGTTGAGCACCCGTGCATGATCCTCCGCCCGCGAGTCGTCCCAACTGGACTTGGCGTGGCGGATCAGGATCAGGCGGCGTTTCACAGGAAGGCCTCCATGTGAAAGGCCGATTGACGGGCATCGCGCGGGAAGGACTGGCTGACAGGACAGGCGGCCCGCACGGCGCAGCCGCCACTCATGCAGTCGGCCCCGCCGCGCAGGTAGTCCTTGCAGGCGGCCACGTCATAGCCCGCAGGTGTCAGGGCCGAGACGGGGCAGGCGGTGCGGCAGGGCTGATCGGTGCAGCGGTCGCAGGGCTTTTCCAGGGCCGGCGGCACGTCCAGAACGGTCTCGAAGGCGAGCGCGCCGCGGAACGAGACCCACAGGCCCTGTTCGCCGTGCACCAGAAAATTGACCGGCGAGGGCCAGATGCGGCCGGTGCGCGTGGCCCAGGTCAGGAAGGGATGAAAAGGTGGCGGGCCGAAGGGGAAAAGCGGCAGGGCGCCCACGACCTGAGCGATGCGGCGCACGACGCGGCGCGACCAGCGATCAAGCGGGTCGGTCTGCCCGTCGCGCATTTCCGGGGATTGCGTGAAGTGGTGCCAGAAGTCCGGGCCCGGCCCCAGCAACATCAGCGTGCGCCCCAGCCCTTCGCCCGCATCGGGATGAAAGCCGCCCAGAACACTCAGCCGGGCCGCGCCCGCTGCTGCCTGAACCTCGGACAGGCTCACCGCGGCGTGCGGATCAGCGAACCCGCCCCGTGGTCTGTGAACAACTCGAGCAGCACCGCGTTGGGTGCACGCCCGTCCAGGATCACCACCGCATGCACGCCCCCCGCGATGGCGCCAAGCGCCGTCTGGGTCTTGGGGATCATGCCGCCCGCGATCACGCCGTCTTTGGTCAGTGTGCGGATCTGGTCGGGCGAAAGCTCGGTCAAGAGGTGGCCCTCTGCGTCCTTGACGCCCTCGACATCCGTCAGCAGCAGCAGCCGGTCGGCCTTGAGCGCGGCGGCCACCGCCCCGGCGGCGGTGTCGCCGTTGATGTTGAGCGTCTCGCCATTGCGGCCCGCGCCCAGTGGCGCGATCACCGGAATAGTACGGGCCTCGAACAGGGTGTGCAGCAGGCCTGGATCGACCTCGGCCGGGGTGCCCACCAGGCCAAGCTCGGGCGCGTCCTGGTCGCAGGTGATCAGGTGGGCGTCCTTGCCGGACAGGCCCACGGCACGGCCGCCTTGCTGGTTGATGGCATGCGTAATCCATTTGCTGACCGTGCCGGCCAGCACCATCTCGACCACCTCGACGACCCTGGCGTCGGTGACGCGCTTGCCGCCGACGAAGTCGCTGACGATGCCCAGCCGATCGAGCATCTCGTTGATCATCGGCCCGCCCCCATGGACGATCACCGGGTTCACGCCGACCTGCTGCATCAGCACCACGTCGCGGGCGAAATCCTCCATCGCCGCCTGGCTGGACATGGCGTGCCCGCCCAGCTTGATGACAACGATCGCCCCGGCATAGCGCTGCATGTAGGGCAGCGCCTGGTTGAGGGTCTTGGCTGTTGCGATCCAGTCGCGGTTCATATCCTGTGTCTTCATGTTGGGGTCAGTCTATTCCAGCAATGATGCTGCGCAAGACGTCGATCCCGAGGCCCTTGTCCGACGAGGTCAGGACCAGTTCCGGAAATGCGGCGGGATGCGTGGTAAGCCGCTCGCGCACCTGGGTCAGCACGCGCCCCAGGTCCTTTTCCTTGACCTTGTCCGTCTTGGTCATGATGCACTGGAATGTCACGGCGGCCTGGTCGAGCAGGCTCATGATCTCCTCATCCACAGGCTTGATCCCGTGGCGGCTGTCCACCAGAACGAAGGCCCGGCGCAGGGTCTGGCGGCCGGCGAGATAGTGCCGGAGCAGCGCCTGCCATTTCTCGACGACCGTGACCGGCGCATTGGCGAAGCCATATCCGGGCAGGTCCACCAGGTAGTGGCTGCTGCCCAGCTCGAAATAGTTGATCTCCTGGGTGCGCCCGGGCGTGTTCGAGGCGCGCGCCAGCCCCTTGCGCCCGGTCAGGGCATTGATCAGGCTTGACTTCCCCACGTTCGAGCGCCCGGCAAAACAGACCTCGGGGCGGTCGGGTGTGGGCAACCCGGACATGGCGACTACACCCTTGAGGAACTCTGTCTGACCTGCGAAGAGCTTGCGGCCAGCCTCACGGTGGGCGTCTGTCTGGATCTGGGCAATGGGGAAGGGCAGGTGCATCACAGTGCCCCGCCGGTGCTGTGCCGGCGACATGGGGCTGGCCCCTGCGGCGCCTGCGATGACATCACTTTTCCTTTGATGCCCCGTCCCCCTTTTTTCGGAACGAGCCTATGATGTTGCCGACCAGGTCGGGCTTGTAGCCCTGGCTGCGCATGATCGTGTATTGCTGCAGGAAGGTGATCACGTTGTTGGAAATCCAGTAGAGCACCAGCCCGCTGGCAAAGCCGCCCAGCATGAACATGAAGACCCAGGGCATCCAGGCGAAGATCATCTTCTGCGTCGGGTCCGTGGGCGCAGGGTTCAGCTTCTGCTGAAGGTACATCGAGATGCCCAGCAGGATCGGCAGGATACCCAGGCTGAAGATGAAGAAGATCGAACCGGGCTCCGGCGTGGACCAGGGCAGCAGGCCGAAGAGGTTCAGGATCGACGAGGGGTCGGGCGCCGAAAGGTCCTTGATCCAGCCGAACCATGGGGCGTGGCGCAGTTCGATCGTGACGAAAATCACCTTGTAGAGCGAGAAGAAGATCGGGATCTGCAGCAGGATCGGCAAGCACCCCGAGGCCGGATTGACCTTGTTCGTCTTGTAGAGCTCCATCATGCCCTTCTGCATCTCTTCGCGGTTGTCGCCCGCGCGCTCCTTGAGCTTTTCCATCTCGGGCTGAAGCTCGCGCATCTTGGCCATCGAGACATAGGATTTGAAGGCAAGCGGAAAGAGAACGGCCTTGATGAGAAGGGTCAGGCCGATGATTGACCAGCCCATGTTGCCGATCAACTCGTTCAGCCAGTGCAGCACGGCGAAGATCGGCTTTGTCAGGAAGAAAAACCAGCCCCAGTCGATGGAGTCTATGAAGCCCTCGATCCCGGCCTGTTCATAGTCCCGGATCGTGCCCCATTCTTTGGCGCCGGCAAAGAGCTGGGTTTCCGCCGATAGCGTCTCGCCCGCCGCGACGGTCTGTTGGGCGTAGATCGTCTCGGTCTGGAAGACGCCGCTTTCAGGGTTGTCGTCGTCCACACCCGCGGCCCGGGCGACCGAGCGGAATTCCGTGCCGGGCTCGGGGATCAGTGTGGTCATCCAGTATTTGTCGGTGAAGCCGACCCAGCCGTTCTCGGCGACCTCGACGCGGCTCTCGTCCGCGGTCAGGTCGGGCATCTTGCCGTAGCTGGTTTCCTCCAGCGTGCCGTCCGACATGCGCACGACGCCCTCGTGCAGGATAAAGAAGCCGATGGTCTCGGGCTCGCCGTGGCGGGCGACGAGGCCGTAGGGGCGCATGGCGACATCCGCCTCGCTGGCATTCTCGACCGACTGGCGGATCGTGAACATGTAGTCCTCGTCCACCGAAATGGTCTTGCGGAAGGTCAACCCGGCGTCATTGCTCCAGGCCAGGGTGACCGGGTCGCCGGGGGCCAGTGTCGAGCCGCTCTCGACCGACCAGATCGTGTCGGGGCCGGGCACCTGGCCCCGCTCGACGCCAACCGTGGCGATCCAGCCATGCAGGGCGTAATACGGGTCGGCGCTGCCCACCGGGGACAACAGGCGCACCAGGTCGGAGTCCTCGGCCAGGTCCTCGCGATAGTCCGAAAGCGACAGGTCGTCGATCCGCCCGCCCTTGAGCGAGATCGAGCCGGTCAGGCGCGGGGTGGCGATCTCGACCCGCTCGGCCTCGGCCAGGGCGGCGTCGACCGTCTGGCCCAAGGCCTGTCCGGTGCCTTGGGCCGGGGTGTCGGCGACCGAGGGGGCGGCGGTCTCGTCGTCGCTGGCGGTTGCGCGCGCAGATTCGGGGGCGGACTCGGGTGCGGTGATCTCGCCATCGGCGTCGGTGATGCCGGGGGACTGTTCCGGCGGTGGGAACAGCAGGAACCAGACAAGGATCACGACAAAGCTGAGCGCCGTCGCGAGAATGAGGTTCTTGTTCTGATCGTCCATCGAAACCGCCCGGAATTGCTGATCTTGGGTCAGGGGCGTTCAACAGGTCGGGGGGGCAAAGGTCAAGCGATTTTGCCCCCGATCAGGGCCCGATGCCGCCTTGCGCAACTGGGCCTCAGGCGCTTTTGCGGCGCAGGGTCACCGGCGGGGCAGGGGCGGTGGCTTGTCCGGCCAGCCAGGTGTCCGCCTCCTCCAGCGGCATCGGCCGGGCGAAAAGAAAGCCCTGGGCATATTCGCACCCCAGCTGCGTCAGCTTGGCCTGTTCGCCCGGGGTTTCCACGCCCTCGGCCAGGGTCTGCAGATGCAGCCGGTCGGCCATGGTCAGGATCGCGGCGATCATGTCCTGTTGCTCCGGGTCCGCGTCGGCACGCCCGATGAAGCTGCGGTCGATCTTGATGCGGTTGATCGACAGCTTGCAGATATTGGTGATCGAGGCGTAGCCGGTGCCGAAGTCGTCCAGGTCGATGCCACAGCCCAGCCGGGACAACCCGGCCAGGTTGCGCGCGACCTGGTCGTCGCCACAGCGGGCCACGACCGTTTCCAGCACCTCGATCACCAGGCGATGGGGGACGATGCCGCGCGCTTCCAGGGTCATCGCCAGCTGGTCGACCAACTGTGGCGCGCGCAGGTCCTCGGTCGAGAAGTTGACGCCGACCTGGGGCACTTGGTGGCCGAGGTCATCCCAGCGGCGCAGCGCGTCCAGTGCGCTGGACACCATCAACTGTCCCAGATGCTCCATGCGGCCTGTCTCCCGCAGGATTGGCAGGAACTCGGCGGGTGAGATCAGGCCCAGCCTGGGGTGATGCCAGCGGGTGAGCGTCTCGAACCCGGCGAGGCGGCCCGAGCGCAGCTCGAATTGGGGCTGGAAAAACGGGCGGATCTGGCCCGATGTCAGGCCGGTTTCGATATCACGCGTCAGCTCGCAACGCGCGGCGATCCGCTTGCGCATCCCGTCCGAATAAGACCGGATCGCCGCCGGGGCGTTGCGTCGGGCCTCGACGAGGGCGCAGGTCGCCGCCTGCATCAGGTCATGCGGGTCGGATGACCCGATCCTGTCGGACAGGGCAAAGCCGACCGAGGCCGTGGCCTGGATCGCCCCGCAGGAGGACCGGAACGGTGTTGAAAGCGCCTGCTGCAGCCGCGTGGCACACTGCAGCGCTGTCTCGAGCGTGCGCGCATCGACGCCCGTCGCGGCGACCGCGAAGCGCGACCCGTCGAGGTGCGCGGTCAGGTTCCCCGGGGCCAGCAGATCGACAAGGCGATCGGCACAGTGGCGCAAAAAAGCCTCGATCACGGGGCGGGCGTGCCGTTCCTCCAGCTGATGGAAGTCGTCGATCTCGGCCAGGATCACGAGGACCGGCGTGGTCGACGCCAGGGCCGCGGGCCGGCGCAGCCGGGCCAGCAGCCCTGCCCGCGTGTGCAACCGGGTGATCGGGGCGTCGCGTCGCGCCAGCGCGGGCAGGGTCCCGGCGCGCCACGCGGCGGCCCCGGTAGCCACAAAGGCGAGACCGGCGACCATGGCCGCGGCGCCACTGGCCCCAGCGCCCACCAGGGTGCCGGCCACGGCCGTTGCCAGGCCCGGCGCCAGGAGCCGCGCCCGCGTGCTTGAAAGATGGAACGCCCCGGCCCCCTTGGTCATTCCTGTCGTTCCTCTGACGCGCCCGAACTCGGGCAGGTTCGGGGGCAGACTGGGGCAGCCCCTTGCAAGGACCGTTAATGGCGCTTTGGAAAATCGCTATAATTTTCATGACCCCCCCCACGCGCCGGCCCGGCGAAATCGGGAAACCGCTGGGCCAGCAGACGGGACAGGCCCCCCTTCATCAGCGCCCGGTACGCTCATGCGGCCATTCCGGCGCATTCACCGCGCACAAGGTCTGTCGCGCCTCGGGCACCTGGTCCTTTGCCATGGAATGGGAGTCTTGCGGTGCGACGCGGTGCGGCCGGAAATCAGTCCGGCACGTTGTCCACGCCATGCCCGCCCCAGGGGTGGCAGCGCCCGATGCGCCGCATGGCCAGCCAGCTGCCCTTGAGCGCGCCATGTTTCTCGAGCGCCTCCATGGCGTAGGCGGAACAGGTCGGCTGATAGCGGCAGCCATGCCCGACCCAGGGACTGAAGATCAGCCGATAGGCCCGAACGGGCAATGAGGCGATATAGGCGGGTGGTGTCATGAATGCACCTCGGCCAAGGCTTTTCCGAGATCGTCGCGCAGGCGCCTGAAATCAAGCGTCGCGGTGGCCTCGCGCCGTCCGATCAGGACGTAGTCCCAGCCGGGGCGGGCCTGGTCCGGCAATTCGAGCCGGGCGATCTCGCGCAGGCGGCGCTTGGCGCGGTTTCGGGCCACGGCATTGCCGACCTTCTTCGAGCAGGTGAAACCGACGCGGGCCGGGCCATCATCGCCCCGGTCGCGGGCCTGCAGCACGAACCCCTTGGAATGGGCCACGCGGGCCCGGGCTGCGGCCAGAAAATCGGCGCGTTTCTTGAGGCCGTTCACACGAAGGGAAACCGCCGCAGCGTGGGCCGGGGCGGTTGTATTATTGTCAGAGGTCATGATGACCCCGTCCCGACCTGGCGGCCGGTCAGGCGCTCAGGTTCTTGCGGCCGCGGGCGCGGCGCGCGTTCAGGATCTTGCGGCCGGCCTTGGTGGCCATACGGGCGCGGAAACCATGACGGTTCTTGCGAACACGGTTGGACGGCTGATACGTGCGCTTCATCGCGACAACTCCGGTCTTGGGGGCGAGTCCCGTAAGGGTGTCGAGCCCCGGTCACATCTCGAAGCCCATCGTTTAGAGCCCGCCCGCCCACCTGTCAACGCGGCAGCCGGGGGTTTTCTGCAACAAACCCGGCGTGACCGGCCCGGGATGTTACAGATCGGGGTGCCGGCCGACGGATTTCCAACGAAACCTTCACCGCCCATCAAGGCGGCGTGACCCCCCTATCGCGCGCCGCGCCGCTGCGCCATCTATACCCCACGCTTGTTCCCGGCCAGAGAGGATGCCCGACGTGCGCGACATGACAGAGACACCAAGTCGACCTTGGCTGAAACGCCTGCCGATCCTGGTCATCTTCGCGGTGGCCGCGCTGGGCGCCGTCTACCTGCGCGACTACCTGAGCTTTCAGGCACTGGCCGAGAACCGCGAAGCTCTGATCGCCTTCCGCGACGCGAACTACTTGGTGACGGCGGGGGTCTTCGTCCTGCTCTACGCGCTCATCGTCGCCTTTTCCCTGCCCGGGGCCACGGTCATGACCCTGACCGGCGGGTTCCTCTTTGCCATCTTTCCCGGCGCCTTGTTCAATGTCACCGGTGCCACCATCGGGGCGGTTGGCATCTTCCAGGCCGCGCGCTGGGGCTTTGGCGAGCAATTGGGCCGCAAGCTCGAGGGCGCGGAAGGCACCGTCAAGAAGATCAAGGACGGCATCGACCAGAACCAGTGGTCGATGCTGTTCCTGATCCGCCTGGTGCCGGCGGTGCCGTTCTTCCTGGCCAACCTGATCCCCTCGTTCCTGGAGGTGCCGCTGCGCCGCTTCGTGGTTTCGACCTTCCTCGGCATCATTCCCGGCGCGGTGGTCTATACCTCGGTGGGGGCGGGGCTGGGCGAGGTTTTCTCGCGCGGCGAGACGCCGAACCTGGGCATCATTTTTGAGTCGCAGATTCTGCTTCCGATCCTCGGGCTTTGTGCGCTGGCGCTGTTGCCTGTTATCCTCAAGGCCCTGCGCGGCAAGAAGGGGCTTTGATTCATGACCCGTATCAAGACTGACCTGTGCATCATCGGCGGCGGTTCGGGCGGGCTGTCCATCGCGGCCGGCGCGGCCCAGATGGGCGCTGACGTTGTCCTGCTGGAAGGCCACAAGATGGGCGGCGACTGCCTCAACTATGGCTGCGTGCCCTCCAAGGCGCTCCTGTCCGAGGGCAAGCGGGCCAAGGCGGGTCAGGAGGTCGCCTTCAAGGTCGCCAAGGACCACGTGGCAAATGTCATCGCCACCATCGAACCGCACGACAGCGTCGAACGTTTCGAAGGGCTGGGGGTGAAGGTGATACAGGACTATGGTCGCTTCATCTCGCCGACCGAGGTGCAGGCAGGCGACACGGTGATCGCCGCGCGCCGCTTCGTCGTCGCGACGGGGTCTTCCCCTCTCGTGCCCCCCATAGACGGGATCGCGGATGTCACCGTCCACACCAACGAGACGATCTTCGAGTTGCGCGAACGGCCCGAACACCTGCTGGTGATCGGCGGCGGCCCCATCGGCATGGAGATGGCGCAGGCGCATCGGCGGCTGGGCTCCAGGGTCACGGTGATCGAGGGTGCCAAGGCGCTGGGCAAGGACGACCCCGAGCTTGCCGCCATTGTGCTGGACAAGCTGCGCGCCGAGGGGATCAAGATTGTCGAGGGCGCGCAGGCCAGCAAGGTCTCCGAAACCGATGGCCGGATCACTTTGAAGACCGAAAAGGGCGAATTCACCGGCTCGCATCTGCTGGTGGCCGTGGGCCGCAAGGTCAATGTTTCGGGGCTGGACCTCGACACCGGTGGCATTGATTGGGACAAGTCCGGGGTCAAGGTGGGCGACACGCTGCGCTCGACCTCCAACCGTCGGGTCTACGCGGTGGGCGACGCGGCCGGGGGGCTGCAGTTCACTCATGTCGCGGGCTATCATGCGGGCGTCGTGATCCGCTCGGCGCTGCTGGGGCTGCCTGCCAGGCAAAAGACCCATCACATCCCCTGGACCACCTATACCGATCCCGAGCTTGCCCAGGTGGGCCTGACCGAGGCGCAGGCGCGCGCGGCCCA
>JAVLCA010000072.1:0-6082 GCA_031581025.1 Salibaculum sp. | reverse complement strand
AAAGTGGCCTACTTTTGCGCCGCCCTTTGGTCGGGTTTTACTCCGCCGTTGACAGCCGTGGAACTTCGGCTGGTCAGTCACCGCAAGGCGCTGAGTGTTGTCTCGCTTGTTGGTCTGCTCGACGGTGTAGCGGGCCAGCCATCGGCAGTTACCCTTCCGGGCTTGTGATCCGGCCGCGAAGGCGCGCAGGTAAATGCATTCGTATTTCATTCGCCGGACCTGCGGTTCAGCGAGCGACGCAACCGCACGACCCGATTATCATTCCAGCGGCCCTTGCCATGCATGGTATCAGCTCACTGTGCTGCGCATTTCAGCCGGGGGGTTCGTCGATCCCGTCACGGGCCTCATGGCTCAGCGGTCGTCCGGCAGCTGTCAGTCCGCTGCGCATGGCTTGCTCGGAGAAGACCCTTGCCATTTCGCCCAGCACAACGGCGCGTGCGGAGACCTGGCGTTGCACCAGGCCGACCCGACGGTACGTACTCGAATCCCCGAAGGACTGCACGAAAAGCCTTTCGGCGGCGTTTTCGGGAATGGCGCTCTTGGGAACCACAGCGGCGCCTAGCCCCGCCAGCACGCAGCCGATGACCGTGGGCATCGTGTTGACCACGACGATCTCGCGAGGCTCTACGCCGAGACGGGACATCTCAACGTCAATCTGACGCGCCAATGGCACCCTGGTCTCATATCGAATGAAGGGAAGCCGTCGCAAAAGGTCTTTCCCCGAACGGCCTTCTTGGTCCGCCGGTGCCACGAGAAGGAGAGGCTCTTCGAGGATTGGCGTCCATATCAGTCCACCTGGAATGTCGACATGCTCTGCCACAACAGCGGCATCTAGACGACCAGCGGCCACGTCGGACAGCAGTCTCTCGGAGACGCCGACGGTCAGGTGAAAGGCGATATCGGGGAACCCGCGCGCGATCTCGGCGAATGCGCGAGGCACGATGCGCACGGATATTGTGCGGATTGACCCGACATTGAGCACACCAGCCGTGCTGCCGCCAGATATCGACTGGCGGGCCTCCGCCATGATCTGCACAATCTGGCGTGCCGCCCGGACGATCTCTTCGCCCTTGGAGTTCAGCAATGGAGGGCGGCGCGTGCGGTCAAACAACTCGACGCCCAACTCTCCCTCAAGCGATTGTATTTGTTGGCTTATGGCAGATGGCGTCAGGTTCACGATGCGCGACGTTGCCGCAAAACTATGTGTGTCGGCCACAGCCACCAAGGTCTGGAGTTGACGGATATCCATGCCCGTAACTTAAGACTTCCTTAATAAGATGGCAAAAGAAAATCGCTTCCTGAAGGGGGCTTGGCCTTTTAGCGATATGAGTCTCAGTAATAAAGCATGCACAGGGAGCCAAGTATGACGACGTTACTCAAGAGTGTTGCCGTGGGCCTGGGGGTTGCGATCACCACTGCGGCGGCCCAACCCGCACTCGCGCAGGATTATCCGACCAAGCCGGTGGAATTCATCGTGCCATGGTCGCCGGGCGGCGGCAGCGATACGCTGATGCGGATCGTCTCCAACAATGTCGATCCGTATCTCAACGAAGAAATGCCGGTCATCAACATACCCGGCGTGGGCGGCACGGTCGGCCTGACCGAAGCGTCCCGCCGCGCGGCCGATGGCTACACGATCAGCCAGGTCCATGAAGGACTTCTCACCGCCTCGATCACGGGTATCACTGATCTGACCTGGCAGGACTTCGACCCAATCGCCCTTATGACGGCCTCGCCACAATTCCTGGTCTCGAACCCCGACCTTCCGTACTCGACAATGGATGAACTCGTGGCCTACGCAGAGGAGAACCCTGGCGAAGTGACCATCGGCGTCACGCTTGGTGGCGTGCCGCACCTGCATGCGGCCATGATCGAGGACGCCTACGGGTTCGAATTCAATTACGTGGGCTATGAAGGCACGGGCGAGCGCATCCGGGCATTGGTCGGCGGGAACCTCGATCTGGCGATCGGTGACGTGTCGTCGGCCGGTCAGTTTGTGGAAAACGGTGATCTCGTGTTCCTCGCGACCGGCGCGCCAGAGCGCATGGCGCAGGCGCCGGACGTGCCCACGTTCAAGGAACTCGGCGCCGATCTCGATCTCGCCGTGACCCGCGGCATTGTCATGCCGAAAGGCGCGCCGCAGGAAGCCCGCGACAGCCTCGAAGCAGCGCTTGGCGAGCTCGCTGAAGATGAGGACTTCATCGAGCAAGTCAACAATGCTGGGGCGGAGGTCCAGTTCCGTAGGCAGGAGGACTATGCCGCTTACCTAGAAAACCTGTCAGACACTGTTGACCGCCTGGCAGGGGTCCTTGCGCCGTGAGCAGTCGCGTCAGTGACGAAACCGGAAAGGGGTCGGGCGAAATCGCCCGGCTTCTTTCCTATATCGTTCTGCTCGCAACCTCGGGCGGCTTGTTCTGGGAAGCTACAGCGATCCCGACATCACGCTTTGAAGTCCTTGGGGCCGGAGCTTTCCCGATGTTGGTCCACGGCTGCCTGATCGTGTTGCTGGTCAGTGCGATCACGAGTTCGCTGCGCCGGCTGCCAGCCTCTGCCTACGCTCAGTTCGCCGGGGATTTTCAAGCTTGGCTCAAAGCGCGCCAGCTTGTTTTCGTTCTCTTCGTCTGCCTTGGCCTCTACCTGGCGATGATGCCCGTGATCGGCTATTCGATCGCCACGTTCGTCTTTCTGGCTGTTCTCCAGTTCTGGTTTGCTCCAAAGACAAAATCCGCAGCTGCAACTGTCCTCGTTCTCGCAATTGTCTTTTCGGTCGGGCTGAACTGGCTGTTTGACGAGGTGTTCAACGTCTTTCTGCCGCGAGGAGTCTGACAGATGGACATGTTCCTGAAGGGGGCTGCAGAAGTTCTCTCCGCCTCCACACTGCTATACATGCTGATCGGCTCGATCGCCGGGATCATAGCGGCGGCGATACCCGGTTTCACCGTCACCATGGCAATCGTGCTTTCGCTGCCGCTGACCTTCACAATGGAGCCGCTGCAAGGGATCGCAGTGATGCTGTCGGTCTATGTTGGCGGCTACACTGGGGGGCTAATCTCGGCCGCGCTGCTCGGAATACCCGGCACCCCATCATCGGTCGCCACCACGTTCGACGCGTTTCCAATGTCTCGAAACGGTGAGCCCGGCCGCGCTCTGTCAATCGGCGTCTGGGCATCCTTTTTTGGCACCATGATTTCGACCGCCGTCCTGGTTGTCGCCGCGCCGCCGCTTGCCGTTTTCGCCGTCAAGTTGGGGCCATGGGAATACTTCTCGCTGATCGTATTCGCTCTCAGCATCGTCGCCAGCCTCGTCGGCAAGTCGCTGCAGCGCGGCCTCATTGCAGCCCTGATCGGCCTCGCCATCTCGACGATAGGCACGGATCCGATCCTCGGCCGCCCGCGTTTTGACTTCAATCTCGAAGTGCTTGCAGCCGGGCTTCCCTTCCTGGTCGTCCTGATCGGGATTTTCGCGATATCCCAGCTCGCCTCCGAGGTCGAGGACGCAGCCGCGATCCGCAAGGGCGAACAGATCGCCAAGGGTGATATCGACTTCAAGACGTGGCAGGTCATGCGCGAGGTGATCTCGCGCCCAATAAATCTGGTCCGGTCCTCTATCATCGGTGTCCTAGTCGGCGCATTGCCAGGCGCAGGAGGATCAATCGCCAACCTCGTGGCGTACGACCAGACAAAGCGCGCCTCGAAGACACCCGAGCGATTTGGAGAGGGCATCGCCGATGGCGTCGTCGCCTCGGAGTCCGGGAACTCTGCGACAGCCGGTGGCGGGCTGATCCCGCTGATAGCGCTGGGCATCCCGGGATCTGCTGTCGATGCGATCCTCATGGCGTCGTTGATGGTCCACGGTATCTCGGTTGGCCCGCGCCTGATCATGGACAACGCCGACCTTGTCTATGGCATGTTTATCGCGATGGCCGTCTCCAGCCTCATGATGCTCGTGGTCTGCATCTTCTCGATGCGCACGTTCCTCCGCGTGGCAGAGGTTCCGAAATGGGTCATCGTCCCTGTCGTGCTCGTGTGCTGCGTTGTCGGCACCTTTGCACTCAACAACCGCGTGACCGATCTCTATCTCCTCGGGGCAGTGGGGGTTCTCGGCTACGCGCTTCGCGCGCTCGACTATCCGCTCGCGCCGCTCGTGCTCGGCGTCATTCTCGGACCGATTGCCGAGACGAACCTGAGGCGTGCGCTCATGACAGACGGGGACTGGACGCTGTTCGTGACGCGACCTGTCAGCCTGATCTTCCTGCTGGCGGGAATCGCATCAGTCGCCTGGGCCATACGCAGTCACCGAAGACGCCAGACCAGCAAAAAGAATGATGAGGAAGCCGTTCAATGAAGTTTCGCCACGACCCCTTGTATCCCTCGCGCCGCTCCCCTGTTTTCGGTGACAACCTCGTTTCGACCTCGCATCCTCTGGCGGCGCAGGCCGGTATCACCGTGTTGCGTGATGGTGGCAACGCGGTCGACGCCGCCATCGCAGCCGCAGCCGTCCTCACCGTCGTCGAGCCGACTGGAAACGGGCTTGGGTCGGATGCCTTCTGCATCCTCTGGGACGGGAAAACCCTGCATGGGCTGAATGCCTCAGGTGCAGCGCCCGCTGGCTGGACGCCCGAGCGCTTCTCTGGGGCAGATAAAATGCCGTTCCGCGGCTGGGAAAGCGTCACTGTTCCGGGTGCCGTAAGTGCCTGGTGCGCGCTTCGTGACAAGTTTGGAACGCGCGCGCTGACGTCCCTTCTCGAACCTGCCGCGCGGTATGCGGAAGACGGGTTCATCGTGACGCCCATTATCGGCGAACTGTGGCGGCGTGGGGGCGAAACCCTGCGCGATCAGCCCGGATTTGGGGATGCATTCCTGCCTGGTGGGCAGGCGCCTCGACCGGGCGAGCGCTTTCGCAATCCGAGTCAGGCCAGGTCGCTCCGCGCCATCGCAGAGACCAACGGACGCACGTTCTACGAAGGTGACCTCGCCGAAAAGATCGCGGCTTTCGCAGCCGAGCACGGTGCTGTACTCTCGCTCGAGGATCTTGCAACGCATCAGCCGGAATGGTGCGGAACCCTTTCGACAGGCTTCGACGACACGGACCTGCACGAGATTCCTCCCAACGGGCAAGGGATCGCGGCTTTGATGGCGCTGGGCATACTCGAGCATACCCCAGTGCGCGAATATGGGCCCGATGATGTCGCTGCCATCCATCTGCAAATCGAGGCAATCAAGCTCGCCTTTGCAGATCTCGAGGCCTACGTGGCTGATGGTCGCCACATGATCGGGCCAACGGCTGAGGACCTGCTCGACCCTGACTACCTCAAGCGTCGCGCCGCCGAAATCGCGCCCAACAAAGCGGCCGCCTACCAGGCGGGTGCCCCGAAAGCGGGCGGCACGGTCTATCTCACCGTGGCCGACGCCTCGGGCATGATGGTATCCTATATCCAGTCGAACTATGCCGGGTTCGGATCGGGTGTCGTTGTACCAGGAACCGGGATCAGCCTTCAGAACAGGGGCGCGGGGTTCACGCTTGCACCTGACCATCAAAACCTTGTCGCGCCGGGCAAGCGGCCTTTCCACACGATCATTCCCGGCTTCGCAATGCGTCACGGCGCACCAGAGATGAGCTTTGGTGTCATGGGCGGCCCAATGCAGGCACAAGGGCACGTACAGATGATGCTGCGCACGCAGCTGTGGGGCCAGGACGTCCAGACCGCCGCAGATGCGCCCCGCTGGCGCTTTGTGGAAGGCCGACAGGTCGCCTGCGAGGACACAATTCCCGCGGAAACCCTGGCGACCCTCGCCGCGCTCGGACATGACATCAATGTCGAGGCACCCGACAGCGCATTCGGATTTGGCGGTGCACAACTGATCCGCAAACTGGATGGCGGTGGCTACGTCGCAGGGTCGGATCCGCGCAAGGACGGCCAGGCCATTGCCTTCTGAGGCCTGTCCCATGCGTTGCGGTTGGGCGGAATGGCCCAATCCATTCACCGCGGTCTCGACACGGCCCTCGCGCAATTCACGATGACCACTGATGAGAACGGCGGTGCAAAACTAGACCACGGTAGCGCCGCCATATTGGCGGTGCG
>JAVLCA010000024.1:0-35115 GCA_031581025.1 Salibaculum sp. | reverse complement strand
CCCGGCCCGACCTGCTGGTTCGAGATCAGGATCTGGGCGCCGTCACAGCCCGGGACCTCGGCCAGCGCGCCCTTGCCCCGCACCGCGACAACGCGGGTCGCGCCGATCTGCATGTCCTGGCGTCGCCCGGCAATCCGCAGCCCCGGGCGCGCATGGGCCTGGGCCTGCGCCACGGGCGCGCCGTCGTTTTCCAGCCAGGCGCGGGCCGCGAAACTGTCACCGCGCGGCTTGGACAGCGCCCGTCCCTCGGGGCCCATGACGCCCACCAGCGCGCCGCTGTCGGCCACCAGCAGCGCGGGTCGCTCTGTGCCTGCCCAGATCACCCCGGCAAGCGCGATCGGCACAAGCCCGGCCGCCCGCCAGCGCCCCTGCCAGAGGATCACCACCAGCGCCCCCGCCGCCAGCAGCCCCAGGACCGGCGGGGCGGGGCTGTGGACATGGCCCACGGCCCCCTCCAGCCCCGCGACCCAGGCAGCCACAAAGAGTATCCAGCGAATGCCCTGCCCCATGATCCAGAGCCCCAGCGCCGACAGGCCCAGCGGCGCCAGCACCACTGCCAGGACCGCCGCCGGCATCACCACCGTGCCCATGACCGGCACCGCCAGCACATTGGCGAGCAACCCGTAGTGCGAGACCTGGTTGAAATGGGCCGCGGCGAAGGGCGCCGTGGCCAGCCCCGCCACCAGCGAGGAGAGCACAACCCCGAGCACCGGGCGCAGCCAGCGGGGCAGCCACGCCAACTCGACGCGGCGCAGCAGCCCGAAGACCGCGACCAGCGCCGTGGTGGCGGCAAAGGACATCTGGAACCCCGGACCGGACAGCGCCTCGGGCCGGAGCAGCAGCACGATCATGGCGGCGATGGCCACGGCCCGCAGCGTCAGCGCCCGCCGGTCCAGCATGACGGCCACCAGCATGACGCCCACCATGATGAAGGCCCGTTCCGTTGCCACGTTGCCGCCCGACATGGCGTAATATCCCGCCGCCACCACCAGCGCACCGACGGCCGCGTATTTCTTGGCCGGGTGGCGCAGGGTGAACCCCGGCCAGAGCAGCAGCGCGTTGCGGATCACCGCGAAGACAAAGCCTGTGAGCAGCCCCATGTGCAGGCCGGAGATGGCCAGAAGATGCGCCATGTTGGCCTTGCGCAGCTCCGCGATGACATCCTGCGCCATGCCCGAGCGATCCCCCGTCATGATGGCCGCGGCGAAGGCACCGCGTTCGCCCGGCAGGGCCTCTTGCACCCGGGCGGACAGGTCCATCCGCAAACTGTAGATCGCAAGGCCCGCCGCGCCGGTCTCGGCCGGGCGGGCCAGCAGCACCGGCGTGCGGGTATAGCCCACCGCGCCCAGCCGCTCGAACCAGGCCATGCGGCGGAAATCGAAGCCCCCCGGCTCGACCGGGCCGGCCGGCGGCGAAAGATGCCCGGTCAGGATCACGGTTTGGCCCGGCGCGGGGTCGATGAACCCCTGTGTTCCGTGCAGCGAGACGCGCACCCGGACCGGGGTGCGGGCGGGCGCCATGTTCCGCAGCACCACGCGATCCAGCGTCAGGCGTTGCGCATCGCTGACCGAACGGTCGATCTCGATCACCCGGCCCTCGACGGGGCCGTAATAGCGAAAGTCCAGCACCGGTTCGGCAACGGCATGGGCGCGCACCCCGGCCACGACCAGCCCGGCCAGCACCAGCGCCGCGGCCATGGGCAGCGCCCGCAGCCCGTCGGGCATCCAGCGCCGCAGCAGAGTGCAGACCAGCGCCGCGAGGGCCAGCCCGGCATGGGCCATGGCCGCAGGCTCGACCCGCAGCCCGAAATAGAGCGCGATCCCGGCGCCGAAGAACACCGGGGACCATCCGAAAAGATGCCCCTGCTGCCCCAGCAGCCCGCGGTCCATCCATGCCAGAAGGCGCACTTGTCCCCGCCCTTCAGCCCGAGTATGCCCGCGCTGACGCTAGGACCCTACGGTTAGCGAAAGGTTAACAGGAAAGGCTCACAGGAATGGCACAGCAGAGCGCCCCCGGGCAGGTCGTCACCCGCATCGCGCCCTCGCCCACCGGCGAGATGCATATCGGGACCGCGCGCACCGCGCTGTTCAACTGGCTCTTCGCGCGCGGCCGGGGCGGCAAGTTCCTGTTGCGGATCGAGGACACCGACCGCGCCCGCTCCACCCCCGAGGCCAGCGCCGCCATCCTGCGCGGCCTCGACTGGCTGGGCCTCGATCATGACGAAGAGCCCTACAGCCAGCACGCCCGCGCCGCCCGGCACGCCGAGGTCGCCCGCGAGATGCTGGCCCGTGGCGCGGCCTACAAGTGTTTCGCAACCCCGGACGAGATCCAGGCCTTTCGCGACGAGGCCCGCGCAGCCGGCAAATCGACGCTCTACCGCTCGCCCTGGCGCGACGCGGACCCGGCCAGCCAGCCCGACGCGCCCTATGTGATCCGCGTCAAGGCCCCTCTGGCGGGCGAGACGGTGATCGACGATCAGGTCCAGGGCCCTGTCACCATCCGCAACGACCAGCTCGACGACATGGTTCTGTTGCGCTCGGACGCCAGCCCGACCTACATGCTCGCCGTTGTGGTCGACGACCATGACATGGGCGTCACCCATGTGATCCGCGGCGACGATCACCTCAACAATGCGGCCCGGCAGATGACCATCTACGCGGCCATGGGCTGGCCGCTGCCGGTCTATGCCCATATCCCGCTTATCTTCGGGCCGGACGGCAAGAAACTGTCCAAGCGCCACGGCGCGACGGGCGTGGCCGAATACCGCGACATGGGCTACCCGGCCTCCGGTATGCGCAACTATCTGGCGCGGCTGGGCTGGGCCCACGGGGACGACGAATTCTTCACCGACGACCAGGCCATGGCCTGGTTCGACCTTGACGGAATAAACAAGGCCCCGGCCCGGTTCGATTTCAAGAAGCTGTCCAATATCTGCGGCCAGCACATCGCCGCCACCACGGATGCTGCGCTGCTGCAAGACCTGGAGGATTTTCTGGCCGTCACCGGCGCCGATCCCCTGACGGCGGCCCAGCGGGACGCGATGTCGCAAGCCATGCCCAGCCTCAAGGAGCGGGCCAAGACCTATCCGGAACTTCTTGAAAAGGCGCATTTCTGCCTGGCGTCACGGCCCATCGAACCGGATGACAAGGCGGCGGGCGCGCTCGATGATGTATCCCGTGGTATACTGGGAGAATTGACGCCGCAGTTGCAAACTGCTAGCTGGACGCGAGATGCGCTGGAGGCGCTCGTGGCCGACCTTGCTCAGGCGCACGAGACAAAGCTCGGCAAGCTGGCCGGACCGCTGCGGGCGGCGCTGGCCGGGCGGACAGTGTCCCCCAGCGTGTTCGACATGATGCTCGTCCTGGGCCGCGAGGAGACCATCGCCCGCCTCCAGGACGCGACCGGCTGAAACCTTTTCGTCATGATCGGCGGATACCGAAGGCCGGACCGGTGAAAACGCGACGCCCGGCCCCCGGGCATGCCCTTGCAACAAAGGAATCCGCCATGGCCGACACTTCCAAGACCGCGACCCTGACGATCAACGGCACCGACTTCGAACTGCCCATGTTCTCGCCCACCTCGGGGCCGGATGTCGTGGACATCCGCAAGCTCTATGCCCAGGCCGGGGTCTTCACCTATGACCCGGGCTTCACCTCGACCGCCTCCTGCGACAGCACCATCACCTATATCGACGGCGACGCGGGCATCCTGACCCACCGCGGCTATCCCATCGACCAGCTCGCGGGCAAATCGCATTTCCTCGAGGTCTGCTTCCTGCTGCTCTACGGCTACCTGCCGAAGGCGGACGAGCTCGAGTCCTTCGAGACGACCGTGACGCACCACACCATGATCCACGAGCAGATGCACAACTTCTTCCGCGGCTTCCGCCGCGATGCACATCCGATGGCCACCATGGTGGGCGTCGTGGGGGCCATGTCCGCCTTCTACCACGACAGCACCGACATTTCCGACGAGCGCCAGCGCGAGATCGCCTCGTTCCGCCTGATCGCCAAGATGCCGACGATCGCGGCCATGGCCTACAAGTATTCCGTGGGCCAGCCTTTCGTCTATCCGCGCAACGATCTGGATTACGCGGCCAACTTCCTGCACATGTGCTTCTCGGTGCCGGCCGAGGAATACCAGGTCGATCCGATCCTGGCCCGGGCCATGGACCGCATCTTTACCCTGCATGCCGATCACGAACAGAACGCCTCGACCTCGACGGTGCGGCTGGCGTCAAGCTCGGGTGCCAATCCCTTTGCCTGCGTCGCCGCCGGCATAGCCTGCCTCTGGGGTCCGGCCCATGGCGGCGCCAACCAGGCCTGCCTCGAGATGCTCAAGCAGATCGGCACGCCGGACAAGATCCCCGAATACATCGCGCGGGCCAAGGACAAGGACGACCCCTTCCGCCTGATGGGCTTCGGCCATCGCGTCTACAAGAACTTCGACCCGCGGGCGAAGGTGATGAAGCAGTCCGCCGACGAGGTACTCGACTTACTGGGGATCGAGGACAACCCGACGCTCCAGGTTGCCAAGGAATTGGAAAAGGCGGCGCTGGACGATCCCTATTTCACCGAGAAGAAGCTTTTCCCGAACGTGGACTTCTATTCCGGCATCATCCTCGAGGCCATGGGCTTCCCCACCTCGATGTTCACGCCGATCTTTGCGCTGTCGCGCACGGTGGGCTGGGTCAGCCAGTGGAAGGAACAACTGTCCGATCCGCAGATGAAGATCGGCCGCCCGCGCCAACTTTACCAGGGCGAAAACCTGCGCGACTACGTGGATATCGAGAACCGCTGAGCGGGCGAGAATGCAAAAAGGTGCCGGGCTTTGCCCGGCCCTTTTCTGTGGGCGGTCCGTGACCGCGTGGCGGGTCGATCTGACCGGCGCCCGCGTTCAGCGGCCCTCGTATTTCGCCGGGCGTTTTTCAAGAAAGGCCATCACGCCCTCCTTGAAATCGCGGGTTTTGCCGCATTCGCCCTGCAATCGGGCCTCCAGCAACAATTGCTCATCCAGCGTGTTGGCCGAACTTTCGCGGATCGCCGTCTTGAGGTGGCGATAGGCCTTGGTCGGCCCCTGGGCCAGGTGCGCCACGCGGGCCGCCAGGTGGTCCTCGAACTGTGACGCCGGGACCGCCTCGTAGATCATGCCCCAGTCGGCGGCCTGCCGCCCGCTGATCTTGTCGGCGAACAGCGCCGCGCCCATGGCCTTGGCCGCGCCCATCTGGCGCGGCAGCCAGTAGGTGCCCCCCGCGTCCGGAATCAGCCCGATGCGGGTGAAGGCCTGGATGAAACTCGCCTCCTCGGCGGCGATCACCACGTCGGCGGCCAGCGCGAGGTTGGCCCCGGCCCCGGCAGCGGCACCGTGGACGGCGGCAATGGTGGGAAT
The DNA here is from genome assembly GCA_031581025.1 of Salibaculum sp. Taxonomy (GTDB): domain Bacteria; phylum Pseudomonadota; class Alphaproteobacteria; order Rhodobacterales; family Rhodobacteraceae; genus Salibaculum. The sequence continues at coordinate 29,727 of JAVLCA010000024.1, read as the reverse complement.
CGGGCAGTCGAAGATCGTGCGCAACATCGGGACATATTCGTCCCTCAGGGTGCGTTCCAGATCGAGGCTGGCCGCGTTGCCGCCATCGCCCAGGTCTTGACCGGAACAGAAGGCATCCCCCGCACCACGGATCACCAGCACCCGGGCCTGATCGGCGGCGGCCTTGACCGCATGGGTGATCTCGGCCCGCATCTGGGTGTTGAGCGCATTCATCACCTGCGGCCGGTTCAGCGTCAGCTTTGCCGCACCCGCGGCGATCTCAAGCCGGATTGCCTGGTAGTCCATGCCCTGTGCCCTTTCCCGTGGTTTCACGGCACTCTACCGACCTGAGCGACCGGGAAAACCCGAAACCCCGCGTCAGGAGCGCATGATTTCGTCCAGGCGGGCCTGTTCGTCGGACGAGAGGTTTTCGGGCCCCTTGGCCGCGGCGCGCGCGCGCACGGAGGCAAAGCCCACCCCGGCGGCGACCAGCAACAACAGCGGCCCGGCCAGCCAGAGTACCAGGTTCGCCCCCTCCTTGGGGGGGCTGAACAGGATGAATTCGCCGTAACGGTCCACTAGGAACTGCACCGCCTCTTCGTCGCTGTCCCCGGCGACAAGGCGCTCACGCAGTTTTACGCGCAGGTCGCCGCTGATCCCGGCGTTGCTCTCGTCGATGCTCTCGTTCTGGCAGACCGGGCAGCGCAACCCCGCGGAGATGTCGCGCGCGCGCTGCTCCAGCACCGGATCGTCCAGCACCTCGTCGGGCTGCACCGCCCAGGCCGGGGCGGCCATCAGGGCCAGGATCAAGAGAAAATGCCTCATTCCGCGGGCACCCCGCCCGTCGGGGCCACCTTGCGTTTGGTCGCGCCGGCGGCGACGCGCAAGCGGCGGTCGGACAGGCTGAACAGCCCACCGATGGCCATGAGGATGGCGCCGCCCCAGATCCAGTTGGCAAAGGGCTTGATATAGGTGCGCACGGCCCAGCCCCCGGCGTTTTGCGGGTCCCCGATCACGAGGTAGACATCGCGCAGCACCCCATTTCGGATGCCCGCCTCAGTCGTGGGCATCTCGGCCACGGGATAAACCCGTTTCTCGGGGTGAACGACAGCGACCTCGCGCCCGTTGCGGTAGACGGCCATGTCGGCCTTGGTGGCCATGTAGTTGGGGCCCTCTTCGCGGTAGACATCGCGCAGCTCCACCTCATGGATGCCCACTTGCCACCGGTCGCCGATGTTGGCGACGCGGATATCCTCATCCTCCCAGGCCATCAGGCCGGCCACCGCAAAAACGGTGACACCCAGCCCGCTGTGGGCAATGAACTTGCCCCAGTCGGCGCGCGGCAAGCGCGTCAGACGTCCCAGCCGCGCCGCGATCCCCTGGCGCCCGGTGCGCTGCCACAGGTCCACGGCGGCCCCCCCGACAACCCAGACCCCAAGCACCACGCCCACGGGGCCAAGCGCACTGCGCCCGGTCTGCATGGCGAAGGCCAACCCGCCGAGGGCCACGGCCAAAACGGCCATCGGCCAGAGCGGCGTCAGGGCCTTGCGCAGGCTGCCCCGCTTCCAGGCCAGGATCGCCCCCACGGGCAGGATCAGCGACAGCAGGACGAAGAAGGGCGAGAAGGCCGCGTTGAAGAAGGGCGCCCCGACCGAGAGCACCCGGCCCAGCACCATTTCGGCGAAGACGGGCCAGAGCGTGCCGACGAAGACCACGAGGGCCGAGACCGCGAGCAACACGTTGTTGGCCACCAGCGCGCTTTCACGGCTAACCATGGAGAAGACGCCCTTGGCCTCCATCGCCGAGGCGCGCAGGGCGAAAAGCGTGAGCGCCGCCCCTACGAAGCCGCCGAAGATCATCAGGATGAAGACCCCGCGCTCGGGATCGTTGGCAAAGGCATGCACCGAGGTCAGCACGCCCGAGCGCACGATGAAGGTGCCCAGCAGCGAGAAGCCGAAGGCGAGAATGGCCAGCAGGATCGTCCAGGCCTTCAGCGCCTCGCGCTTTTCCACCACGATCGCAGAGTGCAACAGCGCCGTAGCCAGCAGCCAGGGCATGAAACTGGCATTCTCGACCGGGTCCCAGAACCAGAAGCCGCCCCAGCCCAGCTCGTAATAGGCCCACCAGGAGCCAAGCCCGATGCCCACTGTCAGGAACAGCCAGGCCGCCAGCGTCCAGGGCCGCACCCAGCGGCCCCAGGCGGCATCCACCTTGCCTTCCAGCAGGGCGGCGATGGCGAAGGAGAAGGTCATCGAGAGACCCACGTAACCCAGGTAGAGGAACGGTGGATGGAAGGCCAGGCCGGGGTCTTGCAGCAGCGGGTTGAGGTCCTGCCCGTCGAAGGGCGGCGCCTGCATGCGCAGGAAAGGGTTCGAGGTCAGCAGGATGAAGGCATAGAAGGCGACGGACACCAGCCCCTGCACGCCCAGAACCCGTGCGCGCAGCGAGACAGGCAGGTTGCTGCCGAACCAGCTGGCACAGGCCCCGAACAGCGCGAGGATCAGCACCCAGAGCAGCATCGACCCCTCGTGATTGCCCCAGACGCCGGTTATCTTGTAGAGCATCGGCTTGTCGGAATGCGAGTTCAGGAAGACCAGCCGCAGCGAAAAATCCGAGACCACGAAGGCATAGGTCAGCGCCGCGAAGGAAAACCCCACGAGGATGAATTGCAGCGTCGCGGCCGGGTCGCCAAGGACCATCCAGCTGCGCCATCCCTTGTGGGCGCCCACAAGCGGAACGGCGGTTTGAACGACGGCCACGAGGGCGGCGAGAATCAGGGCGAAGTGTCCGATTTCTGTAATCATGGGCGGGAGTATAGCTTTTGCACCGTGGCCCGCCAGAGTCAGTTTTCGGTCAAAGCGTCACGGTTCCGTGGTGGCCGCGGCCCGCGAAGGAACGCGCCCCTGCCATTCGGCCAACGCCAGATTGGGCGCGGCGTCGATCACCGGGGCCATATCGCCCTGCTGCGGGCCGTCGGAGGCCCCGGCGCGCAGGGCCTCCAGCCGCGCGGCGTTGTCGATCACCCCGGGCACCTGCGAAAGGCTCTGGGCGATCGAGGTCTGGAAGCGCTGCGAATGGGCCTGGTGGCGCGCCCCGAAATAGAAAATGACGATGGCCCCCATGAGCCACCACAGCGGCTCGGGCACCACGGCGATCCCCTGCATCCGGCTGGCGAACCACAACGGGTCCACCATGGCCACCACGAAAAGGCCGATGGTCCCGAAGGCCAGCAGCGGCCGCGGCAGACGGTTGAGCCCGTTGATGAAGCGGTCGAACCGACCCGGGCGGGGGCGCTGGAATTCCTCGGCGAACTGCCGCAGCGTCTCGCGGTGCAGCTCCGCCTCGCGGCTGGCGGCCCCTTCGGCATTCTCTCGAAAGACCTCGGCCGTCTCGCGGATCACGTTGCGCCCATCGTCGAAGAACAGGGCGAAGACACGTTCGATCAGCCCCATGCCGCGACCCTTTCCTGATGCTGGGCCTCGCTGAGGTGAAAGCGCGGCGAGATGAATTCTTCGGCGCGGCGAATCCAGCCGCCCTTGCCGCCGTCACGACGCCGCGCGTATTTCCGCGACGCCGGGCGGCGGTCGGCCAGCGCGTAATAGTAGTTGCGCCGCGCGATCCCGTAGGCATCGGCAAAGTGGCCCGGCGCGGCCGCCTGGGCATCACGGGCAGCGGCGATGGTCTGCGGCCCGATCACCCCGTCGACATCAACAGTGATCCGCATGTCGTTGAGAAGACGTTGCAATATGCGCACCGCGTTGGCGCCCGCGTTGATATACATATCGAAAACCGATGCCTGTATTTCCTCGGGCAAGCGGTCGATCCGGGTCTTATGGTAGTAGTGGCGCACGAAGATCTCGATGGCCTGCGCGCGCGGCAGGGCGCGCACGTCGGCGGCGGTCACCTGGCCGTCGCCGTCCAGGTCCAGCCCCAGCCGGCGCATCGTATGGATCGTGACCCCGTGATTGGTCTCCCCGCCGGGATCGTCGGGGTCGTTCACATAGCCTCCCTCGCGGGCGACGATGTCTTCGGCAATCTCTTGAACGCTCTGCATGGCCTTTTCCCCAGTTGACTGCGGGAAAAGGCTGCGCGTGCGGGGTTAATTGATTGCTGCCGCCCCGTCCTGATGCTGGTAGACACCCTGCTCCTTGAGGCTGTCGACCAGTTCGGCCGGCATATAGTCTTCGTCATGTTTGGCAAGGATTTCAACGGCTTCAAAGGTGCCGTTCACATAGCGCCCCTGCCCGACCATGCCCTGACCCTCTTCGAACAGGTCCGGCAGGATGCCATCAAAGGCGACAGGCACCGTACCCCCGCCATCAGAGACCTCGAAGCGCACCTTCGTGCCCTCGCCGCGCCGGATCGACCCCTCCGTGACCAGCCCGCCGATGCGGAACAACTCGTTCTCGGCCGGGGGTTCAGCCAGCACCTCGGAGGGCGAGCGGAAGAACGCTATGCCGTCGCGGAACCCGTAGCCGACCAGGGCGGAGGACAAGGCCAGGGCCACGAAGGCCACCATGATCACCTGGATGCGGCGTTGTTTCTTGAGCGATTTCATACCGGCCATGTTCTTGCCCTTTTACGGATAGAGCGGGGCCAACATCAGGCCCACGGCTTCATCAAGCCCCAGCATCAGGTTGGCATTCTGGATCGCCTGCCCGCTGGAGCCCTTGGTCAGATTGTCGATCACGCCAACGATTATAGCATGATTCGCGCGCCGGTCTGCCACAACTCCGATATGGCAGTGGTTCGACCCGCGCACCTCTTTCATGGCCGGAACCTGCCCCATGGGCAGAACCTGCAAGAAGGGTTCCTCGGCGTAGCGGTCGGCAAGCGTCCGGTGCACCTGCGCGGCCTCGCCCTCGACATAGGCCGTGGCCAGGATGCCGCGGCTGGCGGGCACAAGATGCGGGGTGAACTGCACCTCGACCTTTCGGCCTGCGGCGGCGGAAAACTCCTGGTCGAACTCGCCAAGGTGACGGTGGGTGCCGCCCACGGCATAGGCGCTGACATTTTCCACCATCTCGGCGGTGAGCAGGTGTTCCTTTGCCGCCCGCCCCGCGCCCGAGGCCCCGACCTTGAGGTCCAGGATGATACGGTCGAGGTCGATCACCCCCGCCTCGATCAGCGGGCGCAGGATGAATTGACCGGTCGCGGCATTGCAGCCCGTGCCGGCCACCAGCCGCGCCCCGGCGATCCGGTCGCGGTAGAACTCGGTCAGGCCATAGACCGCCTCTCGCTGCAGCTCGGGCGCGGCATGGGGCTTGCCGTACCAGGTTTCATAGGCTGCCGGATCGCGCAGGCGAAAATCGGCGGAGAGGTCCACGACCTTCACATGCGCCGGCAGATCGGCCACGACCGCCTGCGAGGTCGCATGCGGCAGGGCGCAGAAGGCCAGGTCGATGCCGGTGAAATCCAACGCGTCAATCGTGGTCAGGCGCGGCAGGTCCAGGTGGCGCAGGTGCGGATAGACCTCGGCCATGGCCAGCCCGGACTTGGAGTTGCCCGACAGCGCGCCGATCTCCAGCGCCGGATGGCTGGCGATCAGTCGGACAAGCTCTGCGCCGGTATAGCCGGACGCCCCGAGAATCGCGACTTTGTGGGTCATGTCAGTCCTTTGTCAGGCAGGAGGTATGGGCTGGCGGCGCGGCGCGCAAGGCGGCATCACGCCGCGTCAAAGACGGTTTCGCGTCGCAGGAATCGCGTCGCCCCGGCCGAGACCTTTCCGGGGTCGCCCGTGGTCAGGAACCCGCCCGTCTCGCCCGGGCCGATCATGGCCGGATGACGCTCAAGGTAATCGGCCAGGCTTTCGGCCACCAGGTTGGCCTGGCTGAAGACCTGCACATCGGGGCCGAGGGCGGCCTGGAACTGCGCCTGCATGATCGGGTAATGGGTGCAGCCGAGGATGGCGGCATCCGGGTCCGGCATCTTGCGCTTGAGGGCATCCACATGAGAGCTGACCAGCGCCTCGGCCAATATCATGTCGCCCTCTTCGATGGCATCGACGACCCCGCCGCAGGCCTGCGCCTCGACATCCACACCGATGGCGCGGAAGGCCAGTTCGCGCTGGAACGCGCGGCTCGAGACCGTGGCGGGCGTGGCAAAAAGCGCCACATGCTTGACGGCGACCTCCCGCGGGGGGGAATTGTCGCCCCACTTGCGTTCGGTCAACGCCTCGATCAGCGGCACGAAGACCCCCAGCACCCGCTTGTCGCGCGGCACCCAGCCGTCCTGCATCCGGCGCAGGGCGGCGGCGCTGGCGGTGTTGCAGGCCAGGATCACCAGATCGCAGCCCGCGTCGAACAGGCGCTGCACGCCGGCAGTGGCCAGCTCATAGATGTCCTGCGCATCACGCACGCCATAGGGCGTGTGCGCGCTGTCGGCATAGTAGACGAAGGGCACATCCGGCAGGCGCTTTTGCACCGCGTCGAAAACCGTCAGCCCGCCCAGACCGCTGTCAAAGATGCCCACCGCCATTGTCGCCTGTCCCGCCTGCCCTTGCCTTGTGCCTGTCCTCGTATTCGAACCCGATGGCATCGGCGGCCAGCGGGCTTGGCGAAAGCTCATACGTCGCCTTGCGCAGGAAATCCATCATGGCTTTCGGATCGGAACGCAAGGGGTCAAGCCGCGCGGCGGGAATGGGCTGTCCGATCACGACGCGCACGGTGCTGCCCACCCGGGCGCGGAATTCGCGGATCAGCAGCCCCATGCGCAGGGTGTAGTGCAAGTGGCTGGCCAGCTGGAACAGGCGGCTGTTGTGGCCCTCGAAATAGATCGGCACCACCTGCGCGTCGGACCGGGCGATCATCTTGGCGGTAAAGGTGCGCCACGCCGGGTCCATGGGCCGGGCGAAGGGCTTGACCGAGGTGCTGACCGTTCCGCCGGGAAAGATGCCGATGGCCCCGCCCTGCCCGAGATAGCGCAGCGCCTCCTTGCGGGTGTCCATGTTGCGGCGGGCGGCCTCTTTCGTCTCGTCGAAGTCGATGGGCAGGATGACCCGCTCGAGATCGGGCGACTTGCGAAAGACCTTGTGCGCCAGCACCCGGAAATCCCCTGCCCGGCACTGTGACAGGATGCGCCCCAGCATCAGCCCGTCAAGGATGCCGTAGGGGTGGTTCGCCACCAGTACCAGCGGGCCCTCGGCGGGGATGTCCTCGAGGCTGCCGCCCACGACCTCCAGCCGGATGCGGTAGCGCTCGCAGATCACCTGCCAGAAATCGCGGCCCTCGGCGACCTCCTCGGCATAGCCACGCACCTTGCGGATCAGCCGCAGCCGCCCGGTGGCGTTCTCCATCACGCGAATCATAGCCCGCCCCCCGCGAGAGCGGGCGGAATGGGAATAGGAAATGTCGCGGGCTATCTGCTTGTCGCTCATCTCGGGATCGGCGGGTTTGTCCTGTCGGGCGGGGTCTGGCGATACTAGGCAGCCGCCGCGGCAATCGCCAGCCCGAAGGGCGTTTTGACATCAAACTGTTACTCGGCGGCCCGTTTTTCCCGCTCGGGCGCGCGCAGCACGGCCAGCAGTTCCTCGCGCCGTTTCGCGGCCTTGTCCGTGTTGGCCTGTTTCACCGGCCCGAAGCCGCGGATGGACAGCGGCAGCTCGGCTAGCGCGAGGGCGGCCTCTTGCGTGTCGCGGCGCATCAGGCGCAGGGCCTCGTCTATGTCGGCCTCGTATTGCGCGATCAGGCCGCGTTCCATGCGCCGCTCGGCGGTGCGCCCGAAGGGATCGGCCCAGGTGCCGCGCAGGCGCTTGAGCCGCGCCAGCAGCGGAAACAGCCGCCGCAGGGTCGCCTCGCGGAAGGCGCGTTTCTGCGGCCGCCCGTCCGAGCCCGCCTTGCTCAGCCCCGGCGGGGCCAGATGGTAGGTCAGCTTGATGTCACTGCCCAGTTCGGCCTCGGCCTTGGCGCGGGTTTCAAGGTGCAGGCGCGCGACCTCGTATTCGTCCTTGTAGGCCAGCAGCTTGTGATAGCCCTTGGCCACAGCCTCTTTCAAAGGCCCGTCAAAGCGGGCGACGAAATCGGTGTAGCGTTTCGCATAGGCGGTATCCTGATAGGCGGTCAGATGCGCAGCGCGATAGGCGATCTGCTCATCCGGGGTTTTCGGCTTCTCGACCACCTTGTCCTCCAGCAGCGCCGCCGCCTCGTCGGGGTGCAGCACGGCCCAGCGGCCATAGTCGAAGGCCCGGGTGTTGCGCGCGACCGCGGCGCCGTTGAGCGCGATGGCGCGCTTGATCGCCGCCTCCGAGACGGGAATGCCGCCCATCTGCCAGCAGGCGCCGAAGATCAGCATGTTGGAATAGATCGCATCGCCCAGCAGGTGGCTGGCCAGTTCGTTCGCGTCGAACATCGCCAGCCGGTCTTGCAGACGCGCCTGCAGCGCCAGTTTCAAGCGGTCGGTCGGCAGCGTGAATTCCGTGTCGCGGGTGAAATCGCCGGTCATGACCTCATGCGCGTTCACCACCGCGCGGGTGCGGCCCGGCGTCGTCAGGCCCAGCGTCCTGGCCCCGGCGCTGACCACAAGGTCGCCACCGATCAGCGTATCGCATTCCCCGATCGCCACGCGGATCGCGGCGATGTCCCGGGCCTCTTCGGCGATGCGGCAATGGATGTGCACCGCGCCGCCCTTCTGCGCGAGGCCCGCCATCTCCATCATGCCGGCCGCCTTGCCGTCGACATGGGCGGCCATGGCCAGCACCGCGCCGATGGTCACCACGCCGGTGCCGCCCACGCCGGTGATGACGACGTTGTGCGTGCCCTCGATCACCGGCAGCGCGGGCGCGGGCAACGCGGGCAAGTCCAGCCCCACGCCCTCGTCGCGGCGCAGCTGCGCGCCCTCGACGGTCACGAAGCTGGGGCAGAACCCCTTGAGGCAGGAGAAATCCTTGTTGCAGCTTGACTGGTCGATGGCGCGCTTGCGGCCCAGTTCGGTTTCCACCGGCACGATCGAGACGCAGTTCGACTGCACCCCGCAATCGCCGCAGCCCTCGCAAACATCGGTGTTGATGAAGACGCGGCGGTCGGGATCGGGAAACTGGCCGCGCTTGCGGCGGCGACGTTTCTCGGCGGCGCAGGTCTGGACATAGACGATTGCCGAGACCCCGGGCACCTGCGCCATGCCGCGCTGCACGGCGTCCATGTCGGCGCGGTCATGCACATGAACACCGGCGGGCAGGCTGTGGATGTCGAAGCCTTCCTTGGGATCATGCACCACGGCCACGTCGCGCAGGCCCATGGCCAGCAACTCGCGGCAGATCTGGTCCGGGCCGAGGTCGCCGTCGTTCTTCTGGCCGCCGGTCATGGCGACCGCGTCATTATACAGGATCTTGTAGGTGATGTTGGTGCCGGCCATCAGCGCGAAGCGGATCGCCTGAACGCCGGAATGGTTGTAGGTGCCATCCCCGAGGTTCTGGAAAACATGGGCGCGCGTCGAGAACGGCGCCTCGCCCACCCAGTTCGCCCCCTCGCCACCCATCTGGGTAAAGCCGACGGTGTCGCGGTCCATCCATTGCACCATGTAGTGACAGCCGATCCCGGCATAGGCGCGCGCGCCTTCCGGCACCTTGGTCGAACTGTTGTGCGGGCAGCCCGAGCAATAGTAGGGCAGTCGGGCCGCGATCTCCTCGGCGTTGTCGGCGCGGCGGGCCTCGGCGAGCTTGGCCAGCGCGCCCTCGATGGCGTCGGTGCGGCGGCCCTCTTCGATGAGCACCGCGCCCAGCTTCTCGGCCACCCAGATCGGGTCGAGCGCATAGCGGGTCGGGAACAGTTCCTCGCGCCGGTCGCCGACATAGGCGTTGCCCTTGTGCCAGCCGTAGACGCGCCGTCCTTGACGGTCGTCGAAGATCGCCTCCTTGACCTGCACCTCGATCAGCTTGCGCTTTTCCTCAACGCAGATGATCAGGTCCAGCCCCTCGGCCCAGTCGTGAAAGCCGATCATGTCCATGGGCCAGACCTGCCCGACCTTGTAGGTGGTGATCCCCAGCCGTTCGGCCTCGGCCGCGTCGATGCCCAGCAGCGACAGGGCGTGCTGCAGATCCAGCCAGTTCTTGCCCGCGGCCACCAGCCCGATCTTCGCGCCCGGTTTACCCCAGACCCGCCGGTCCATGCCATTGGCGTGCGAAAAGGCCTCGGCGGCGAACCGCTTGTGGTCGATCATCCGTGCCTCTTGCGCCACTGGCGTGTCGATCAGGCGGATGTTCAGGCCCCCCTCGGGCATGGGAAAATCGGGTGTGACGAAGGACTGGCGGAAGGGGTCACCATCCACGACGCTGGTGACCTCGATGGTGTCCTTCATCGTCTTGAGGCCGACCCAGACCCCGGCAAAGCGGCTCAGCGCCCAGCCGTAAAGCCCGTAATCGAGGATTTCCTGCACCCCGGCGGGGCTGACGATGGGCATGTAGGCATCCACCATGGCCCAGTCGGACTGGTGCAGCGTGGTGCTGCTTTCGCCGGTGTGATCGTCCCCCATGGCCATCAGGACGCCGCCATTTGGCGCGGTTCCGGCCATGTTGGCATGGCGCATCACGTCGCCCGAGCGGTCCACCCCCGGTCCCTTGCCATACCACAGGCCGAAGACGCCATCATGGCCCCCCTCGCCGCGCAGCTCCGCCTGCTGGCTGCCCCAGAGCGCCGTGGCGGCCAGATCCTCGTTCAGCCCCGGCTGGAACCGCACCTGCGCCGCGGCCAGTTCCTTTTCGGCGCGCTGCATCTGCAGGTCCACCGACCCCAGCGGCGAGCCGCGATAGCCCGTCACGTAGCCCGCGGTCTCGAGCCCCGCCGCGGCATCGCGCGCGCGTTGCATCAGCATTAGCCGCACCAGCGCCTGGGTGCCGTTGAGCAGCACCGGCGATTTCGAAAGATCGAACCGGTCGGACAGGGATATCTCCTGCAGGCTCATTGGGCACCTCCTCGCATCCGTTGAGCGTTACGACAGTATAGGTCACAAACACTGACCTACAAAGGACGAACTGCGCGACAATGCCCTTTGCAAAGACCATAGCACGCAGTGTAATGACCAACAGGAACTGGCGGCGCAGGCTTTCCGGAAGGAATGGCGATGGACTGGGACAAGCTGAGAATCTTTCACGCGGTGGCCGATGCGGGCAGCTTGACCCATGCCGGCGACATGCTGCACCTGAGCCAATCGGCGGTCTCGCGCCAGATCCGCGCGCTGGAGGAGTCGCTCAACACCACCCTGTTTCACCGCCACGCGCGGGGGCTGATTCTCACCGAGCAGGGCGAGTTGCTCTTCGATGCGACCCGGGCCATGAGCCGCCGACTCGATGCCGCCTCGGCCCGGATAAAGGACAGCGAGGAAGAGGTCTTCGGTGAGCTCAAGGTCACGACGACCACCGGCTTCGGCACACTCTGGCTGGCGCCGCGCCTGCCCACGCTCTATGCCAAGTACCCTGACCTGAACATCGACCTGATGCTCGAGGAACGGGTGCTGGACCTGCCCATGCGCGAGGCCGATGTGGCCATCCGCATGAAGGAACCCAGCCAGGCCGACCTGATCCGCAAGCGGCTGATGTCGGTCAGGATGCGGCTTTATGCGACGGATGCCTACCTTGATGCCGCCGGCCCAATCGGTCGGCTGGACCAGATCGGCGCCCATCGGCTGATCTGCCAGAGCCCGAACGCCTTTCAGGTGGCGGCAGGTGCGACACTCGTGCAACACCTGCTGACCTACGACACGCCAAAGCTGCTCCATGTGAACAACTATTTCGGGGTGCTTCAGGCGGTGCAATCGGACCTCGGAATCGGCGTCCTTCCGGACTACGTGGCCGAGTTCACGCCCCGCCTGCGTCGCGTGCTGCCCGAGGTCGAGAGCGGCGAAGTCCCTGTTTTTCTTGCCTATCCCGAGGAGCTGCGCCAATCCAAGCGGGTCATGGCCTTCCGCGATTTCGTGCAGGAGGAAATCCTCGCCCATCGCCGCCGCGCGCGCGCTGAAACCGCCTGATCGCGGCTGCGGCCCCTTCCAAGTGCGCGCTATGCAAAATACTCATACCCGTGATGTGAAGGCGTTGCAGCAATAGGCATTGCGCGGGTCGGGACTGCTGCCTAAATCGTCTTGTGAAGCGGGTGATGCTGAAAAGCTCATCATCTTCATACCTCCCTGTTGGACTTCGCCGGGCCTTTTGGCCCGGCTTTTTTTCGTCCGCCGCCAGGGTCAGGCGGAAACGCGCAGCCCGGCGGCCGGCCAAGCTGGAAAGATCGCCGCGTTCCGCGCCCGGCCCGCATTGCCCAGCACCGGCCCATGTCGTAAACGGGCCGGCAACGGACACCGCAGGGGACCCCGCGCATCATGCAAGAGCCAGCCATCACGCCCGAGTTGATCGAGGCCCATGGCCTCAAGCCCGACGAATACGACCGCATCCTCGAGATCATCGGCCGCGACCCGACCTTCACCGAACTGGGCATCTTCTCGGCCATGTGGAACGAGCATTGTTCCTACAAGTCCTCCAAGGCATGGCTGCGCACCCTGCCAACCGAGGGCAGCCAGGTCATCTGCGGGCCGGGCGAGAACGCGGGCATCGTCGACATCGGCGACGGGCTCGCGGTGGTCTTCAAGATGGAGAGCCACAACCACCCCTCCTACATCGAGCCCTACCAGGGGGCCGCGACGGGCGTGGGCGGCATCCTGCGCGATGTCTTCACCATGGGCGCGCGGCCCATCGCGGCGATGAATTCGTTGTCCTTCGGCGACCCCGAGCACCCCCGGACGCGGACACTGGTGCATGGCGTGGTCGACGGGGTGGGCGGCTACGGCAATGCCTTCGGCGTACCCACGGTGGGCGGCGAGGTGCGGTTTCACCCCGCCTATAACGGCAACTGCCTGGTCAACGCCTTTGCCGCGGGATTGGTCGAGGCCGACAAGATCTACTACTCCGAGGCCTCGGGCGTGGGCATGCCGGTGGTCTACCTCGGGGCCAGGACGGGCCGCGACGGCGTCGGCGGCGCCACCATGGCCAGCGCCGAGTTCGACGAGACCATCGAGGAAAAGCGCCCCACCGTTCAGGTCGGCGATCCCTTCACCGAAAAGCGCCTGATGGAGGCCACGCTGGAACTGATGGAGACCGGCGCGGTGATCTCGATCCAGGACATGGGCGCCGCCGGGCTGACCTGCTCGGCGGTCGAGATGGGCGACAAGGGCGGCCTCGGCGTCAAGCTGCAACTCGACGACGTGCCTCAGCGCGAAGCGGCCATGACCGCCTACGAGATGATGCTCTCGGAATCCCAGGAACGGATGCTCATGGTGCTGCGCCCGGAAAAAGAGGCCGAGGCCCGCGCCGTCTTCGAGAAATGGGACCTCGACTTCGCCATCGTGGGCGAGACGCTGGCCGAGGACCGGTTCCTGGTGATGCACGGCAACACGGTGATGGCCGACCTGCCGCTGGCGACGCTCTCGGGCTCGGCGCCCGAATATGACCGCCCCTGGCAGGCCCCCGAACCCGCCGACGATATGGGCGACGTGGTCAACGTGGACCCCATCGACGGGCTGCGCGCGCTGGTCACCTCGCCCAACTACTGTTCGCGCCAGTGGGTCTATGAACAATACGACACGCAGGTCATGGCCGACAGCGTCCGCACGCCGGGCCTGGGCGCGGGCGTGACCCGAGTGCATGGCACCGACAAACTACTGGCCTTCACGTCGGACGTGACCCCGCGCTACGTCAAGGCCAACCCCTTCGAGGGTGGCAAGCAGGCCGTGGCCGAAGCCTATCGCAACCTGACTGCCGTGGGGGCAAAGCCGCTGGCCAGCACCGACAACCTGAACTTCGGCAACCCCGAAAAGCCCGAGATCATGGGCCAGTTCGTCATGGCCATCAAGGGCATCGGCGCGGCGGTGGCCGCGCTGGACATGCCTATCGTTTCCGGCAATGTCTCGCTTTACAACGAAACCGATGGCCAGGCGATCCTGCCCACGCCGACCATCGGCGCGGTGGGGCTGATCGACCATGCCGACGACCTGATCGGCGGCACCGTGCGCGAGGGGCACGTGGCCCTCGTGGTGGGCGAGACCACGGGCCACCTGGGCCAGTCGGCGCTGCTGGCCGAAGTCTTCAACCGCGCCGACGGCGACGCCCCGGCGGTGGACCTGGAGGCCGAGGCGCGCCACGGCGACTTCGTCCGCGACAACCGCGCCTGGATCGACGTCTGCACCGACCTGTCCGACGGCGGGCTGGCGCTGGCGGCTTTTGAACTGTCCGAGGCCGCGGGCGTCGGGCTGCACCTCGACCCCGCCGACAATGCCCAGCTTTTCGGCGAGGATCAGGGCCGTTACCTGGTGTCCTGCAGCTTTGACAAGGCCGAGGCGCTGATGGTCGCCGCCAGCCGCGCCGGGGTGCCGCTTGAAACCGTTGGCCGCTTCGCGGGGGACACGGTGCGCATTGGCGGCAGCGAGGCGCCGTTGTCCGAGTTGTCCGCGCTCTTCCGCGGCGCCTTTGCCGACCATCTGGGCTGATCGATGCCGGGCGCCGACCAAGACCCCGGCGCCCCCGTTCTGCCGTCATTGCAGGCCGATTGCGCCAGCTGCGCCGCCCTGTGCTGTGTCGGGCTGGCGCTGGACAGGGGCGCGGCCTTCGCCATCGACAAGCCCGCCGGGGTGCCCTGCCCGAACCTTGATGGCCATGACTGCGGCATCCATGCCGACCTCTCGGCGCGCGGGTTTTCCGGCTGCGTGCGCTTCGACTGCGCCGGGGCCGGGCAGCGCACCATCGCCCTGTTCGACGGGGCGAGCTGGCGCGACGACCCCGATCTTCTGGCCCCCATGCTGGACACCTTTCGCCACCTGCGGCGCCTGCACGAGGTGCTGGGCCTTCTGGCGGCAGCCGAGACCCTGCCCCTGACCGACCGCGACGAGGCGACGCGCCGCGACCTGATCGCCGCGCTCTGCCCGCCACGGATGACAGTCGCGCGGGCTACCGCGCTGGCCACCGGCCCCCTGCCCACCCGGGTCGAGGGCTTCCTGCGCGGCCTGCGCAGCCGCGTGCAGCCCTTGCGGGAGGCGGCCGACCGGCCTACATCTTGCCAGAAGCCACCTGACAGGAGACCCCCATGCCCATCACCGCAGGCGAGATCGAGGAGATGATCCGCGACGCCTTCCCGCAGGCGCAGATCACGGTCGAGGGGGACGACGGTGCCCATTTCGCGGCCCAGGTGGTGGACCCCAGTTTCAAGGGCAAGAACCGGGTCCAGCAACAACGCGCCGTCTACGCCGCGCTCAAGGGCAAGATGGACGGCCCCGATGGCGCCCTGCATGCCCTGGCCCTGACGACCCGCGCCCCCGATTGACGCAAGGAGGCCCGCCATGGAAGCCCGCCTGATAGCAGGATTGATCCTGTTGCCCTTCGTGGCAGCCTTTGTCTACGCCGGCATTCACGAATACCTGCGCTTCAAGTCGGAAGGTCCCTCGGATTACGGGCTTGTCTATAACGAGGACAGCGGCACGACCCATGTCTCAGCCCTGGCCGACAGCGAGGACAGCTTCGATCCCGAAGACTACGATCCCAACGACTTCAACGATCCAGAAGTGAACAACGCCCCGGACGAGGGTTCCAACGACACGGGCGAAGAAGACAGCGCCAGGACCTGAGCGCACGACGGGGCAAGGCCCCCGATGCCATCGAAAGAAGAGGACGACAGATCATGACCGACGCCAAGACCCAGATCGACGAAACCGTGAAGGCCAACGACGTGGTGCTCTACATGAAGGGCACGAAATCCATGCCGCAGTGCGGCTTTTCCCAGCGCGTGGCCGGTGTGCTCAACTTCATGGGGGTCGAGTTCACCGACATCAACGTTCTGGCCGATGACGATATCCGCCAGGGCATCAAGGACTATGCCGACTGGCCGACCATCCCGCAGCTCTACGTGAAGGGCGAATTCGTCGGCGGCTGCGACATCATCACCGAGATGACGCTCTCGGGCGAGCTGGACCAGCTGCTCGAGGACAGCGGCGTGACCTACGACAAGGCCGCCGCCGACAAGATCCGCGAAGCCAACGCCTGAGCCGAGGCACCGGTTTTCACCGAAAACGGGCGCCGCCCCCTCGGGCCGGGATCTCCGACATCTTGGTGCGATGTTTCGCGGGCACCGCAGCAGGCACGCGGGCGGGCTGTTCCGCCGTCCGCGACTCAGGCCTCCTGGGGCCGCTCTTCAAGTTCCTCGGCCAGCGCCTCGGCCCGGGCGGCCAGTTCGGCCAGGGTGTCGGTCACCTCGGCGGGGACCACCGGCACCTCGAGACGCGCCGGTTTCGGCGGGGTGGCCTCAAGCGCCTCGAGGCGGGCGCGCATCTCGGCGCTATCGGCCTCGGCGGCGCGGACCTTGTCTTCCAGCGCCGCGGTTCGGTCGGCCAGTAGCAACCCGGCCATCAACAGCATCCGGTTTTCGGGAACGCGCCCGATCTGCGCCGAGAGCGTGCTTGCCTCGGTGTCCAGCATGGCCGCGGCGGCGTGCAGGTACTGTTCCTCGCCCTCCTGGCAGGCGACTTCGAACGTCCGGCCGCCGATGCTGATCTCAACCTGTGGCATCCTCGGCCTCCTGTTCCAGGATTGGGCGCAATTCGCCCAGGATCGTGTCCATCTCGGCGGCATCCGCGGCTTGGGTGGCGCGCAGCGCGTCAAGTTCGGCCCGCATCGCCGTGTTGATCAGATGCGGCTCGCTCACGCCGGCCTCGACGGCTTGGCGCAATTGGTCGTTGATCTCGCGAAGCTCGGCGTTGACCGCACGCAGGCGCTGCAAATCGCGGTCCGTCTCGGCGGCGCGCTGGCGGCCGGCCTCGACCGCGCTTTCCAGCTCGCTCAGTTTGCCATCCTGGCGCTGCTTGAGCGCCTTGACGCGTTCCTCCAGCTGGGCGTTGGCAGTTCGCTCTTCGTCCAGTTGTGTACGCAGGGCGGCCAGCTCCGCCACGTGCTCGGCGCTGACCGCCTCGGGCGGGGCGTGCTGTTCCGGGGTCTCCGAGGGGGTCTCGGGGGGGGGCTCGGACGGCCTTTCCGCCTTGGCCGCCGTGCGGATGCGGTCCAGGGCCGCCGATATCCGCGTCTCGAACTGCGCGATCTCGCTCATCTGCCCGTCCTTTCCTCTGGGCCCTGCTGGCGACTGTCCAAATCCCCCGCCGGCCCGTCGCCCCGCACCCGCAGGTGCGAATCGCGGCTCATTGAGGTTTAGACTATGCCATTGCCCGATGGTCGGCAAATCCCACTCGTGCTCGGTTTTCAAGCACTTGCGACCCACCCTTGACGCGGCACGCAGCCACGCCTTGAACTTGGGGGGTGCCCTGCTATGACCGCGGCAACGAGTCATGACATCAAAAGGACGACCCCACGTGGATATCCAAGCCCTTTCCAGCGCCAATCCCGACCACTGGGCGCGCGCCACCGCCATCCGGACACTGGCCCTCGATGCCGTGGCCGCGGCCAACTCGGGCCATTCCGGCATGCCCATGGGCATGGCCGATGTCGCCACCGTCCTGTTCGAAAAGCACTTGCGGTTCGATCCCAAGGCGCCGCACTGGCCCGACCGCGACCGGTTCATCCTCTCGGCCGGGCATGGCTCGATGCTGCTTTATGCGCTGCTGTACCTGACCGGCTACGAGCAGGCGACGCTGCAACAGATCAAGGACTTCCGCCAGTGGGGCAGCCGCACCGCCGGCCACCCCGAATACGGCCATCTCGAGGGGGTCGAGACCACGACCGGCCCGCTGGGCCAGGGCCTGGCCAATTCCGTGGGCTTTGCCATCGCCGAGGAATCCCTGCGCGCCCGCTGGGGCGAGAAGATCATCAACCACCACACCTATGTCATGGCCGGCGACGGTTGCCTGATGGAGGGCATCAGCCAAGAGGCCATCGGCCTTGCCGGGATGCAGAAGCTGGGCCACCTCGTGGTCTTTTTCGACAACAACAAGATCACCATCGACGGCCAGGTCGACCTGGCCGATGCCACCGACCAGGCGGCGCGCTTTGCCGCCTCGGGCTGGCACGTTCAGGAGATCGACGGTCACGACCCCGCCGAGATCGAAGCCGCCATCGTGGCAGCCAAGGCCGATCCGCGCCCCTCGATGATCTCGTGCAAGACCCATATCGCCCTGGGCCACGCCGCACAGGACACCGCCAAGGGCCATGGCGCCCTGACGGATGCCGAGCAGCTGCGCGCCACCAAAGAGGCCTATGGTGCCCCCATGGGCGATTTCGAGGTCGACCCGGCCATCAAGGCCTGGTGGGAAGGCCTTGGCCAGCGCGGCGCGGCGGCCCGCGCCGACTGGGAATCCGCCTTCGCCAAGCTGTCGACCGCACGGCAGGACGAGTTCAACCGCTGCTTTTCCCGGCAGACCCCGAAAAAGCTCTCGGCCACGATCAAGGCGCTGAAAAAGCAATTCGCCGAAGAGGCCCCCAAACTGGCCACCCGGGCCTCCAGCCAGAAGGTGCTGGAAGTGATCAACCCTGTCATGGGCGAAACCCTGGGCGGTTCCGCCGACCTGACCGGCTCGAACAACACCAAGACCGAGGGCCTTGGCGTTTTCAATCCCGACAACCGCGACGGGCGCTACATCCACTACGGCATCCGCGAACACGGCATGGCCGCGGTGATGAACGGCTTGGCGCTGCATGGTGGCATCCGCCCCTATGGCGGCACCTTCATGTGCTTCGTCGACTACATGCGCGGGGCCATGCGCCTGACCTCGCTGATGGGCGTGCCGGTAACCTATGTGGTCAGCCACGATTCCATCGGGCTGGGCGAGGATGGCCCGACCCACCAGCCGGTCGAGCATCTGGCGCTGATGCGGGCGACGCCCAACCTCAACGTGCTGCGCCCCGCCGACCCCGTCGAGGTGGCCGAGGCCTGGGAAATCGCCCTGACCGCGACCGACCGCCCCAGCGCCCTGGCCCTGTCGCGGCAGGGCCTGCCCACGGTGCGGACGGACCACAAGACCCGGAACCTGACAGCGCAGGGGGGCTATGTCCTGAAAGACGCCGAGGCCGCCAAGCGGCAGGCGATCCTGCTGGCCAGCGGCTCGGAGGTGTCCGTGGCCCTGGCCGCGCGCGACCTGCTGGAGGCCGAGGGCATCGGCACCCGCGTCGTCTCCATGCCTTCGATGGAGCTGTTCGCCGCCCAGGACGGGAAATACCGCAAGCGCGTCCTGCCCGGTGGGCCGGTGCGCGTGGCCGTCGAGGCCGGGGTGCGCCAGAGCTGGGACCAATGGCTGCTGGGCGAACGCGGCCGCGAGGCCAAGGCCGGTTTCGTGGGCATGGAGGGCTTTGGCGCCTCGGCCCCGGCCGGCACGCTCTTCGAAGAGTTCGGCATCACGGCCGAGGCCGTGGCGCAAAAGGTCCGGGACCTGCTGTAGGGTCATGTCGCCTCATGTTCACCACCTGTCGCTGGTCCGCCTGCCCGAGGGCGGACCAGAACGGCGCTACACGCGCCCGCCCGCGCGGCAGACCGAGGCCTATCGCGCGGCCTATGACCGCCGGACGCTGATCTACGAAGCCTGGGCGGCGGATGGGCGGTTGAACCTGATTTGCCCGCGCCTGTTGAACCTCTGGCCCGTGGTGCGATCGGGGCTTGAGGCCGCTGGCGCGCCGCTGCGCCTGCGGCGCCGGCGGTTTCTGCGCTATGAATGGCTTTCGACGCCCCTGCCCGATGATCCGGTCTTCCTGCGCCACGGCGCCTGGTCCGCGCCGGTGGTGCCCACCCCGGATGCCCGCGCGCGCTTTGCCGGGCGCAATCTGCTGATCGCCGTGTCCCGCAACAACGACCCGGACTGGATCGCGACCTGGGCCAAGGCCCATGTGACCGGCCAGGGCACGGATGCAGTGATCCTCATCGACAACGGGTCGGATCGCTACGCGCCCGAGGCGGTCAGCGCCACGCTTTCTGAGGTAGCGGGACTGAACGACCACCTGGTGCTGTCTGCACCGGCGCCCTACGGCCCGCCGGGGGGGACGGCGAAACTGGAAGTGCCACCACGCTTCTTTCAGACGGCCATGCTCAACCTCGTGCGACTGCACTATGCCGCCCGCGCCCGCGGGGTGCTCTCGCTGGACATTGACGAGATTATGCGCCCCGGCCCGGTTTCGATCTATGACATGGCCGCGCGCAGCCGCAGCGGGCAGGTCGCCTTCCGCGGGCGGTGGTGCTATGCGGCGACCGAGTGGCCCGCACCACAACAGGCCCATGACCTGACCGTTCCGGGCCAGAAACCCTGCATGCCGAAATGGTGCGTCGTACCGCAGTCCATCTCGGGTCGCTTTGACTGGACCGTTCACCGCCTCGGCGGTCCGCTGCACCAGATCTCGCAGCGGCGCGCCCCGATGTTCTGGCATTGCTTCCAGACCAGCACAAGTTGGAAAAAGGACCGCAGCCTCGCCCCCGACGGGGCGCGCCCCGATCCCGAGCTGGCCGCCGACTGGCCGCGCCTGCTGCCCGGTGCACGGGGGCACATCGGGTGAAACCGCCCGCACCCCGATGACAACAGCCCGCTCAGGGGTGGATCAGGGCGCGGCGGTACATGTGCCAGGTCGCGTGCCCCAGAAGCGGCAGCGCCACCATCAGCCCCAGGAAGGCCGGCAGCAGCCCCGCCAGGCTGATGACCGCGATCACAGCGGCCCAGGCCAGCATGACGAGAAGGTTGCGCTGGACGGTCTCGAAGCTCAGCAGCATGGCGGTCATGAAGTCCACCTCCTTGTCGAGCACCAGCGGCAGGCTGACCACCGTCAGCGCGAAGAGCACGAAAGCCGCCACCGCGCCCACAGCCAGTTCAACGGCGATCAGGGTCAGCCCCTCGGGGGTCAAAAAGGCATCGAGCGAGGTGCTGCGCATGTTCGACACCCCCATGATGAGCGCAAAGAGCATATGCGCGAAGAAGGTCCAGAACAGGAAGTAAAAGACGATGATCGCCCCCATCCAGGGCACCTGGCGCTTGCGCTCGTCCCAGACCACGCCCAGCACCCTGTACCAGTCCAGCGCCCGGCCCTGTTCCAGCCGCCGGCTGACCTCGTAAAGCCCCACCGCGGCAAAGGGCGCGGCCAGCGGAAAGCCCAGCGAGGTGGCCAGAACCCAGGTCACGTGCCCCGCCGAGAGCAGCACCATGAAAAACCCGCCCAGCACGTAAACCGCCGAGAAGAACAGCCCGAACTGCGGCGCGGCGCGGAAATCGCGCCAGCCCAGCACCAGCGCCGCGCGGATGTCGGCGAAGGTGAGCGTCGCGATCTCGGGGCGCGGCGCAGCCGCGCGGGCCTCGGACATCTCGGGCATCGTGATCCTCCGTCGGGATCATGTTCCCGAGGCGCTCATGGCGCGTCAAGCCCCGTGCGCGGGCATTGTCAGTCCTCGGCGGCGGCCTCGGCGCGCGACTTGCCCGAGACGTCCAGCGCCAGGGTCGCGGCCATGAACTGGTCCAGCGCGCCGTCCAGAACGCCCTGGGTGTCCGAGGTTTCGACCCCAGTGCGCAGGTCCTTGACCATCTGGTAGGGCTGAAGCACGTAGGACCGGATCTGGTTGCCCCAGCCGGCGCTGCCCTTGTTCTCGTGCGCTTCGTTGATGTCGGCGGTGCGGCGGTCCAGCTCTTGCTGGTAGAGCCGCGATTTCAGCGCCTTCATGGCGATGTCGCGGTTCTGGTGCTGGGACTTTTCCGAACTTGTCACGACGATACCGGTGGGGTGGTGGGTGATCCGCACCGCCGAGTCCGTCGTGTTGACGTGCTGACCGCCCGCCCCCGACGACCGGAAGGTGTCGATGCGGATGTCGGAGGGGTTCACCTCGATCTCGATGTTGTCGTCCACCACCGGGTAGACCCAGACACTGGCGAATGAAGTCTCGCGCGTGCCCTTACCGAAGGGCGAAATGCGCACCAGACGGTGGACGCCGCTCTCGGATTTCAGCCAGCCATAGGCGTTGCGGCCGGATATCTTGTAGGCCACGGATTTGATTCCCGCCTCGCCGCCGGGTTCCTCGGACTGCAATTCGACCTTGTAGCCCTTCTTCTCGGCCCAGCGGACATACATCCGCTGGAGCATCTGTGCCCAGTCGCAGGCCTCGGTGCCGCCCGCCCCGGCATTGATTTCCAGGAAGGTGTCATTGCCGTCGGCCTCGCCATTGAGCAGCGCCTCCAGTTCCTTGCGGGCGGCGGTGTCGCGCAGGGCCTTGAGCGCGGCCTCGGCCTCGGCGACGATCTCCTGATCGTCTTCCATCTCGCCCATTTCGATCAACTCCTGCTGGTCGCTCAGGTCCTGGCGGATTCCATCGAAGACCGCGATCTGGTCGATAAGGGCCTGACGATCGCGCATGAGCTTCTGTGCCGCCTCGGGATCGTTCCACAGGTCGGGGTCCTCGACGCGGGCGTTGAACTCCTCCATGCGGTGGTCTGCCGTCTCGCGGTCCATCTGCTGGGCCAGCAGGTCGAGACTCTTTTCGATCTCGGCAACGATGTTCTGCGTCTCGGCGCGCATCTATGGGTCGTCCTGTTTGTTGGTTTGGGGGGTGATAGCCCAGCAGGCCAGCCCCCACAACCGGGCGCCGCCCGAGGGCCTGTCAGTAAAGCCCGCCGGAACTGAGCGTCCCGAAGGAGGCGTTGTCGTTCACCGTGGCGCTGTCGCCGGAATTGGTGCGCACCTGCACGCCGCGGGCCTCGCGCACCTCGTCCACCAGAGGCAGGTCGCCGGCCATCTCGTAGCCGCCGTCATAGGTCAGGCCGAAGACGGGTTCCTCGCCCGCACGGAAACATTCGCGCACCACGTTCGGTCCCCGGGCCTCGTCGGGCAGGCGCGCGCCGGAAAAGCGGTCGATGCTGATGAACCGGCAGGTCTCGGGCACCTCGAAGGGCCCACCGCCATAGCGCTCGACCGCCTGTTCCATGAAGCGCTGGAACACCGGCGCACAGAGCGCCCCGCCCGAGGCGCCCCCGCCCAGGTTGCGCGGCGTGTCATAGCCGATGTAGCAGCCCGCAACGATGTTGCTGGAAAAACCCACGAACCAGACATCCTTGGCATCGTTTGTGGTGCCGGTCTTGCCGGCCACCGGCACCGGCAGGTTGACCGCGCCGCTGGCGGTGCCGCGCTCGACAACGCCGCGCATCATCGAGGTCAGCTGATAGGCCGTCACCGCGTTCATCACCCGGTCGCGGTCGTTGACCACGCGCGGGGCGAGGCCCTCGGGCAGCGCGGCGTCGTCACAGTTGACGCAGACGCGCTTGTTGCCCTCGGCCTGGTCATGGGAATAGATCGTCTCGCCAAAGCGGTCCTGCACCCGGTCGATCAGCGTCGGCTGCACCCGTTCGCCGCCATTGGCGAACATGGCATAGGCCGAGACCAGCTTGAAAAGTGTCGTCTCGTCGGCGCCAAGCGCGGCAGACAGATTGGGGGCCATCTGGTCGTAGACACCAAAATCCTCGGCGTAGTCGGCGATGACCTCCATGCCGATCTCCTGCGCCAGGCGCACGGTCATGATGTTGCGCGACCGCTCGATGCCGGTGCGCAGGGGCGTGGGGCCATAGAACCGGTTGCTGGCGTTCATGGGGCGCCAGATCTCGCCGCCCGCGCGGACTTCGATCGGGGCGTCCACCACGATGGTGGCCGGGGTCCAGCCCGAATCCAGCGCGGCGGCATAGACGAAGGGCTTGAAGGCCGAACCCGGCTGACGGTTGGCCTGGGTCGCGCGGTTCAGCTCCGAATCCTCGAAGGCAAAGCCGCCCTGCATGGCCAGCACGCGGCCGCTGTTGACGTCCATGGCCATGAAGCCGCCCTGCACCTCGGGCACCTGCCGCAATGACCAGCGCTGGAACGCGCCGTCCTCTTCAACCGCGGCCAGGTGGAGCACGTCGCCCCGGTCGAAATTCTCGTAGAGATCGCCGCTGAACCAGGCGGTATCGCTGCGCGGCACGGTGTTACCGCGCGCATCGTCCAGCGGCACGTCCTCGATGCCGACCACGAGCTGCTGGTCCTGAACGTCGAGCACCACGGCCGGGCGCCATGCGCCCTCGTAGCTAATCCCGCGGGCCACGTCGGCCTCGTCGAGGGCTGCGCGCCAGGCCGCCTCGTCGGACAGCGTCTCGACGGGCACCGAGACCCCGGTGCCCCGCCAGGACCCCTTTCCGCGGTCGAAATCCCACAGGGCCTTGCGCAGCGCCTCGCGCGCGGCACTCTGCATGTCCGGCTCGATGGTGGCGCGCACGGCCAGCCCGGCCGAACTGAAATCCTCGCCGACCATGTCGCGATCCAGCTGGCGGCGGATCTCGTCGGTGAAATAATCGCGCTCTGCCGCGGCCTGCGCGTAGGAGGGAAAGTCGCCGTTCTGAACGCTCAGCAGCGGCGCGTCCCGCTCGTCATCATAAGTGGCGCGGTCGATATAGCCGTTCTCGAACATCTCGCGCAGGGTGTTGTTGCGGCGGAAGACGGCGACATCACGGTCACGCACCGGGTGCATGTCCGAGGGACGCCGCGTGACCGAGGCCATATACGCAGCCTCGCCCGGGGTCAGCTCGGACAGCGACTTGTTGAAATAGGTTCGCGCGGCGGCGGTCACCCCAAAGGAATTCTGGCCCAGGAAAATCTCGTTGAGGTAGATTTCCAGCACCCCGTCCTTGCCCAGCGTCTGTTCCAGCCGGGGGGCGAGGATGATCTCCTTGACCTTGCGTTCGATGGTGCGCGAACCATCCAGAAGCAGGTTCTTGGCCACCTGCTGGGTGATCGTCGAGCCGCCGCGCACGGTCTCGCCGCGCGTGACGACCATGTCGCGCACCGCCGAGAGGATCGCGGTCACGCTGTAGCCGTCATGGCTGTAGAAATCCTTGTCCTCAGCGCTGACGAAGGCATCCTTGACCACGTCGGGGATTTCCTCGATCGGGGTGAACAGCCGCTTTTCGGTGGCGAATTCGTCGATGATCTGGCCTTCGGCGGAATAGATCCGGCTGGCGGTCTTGGGCTGGTAGCTGGCCAGGGCCTCGTGCGTGGGCAGGTCCTTGCCGTACATGTAGAAAATCGCGCCCAGCGTCAGCGCGGCCATGCCGGCACCAAGGGTCAGCAACGAAAAGATGCTTCCGAAGAAGGACAGGATGAATCGCAGGATCATGCGGCGCGCGGCCCCCGGTTGTCAGGCCTTGGTTATATGGGGCCAAGGGCGCGGGGTCAAAAGCCCAGTGCCCCGTCTCGGCCAAGGATTGCCGGTTTCGTGACCAGGCCTGCCGGGTGGTTGCGGCCGCTGGGCATGGGCTTCAGACCCGCCCCATGAGGCAGGAGACACCGATCGAGACCTGGAACCGCGTCGCGGACGATTTCCAGCGACAGCGCAAGCGCACCTTGGTCGAAAAGGGCTGGCTGGACCGCATGGTCGGGGTGGCGCCGGCCCATGACGGGCCGCGGCGGCTGCTTGATCTGGGCTGCGGCACGGGCCTGCCGCTGGCCGCCTACCTGGCCGAACGCGGGCTTGAGGTGACCGGCGTGGATGCGGCCCCGCGCATGCTGGCGCATTTTCGCACCAACCTGCCGGGGACCGAGGCCCAACAGGAAGACATGCGCGACCTGGCCCTCGGCCGGCCTTTCGATGCGCTGCTGGCCTGGGACAGCCTGGTTCATCTGCCCCCCGACGACCAACACCGGGTTTTTCCGGTCTTCCGCCGCCATGCGACGCCGGGCGCGGCCTTGCTGTTCACCACCGGCGCGCGGGCGGGCGAGACCCGGGGCGAGGCAGCGGGCGCGCCGATCTACCACGCGTCGCTTGACCCGGATGCCTATCGCGCCCTGCTGGCAGAAAACCACTTTCGCCTGCTGGATTTCCGGGCCGAGGACCCCGAGTGCGGCGGCCAGAGCGTCTGGCTGGCCCGCTTCACCGGGGCCTGAGCGCACTATTGCCGCTTGAGCGGGGACAGCGCCCGCTGGGCGATGGCCCAGCGGTCGATGGCGAGCACAACACCCTCGACGAGCGAGCGGCGGCCCTCGGGGCTGGAGAGCCGGTCACGGTCGCCGTCATGGGACAGAAATCCGACCTCGAGCAGGACCGCAGGGAAATCCGCGCTGGTCAGCACCGCCAGAAGTGCCTCGCGCCGGGGCCGGCGGGTCAGCGGCGCGCCGCGCGCCTCCAGCCCGGCCACGAGTTCCTCGGCGAAGCGCGCGCCGGCGGGGCCGGTTTCCAGCCGCGCGAGATCCATCAGCACCGTCGCCACCGCGTCGTCCTGGCCCGACAGGTCCAGCCCGGCAACGATATCCGCCCGCCCGTGGCGTTCGGCCATGCGCCGGGTGGCCTCTCCGACAGCCTCGTCGGCCAGGGTATAGACACTGGCCCCCGTGGCCTGCAGCCCTTCCAGCGCATCCGCGTGCAGGGAAATGAACAGGTCCGCCTCGACCGCGCGGGCCCGCGTCAGCCGTTCCTGCAACGACACGAAGACGTCCGCCTCGCGGGTCAGATAGGGCCTGACCCCCTCCATCCGCTGCAGGGCCTCGGCCAGTTCCAGCCCCAGGGCCAGCATCAGGTCGGCCTCTTCCACGCCGCCGTGTCGCGCGCCGGGATCGACCCCGCCATGGCCCGGGTCGATCACAACCACAAGGGTCTCGTCGGCGGGCAGGGCCAGGCCCTGCCCCGGATCGCCCAGGCCGAAATCCCAGTCCGGATCATGCGGCGCACCCGCGGCGGCGGCAAAGGCCTCGGCCCCGGCGGGGGCCATCCGCACGCGCAGCCGGGCGGTGCCGTCGGTCTCGTCCACGCTCATGCCCGCCTCGTCGACAACCAGCGGCTCGGCCAGGTCCAGCACCATGCGCGACCAGCCCGGCCGCAGCGCCCCGGCGCGCAGGTCCAGCGCGCGGTCGCCCTCGATCAGCCCAGCATCGGCGCCGCGCCAGTCCACCTCGCGGAAATCCATCACCAGCCGGCGCGGATCGTCCAGCACGAAGACCCGCCAAGGGACCACCTGGCTCAGGAACAGCTCCAACTCCAGCCCGCGGCGGGTGTCGCTCACCGAACTCGCGGCCACGTCCAGCCGCGCCAACCCGGAAAACTCCTGCGCCTGCCCCATGCCCGCCAGAGCCAGCACCAGCGCGCAGCCTGCCCCCTTCACCCCGGTGAAAAGGCGCGTGATCCGGCGCATCAGCCCGCCCCGCGCGCAGACATGAAGTGTGTCAGCCGGGCCAGCCCCTCGCGAATGTCCTCGGCGCTGCGGGCATAGGAGAAGCGCAGCCAATGCCGCCCCTCGACAGGGTCGAAATCCAGCCCCGGCGTCACCGCCACACCGGCCCGGTCGAGGATCTCGGCGGCAAAGGCCAGGGCGTCGTCGGTCATGCCGCTGACATCGGCATAGACATAGAAGGCCCCGTCGGGCGGCGCGATTCGGGTGAACCCGGCCTTGGACAGTTCCTCCAGCATCAGGCGACGGTTCTCGCGATAGACGGCCAGGTTCGCGTTCAATTCCTCGGGGCAGTCCATGGCATGCAGGGCCAGGCGCTGGCTGGCATGGGTGGGGCAGATAAACATGTTCTGGGCCAGCCGCTCGATCCGGCGCACGTGATCCTGCGGCACCACCATCCAGCCCACGCGCCAGCCGGTCATCGAGAAATACTTGGAAAAGGAATTGATCACATAGGCCTCGTCGGTGACTTCCAGCGCCGTGACGGGCCGGGTCTCGTAGTCGATGCCATGGTAGATCTCGTCACTGATCAGCGCGGCATCCCGCGCCGCACAGGCGCGGGCCAGCCCGGCCAGCTCGGGCCCGCCCAGCATGGTGCCCGTGGGATTGGCGGGCGAGGCGACCAGAAGCCCCTGCAAATCATGCGCGGCCACATCGCCCGACACCGGCTGCATCCGGTTTTCCAGCGTCGTCGGCATGTCCACGGGCATCAGGTCCAGCGCGCGCAGGATCTGGCGATAGCTGGGATAGCAGGGCGCCCCCAGCCCGACCCGCTCGCCGGTGTCGAACAGCGCCGAAAAGGCCAGCAGGAAGGCCCCCGAGGCCCCGGCGGTGACCACCACCCGGCCCGGGTCCAGGTCGAGGCCGTACCACTCGCCGTAGTGCCGCGCGATGCGCGCCCGCAGCTCCGGCAGACCCAGCGCCACGGTATAGCCCAGCGGCGCCTCGGCCATCTCGGCCGACAACCGCTCCAGCGCCGCTCGGGGCGCGCCGGTGCCCGGCTGGCCCACTTCCATGTGGATGATCTCGCGCCCCCCGGCCTCGGCCTGGCGGGCGCGTTCCATGACGTCCATCACGATGAAGGGATCGACCTCGCCCCGTCTTGAGTTCCGCATCTGCCCGCCCCTGTGTTGTGGGAAGTCCTGCCCCCGCGTGTCTGCCCTGCCCGGGCGCGGGGCGTCAATGCGCCTCGCGCCGCAGGGCCAGGATGCGTGAGCCTGCGCTTGCAGGCCGGGCCGACAATGCTAGGGTGCCCGCGATCCCGGGCGCGGCCTCCACGGCAGGCCAGCCCCAGATAACCGGAGAGACCACATGCGCCTGACCCTCGCCGCCCTCGCACTGGCCGCCACCCCCGCCCTCGGGCTGGAACTCGACAACATGACCGGGGCCGAACGCGAGGCCTTCCGCGCCGAGGTGCGCGCCTACCTTCTGGAGAACCCCGAAGTCCTGATGGAGGCCATCGACGTTCTGGAACAGCGCCAGGCCGAGGAAGGCGCCCAGGCCGATACCGAGCTTGTGGCCCAGAACCGCGCGGCGCTCTTCGAGGACGGCCATTCCTGGGTCGGTGGCAACCCCGAGGGCGACATCACCATCGTCGAGTTTCTCGACTACCGCTGCGGCTACTGCAAACGGGCGCATCCGGAGGTGGCGGAGTTGATCTCCGGCGACGGGAACATCCGCTACATCATCAAGGAATTTCCCATCCTGGGCGACCAGTCCGTGCTGGCCTCGCGCTTTGCGGTCGCGGTCCAGACCGTGGCCGGGGATGAGGCCTACAAGCTGGTCTCCGACGCGCTCATGACCCAGCGCGCCGACGTGACCGAGGCCAGCCTGACGGAACTGTCCAACACTCTGGGGCTGGAGACCGAGGCGATCATGGCCGAGATGTCCTCGGACGCGGTGAACAAAGTGCTGCAATCCAACCAATTGCTGGCCCAGCGGATGCAGATCACCGGCACACCCACCTTCGTCTTCGAGGACCAGATGCTGCGCGGCTATGCCCCGCTCGACGCCATGCGCCAGGTCGTCGACGAGGTCCGCGCGGCGGACTGATGCGCCCGGTCGCGCTGGCGCTGGCCGCCCTGCCCCTCACCGCCCATGCCGAGGGGGTGGATCTGACGGCCTCCGAACGGGCGGCCTTGGGGGCCGAGGTCCGCGCCCTGCTGCTGGACGAGCCCGAGATCGTCGCACGCGCCCTGCGCGGCCCCGACCGCTACGCCGCAGAGATCGAAAGCGACCTCGCGCTGATCGACGCCCGGGCCGATCGCCTCTTCGATCCGGCCGCAGCGCATCTGCTGGGCGACACTGGCCCCGTCGCCATGGCCGTCTTCACGCCACCCGGTGGCGCCTTGGCCGAGAGCCTGCGGCGCTATGCCCGCGACAATGGCCTGCGCATCGCCCTGCATGATCCGGCCCAAAGCGCGGCTCTGATGGCGGCGCTCACGCTCGACACCGTGCCGTCCTACGTCTTCCCGACCGTGATGGTGCGGGGCGATGTCCCGCTCGCGGTGCTCGACCGCTACCGCTGACCCGCCCCGCAAGGCGTCTTCGGGTCGGAAAAACCGTCGGGGGTGAATGCCGCAGGCAGAGGGGGCAGACAGCCCCCTGAACGCGCAGGCGGCGGCGCAGCCGACGCCGAGACAAACC
>JAVLCA010000071.1:0-6300 GCA_031581025.1 Salibaculum sp. | reverse complement strand
CTGCCCCAGTCCCGCGTGATGACGCGGCGCGCGTCCACCCGGGGCGGGCCGCGTCCGGGCGCGGCGCCCCAGGGTCAGGTGTTGTGCAAAAAGTGCAGCACGTCGCCGTCGCGGACGACATAACCCTTGCCCTCGGCGCGCATCTTGCCGGCCTCTTTCGCGGGCTGTTCACCACCCAGGGCAACGAAATCGTCATAGGCGATGGTTTCCGCGCGGATGAAGCCTTTTTCGAAATCGCCGTGGATCACGCCGGCGGCCTTGGGGGCCGTGGTCCCCACCGGGACCGTCCAGGCGCGGGCCTCTTTCGGGCCAACGGTGAAATAGGTCTCAAGCTGCAGCAACTCGTAGCCCGCCTTGATCAGCCGGTCGAGCCCGGCTTCGTCCAGGCCCATCTCGCCCAGGAACATGGCGGCCTCCTCGGCGTCCAACTGGCTGATCTCTTCCTCGATCTGGGCCGAGATGATCACATGGGCATTGCCCTGCGCGGCGGCCATTTCGGCCGCGGCGGCTGAATGGGCATTGCCGGTGGCCGCATCCGCCTCACCCACGTTGCAGACATAGAGCACCGGCTTGGTGGTCAGCAGTTGCAGCCCCGTCCAGGCCTTGGCGTCCTCTGCATCAACCTCGACAAGGCGGGCCGGTTTGCCCTCTTCCAGCATGGCCTGCGCGGCGGCGAGCAGGCGGTCCTGCTGCTGGGCCTCCTTGTCGTTGCCCTTGAGCTTGCGCTGCAGACCGGCGCGGCGTTTCTCGATGCTTTCGAGGTCCGACAGCATCAGCTCGGTCTCGATGACCTCGGCATCGGCCACAGGATCGACCCGGCCGTCAACATGAGTGACGTCGCCATCCTCAAAGCAGCGCAGCACATGGGCGATGGCGTCGACCTCGCGTATGTTGGCCAGGAACTGGTTGCCCAGCCCCTCGCCTTTGCTCGCGCCCTGCACCAGGCCCGCGATATCGACGAAGGTCATGCGGGTGGGGATGATCTGCTTCGACCTGGCGATCTCGGCGAGGGTGTCGAGCCGCGCGTCGGGCACGTTGACCTCGCCCACGTTGGGATCGATCGTGCAGAACGGGAAATTGGCGGCCTGCGCGGCCGCGGTCCGCGTAAGCGCGTTGAACAGCGTCGACTTGCCCACGTTCGGCAGCCCGACGATACCCATCTTGAACCCCATGTCGCGCTCCTTCCGGTTGGCCTTTGGCGCCTCATAGGGCCTGGGACGCGGGCCTGCAAGACCGGCGCCGCGCGCAGTGCGCTTGATCTCCACCCCGAATTGCCGCACATCGGGGCGACGCAGTGGAAAGGACCTCCCATGACCCGCATCGACGCCAAATTCGCGGACCTGCGCGCCGCCGGCCGCAAGGCCTTCGTCGCCTATGTCATGGCTGGGGATCCGGACTACGAAACCTCGCTCGACATCGTGAAGGGCCTGCCCGGGGCCGGGGTCGACATCATCGAGCTGGGCCAGCCCTTCACAGATCCCATGGCCGATGGCCCGACGATCCAGCTGGCCGGGCAGCGCGCGCTGGAGGGCGGCCAGACCCTGGACAGGACACTGCAGATCGCCCGCGAGTTGCGCAAATCGGATGACACCACACCTATCGTGCTGATGGGCTATTACAACCCGATCTATTCGCGCGGGGTGGGCCGGTTCCTGACGGAGGCGAAAGAGGCCGGGATCGACGGCTTGATCGTCGTGGACCTGCCGCCCGAGGAAGATGACGAGCTCTGCATTCCGGCGCAAAAGGCCGGGCTGAACTTCATCCGCCTGGCCACGCCCACGACCGACGACAAGCGCCTGCCCAAGGTGCTGACGAACACCTCGGGCTTTCTGTACTACGTCTCGATCACCGGGATCACGGGCGCCGCCGATGCCGAGGCGGGCGATGTCGGCCCCGAGGTACGGCGTATCGAGGCGCAGACCGACCTGCCGATCATCGTGGGCTTCGGGATCAAGACGCCGGAGCGCTCCAGGGCCATCGCCGAGGTCGCCGATGGCGCGGTCGTGGGTTCGGCCATCGTCGAACGCATCGCGCGGGGCGACAGCGTGGCCGACATCCTGGCCTTCGTCAAAACCCTTGCCGACGGGGCGCATTCCGCCTGAGCCCCGACATGGCGGCATCGACGTCCGGGCGACTGTCGCCCGAGGAACCGGGCTTTGTCATTGCGGGACCGTGACCGTATTGGTAAGAGAATCTCACCAATATGGACCAAAGGCACCGCCATGCCCGTGATCACCTGCATCGAGGACCTCAAGCGCCTTCACAAGCGCCGCACGCCCAAGATGTTCTACGACTACGCGGAATCGGGCAGCTGGAGCGAACAGACATTTCGCGAGAACACCTCGGATTTCGACCGGATCTACCTGCGCCAGCGCGTCGCCAAGGATATGACCGGCCGCAGCACGGCCAGCCAGATGATCGGGCAGGAAGTTGCCATGCCCGTGGGCTTGGCCCCGGTGGGCCTGACCGGCATGCAATCGGCGGATGGCGAGATCAAGGCGGCCCAGGCGGCCGAAAAGTTCGGTGTCCCCTTCACCCTCTCGACCCTGTCGATTTGCTCGATCGAGGACGTGGCCGAGAACACCGAAAAACCCTTCTGGATGCAGGTCTACACCCTCAAGGACGACGACTTCATGCAGCGGCTGTTCGACCGGGCCAAGGCGGCCAAGTGTTCCGCCGCCGTGATCACCGTCGATCTGCAATTGCTGGGCCAGCGGCACAAGGACCTCAAGAACGGGCTTTCGGCCCCGCCCAAGCTGACGGTGAAATCCGTGGCCGACATGATGACCAAGCTGCGCTGGGGGCTTGGCATGCTGGGCACGAAGCGGCGCTTTTTCGGAAATGTCATTGGCCATGCAAAGGGGGTGACGGATGGCTCATCCCTGGCCACCTGGACGGCCGAGGCCTTTGACCAGGCGCTGGACTGGGATCGCATCCGCCAGTTCCGCAAGATGTGGGATGGCCCCCTCATCATCAAGGGCATCATGGACCCGCGCGACGCAATAGAGGCGCTGAACGTGGGGGCCGACGCGATCATCGTCTCGAACCATGGCGGGCGGCAGCTGGACGGGGCGCTCAGTTCCATCCGCGCCCTGCCCGCGATTCTCGACGCCGTGGGCGACCGGATCGAGGTGCATCTCGACAGCGGCATCCGCTCGGGGCAGGACGTGCTCAAGGCGCTGGCCATGGGGGCCAAGGGCACCTACATCGGCCGCGCCTATGTCAACGGCCTGGGCGCAATGGGCGAGGCCGGCGTGACCCGCGCGCTGGAGGTTGTCCACAAGGAACTGGACGTCTCCATGGGGCTGTGCGGGCGGCGCGATGTGACCACGCTGGACCGCGATATCCTGATGGTGCCCGAAGATTTCGAGGGCCGCTGGCAGTGATCACGCGGCGCGGGCGGTCCGACGGGCCTGCAGACCCCGGATCATGAGCGCCAGCGGCACCGCCATCAGCAGCGTCCCGGCCACCCCGGCAAAGGCCACGCGGAGGCCCCAGAGCTCGCTCGACCAGCCCATCAGGACCGGCGCGAAGAAGAACGACGAAAAGCCGATGATCGCGACGCGCGAGATGGCGCGAGACCGCTGGCGCGCGGTGACAAGCCTGCCCACCAGGCCCAGCGCCAACGGCCCGATCACCGACACGCCCAATCCAAGAATTCCGAAGCCCAGGTAGGCCACGACCGGCGTCGGCGCGGCGGCGGCGATGACAGCCCCCGCGGCAGCGACACAGCCCGCCATGATGATGACCCGTGTTTCCTCGAAGCGCTGCGACACCGCCTGCCCCGCGAAGCGGCCGAAGGCCATGGTCAGACCCAAGGTCGCGGGGCCCATGGCGCCCTCGGCCGCGCCGCCCGCCAGCGTGCGCTCGATATGCAGAGCCGACCAAGCCTCGACCGTGGATTCGGCGCCGAAGGCCACAAGCACCACGAGCCCGCAGAGCACCACCGGACCCAGCGGCGAGTGCGTACCATCCGGGTCCGAGCCCGGCTCGGAGGCGGGGGCCATCCGCAGCCGCAGAACCATCAGCGACATGATGGCGGCGATCCCGGCAAAGATGACCAGCGCCGGCAGGCCCGCCTCGCGCCCCAGCCCGGCCAGCACCGCGCCGGTCGCGTAGCCCACCGAAAAGAGCGCATGATTGGCGTTCATCAGCGGCTGGCCCGTCTTCGCCTCCAGATCGCTGACCCGGGTGTTCATCAGCACGTCCAGCAGGCCCGAGGACAGCCCCAGCAGCACCATGGCCAGAAAAAAGGCCGCCGGCCCGGTGACAAGGCCGGGCAACAGCATGGCCAGCGCCACGAGCAGGGCCGCCGTCTGCATGCTGCGTGCGCCAAGGTGGGCATCGACCCGTGGCGCGACCAGCATGGCCGTCACCAAGCCCAAGGCCGATCCCAGAAGCAGCGTGCCGAAAAGACCGTCCGAGGCCCCCAGCCCCGCCTTGAGCGTGGGCACCTGCGCGGCGAAACCGCCCCAGAACAGGCCCAGCGCCAGAAAGGCGGACCCGGGCGCGCGGGACAGTTTCATGGCGTGCAGGATCGACATGTACCGCACTGACCACAGGCGCGCGGGGCCGGCAAGGCCCACACGTTGCGATTTCTGCACGCGCCGGGCCGGTTGCCCTTTTCAAGCGGGGCAAAGCGTCCTATACGCGCCACTTCATCGGGTCATCCTGCCGGTCAGGGCGGCCCTCTCATGGCAAAGTGGGCCCCGACAAGACCGCGGGGTGCGCGAATTGAAAGGACAGACCTATGGCTGGTGAGATTCCCAATCTTGTCGCACATGAACGCAAAGGCACCGGCAAGGGGGCAGCCCGTCAGGCTCGCCGCGACCACATGGTGCCCGGCATCGTCTACGGCGGCGAGGCCGACCCGCTGCCGATCAACATCCCCTTCAACGCCCTCATCAAGCGGCTGCGCGAGGGGCGATTCCTGTCGACGCTGTTCAACCTCAGGGTCGAGGGGCACGAGGACGTGCGCGTGATCTGCCGCAACGTCCAGCGCGACGTGGTCAAGGACCTGCCGACGCACTTGGACCTGCTGCGCCTGAAGAGGTCGACCAAGATCAACCTGTTCATTCCCGTCGAGTTCGAGGGCGAGGACGATTGCCCCGGCCTCAAGAAGGGCGGTATCCTGACCGTTGTCCGCCCCGAGGTCGAACTGATCGTGACCGCCGGCGACATCCCCGAGAAGCTGACCGCCTCGGTCGCGGGGCTGGAAATGGGCGACACGATCACCATCACCTCGATCGACCTGCCCAAGGGGGCCAAGCCGACCATCGACCGCGATTTCGTCATCGCCAACGTCCAGGCGCCGTCGAGCCTTGCCGCCGCCGATGAAGAGGACGACGAGGCCGCAGCCGAGGCTGCCGCCGATGAGGTTCCCGCCTCGGCACAGGACAGGGACGAAGACTGACCCCGTCCGCGCGACGCCCGGCCGGGCGCAGAACAACGGGACCCCCGCCGGGTCCCGTTTTTACGTTGGCCCAGGCGGAAAGCACCTCCGGCCACGAATGACCCACCCAGGCGGTGTCCCACGCCGGCACTGGCCATTCTCCTCTGTGCTCTCGCAGCGCGGCCCCTTGGGTCGTTCGGGCGGATACCTCGCGCAAAGCGCGCAGCCTGATTTGCATCCCACCGTTCGGGCCCTGCCGCACTGGCAAACAGACGAACTGACCGGCGCGCGGCGGCCGATCAGGCACATCGCGCCGCCCAGAGCCCCCTCGAGTGAGGCACCGCGAAAGAATGGCACAAAACGGCACATTGGGGGCTTGATCACCCAGAGTCTTCGGCGTATCACCCGCGGCGCTGCTGGGGTGTAGCCAAGTGGTAAGGCAGCGGTTTTTGGTACCGTGTACCGCAGGTTCGAATCCTGCCACCCCAGCCATGATACCCGGAAATCGCCAGAAATCACGGGAAAACCGGACCTCTGCAGGCCCGTCGGGGCCGCATGTATCCCAGCCCGAGAGAATTGGGATACATGGTGGGATACATGCCCCGCGCGGCGGCGTTCGGCGGCGGGCCCGTACCTGATCCGCAGCGGCCGCACCTATTACTTCCGCAAGCGTTTACCCAAGGTCATCACTGAAAAATCCGGCCGCAGTTTTCTTCGCCTGTCGCTCCGAACCCCTCTTCGGTTCGACGCGATGAGCCGGGCTGCCCGGCTCATCGCCCCTTCAAGGACGCCGTGAGGGATGCGAGGCCGGTCTTGCCAATGGACGCCTTGCGCCGGAGAGGATCGTCGCGATTCTCACCGACCGAGACCTTGCGCGCCGATCTTGCCCGCATTCTCGACGAACAGGA
>JAVLCA010000023.1:0-36871 GCA_031581025.1 Salibaculum sp. | reverse complement strand
TTGACGCCCCGATCGCTCCACCGGAGCGATCGCCGGCCTTTGGCCGGTGCGGGCGCATCCGGGGCTCCGCCGTTTGACGCCCCGATCGCTCCGCCGGAGCGATCGCCGGCCTTTGGCCGGTGCGGGCGTCAAACCTGCATGATCTCCGACTGTTTATGCTCCAGCGCATCGTCCACCTGCTTGATGAAACTGTCCGTCATCTCTTGCACTTCCTGTTCCCAGAACTTCTGGTCATCCTCGGACAACCCGGCGGCCTTGGCCTTCTTGATACGGTCCATGCCCTCGCGGCGCACGTTGCGGATTGAGACGCGGGCGTTCTCGGCATAGGTGCCTGCGACCTTGCCCAGCTCGCGGCGGCGTTCCTCGTTCAACTCGGGGATGGGCAGCATGATGATCGTGCCGTTGAGCTGCGGATTGATGCCCAGCCCGCTCTGGCGGATGGCCTTCTCGACCTTGCCCACCATGGACTTGTCCCAGACGTTGATGGTGACCATGCGCGGCTCGGGCACATTGACGGTGCCCACCTGGTTGATCGGTGTCATCTGGCCATAGGCCTCGACCTGGACCGGCTCCAGCATCGAGGCCGAGGCCCGGCCAGTGCGCAGCGAGGCGAACTCGGTGCGCAGGTTGGCGATGGCCCCTTCCATGCGGCGGGTGAGGTCGTCGGTATCGAGAATGAAGTCGTCGGACATGAGGCTGCTCTCGGTCTTGAGTTTCGCCCCGCTATACAGGCAACGGCGGGGCCTTGTATAGTCACAGGGGCGGCGAAATCACTTGCGCAGCGGGGCCGCCTGCGTGGACGCAGGCGGCGGCGGGCGGCCGACCGCCCGCGCGCCTTTTCGCAAAGGCGCCTACCCCCCCACCTTCGTGCACTTGCCCTCGCCCGCAAGGATGCCGCGAAAACCGCCGGGTTCGTCCAGCGAGAAGACAATGATCGGCAGGTTGTTATCGCGCGCCAGGGCGATGGCGCTGGCATCCATGACGCCCAGGTGCTTTTGCAGCACCTCGTCGTAGGAAACGTGCTCGTAGCGTTCGGCATCGGCGTGTTTCACCGGGTCCTTGTCATAGACGCCGTCCACCTTGGTGCCCTTGAAGATGGCTTCGCAGTTCATCTCGTTGGCGCGCAGGGTCGCGGCGGTATCTGTGGTGAAATAGGGATTGCCGGTGCCGGCCGCGAAGATGCAGACGCGCTTCTTTTCCAGGTGGCGCACGGCGCGGCGGCGGATATAGGGCTCGGCCACCTCGTCCATGCGGATCGCCGAGATCACCCGGGTGTAGACCCCCAGCCCCTCGAGCGCGGACTGCATTGCCAGGGCGTTCATCACGGTGGCCAGCATCCCCATGTAATCCGCTGTGGTGCGTTCCATCCCCTGGGCACTGCCCTGCAGGCCCCGGAAGACATTGCCGCCGCCGATCACCATGCAGATCTCGACGCCCATCTCGTGAACCGACTGCACTTCGCGGGCGATCCGCTCGACCGTGGGCGGATGCAGCCCGTAGGACTGATCGCCCATCAGGGCCTCGCCCGAGATCTTCAGAAGGACCCTCTTGAACGCCGTTTTCCGGGTGTCTGACATCGGGGTCCCCTGCAATTGCTTTTCGTCGGCGCCAAAATGTCGGAAAACCCTGGCCTGTGCAATGGCAGGCCCGGCGGAAAGTGATGCTTGACCTCTCGACCATCGACCCGGCGCGTCCGGTGCTGATCCATGGTCCCACGGCCAGCGGCAAATCGGCGCTTGCGCTGCGCATCGCGCAGGCCCAGGGCGGGGTGATCGTCAATGCCGATGCGCTGCAGGTCTACCGGGGCTGGCCGCTGCTCTCGGCCCAGCCCGACGCCGAGGAACGCGCCGCCGCGCCACATGCCCTGTATGGCCACCTGCCCCATGACGCGGCCTATTCCGCGGGCGACTGGCTGCGCGACGTTGCCCCCTTTCTGACGGGGCCGACGCGCCCGATCATCGTCGGCGGAACGGGTCTGTATTTCATGGCACTGACCGAGGGGCTGGCCGAGATACCCCCGACCCCGTCCGCGGTGCGCCGGCAGGCCGACGCCCTGCCGCTGGAGACCCTGATCGCGACCCTGGACGCCGAGACCCGCGCCGGACTCGACCTGATGAATCGCGCCCGGGTCCAGCGCGCCTGGGAGGTTCAGCAGGCCACCGGCCGCTCGATCCGGGCCTGGCAGGCGGCGACCCCGCCGCCGCTGCTGCCCGTCGCGGAGGCGGTGCCGCTAGTGCTGGTGCCGGGGGTGGACTGGCTCAACGCGCGCATCGAGGCCCGCTTCGACCGTATGCTCGCCGCCGGCGCGCTCGCCGAGGCGCGCGCCATGCGCCCGTACTGGGACCCCGCACAGCAATCCGCGCGCACCATCGGCGCGGCCGAGTTGATCTCGCATCTGGACGGCGAGATCACGCTGGAGGCCGCCCGCGACCGCGCGGTGATCGCCTCGCGCCGCTATGGCAAGCGCCAACGCACCTGGGCCCGCGCGCGGCTGCGCGCCTGGCGCTGGCTCGATCTGCCCGGGCCAGCGTGATGCACAGGCTGCCCACAGGGTTGTCCACAAGGCTTCCAGTTTTTCGACAATTCTTTCGTTGATCGAGCGCCCTGCTCCGCGCATAGTTGCCCTAATCGAACGAGTTCGGGAAAGTCATCATGTCGCCTGACGGCTCGGACCGGCTGACGCTCACGGCCTTTGGCCAGACCGGCGCCCGCAGCAAGTGGCGCACCGAGGCCATGCGCAGCCATGCCAGCGCCCGGCTGATCTTCGTGGCCCGGGGCCAGGGCCGGATCACCATCGCCGGGCTGACCAGCGGCTATGGCCCCAACAACCTGGTCTTCGTGCCCGCCGGCACCATGTACGGCTTCGAGGTCGGGCCGGCGGTCTTCGGCCAGATCGTCACGATCCCCAGGGCCATGATGGCCGGCTGGCCCGAGGAAAGCCGGCACCTGCGCCTGCGCGACGTGGCCGCGCAAAAGGTGCTGGCGACGCATTTCGACCACCTCGAGCGGGAACTGCAATCGCCCCTGCCCGGCGCGGGACGCGCGGCGCATCATCACCTTGGCCTACTGTCGGTGTTCTTCGAACGCCAACTGGCCGCGCAGGCCCAGGACAGCCCCGATCGCCGGCCCCAAAGCGCGGCGGCGCGGCTGGTGGCCGCTTACACCGACCTGATCGAGCGAGACTTCCACGACCACAAGGGCGTTGCCGACTACGCCGCCGGGCTGGGAGTGACACCAACGCACCTGACGCGCTGCTGCAGGCGGACCTGCGGCCGCTCGGCGCTGGACCTGCTCAACGACCGCATCCTCTACGAGGCGCGGGTACTGCTGCGCGACAGCGACCGGCCCATCCGCGAGATCGCCCGAGAGCTCGGCTTTGGCTCGGCGGCCTATTTCACGCGCGCGTTTCAGGGCCGCACGGGTCAGACACCTTCGGCCTTTCGCAAGGCGCGCGATATCGCGTCGGGCGACGGCCAGATCGCGCCTGGCGCGCAGGCCTTCACTGCCCTGGGGCCGGCCGTGCGGCCCGGACCAACAGGCGCTTTGTGACTTGATGTCGCTTTCGGAACATGTGATCGTCGCAAACGGACATCGACACGATGCTTGCGGCAATTGACACCCCTGACAGACTCGGGCCGAGGACGGCAGGGACGGGACGACCCGCGACCGTATCGCGCGATGACACGGGCCGCGGTGGTTTTGGGCCGCAGCCTGCCCCCAGAAAAAAGACCGTGTCACAGGGAGACAACGCATGACCGACCAGACCCTCACCGGCGCACCGCTGCACCCCGCCTTGGCGACCCATGTCAAGGATGCCAGGGCGGGCAAGTTGTCGCGTCGCGAATTCATGGCCCGCACCACGGCGCTGGGCGTGACCTCGGCGGCGGCTTACGGATTGCTGGGGCTGGAACAGCCCGCGCAGGCCGCCGGCCACGCACAAACGG
The DNA here is from genome assembly GCA_031581025.1 of Salibaculum sp. Taxonomy (GTDB): domain Bacteria; phylum Pseudomonadota; class Alphaproteobacteria; order Rhodobacterales; family Rhodobacteraceae; genus Salibaculum. Next base: position 32,927 of record JAVLCA010000023.1, on the reverse strand, counting down.
GTGGCACGCTGCGCATGCAGATGAGCGTCAAGGCCCTGAAAGACCCACGCACCTTCGACTGGTCCGAGCTGGCCTTCTTCACCGCGGGCTGGCTGGAATACCTGGTCGAGTACAACAACGACGGCTCCTTCCAGCCGATGTTGCTTGAAAGCTGGGACGTCAATGACGACGCCACCGTTTACACGCTCAACGTCCGTCGGGACGTGACCTGGAACAACGGCGACCCCTTCACCGCCGAGGACGTGGCGCGCAACATCACCGGATGGTGCGACCAGACCGTCGAAGGCAATTCCATGGCCGGGCGCTTCGCCTCGCTGATCGACCCGGAAACCGGCACCGCCATCGAGGGCGCCATCGAGGTCGTGGACAGCCACACCGTGCGCCTGAATTCGCCGGTGTCCGATGTCACGCTGATCGCCGGCATGTCCGATTACCCCGCCGCCATCGTGCATTCCAGTCACAACCCTGACGACCTGCTGTCGAACCCCGTCGGCACCGGCTACATGCTGCCCGAAAGCCTGGACGTGGGCATCAAGGGCGTGCTGGTGCGCAACGAGGATCACGAGTGGTGGGGCTACGAGTCCGGCAAGGGCGGCCATCTCGACCGGATCGAGTTCATCGACTACGGCACCGACCCGTCAGCCTGGGTGGCCGCCGCGGCCGCCGATGAGATCGACACGCTTTATGAAACCGTGGGCGACTTCGTCGACGTGATGGACGGCCTGGGCTGGGCCAAGTCCGAGGTCGCCTCGGGCGCGACGATCGTGATCCGTCCCAACCAGCTGGCCGAGGTGGACGGCAAGCGGCCCTATGCCGACAAGCGCGTGCGCCAGGCCATCGTCAGGGCCGTGGACAACGCCGTCTGCCTTGAGCTGGGCTATGCCGACCGCGGCATCAAGGCGCGCAACCAGCACGTCGGTCCGATGCACCCGGAATATGCCGATGTGCCGCGGCTGCCCCATGACCCTGACGCGGCGCTGGACCTGCTCGAAGAGGCCGGCATGGCCGACTTCGAGATGGAGATCATCTCGATCGACGACGACTGGCTTCGCAACACCACCGATGCCGTGGCCGCGCAGCTGCGCGACGCGGGCTTCAACGTCAAGCGCACAATCATTCCCGGCTCGACCTACTGGACCGACTGGACCAAGTACCCCTTCAGTTCGACCAACTGGAACCACCGCCCGCTTGGCACCCAGATTCTCGGGATGGCCTATCGCTCGGGCGAGGCCTGGAACGAGTTCGGCTGGTCCAACGCGGAATTCGACCGCCTGCTGGCCGAGGCCAATGCGATCGCCGATGCCGACGAACGCAGCAAGGTCATGGCCAGAATCCAGGAAATCATCACCGAGGAGGCCGTGACGATCCAGCCCTACTGGCGCTCGCTCTACCGTCATCACAAACCCGGCCTCGTGGGCCTGGACATGCACGTGGGCTATCTGGCGCATGTCTACAAGTGGGGGTACGCGGCCTGACAAGAACCGAACGGGCCGTCTGCATGACACGGGCGGCCCCTCCGACAGACGCAACCACAGGCGCAGCGCATCGCCGACAGGGGGCCCATGGGACTATTCATATTGCGCCGTTTGGGGGTCATGATCCTCACGGCGCTCTGCCTGACCTTCATCGTCTTCTGGCTGACCAACCTACAGCCCAACCTGGAAAAGCTGGCCAAGACCCAGGGCAATGCCCGCATGTCGGACGCCGCCGTGGAAACATGGCTGGGCAATCGCGGCTATGATCGCAACGTCTTCGTCAAATACGGCGAATGGATCGGGGTTCTGCCCGGCTACGTGATCGCGGGCACCGACGGCGACACCCGCGCGCGCTGCGCCGACGGATCGGCCGTGGCCGCGGACACGGCGACCTTCTGCGGCGTGCTACAGGGGGACTGGGGCCGGTCCACGGTTTTCCGTGACGAGGTGGCCGATATCCTGGGCGAACGGGGCTGGCAGACCGCCAAGCTGATGGTCTTCGTGATGCTGGTCATGGTGCCCGGCGCGCTGGTCATCGGCGTGCTGGCGGGCATGAAGGAAGGCTCGCGCACCGACCGGTCGCTGTCGACCGTCTCGATCCTGTCCACGGCGACGCCGGAATACGTCTCGGGCGTGGTCTTCATCGCCGTCTTCGCCACCGCGACCTTCAACATGCAGTGGTTCAAGGGCACGGCGACATCGGCGATGGACAACATCACCTTCGAGAACTTCACCCTGCCGGTGCTGACCGTGGCGCTTTACGGCATGGGCTACATCGCGCGGATGACCCGCGCCTCGATGACCGAGGTCATGACCGCGCAGTACATCCGCACCGCGCGGCTCAAGGGCGTCAGCTTTCGCAACATCGTGCTGCGCCACGCGCTGCGCAACGCGCTGATCGCGCCCTTCACGGTGATCATGCTGCAGTTCCCCTGGCTGCTCAACGGGGTTGTCATCGTCGAGACGCTGTTCAACTACAAGGGCATCGGCTGGACGCTGGTGCAGGCCGCGGGCAACAATGACATCGAGCTGTTGCTGGGGGTTTCGGTCGTGTCCGTCTTCGTCGTCCTGGCCACGCAGCTGATCTCGGACATCGGCTATGTCTTCCTGAACCCGCGCATCCGCATGTCCTGAGGGAGAACGAGCATGGACAGCCTGACATGGATGGGGGCGCTGGCGCCCTTTTTCGGACCAGCCTTCGGGGGCGTTGCCGCCACGCTCGGCCTGGCGCTGGTCGTGCAATTTGTCGCCGGGCTCTTTGCCCCGCATGTCAGGCCGCAGACGGGCGGCGACGGCATGTTGCGCCCGCGTTCGGACATCTTCGGGCGTCTCGACCGGCTGCCAGGGCTGATCTTCACGGGTCTGGTCCTTCTGGGGCTGGCGTTCGCCGCGATCAGCCTGGTCGTTGGCCCCGAGACGGCCGGCATCCTGGGTGGCATGATCCAGCGGTTTCTCCCGGTCTGGATCGCGCTGATCGCGACTTTCGGCCTGTCGATCCGGTTCAAGCGCCAGCTGGGGCTTTACGGCAAGCTGTTCGACTCGACCATCGGCATGATCGGCTTCGGGCTTGTGATGTTCTGGGTCTACACCGCCCTCTTCGTGGGCCTTTTCGATCTGATCGGCACCCATGATCCGCTGGACCAGGTCTCGGGGCTCAAGAACGCGCCGCCGGGCGTGCCCGTCCCCGAGGGCGAGACGGGGTTTGCGCATTACCTTCTGGGGGGCGACAACCTGGCCCGCGACATCTTCAGCCGCATGGTCGAGGGCTCGGTCATGGTCATGATGATCGCCCCTCTGGCGACGCTCTTCGCCTTCATGGTGGGGATCACCCTGGGGCTGCCGGCGGGCTATTACGGCGGCAAGCTCGACACGGTGCTGTCCTTCCTGGCCAACCTGATCCTGGCCTTTCCGGTGATCCTGCTGTTCTACCTGCTGGTCACGCCCGAGATCATCGCCACGGGCCTGCCCAGCTACATGGCCATGGTCCTGTTCATCTTCCCGCTGGTCTTCCTCGGGGTGCTGATCCACGCGCGGTTCCGCAACCAGGCCGGGCAGAGCCGGGCGATCCTGGCACTCGTGCTGGGGCCGCTGGTGCTGCTTTACCTGGCGGTCATCAACCAGGCGGGCACGCCGGTGGATTTCTGGCCGCTGGATTTTTTCGACATCCCCGGCGGCATCCTCGTGGTCTTCGTGGCCGTCGTCTTCGTCAACAGCCCCACGGTGTTCCGCATCGTCCGGGGCCTGACGCTGGACATCAAGACGCGCGACTATGTCGCCGCCGCGCAGACCCGGGGCGAGCGGCCCTGGTACATCATGCTGTGGGAAATCCTGCCCAATGCACGCGGGCCGCTGATCGTCGATTTCTGCCTGCGCATCGGCTATACGACCATCCTGCTGGGCACGCTGGGGTTCTTCGGCCTCGGGCTGCCGCCGGAAAGCCCCGACTGGGGCTCGACCATCAACGAGGGGCGCAAGCTGCTGCTGATCTACGCCCACCCTGCCCTGCCGCCCGCGCTGGCACTGCTGAGCCTGGTGCTGGGCCTGAACCTGCTGGCCGACGGCCTGCGCGAAGAAAGCCTGAGGGATTGAGGAGAGCACCATGACGACATGGGATCACGACCAACCCATCCTCGAGATCGACCGCCTGTCCATCAGCTTCTTCACGCGGCTGCGAGAAATCCCGGCGGTGATGGATTTCTCGGCCAAGGTGATGCCGGGCGAGGCGCTGGGGCTGGTCGGCGAGTCCGGCTGCGGCAAGTCCACCGTGGCGCTGGGGGTGATGCAGGACCTCGGTACCAACGGCCGGATCGTCAGCGGCTCGATCAAGTTCAAGGGCCGCGACCTGGGCGGGATGACCCCCGACGACCTGCGCGCCATCCGCGGCCGCGAGATCGCCATGATCTACCAGGAACCCATGGCCAGCCTGAACCCGGCCCTGCGGATCGGGCGGCAGTTGATGGAAGTGCCGATGATCCACGAGGGCGTGTCCAAGTCCGAGGCCCGCGCGCGCGCCCTCGAAGTGGTCGCCGACGTTAAACTGCCCGACCCCGAGCGTATCCTGCGCGCCTATCCGCACCAGCTCTCGGGCGGCCAGCAACAGCGGATCGTCATCGCCATGGCGCTGATGTCCAAGCCCAGCCTGCTGATCCTCGACGAGCCGACCACCGCGCTGGACGTGACGGTGGAGGCCGCCGTGGTGGACCTGGTCAAGGACCTGGGCAAGAAATACGGCACCTCGATGCTGTTCATTTCCCACAACCTCGGGCTGGTGCTGGAAACCTGCGACCGCATCTGCGTAATGTATTCCGGCGAGGCGGTGGAACGCGGCAGCATCGCGGATGTCTTCGACAAGATGCGCCACCCCTACACGCAGGCGCTGTTCCGCTCGATCCCGCTGCCCGGGGCCGACAAGAACGCGCATCCGCTGGTGGCCATCCCCGGCAACTTCCCCCTGCCCCACGAACGGCCCCCGGGCTGCAACTTCGGCCCGCGCTGCGACTATTTCGAGGCCGGCCGCTGCGATTCCGGGCCGGTCTTCATGACGCCGGTTCCGGGCGACGAGAGGCACGAGAGCCGCTGCCTGCGCTTCGCCGAGATCGACTGGGACGCGCCGCCCGCGGCCGCGCAGAGGACCGCGCGGGTCGAACCGGGCGAGGTGATCCTGAAGATGAACAACCTCAAGAAATACTACGAGGTCGCCGCCAACGCCCTGTTCGGCGGCGGTGAAAAGCGCGTGGTCAAGGCCAACGAAACCCTGACCTTCGACGCCCGCGAGGGCGAGACCCTGGCCATCGTGGGCGAGTCAGGCTGCGGTAAATCCACCCTCGCCAAGCTCCTGCTGGGACTGGAGACCGCGACCGAGGGCGAGATCCGGCTCGGCGACACCTCGATCGGGGCGACCCCGATCCAGGAGCGCGCCACCCAGACCGTGGCCGATGTGCAGATGGTTTTTCAGAATCCTTTTGACACGCTCAATCCCTCGATGACCGTGGGCCGCCAGATCACCCGCACGCTGGAGGTCTTCAAGATCGGCAAGGACGACAGCGAGCGGCGCGAGAGGATGCGCGCGCTGCTCGACCTCGTGAAACTGCCACGCGAATTTGCCGAGCGAATGCCGCGTCAGCTGTCGGGCGGGCAGAAACAGCGGGTGGGCATCGCCCGCGCCTTTGCCGGCGGCGCCCGGATCGTCGTTGCGGACGAGCCGGTTTCGGCGCTGGATGTCAGCGTGCAGGCCGCCGTGACCGACCTGTTGATGGAGATTCAGCGCAAGGAAAAGACGACGCTTCTTTTCATCAGCCACGACCTTTCGATCGTGCGTTACCTGTCGGATCGGGTCATGGTGATGTATCTGGGCCACGTGGTGGAACTGGGCACGACCGAACAGGTCTTCTCGCCGCCCTACCACCCCTATACCGAGGCGCTTTTGTCGGCGGTGCCCATCGCCGACACCAAGGTCGAGAAACAGCACATCGTGCTGGAGGGCGACATTCCCTCGGCCATGAACCCGCCCTCGGGCTGCCCGTTCCAGACGCGCTGCCACTGGAAGGACCGGGCGGGCCGGTCGCTGTGCGAAAGCGAGGTGCCCCCGGTGCGGGTGCTGGCCGATGGCCACCAGGTCAAATGTCACCTGAGCGACGCGGACCTTGCCGCGATGGAGCCGGTGATCAAGATCGCGGCGGAGTGAGACGCGCGCGGGTGCTGTCGGCCCCCGCGCCGCCGCCAAGCGTGCTTCAGGCGCTATTCGGCCGCGACCTTCGTTTTCTCCAGCATCGGCTTGAGATAGCGCCCGGTGTGGCTTTCCCCGACCTCGGCCACCTGTTCGGGCGTGCCGTTGGCGACCAGTTGCCCGCCCCCATCGCCGCCCTCCGGGCCGATGTCGATAAGATGATCGGCGGTCTTGATGACGTCGAGGTTGTGTTCGATCACCACCACCGAGTTGCCCTGATCGACCAGTTCGTGCAGCACTTCGAGCAGTTTCTTGACGTCGGCGAAATGCAGGCCGGTCGTGGGCTCGTCGAGGATATAAAGCGTCCGGCCCGTGGACCGCTTCGCCAGTTCCTTCGACAGCTTCACCCGCTGCGCCTCGCCGCCTGACAGGGTCGTGGCCTGCTGGCCAACCTTGACATAGCCCAGCCCCACACGCATCAGCGCATCCATCTTCTCGCGGATGCTGGGGACGGCCTTGAAGAAGGTCTGAGCCTCTTCAACCGTCATATCAAGAACGTCCGCTATGCTCTTGCCCTTGAAGCGAACTTCCAGAGTCTCGCGGTTATAGCGCGCGCCCTTGCAGGTCTCGCATTCGACGTAGACGTCCGGAAGGAAGTTCATCTCGATCTTGAGCACGCCGTCGCCCTGGCAGGCCTCGCAGCGGCCGCCCTTGACGTTGAAGCTGAACCGGCCCGGCTTGTAGCCGCGCGCCTTGGCCTCGGGCAGGCCCGCGAACCAGTCGCGGATCGGCGTGAAGGCCCCGGTATAGGTCGCGGGGTTCGACCTGGGCGTGCGCCCGATGGGGCGCTGGTCGATGTCGATGACCTTGTCCAGATGCTCCAAACCCTTGATCGTCTCGCAGGGGGCGGGCGTCTGGCGCGCCCCGTTCAGCCGCATCGAGGCCGTCTTGAACAGGGTTTCGATGGTCAGGGTCGACTTGCCCCCGCCCGAAACCCCGGTGACACAGACGAACTTGCCCAGCGGAAAATCCACGTCGATGGCCTGCAGGTTGTTGCCCGTGGCCTTCTTGACGGTCACCTTCTTGCGGTTGCCCTTGCGCCGCTGTGCCGGAACGGCGATCTCGCGCCGCCCCGCCAGATAGTCGCCGGTTACACTTTCGGGGGTGTCGATGATGTCTTGCGGGGCGCCGCGGGCAATGATCTCGCCGCCATGAACCCCCGCCCCCGGCCCGATGTCGAGCACGTAGTCGGCCTCTCGGATCGCCTCTTCGTCATGTTCCACGACGATCACCGTGTTGCCCTGGTCGCGCAGGTTCTTGAGCGTGGTCAGCAGCCGGTCGTTGTCGCGCTGATGCAGCCCGATCGAGGGCTCGTCGAGCACGTAGAGCACCCCGGTCAGGCCGCTGCCGATCTGGCTGGCCAGCCGGATGCGCTGGCTTTCCCCGCCCGAGAGCGTGCCGGCATTGCGCGACAGCGTCAGGTAATCGAGGCCGACATTGTTGAGAAATCCCAGCCGTTCGCGAATCTCTTTCAGGATCGCGCGGGCGATCTCGTTCTTCTGGTGGGTCAGGCTCTCGGGGACGCTGGCGATCCAGTCCAGCGCCTCCTTGATGGACATCTCGACCACCTGGCCCACGTGCAGCCCGGCGATCTTGACCGCAAGCGCCTCTTCGCGCAGACGGTAGCCGCCACAGGTGCCGCAGGGCCGGTTGTTCTGGTAGCGCTCGAATTCCTCGCGAATCCAGGCACTGTCCGTCTCGCGGTAGCGGCGCTGCATGTTGGGGATCACGCCTTCGAAGCTGCGCGTCACCTCGTAGACGCGGCCGCCCTCGTCGTAGCGGAACCTGATCTCTTCCTCTCCCGACCCGTACAGGAAGACCCGCTGCACCTTCTCGGGCAGGTCCTTCCAGCGGGTGCCCCGGTCGAACTGGTAGTGCCGCGCGATGGCCTCGATGGTCTGGAGAAAATAGGGCGACTTGCCCTTGCGCCAGGGCGCGATGGCCCCGTTGCCCAGCGTCAGCGTGGCATCCGGCACCATGAGCGCGGGGTCAAAGAACAGCTCGACCCCCAGCCCGTCGCAGGATGGACAGGCCCCGAAGGGCGCGTTGAAGGAAAACAGCCGCGGCTCGATCTCGGGGATGGTGAAGCCGCTGACCGGACAGGCGAAATTCTCGGAAAAGGTGTGGCGTTCCGGCTCGCCCTCGCGCGGGGCGGTCTCGAGCACGGCGATGCCGTCGGCCAGGTCCAGCGCGGTGCGGAAACTGTCGGCCAGCCGCGTCTCCAGCCCCTCGCGCACCACGATGCGGTCGACCACGACGTCGATATCGTGGCGGAATTTCTTGTCCAGCGTGGGCGGCTCGTCCAGCTCGTGGAAAGTGCCGTCCACCTTGACCCGCTGGAACCCCTGCTTGCGCAGTTCGAGGAATTCCTTGCGATACTCGCCCTTGCGGTCGCGGACGATGGGCGCCAGCAGATAGCCGCGCGTGCCTTCCTCCATGGCCATAACACGGTCGACCATGTCCTGCACCTGCTGCGCCTCGATGGGCAGGCCGGTGGCGGGGGAATAGGGTGTGCCGGCCCGCGCGAAAAGCAGACGCATGTAGTCGTAGATCTCGGTCACCGTGCCGACCGTGGATCGGGGGTTCTTGCTGGTGGTCTTCTGTTCGATGGAGATTGCCGGGGACAGGCCATTGATATGGTCCATATCCGGCTTTTCCATCATGTCGAGGAACTGGCGCGCATAGGCGCTCAGGCTTTCGACATAGCGGCGCTGCCCCTCGGCATAGATCGTGTCGAAGGCCAGCGACGACTTGCCCGACCCCGAAAGGCCGGTGATCACGACCAGTTTGTCCCGCGGAATATCGACGTCGATATTCTTGAGGTTGTGCTCGCGCGCGCCGCGCACTTCGATCTGTTTCAACTCGGCCATGCGTGCCCCCGATGAACCATGTGAACAGATAGCGGAGCGCGGCAGAGTCTCCAACCAAAAATACGGAACATTTTGCGAACATGCGCGGCGTAGGGCGAATCGTCCACCTGCGCGCCGCGGCCGTCCCGGCACCGGCTGTGCTGTGGCCCCAACCGGGGCATCATGGGCATGCGCACCATTCTGAGCGGTGTGTGACGTTACTCGGCCGCCTTCGCGGTGTCGCCGTCCTTACCCTCCGGGCCGGTGCCGTCGCTTCCGTCGGACTCCGCGGCAGCATTGCCGCCCTGCTGGGCCCTGGGCTTGCGCGGTTTGCGCTTGGGTTTGGGCTTGGCTTCGGGCGTCTCGACTAGACCCGTCTCCGCGTCTCCCGCCTCGGGCTGGGCGGTCTCGCCGGCGGACGCGGCCTCCTGGGCCCTGAGCCGGTCGGCGCGTTCGCGATCGCGCTCGGCCTGACGCTCGCGGTTCTGGCGTTCCTGCTCTTCGCGCTTGGAATCGACCTCGCGCTGGGCTTCGGCCAGCAGGCGCAGGTAATGTTCGGCGTGCTGCGCGAAGTTCTCGGCATTCACGCGATCACCCGAGAGCACGGCGTCGCGGTGCAACTGCTGATACTTGTCGATGATCTGCTGCGGCGTGCCGCGCACCTTGCCTTCGGGGCCCGAGCTGTCGAACACCCGGTTGATGACATTGCCGCCCGAAGGCCGGTTGTTGCGGTTCTTCCGCGACCTGGATCGTGAGGGTTTCATGAAGTTCTAGTTCCAGACTGTTTGTTGTCGCGGCCCGACCCCGCCTCGTGCGGGGGTCTTTATTGCAAATCTGGCCTGCGATGTCCTGGCGATAATCGAAGAGCGGGCTTGGCCCACGTCCATCCGACACGGTTGAATAAGCATTGCGGGCGGCACTCCGCAAGGGGATTCGGCAAAAAATGCGACCCCGAGGCCCGGATCACGGCGCTGTGGACCCCAGTGTGCCGTCGACGACACGGTCGCGTCCATCCAGATCCGGCAGAAGGCGCACCTGCCCCAGCCCCGCCGCGCGCATCATCGCGCGTACCGCGGCGCCCTGGGTCGGGCCGATCTCCAGCATCAGCCGCCCGCCCGGCGCCAGATGTGCGGGCGCCCCGGCGACGATGGCGCGATAGGCCGACAGCCCGTCGCCCTCGTCGGTCAGGGCCATGCGGGGCTCGAAGCCTAGCTCGCGTTGTAGGCCCGCCATTTCCGCAGCGGCGATATAGGGCGGATTCGCCACGATCAGATCGAAGGTGCCGCGCACCCCGTCCCACCAATCCGACTGGCGCAGCGTTGTCCGACCGGACACCCCGAGCACCTCGGCGTTGCGCGCCGCGACCGCAAGCGCGGCCTGCGACAGGTCGGTGCCCATGCCCTGCGCCCCGGTCCGCGCGGACAGAAGGCTCAGCAGGATGCAGCCCGAGCCGGTGCCGAGGTCGAGCAGGCGGGCAAACTGCCCCCCCAGCGCCGCCGCCACGAGCGTTTCGGTTTCGGGGCGCGGGTCCAGCACATCCGCCGTCACCTCGAAGCGGTGCTCCCAGAAATCGCGGTAGCCTAGGATATGGGACATCGGCTCGCCCTCGCAGCGCCGCGCCACGAGGTCCGCCAGAGGCCGCCCCGAAGCCGCACCGGCCAGCCTGCGCGCCTCGCGCCGGGGGGCGGGGATATTCGCCGCCGCCAGTCGCGCCGCGGCCTCTGCTTCTGTCACGCGCCCATCTCCGCCAGCAGGGTCGCCTGGGCATCCTGGATCAGCGCGTCGATGACCTCGTCCAGATCGCCCTGCATCACCTTGTCGAGCGAATAGAGCGTCAGGTTGATCCGGTGGTCGGTCATGCGGCCCTGGGGGAAGTTGTAGGTGCGGATGCGTTCGGACCGGTCGCCGCTGCCCACCTGCGTGGCCCGTGCCTGGGCGCGGTCGTCATCGGCCTTTTGCCGTTCCATGTCGAACAGCCGCGTCTTGAGCACCTGCATGGCGATGTCACGGTTCCGATGCTGGGATTTCTCGGAACTTGTCACGACGATCCCGGTGGGCAGATGGGTGATCCGCACCGCCGAATCGGTGGTGTTGACGTGCTGCCCGCCCGACCCCGAGCTGCGCATGGTATCGACACGCAGGTCGTTGGGGTCGATGCGTATGTCCACGTCCTCGGCCTCGGGCAGGACGGCCACCGTGGCCGCCGAGGTATGGATGCGCCCGCCGCTTTCGGTCTCGGGCACGCGCTGGACACGGTGCACGCCCGATTCGAATTTCAGCCGCGCGAAGACACTGTCTCCGCTGATCCGGGCCGTGACTTCCTTGATGCCGCCAAGCTCGGTCTGCGCCTCTTCCAGCACCTCGAATGTCCAGCCCCGGCCTTCGGCATAGCGCTGGTACATGCGCAGCAAGTCGCCGGCGAAAAGCGCGGCCTCCTCGCCGCCCGTGCCCGGGCGGATCTCGACGATGGCCGGGCGGCTGTCGGCGGAATCGCGGGGCAGCAGCGCCAGTTTCACCGCCTGTTCCATCTCGGGCAGCTGCGCGCGCAGCTCGGCCAGTTCCGCCTCGGCCATCTCCTTCATCTCGGGGTCGTCCAGCATGGCCTCGGCGCCAGCGATCTCGTCCGTCAGGGCGCGGTAGGCGCGCAGGGTCTCGACCACGGGGCGCAGCTCGGCATATTCGCGGCTGACCGCGACGAAATCCTCGCCGGACAGCCCCTCGGCCATACGGGCCTCGAGGTATTCGAAACGGTCGGTGATCTGGTGCAGACGGTCCTGGGGTATCATGCGGCAGGCTCTTGCCTATTCGGCGGGGCTTTGCAAGGCCCCCTCGGGCAGCGCCGCCAGCCAGCCGCGCACCCGCGCCGCGTTCACGCCCATGTCCGACTGGCCAAAGCGCAGGCGGGCATGGATCGTCAGCGTCGTGGCCCCCTCGGCCTGGGGGTCGTTCCGGGTCAGGTAGGCGGTCGTGTAATCGGGAAAGCCCCAGAGCGCGGAGCGGGTGACATAGGTCACGAACCCCTCGGAGGCCGACCCCGCGAGAACCCGCGTGCGCGGCGTTTGTCGGGCGATGCTGTCCAGCGCGGCCATGGTGGCCTCGGGGTCGCCAGCCACGACGCGGCGGGCGATGAATCCGCCCTCGGCCGGGCTGTCCCCCGGCGGGCCGGGTGGGGCGAAGCGGTGCCAGCGGTCCGGGTCGCTGGGGGACAGCCGGACATAGGCCGCCGTCAACACGACGGTGAGGACGACCAGGGCAAGGGCAAGCGTGATCCAGCGCATGCGCTTAACCTAGGGCACCCGGCGGCGATTTGACAGGCCCCTGCCCCGATCCGGCCTTGGCGCCGGACCTGACAATGCTAGGGTCGCCCCGAAACCCGGGGGACAGCCATGAGCAACGACTTGATCCGCGACACAAGGCCCGAGGTCCAGATGGACCGGCTGCTGGAGATCATGCGCCGGTTGCGCGATCCGGAGACCGGCTGCCCCTGGGACATCGAGCAGAGCTTTGCGACCATCGCCCCCTATACCATCGAAGAGGCCTACGAGGTGGCCGACGCCATCGCCCGCGACGACATGGCCGACCTCAAGGGCGAGCTGGGCGACCTTCTGTTCCAGGCGGTGTTCCACGCGCATATGGCCGAGGAGACCGGGCATTTCACCTTCGCCGAGGTCGCCGGCACCATGTCCGACAAGATGGTGGCGCGGCATCCACATGTCTTCGGTGCCGATAACCGCGAAAAATCCGCCGAGCAGCAAACCCGCGACTGGGAGGCCGTCAAGGCCGCCGAACGCGCGCGCCGGGGCGAGACGCGCACCCTGGATGGCGTCGCGGTGAGCCTGCCGGCCCTGCTGCGTGCGCTGAAACTGCAAAAGCGCGCGGCCCGCGTGGGCTTTGACTGGCCCGAGGTGGGCCAAGTGATCGACAAGATTGCCGAGGAGGCGCGCGAACTGGCCGAGGCCCGCGACAGTCTCGGCCCCGAGGAGATCGAAGAGGAAATGGGCGATCTGCTCTTCGTCATGGCCAACCTCGCCCGCCACATGAACGTCGATCCCGAAGCCGCCCTGCGCAGCGCCAACGGCAAGTTCCAGCGCCGGTTCGAAGCCATCGAGGATGCCCTGGCCCGCACCGGCAAGACCCCCGCCGACAGCACGCTGGAAGAGATGGACGCGATGTGGACCGCGGCCAAACGGGCCGAGAAACAATAGCTGCGCCCGACCTGCGGCAGCGTGGCGCATAGCGCCGCGCGCGGCTTTGCATATCTGGCTGGCATGAGCATCCTGACCCCCATTCCCCCCGCCCAACCCTGGTATGCCAAGGCCTTCTACAACCTGCCCCTCATCGGCTGGCTGGCCCGCGACATCGCCTTCGGTGACAGCGACAACATCTGGTATTTCCTGGTGATCGTGCTGACCGTTCTGGTGCTCTCGGTGGCCACATGGGGCCTGCCCGCGCTGGTTCTCATCGCGCTGGCTTACGTGCCGGTGCACATGGGGCTGATGGTGATCCTCGCCCGGCCCTGAGCGCTTGCGCCTGGCCGTCAGGTCGCGCCCTCGGTCTCGATCTTGAGCTCCGCGCCACAATGCTTGCAATGGATCGCGTCGGTGTCATGCCGGGTCAGCCCGCAATCACCGCACTTGTGCTTGACCTTGGCCGGCGAGAACAGCGCCCGCGCCAGTTGCAGGAACAGCCCCACCCCCACCACCATGATCCCCACCGAAAGCAGCCGCCCCATGGGCGTCGTCATGGTGATGTCGCCGAACCCGGTGGTCGTCAGCGTGGCCACGGTGAAATAAAGCGCGTCCACATAGCTGCTGATCCCCGGTTCCTCGGCCCCGCGCAGCACGAAGACCAGCGCGGTCATGGCAAAGATGAAGACCAGCAGGTTGAGCGCCGCGACAAAGGCGTCCTCGTGCCGCCGGAACAGCGGCGAGTCGCGCCGCAGGTCACGCATCAGGTGATACGAATGCGCCAGCCGCAGAGCGCGCAGCACCCGCAGCACAACAAGCCCCTGCCCGATGAACGGGGCCACGAGCAGCGCGGCCAGGACGAAAACATCGACGATCACGTAAAAGCGCCGCAGGAACCGCAGCTTTTGTTCGGCGATCCAGAAGCGCAGACCGAGGTCCAGCGCGATCAGCCCGCCGATCATCGCATCGGCGATCAGCAACGCCCGCGTGATCGGCAGAGCCGCAGTGGCCAGAAAAAAGGCGATGGTGACAAGGTCGAATCCCAGCAGGCCGTAGCGGAACCGCGCAGCGCGTTTGCTGCGACCCTCGTAAAGCAGCCTGACCCTGTCGCGCAGCGGGCGGTCCTCAACCATGCTGGCCCCTTGTCCTCACGTGTCGCCGCACCATAAACCGGAGCCGGGTCTCAGTCAGCATTTTCCGCCTTGTCCGCGAGGTGCAACCATTCCTCCTCGGCCGCCGAAAGCTTGGCCTTGCGATCCTCGAGGGCCTCGGTCGCCTTGCGGAACTTGACCGGCTCGCGGGCAAAGAGGTCGGGGTCCGACAACAGCTCTTCCAGCTTGGCAATCTCGGCCTCCAGCCGCTCGATCACCCCGGGCAGGTCGTCCAGCCGGTGCTTTTCGGTAAAGGACAGGCCTGGTTGCGCCTTGCGGGCCGGCTCGGCCTTTCCGGCCTTCGGTCTGGACTTGTCAGTGGCCTCGGCGCTGGCGTCGGCCGTGCTTTCGCCCCGCTGGGCAAGGTAATCCGTCCAGCCCCCGGCATAGAGCGTCGCGCCCCCGTCGCCCTCCATCGCGACGGTGGTCGTCGCCACGCGATCGATGAAATCCCGGTCGTGGCTGACCAGCAGCACGGTGCCGGCGTAATCGCCCAGGATGTCCTGCAACAGGTCCAGCGTTTCGATGTCCAGGTCGTTGGTCGGCTCGTCCAGCACCAGCAGGTTGGACTCGCGCGCCATGAGCTTGGCCAGCAGCAGCCGCGCCTTTTCCCCGCCCGAGAGCGACCGCACCGGCGCCCGCGCCTGGCGTTCGTCGAAGAGAAATTCCTTGAGGTAGCCCACCACATGTTTGGGCTGGCCCCGCACCATGACCTGATCGGCCTGGCCGCTGACCCGCATATCGGCATCGCCGGTCAGGCTTTCCCAAAGCGTCATGTTCGGGTCAAGCTGCGCCCGGGCCTGATCGAAGACCGCGACCGACAGGTTCGTGCCATGTTTCACCCAACCCGAATCTGGATCAACCTCGCCCAGCAACATCTTGATAAGTGTCGTCTTTCCAACCCCGTTTGGGCCAACGAAGGCGACCCGGTCGCCGCGCTGCACGGTCAGTTCAAAGCCCCGAACGATGGACTTTCCATCGTAGGATTTGACCAGCCCCTCGGCCTCGATCACCTTCTTGCCGGACTTCTGCCCGCCTTCCAGCGCCATGGCCGCGGTGCCCTGGCGGCGGATCATGGTGGCCCGCTCGGCGCGCAGATCCTGCAGCGCGCGCACCCGGCCCTGGTTGCGCTTGCGCCGCGCGGAAATGCCCTCGACCGCCCAGCGGGCCTCGGCCTTGATCCGGCGGTCCATCTTGTGGCGCTGCTGATCCTCTTCGTCCCAGACCTTGTCGCGCCATTCCTCGAAACGGGCAAAGCCGCGTTCCTGCCGGCGCACCTGGCCCCGGTCGATCCAGAGTGTGGCGCGGGTCAGGGCCGACAGGAAAGCCCGGTCATGGGAAATCAGGACAAATCCGGCCCTTGTCTGCGACAATTCATGTTCCAGCCAGCGGATCGCCTGGATATCCATGTGGTTTGTCGGCTCGTCCAGCAGCATCAGGTCGGGCGCTTCCGCCATGAGCCGCGCCAGCGCCGCGCGGCGACGTTCCCCGCCCGAGGCCAGAGCCGGGTCCTGGTCCAGCTGCACCTTGAGCCCCTCGGCCACCGCCTCGACGCGCCAGGCCTCGCCGGGGTCCAGCGCGGCCGAGGCGAAATCGCCCAGGGTGGCAAAGCCTTCCATCGTCGGGTCCTGCTCCATGTAGCCGACCGACAGGCCCGGCGGCACGACGCGGGTGCCGCGGTCGGGTTCAACAAGACCGGCCATCACCTTGAGAAGGGTCGATTTTCCAGACCCGTTGCGGCCCACCAGCGCAACCCGGTCGCTGGGCTGCACCACCAGCGACAGGTCATCGAAGACGGGATCGCCCCCGAAGGTCAGCGAAATGTCGGAGAGTTGCAGAAGCGGAGCACGAGCCATGCGCGTCTGCTACGCCGAGGCGCCGCCGCCTGCAAGGGGTGGGGTATCCGGGCCCCGGCCCTGACCCGCCGGAATCTCGACCCCCTCGGCCATTGCGCGCAAGGCCCGGGCGCGCGCGGGCGGGATCGCCGCGACCTCCAGCCCCATGAAGACATGCAGCGTGCCCAGGTCTTCATCGATCACAGCATGATCGCTGACCCGACCCCCCATCCCCAGATAGCTGCGCAGCAGCGTGGGCAATGCCCGCGACGCGTCCGGCCCGGAAACACCACCGCCCGCAAGCGGCACGGTGCGCGCCGCGCGACGGCCCGGACGCCACTCCGGCGGCGCGAGGTGCCTTTCGGCCAACAGGGCAAAACCATCGGCAAAGGGCGCGGGGTCCGTGCCCGGAAACGAGGCACAGCCCAGAAGCATCGCCGCCCCGGCCCGATCCACCAGCGCCGTGAGCGTGGCCCAGGCCAGCCGCAGGATATCCGGGTCGGTTTCGCCGGGGCGGATGCAAAAGCGCCCAAGCTCGATCATCGGGCCGGCGCGCGTGGCAAGGCAGCCGAGGTCATAGAACCCGGCGGTGTAGCTGCCCGCCAGACCTGCGCCAGTGTCGAACCGGCGCAGCCGGAAGGTGCAGGCCGCCGCGCCCGCCCGGTCGAGGATCAACAGGTGCTGGCACAGGGAATCGAAATCGTCCGCCGCGTCGCCCGGCCCGAAACAGACCCGGCGCAGGGCCCGCGCCGCAGCAAGATCGGGCCCGGTTTCGGCGATCCGGACCATGTAGCGGCCACGTTCCAAGAGGGGTGCCTGGCTCACGTTCGGGTCCCTGTCCTGCCGAAGGTTTCCTGCCCCGCGCCAAAGCCGGCCCGCGCGTCAGCCGCCCGGGGGGTCGAGCAGGCTGCCCGCGTCGAAATTGCCGATCGCGCCCAGAAGCTGGCCGAGGAAGGTCGTGTCCTGGATGCCATCGTCGGTGACCCGGCGCGACAGGCGCACCACGCGGCCCTCGTCGAGACCGAAGCGCTCGATGTTGCGCACCATGCCGCGCGAATCAAAGCTGACGGCCAGAACCTCGCGGTCGACCTCGGTCGGCTCGGTGAAGGCGAAATGCCGGAACCGGCTCTGGACATAGTAGAAGTTGCCGTCGCCCATGGCGCTGCCCGTGGTCGGCGGGCCGGCGACCTGCTCGACCGTCTCGCGGGTGTCCTCGCCCGGTGTCAGCTGGGCCAGGGTCTCCTGCGGGGGGATATAGCCGTGGGTGCGATGGATGGCCGTGCATCCGACCGTTGCGCCCAGGGCGGCGACCAGGAGCACCGTCCTGATCCGTTTTCCGGTGCTGCGCATGATGGCTTCCTTTCCGGTTTCGGCCCGCCCGTTCGTCGGCCCCGGTCTTGCGTCCCGCGGCCATGGCTTTTAACGCAGTTACACCACACCCTCTGCCCTGTTCAAGGCTTAGCCCGCCATGCCAGATGCCGCCACCCTGCCCCACCAGATCATCCGGCCGGCCGAGTTGTCCGCGCGTAAGGCGCACCGCTTTACGCTGGAACCCGGGGACGAGGCCTGCGCAGCCGTGGCCGAGGTGCTGGAGCTTCGCGGCCTGCGCAAGCTGCGATTCTCGGGCACGCTGCAGCCGCGCGGGCGGCGCGACTGGCACCTTAAGGCCGAACTGGGCGCGACCGTGGTGCAGGATTGCGTCGTCACGCTGGCTCCCGTCACAACCCGCATCGACGAGCCGGTCGAGCGTGTCTATCTGGCCGATTTCGATCCGCCCGAGGGCACCGAGGTCGAGATGATGCCCGATGACGACAGCGCCGAACCGCTGCCCGCCGCGCTTGACCTGGGGCAGGTCATGATCGAGGCGCTGGCCCTGGCTTTGCCGCCCTACCCGCGCGCCGCGCAGGCCGAGACCGGCGAAGCGGTCTTTACAGAGCCGGGCAAGGCGCCCCTGCGCGACGACGACCTGCGGCCCTTTGCCGGGCTGGCGGGGCTGCGCGATACGCTTGCGGCCGAAGACGACAGCACGGACGACGGCGACTGACCGGGGGTCGATCGACAGGCTGACAAAGGGCTTGCCAAACGCGCGGGGCTCGGTATTTTCACGGCTTCTCGCGGATCGTGGCTCGACAGGGCGGGGCGTTTGCACTAGACGCGGCCCCAACATCCGCATCGAAACAGAATTCACGCCGGTCCCGCGCCACGCGGGCCAAGCCAAGCAAAGGTTGAGACATGGCAGTCCATCAGAACAAGGTGTCCAAGTCGCGCCGGAACAACCGCCGTTCCCACCACGCGCTGGACGGGGCCAACCCCAACGAATGCCCCTCGTGCGGCGACCTCAAGCGCCCGCATCACGTCTGCCCTGCCTGCGGCCACTACGCCGACCGCGAAGTGGTCGCCCAGGCCGACGAGATCGATCTGGACGACGACGCAGCCTGACGCAGCGGTCCGGACCGGATGCCATGACCACGGTGGAACCGTCGAAACAGACCGGCGCCGAAGGCATCCCGTCCGGGAACATCGTCCTGTCCGTTGACGCCATGGGCGGCGACAAGGGCCCCGCCCCCATCGTGGCGGGCCTTGCACGGTTCCTAAAGAAACGGCCCGACGCGCGGATCGTCCTGCACGGCGATGAGGCCGAGCTTGGTGCGCTCGTGCGAAAGCGCCGCATTGGCTACAATGTCACGGTGCGCCACGCGCCCGATATCGTGGCCATGGCCGACAAGCCCAGCCATGTCATGCGCCAGGGCCGCAACAGCTCGATGTGGTCGGCGATCGAGGCGGTGCGCGCGGGCGAGGCGCAGGTCTGTGTCAGCTGCGGCAATACCGGCGCGCTCATGGCGATTTCCATGGTCCGGCTGCGCAAGGTCGACGGGGTCAACCGGCCCGCCATCGCCTGCCTCTGGCCCTCGCGCAGCCCCGGCGGCTTCAACATCATGCTGGACGCCGGCGCCGACATCCGTGCCGATCAGGATGATCTGCTGATGTATGCGCTCATGGGGGCATCTTACGCGCGCAACGCCATGGGTCTGGCGCGGCCCCGGGTGGGCCTGCTCAACGTGGGCGTCGAGGAACACAAGGGCCGGGCCGAACTCAAGGTCGCCCAGGACCTAATCGCCAAGGCCGCCGAGCGCGGTGAATACGACTATGTCGGTTTCGTCGAGGGGGGCGACCTGCCCTCGGGCCGCGTGGACGTGATCGTCACCGACGGCTTTACCGGCAATGTCGCGCTCAAGACCGGAGAAGGCACGGCCAACATGATCTCGCAGCGCCTGCGCGAGGCCTTTCGCAAGACGCCGTTGTCGCGCATCGCGGCGCTGCTGGCGGCCACCTCACTGCGCCGGCTGAGCAAGCGAATCGACCCGCGCCGCGTCAACGGCGGGGTCTTTCTGGGCCTCAACGGCACCGTCATAAAAAGCCACGGATCGGCCGATTCCACCGGCGTGCAGGCGGCGGTGGACATGGCCTATCAACTGGCCGGCTCGGGCTTTTCGCACCGTCTTGCGGCGCGGGTTGCATCCGCCGCGGCCCTTGCGCAGGATGGCACTGACATCAGCGCGGAGGATATGGCGGAGGGCAGCCGCCCATCCCACAGTGCGCCGGGGGCAAAGGACCGAAACAGCACATGACACGCCGGGCAGTCGTACGGGGCATCGGGCATTATCTGCCGCAGCGCGTTGTTCCGAACGCGGAGTTCGAGAGGACGCTGGAAACCACGGATGCGTGGATTCGCAGCCGCTCGGGGATCGAGCGGCGCCACTTCGCCGCGCCGGATCAGACGACCTCGGACCTGGCGACCCGCGCCGCGCAGGCCGCGCTTGCCGATGCCGGGCTGACGGGGGATGAAGTCGACGCCATTGTGCTGGCCACCTCGACCGCCGACCTGACCTTTCCCTCGGCGGCGACCATGGTCCAGGAGGCCATCGGCAACACCAGCGGCTTCGCCTATGACGTGCAGGCGGTCTGCGCGGGCTTCGTCTATGCGCTGGCCAATGCCGACGCCCTGATCGCCTCGGGCCAGGCCGAGCGGGTGCTTGTCATCGGGGCCGAGACCTTCAGCCGCATTCTGGACTGGACAGATCGCGGCTCCTGCGTTCTGTTCGGCGATGGCGCGGGCGCGCTGGTGCTGGAGGCGGCCGAGGGCGCGGGCACCCCCGCCGACCGCGGCATCCTGGCCACCGACCTGAAGTCCGACGGGCGCTTCCGCGACCTGCTCTATGTCGATGGCGGGGTTTCGACGGGCAGCGCCGGTGTGCTGCGCATGCAGGGCAAGGAGGTCTTCCGCCACGCGGTCGAGAAACTGGCCGCCACCGCCGAAACCGCGCTGACCCGCGCCGGGCTGGGCCATGACGACGTGGACTGGGTGGTGCCGCACCAGGCCAATATCCGCATCATCGAGGCCACGGCCAGGAAACTGGCCCTGCCGATGGACCGCGTCGTGGTGACGGTACAGGATCACGGCAACACCTCGGCGGCCTCGATCCCGCTGGCCCTGTCGGTCGGGGTGCAGCGCGGCCAGATCAACCGCGGCGACCTGGTCGTGACCGAGGCCATCGGCGGCGGCCTCGCTTGGGGCGCGGTGGTCTTGCGCTGGTAGGCGAAAACTGCCCCTCAAGACCATGGCCCAAGTGCCTGTTATTGACTCTCTTTTCACGGCAGGCCTAAAGTCTGTGGAAAACAGGGGGACGGAATGTCAGAGAAGACGCTCACACGGATGGATCTCGCCGAATCCGTCCACGAGGAGGTCGGCCTGTCGCGCAACGAAAGCGCGGATCTGGTCGAAACGGTTCTGCAGCACATGTCCGACGCCCTGGTGCGCGGCGAGAACGTCAAGATCTCGTCCTTCGGCACCTTCACGATCCGCGACAAGGCCGCGCGCATGGGCCGCAACCCCAAGACCGGCGAAGAGGTGCCGATCTCGCCCCGCCGGGTGCTGAGCTTTCGGCCCAGCCACCTGATGAAAGATCGCGTGGCCCATGGCAACAAGCGCTAGGGACGGCCGGGGATGACCAAGTCCCGCGACGCCTTCCGCACCATTTCCGAGGTGGCCGAGTGGCTGGACACGCCGGCCCATGTGCTGCGGTTCTGGGAAAGCAAGTTCAACCAGATCAAGCCGGTCAAGCGCGCGGGTGGGCGGCGTTACTATCGCCCCCAGGACATAGAATTGCTGGGCGGAATCAAGGCCTTGCTGCATGACGACGGGATGACCATCAAGGGCGTGCAAAAGCTGCTGCGCGAAAAGGGTGTCAAGCATGTAGCGGCCATGGGCCGTTCGCGGGACGAGCGCATGGCCCCAGGGGCCGCGCCCGCGGAGCCGCCCGCGGAGCCGCCGGCGCCTGCGCCCGAGGCGGCACCGGCACCCGAGGCTGTGCCGGCCAAGGCCCCCGCCGCCACGGTGGCCAACCCGCCCCCGCGCGGCGCTGCCACACCGGCGGCCGAGGCCACGCCCTTGCCTGTCGATCCGCCCCGTCCCGCCCCGAGTGACGCGGCCGACCAGACCATGCCCAAGGTACCGGCCGCCGCCTTGGCCGCCATCCCTGCCGATCCGGCCGATACCGACTCGCAAGCGCCGCCGCGCCTGATGCACCTGCTGAGCCACATCCCCCAGCCCGAGCGCCAGTTGCGCGCCCGCGCCGCAGAGATCGCCCCCCTGCTGGACCGCATGCAGGCCCTGCGCGACCGCCTCTCGCCACGGTGATCGCCCCGATGCGCCGACAAAACGCCAATTCGGCCTTGCGGCGCGGGGCGGATTTAGTATGTAACGCATCAAGTCGGGCTATGGCGCAGCTTGGTAGCGCGTCCGTCTGGGGGACGGAAGGTCGCAGGTTCGAATCCTGCTAGCCCGACCAACAAGACCGCCCGTCGGCGCATGCGCGCGGCGGGCGGTTTTGCATCCGACCACGACCCTTGGGAAAGGAACGGCATGACAGCAGGCTTTGCAAGCGGCGTCCTGGCCGACCACCAGATCAGGGCGATGATCGCCGAGGGGCGCATCGAGGCCGCCGCACCCATCCTCAACGACCAGGTGCAGCCGGCCTCGCTCGATCTGCGGCTGGGCGACACGGCCTACCGGGTAAGGGCCTCGTTCCTGGCCGGAAAGGACCGCACGGTGATGCAGCGGCTGGACGAGCTGACCATGCACCGCATCACGCTGACCGGCGGGGCGGTGCTGGAAAAGGGCTGTGTCTATGTGATTCCGTTGATGGAGCGCCTGAGGCTGCCCGCAGGCATGACCGCCGCCGCCAGC
Source organism: Salibaculum sp. (assembly GCA_031581025.1). GTDB lineage: Bacteria > Pseudomonadota > Alphaproteobacteria > Rhodobacterales > Rhodobacteraceae > Salibaculum. The sequence continues at coordinate 10,457 of JAVLCA010000023.1, read as the reverse complement.
GCCAAAAGCTCCACCGGGCGGCTCGACCTGATGACCCGGATCATCACCGACTCGGGCGTGGAGTTCGACCGCGTCCCCGAGGGCTATGACGGCCCGCTTTATGCCGAGATCTGCCCCCAGAGCTTTTCTGTGCTGGCCCAGCCGGGCCAATCGCTCAACCAGATCATCTTCCGGCAGGGGCACACCTTCCTGAGCGACGACGCCCTGCGCGCGGTGCACTCACGGACGCCCATCGTCACGGGCGACCCGGTCATTTCCGAGGGGCTGGGGTTCTCGGTGGACCTGCGGCCCGGAAAGGGCGATCTGGTGGGCTATCGCGCCAAGCGGCACAGCGGGTTGGTGGACCTTGCCCGGGTCGACCACCACGATCCGGCAGATTACTGGGAAGAGGTGCGCACCGCACAGGGCCGCATCATCCTCGACCCGGGGGCCTTCTACATCCTGGTCAGCCGCGAAGCGATCAGCATCCCCCCCGATTACGCCGCGGAAATGGCCCCCTACTTGGCCATGGTGGGCGAGTTTCGGGTGCACTACGCAGGCTTTTTCGATCCGGGCTTCGGCTGGGACGGCGCCGGGGGGGCCGGATCGCGCGGGGTGCTGGAGGTGCGTTGCCACGAGGCGCCCTTCGTGCTGGAACACGGCCAGATCGTCGGGCGGCTGGTCTACGAGCGCATGTCCGAGCGCCCCGCCGCTCTCTACGGCCAGGCGATCAAGTCGAACTACCAGGGCCAGGGGCTGAAACTGTCCAAACACTTCCGCGCCGCATCCACCGCGCCGCGGCCCTGAGGCACGCCGTCCGCCGGGGCGTGGTCCGGCCGGTGATGCGGCGGACCCGCGCGCCGGACGAGGCCGGTTCGATCTGGTGCGGGTGGAGGGACTTGAACCCCCACGCCTTGCGGCGCTTGGACCTAAACCAAGTGCGTCTACCAATTCCGCCACACCCGCACGCGGCCCGTCAGCCCGCGTCCGGACCAGATAGCAAAGCCGGGCCGGGGATGCGAGGGCAAAACGCGCATCGGCCGCAGGCGAAGCCGCGCCGGCAGGCCCCTACAGCGCCCGCAAGACACCAGGCACTTGCTCGGGCAGGTCTTCGGCGATCAGGCCCGGGCCGAAGGACAGGGCGCATTCGGTATGCAGCCAGGCGGCGGTTTCCGCGGCCTGTTGCGGGGGAAGACCCCGCGCCAGCAGCCCAGCGATGATCCCCGCCAGCACATCGCCCGCCCCGGCCGTCGCCAACCAAGGCGCGGCACGGTCATAGGCGCTGGAGTTGAGGGCACAGCGGCCATCGGGGCCGGCGATCACCGTGTCCGGCCCCTTGAAAAGGACGGTGCAGCCGGCGCGGCTGGCCGCGTCGCGGGTCGCGTCGACCTTTGAACAGGCCGGGCCCGTGGTTGCGGGGACGGCCAGTTTTTCGGCGATATCCGGGAACAGGCGGGCGAGTTCCCCCGCGTGCGGCGTCAGAACGCATCTGTCATGCAAAAGGGCGAACAGCGCGGGATCGCCCGCCAGAAGCGTCAGCGCATCCGCGTCCAGCACTGTCGGACGCCCGCATTGCAAAGCGGCCCGCACCAACGCCGCCCTGTCCTCGCGCAGCCCCAGCGCTGGGCCAAGGCAGAGCGCGTTGATGCGGCCGTCCTCAAGGATCTTGTCCAGCGCGGCCGCATCGCGCACCCGGTTCAGCATGATCGCCGTGAGCTGCGCCGCTGCCTCCTGCTGGGCCGCCGGCGGCACGCCCAACGTGACCAGCCCCGCGCCGACCCGCAGCGCCCCACGGGCGGCCAGCCGCGCCGCGCCGGTATGACCGGGGCCGCCCGACAGGACAAGCGCATGGCCGTGGGTGTACTTGTGACCGGCGCCCGCCTTGGCCGCCAGCCCGGCCACGGCGGCGATCAGGGTGACGACACCCGCCGCGCCCCCGGGGCCCGCACCGCGATCGTCCAGCCCGATGGGCACCAAGATGACCTTCCCGCAGCGCGCCGGCCCCTGGGCCAGGTGATGCCCCGTCTTGGGCCGGTGAAAGGCGACGCTCAGGTCCGCCGTAACACAGGCGCCAAGGGGCCGCCCGCTGTCCGAACACAGCCCCGAGGGCAGATCGACCGACACCACCCGGGCGCCCTGCGCGCGCCATTCCCCGACCGAGGCGACCACCTCTGCCAGCGCGCCTTGCAGGGGACGGCCCAGCCCGGTGCCGAAAAGCGCATCCACCACCACGTCGGGCGCCGCCTGCCCCGCCAGCGCCCCCGGTGCTGCCAGGTCGCGCACCGCGCCGTTCCAGCGGCCGTGGTTCGCCGCGGCATCCGGCGGCAGCTTTGCGGGGTCGCCGAACAGACACACCTCGACCGCCCAGCCCCAACCGGCCAGCAATCGCGCCACGACGAACCCGTCGCCGCCATTATTGCCGGGGCCGCAGAGCACCACCGCCCGGCCCGATGCCTGTGCCAGCGCGGGCCATTCCTCGAACACCGCCGCGACCAACCCGCGCCCCGCGCGCTCCATCAACTCCAGCCCGGTCACGGCCCCCGACTCGATGGTGGCGCCCTCGATGGCGCGCATTTGGGCGGCAGTCAGCAGTTCGGTCACGTTATCAGCACTCCAGCGATTCAATTCCGCACATCTGCGCGGCTAGTTGCATAAAATTTAGGCGTCTTTTCGAGATTCCCCTCGGTCCCCCAGCCCCATGCAGCCTATCGGATTGAGGCCGCCTGCGGGAAGTGGTCTGACAACCCGGAAGCAGGCCTTGGCAAAGGGGAGTCGCGCCGATGAAGAAGATCGAGGCAATCATCAAACCGTTCAAGCTGGACGAGGTGAAGGAAGCCCTGCAAGAGGCCGGCATCCAGGGCCTGTCGGTGGTCGAGGTCAAGGGCTTCGGCCGGCAGAAGGGCCATACCGAACTGTACCGCGGCGCCGAATACGTCGTGGACTTCCTGCCCAAGGTCAAGATCGAGCTGGTGCTCGCCGACGACCAGGCCGAGGCCGCCATCGAGGCCATCGTCGACGCCGCCAAGACCGACAAGATCGGCGATGGCAAGATCTTCGTGTCGCCCGTCGAACAGGCGATCCGCATCCGCACCGGGGAGACGGGCGAAGAGGCCCTCTGATCCGATCCACACCACCCAACATGATAACAGGGGAAGACAAGAGACATGAGCAAAGCTGACGTTCTCAAGACGATCAAGGACGAGGAAGTCGACTACGTCGATATCCGTTTCACCGACCCGCGCGGCAAGCTGCAGCACGTGACGCTGATGGCCGACCAGGTCGACGAGGACTTCCTCGAAGAGGGCTTCATGTTCGACGGCTCCTCGATCCAGGGCTGGAAATCGATCGACCAGTCCGACATGAAACTGATGCCCGACACCAACAGCGCCTACATGGATCCCTTCTATGCCGAGAAGACCCTGTGCATGCACTGTTCCATCGTCGAGCCGGACACCGGCGAGGGCTATGACCGCGACCCCCGCGGCACCGCAGAACGCGCCGAGGCCTACCTGAAATCCAGCGGCATCGGCGACACGGCCTTCTTCGGCCCCGAGGCGGAGTTTTTCCTCTTCGACGACGTGCGCTACTCGGTCTCCATCAACAAGGTCGCCTACGAGATCGATGCGCTCGACGCCTCGTGGAACACCGACACCGAATACGAGATGGGCAACACCGGTCACCGCCCGGGCGTCAAGGGCGGCTACTTCCCGGTCAACCCCATCGACGACGGCCAGGACATCCGCTCGGAGATGCTCAGCACCATGAAGCGGCTGGGCATGAAGGTCGACAAGCACCACCACGAGGTCGCCAGCTGCCAGCACGAACTGGGCCTGATCTTCGACAGCCTGACCAAGCAGGCCGACGAGCTGCAGAAATACAAGTATGTCATCCACAACGTCGCCCAGGCCTATGGCAAGTCGGCCACCTTCATGCCCAAGCCCGTCGCGGGCGACAACGGCACCGGCATGCACGTCAACATGTCTGTCTGGAAGGACAACAAGCCGCTTTTCGCGGGCGACAAGTATGCCGACCTGAGCCAGGAAGCGTTGTGGTTCATCGGCGGCCTGCTCAAGCACGCCAAGACGCTGAACGCCTTCACCAACCCGGCGACGAACTCCTACAAGCGGCTGATCCCGGGCTTCGAGGCCCCAGTTCTGCGCGCCTACTCGGCCCGCAACCGCTCCGGCTGCATCCGCATCCCCTGGACGGAGAGCCCCAAGGCCAAGCGCGTCGAGGCCCGCTTCCCCGACCCCTCGGCCAACCCCTACCTGTGTTTCTCGGCGCTTCTGATGGCCGGCCTCGACGGCATCAAGAACAAGATCGACCCGGGCCCCTCCTCGGACAAGGACCTCTACGACTTGCCGCCCGAGGAACTGGCCGACATCCCCACCGTCTGTTCCAGCCTGCGCGAGGCGCTGGAAAGCCTCGAGGCCGACCACGAGTTTCTGCTGGCCGGCGACGTCTTCTCGAAAGCGCAGATCGAGGGCTACCTGGAGTTGAAGTGGGAAGAGGTCTACGAATACGAACACACGCCGCACCCGGTGGAGTTCAAGCTCTACTACAGCTGCTGACGCCCCCCGATCCATCGGACCGTCACGAGATCTTTCCAAGGGGCGCGCCCGACCGGCGCGCCCCTTTTGCATATGGCAACCGGGCTGCTGAAATGCCGTCGCCGCGCTTGCAACAGTGCCCGGAGTCCGGCCGGATCGATGATGAACATCCGAGCAGGATGCGCCCTTTGCGCCCGATTCAACACAGTTCCGTCCAATCCCGGCCATTTTTGACCGCATAGTCGGGATTGGACGTGCTGCAGGAGACCGCGCAATGACCAGCTATGCCCCAACGACGATTGCCGCGCTGTGTTTCGCGAAACCGACACGGATCGACTTCCAGTCGCTCACGCGAAACCTGGGGACAGCCTTCGCCGCCGCACAGGCGGCCGGTGACTGTATCACCGCCGCCCATGACGATTTCGTCATCTACGACCTGGGCCGGGCGCGGGTCTGGCTGTGCTACGCCGATTTCACCGCGGACCTGTCCGAGGCGCTTGGGGCGGGCGGCCTGCCCGCCGAGGGGCTGATCGTCGCCGTGGGGCCCGGTCCTGGCGCACCCGCAAGCGACCCGCTCTATACAGACCGCGCGGACCTCTGCCGCGGCTTGGCGCAGGAAATCAACCGCGCCGCGCCGGCCGATCACCTGATGGTCTTCGACCACGAACGAATGATCACCTCAGATATCTACGACGAGCTTGTCGATCTGGTCGGCCGCCTGGCCCGGCCAGACGCCGCGCACCGGACTGTCACCGTCGCACCCTTCCTGTCCGAACGGCCCGTCATCCCGGGCAGGCATACCCCCTCAGAGCCCCCCCGCCCGACACACGCGGCCCGGTCGGCCGACCGCACGGCGGTCGATGCCGTAGGCTGGGCCGACGCGACGCAGCGCGCCGAAGCCGCCGCCCTGCGCGAGGCCCTGCACGCCGAGGACGACGCGGCGGACGACACCGGCACCGCAATGGACGGGGTGCCTTACCCGACGGCTGGTCATCTACACCATGAACAGCGGCGCCATCATGCTCTCGGTCCCGCTGGGCATGGCGGCACTGACCTACTGCGCCCTCGGCCGCGAGGATGCACGTGTGCCCGCTCGCGCGATCGCTCTCGCCGGGGCGGCCATGGGCCTGATGCAGGCGGGCATCGGCCCACCGCTGCTGTCTTACCTGGTCTGAGGCGGAATCGGGCCGCGCCTCGGTCACCTTACCTTCACCGTGGCGAGGCCGGCCTTGCGATCGCGCGGCGCGGCGATCACCTTGGCGGGGTATCCGTCACAACAAGGGCCCGCCATGCCAACCGAGAAATTCACCTTCCAGGGCCATTCCGGCCATGACCTCGCCGCCCGGCTCGACCTGCCCGACGGGCCGCACCTGGCCACGGCGCTCTTCGCCCATTGCTTCACCTGCGGCAAGGATATCGCCGCCGCCCGCCGCATCGCCGCACGGCTGACCGGGCTGGGCATCGCCGTACTGCGCTTCGACTTCACCGGGCTGGGCCATTCCGAGGGGGAATTTGCCAACACCCATTTCACCAGCAACGTCGCGGACCTCAAGGCCGCCTGCGACGCCCTCGGCACGCGCGACATGACGCCATCGCTCCTGATCGGGCATTCACTGGGGGGAGCAGCGGTTCTCAAGGCGGCCGGGCAGATGGACCATGTTAGGGCCGTCGCCACGATCGCTGCCCCCCGCGACCCCGCGCATGTCACCCACACCTTCGGGGATGCTCTCCAGACCATCCGTGACGAGGGCGAGGCCGAGGTCAGCCTGGCCGGGCGGCCGTTCCGCATCGGGCGCGATTTTTTGGACGATGTGACCGAAACCCGGCTCACCGAGGCCATCGCCGGCCTCCGCGCGGCGCTTCTGGTCCTGCACGCCCCCCGCGACGAGATCGTGAGCATCGACAACGCCGCCAAGATCTTCGAGGCCGCCAAACACCCCAAGAGCTTCGTCACCCTCGACGATGCCGACCACCTGCTCAGCCAGGAGGCCGACGCGCATTATGCCGCCGATGTCATCGCCGCTTGGGCCGGGCGCTACCTGGACCTCAAGCGCCCCGCGCCGCCACCCGGCGCGCCCGAGGGCGTGGTGCGCGTCTCCGAAGCCACCCCCGAGGGCTTTCTCCAGGATATCCAGTCCGGCCCGCATCACCTGCAGGCGGATGAGCCCGAAAGCTACGGCGGCAGCAACCGCAGCCTCTCGCCCTACGGGCTGCTGGCCTCCGGGCTGGGGGCCTGCACCTCGATGACGATCCGCATGTATGCAAGGCGCAAGGGCTGGCCGCTGACCCGGGTGAAGGTGGACGTGACCCACGACAAGGTCCACGGACAGGACGCCGGCACCGAGGGCAAGGCCCGGATCGACCAGTTCCACCGCCGGATCACCCTTGAAGGGGACCTCGACACCGACCAGCGCCAGCGCCTGCTCCAGATCGCCGACAAGTGCCCCGTCCACCAGACCCTGGAACGCGCCAACGAGATCGTGACGGAACTGGCCGACTGACCCGCCCCTTCATCTTGGCCGATAAACTCCCCCCGGAGGGTCGGCTTCATCCTTCCCTCGGCCGGGTTCGGGGGCTCGGGCGGGCCATATGTCCCGCAAAAACAGCGAAGGGCGGACCGCCAGGTCCGCCCTTCTCGATTTTCGAACCGTCGCGGGATCAGCCGCGGGCGCGGCCCATCAGTTTCCACAGGCCCGGCACGAGCAAGGCGGCCAGGACGAGCTTGAGCGCGTCCCCCACCAGGAAGGGCGTGATGCCCCACTCCAGCGTCTGCGCCCAGCCCGAGGCGAACTGGTGCAGCCAGAGCAGCCCCGGCACGTAGATTAGCGCGTTGCCGATCACCATGGCCAGCGCCATGAGGCCGATGCTCCGGTCCCAGCCGCGGCGCGCCAGGTGGCCCAGCGCGGCGGCGGCCAGCGCATAGCCCACAAGATAGCCACCGGTGCCGCCCATCATGTACGTCAGACCGGCCTCCTGCCCGGCGAAGACCGAGGCGCCCAGCGCCCCCAGGGCGAGGTAGCCCAGCACGGTGATCAGCCCCAGCCGCGCGCCATAGGCCGCGCCCACGGTCAGCACGCCGAAGGTGGTCATGGTGATCGGCACCGGAGTGCCGGGCAGGAAAACCTGCACCTTGGCCGAGGCCGCCAGCAGGGCGATGCCCAGCACCACCATCAGCGCCTGCTTGGCGCGTAGCGCGGGGCCCGCGGCGGGCCCGAAGGTGTCGAACAGAACGGTGTCACTTGCGGTTGCAGCCATGTCCCGGCTCCTTTCAGGTTTGTTTTGCCGATCTGAATGCCTCACTCCCCCCCGCGACGCAAGGAATTTGCCCGGCGATCCGGCAAATATGCAAACCTTCTGCAAAGCCGATTCGCGGTTTTGCAAATCAGGCCAGGGGCTCATGGAGGGTCCGGCTCACATAGGCCTTGCGCGGCCCCGTGACCCGCCAGGTGGCCGTCCAGCACGGCCAGCGGGTGAAATCATAGGCCACGCGGTAGTGATCGGAGCCGCAGGGGTGATCACTGCCCGCCCCCTGCCCCGCGGGCACGAAGTGGTGAAAAGGCCGGCCATCCTCGAAGAAGACCGCGACGCCCGAGGCCTCGAAGCGCCAGAGATAGCGCCGTTCGGCCTGCATCGGTGCGCGCCCGGGCAGGTGCAGGCGGCCGCTCTCCGCGTAGATCAGGCCCGCCGCATCGGGGGTAAAGCACACGGTCCCCTCGGCGCGCAGGACCTGCCCGGTCAGGGCATCCTCGATCTCGCGCGCGAAGCGAAAGCCGGGCCGGAAATCCGCCGCCCCCAGCCAGGCCCCCGGCGCGCCTCGGTCTGGTCGCTGCGGCATCGCGCGGCCCTCCCTTGCCCATCGCCGACCCCCCTTTTAAGAGGCATGCACGTGATGCTCCAGTGATGAAAAGGCCCTGCCCATGATCCCCCGCTACGCCCGTCCCGAAATGACCCGGATATGGGAGCCCGCCACTAAGTTCCGCATCTGGTACGAGATCGAGGCCCATGCCTGCGACGCCCAGGCCGATCTCGGCGTGATCCCCAAGGCAAGCGCCGCAGCGGTCTGGACGGCCAGCGACGTGGACTTCGACGTCGCCAGCATCGACGAGATCGAGGCCGTCACCAAGCACGACGTCATTGCCTTTCTCACCCACTTGGCCGAGATCATCGGCCACGAGGAGGCCCGCTTCGTTCATCAGGGCATGACGTCCTCGGATGTGCTGGATACCACGCTGAACGTGCAACTCGTGCGCGCCGCCGACATCCTGCTGGTGGACATGGACAAGGTGCTCGCAGCCCTGAAAAAGCGCGCGCATGAGCACAAGGACACCGTCCGGATCGGCCGCAGCCACGGCATCCATGCCGAACCCACCACCATGGGCCTGACCTTCGCGCGCTTCTACGCCGAGATGGACCGGGGCCGCAAACGGCTGGAAGCCGCCCGCGCCGAGATCGCCACCGGGGCCATCTCGGGCGCCGTGGGCACCTTTGCCAACATCGACCCGGCGGTTGAGGCGCATGTCTGCGCGCAGATGGGCCTGACGCCCGAACCGATCAGCACCCAGGTGATCCCGCGCGACCGCCACGCCATGTTCTTCGCCACGCTTGGCGTCATCGCAAGCTCCATCGAGAACATCGCAACCGAGATTCGGCACATGCAACGCACCGAGGTGCTGGAGGCCGAGGAGTTCTTTTCGAAGGGGCAGAAGGGCAGTTCGGCCATGCCGCACAAGCGCAACCCGGTGCTGACCGAGAACCTGACGGGGCTGGCCCGGCTGGTGCGCATGGCCGTGACCCCCGCGATGGAAAATGTGACACTGTGGCATGAACGCGACATATCGCACAGCTCGGTCGAGCGGGGAATCGCCCCCGATGCCACCGTGACGCTGGATTTCGCCCTGCACCGACTCGCCGGCGTGATCGACAAGCTGGTCGTCTATCCCGACACCATGCTGGCCAACCTGCACAAGTTCCGCGGGCTGGTGATGTCGCAGCGGGTGCTTCTGGCGCTGACCCAGGCCGGTGTCAGCCGCGAGGACGCCTATGCCCTGGTCCAGCGCAACGCCATGAAGGTCTGGGAAGAAGACAAGGATTTCAAGACCGAGCTGCTTGCCGATCGGGATGTCACGGCGGTGCTGAGCGCCGAGGAGCTCGAAGAGAAGTTCGACCTCGCCTATCACACCAGGCACGTCGACACGATCTTCGCGCGGGTCTTCGGCACGACATGACCCCAGGGCCCGCGCCCCGCCGGGCGCAGGCCCCTCGCGGATCTCGATACCGCCCCCTCAGGCGGCAGGCGCTTGGACCACACCGGGTTGGGGCCGATGGGTGTGCCGGGGCAGCCGGGGCGCCGTCGGCTCGGCCTCGATGGCCATGACGGCATATTTGTGGCCGTCATCCTTGTTGACGTAGGGATCGCCGAGAAGCTCCGCGCCATAGCCAAGCCGGCGCAGGGACCGCAACAACCACAGATTGCTCAGCGGAATCAACCTGTGCGCGCCCTCGCGCGCGGCCATGTCGATCAGCCCGTCCACGATCATGTCGAGGCAGAGGTTGCGCATCTTCATCGACTTGACTGCGGGGGCGATGACAAGACGGGTGCATTCCCAGACTTCGGAGCTGACGATGTGGTGCCTGAGGACGGTCGATGGGATCGTGCCCAGTTTGCCGGTCATGGCATCCCCCAACATGTAGGTATGTTCGCCCCATTTCGCCGAACAGGCCATGGCCTGGGCCCCGGCGATCACCCGCCCCTGATCGAGCACGAGCGAGTAGCGTGCCTCCGGGTTGTCGTATTGATCCATCTCCAGATCGTCGTTGTGGGGGATGTCCCAGCCCAGTTTATCGACGAAGAACTGCTTGCGCAGCGCGAGATAGGGTACTGTACCCTAAGGTCTGGAAATTCGCTCGAGTTGGGGGCCATGAGCCCCT
>JAVLCA010000070.1:0-6571 GCA_031581025.1 Salibaculum sp. | reverse complement strand
CAACCGTCCCGATGTTAACGTGCTCTTTCGAACGATCGAACTTTTGCTTTGCCATCATGGCCTCCTTTGGCTGTCACGACAGACCCGCGGCCCGCCGATTTGTTTGTGTTCAGGCGAAGCTCGCCTGGATTTCCTCGCTGATGTTCTGCGGCACCGGGTCGTAGTGCGAGAACTGCATGGTGAACTGCGCGCGTCCCGAGGACATGGAGCGCAGCGTGTTGATGTAGCCGAACATGTTGGCCAGCGGCACATCGGCCGAGATGGCAATGGCGTTGCCGCGAGGCTCCTGGCCTTGCACCTGGCCGCGCCGCGAGGTCAGGTCGCCGATGATGGAACCGGTGTACTCCTCCGGCGTGATCACCTCGACCTTCATCATCGGCTCGAGCAGCTTGGCCCCCGCCTTGCGCAGGCCTTCACGCATTGCCATGCGCGAGGCGATCTCGAAGGCCATGACGCTCGAGTCGACGTCGTGGTACTTGCCGTCGATCAGCGCGACCTTGAAGTCGATCACCGGGAAGCCGGCGAGCGGGCCGCTGTCCATCACGCTTTCGATGCCCTTCTCGACGCCGGGGATGAATTCCTTGGGCACCGAGCCGCCAACGATGCGGGACTCGAAGGAATAGCCCTCGCCCGGTTCGGTCGGCGAAATGACCATCTTGACCTCGGCAAACTGGCCCGACCCACCCGACTGCTTTTTGTGGGTATAGGTGTGCTCGATCTCGTGGCCGATGGTTTCGCGATAGGCAACCTGCGGCGCGCCGATGTTGGCGTCGACCTTGAATTCGCGCTTCAGACGATCCACCAGGATATCCAGGTGAAGTTCGCCCATGCCCTTCATGATGGTCTGACCCGACTCCAGATCGGTTTCCACGCGGAAGGACGGGTCCTCGGCCGCGAGACGCGCCAGGCCCTGCGACATCTTTTCCTGGTCGCCCTTTGTCTTGGGCTCGACCGCGATCTCGATGACCGGCTCGGGGAAGGTCATGGTTTCCAGAACGACCGGCGCCTTGGGATCGCAGATCGTGTCACCGGTGGTGGTGTCCTTGAGGCTGGCCAGGGCGATGATATCGCCGGCGAAGGCTTCCTCGATCTCGGTACGATCGTTGGAGTGCATCATCATCATGCGGCCGACACGCTCTTTCTTGCCCTTGGTGGCATTGAGCATCGTCTCGCCCTTACGCAGCACGCCGGAGTAGATCCGGGTAAAGGTCAGCGACCCAACGAAGGGGTCATTCATGATCTTGAAGGCCAGGCCCGAGAACGGCATCTCGTCATCCGCGCGGCGCGGGATGTTGCGAGTCTCGGTCTCGTCATCGGGGGCGAAGCCCATGTAATCGACGACGTCCATCGGGCTGGGCAGATAGTCGATCACGGCGTTCAGAAGCGGCTGAACCCCCTTGTTCTTGAAGGCGGACCCGCCCAGAACCGGCACGAAGGTCAGATCCAGCGTGCCCTTGCGCAGAAGCTTGCGCAGGGTCGGCACGTCAGGCTCCTCGCCGTCGAGGTAGGCCATCATGGCATCGTCGTCCATTTCGACGGCGGCCTCGACCATCTTGCCGCGCCATTCCTCGGCCATCTCTTTTAGGCTGTCGCGAATGTCCTCCTGGAACCATGTGGCCCCCAGGTCCTCGCCGCGCCAAACCCATTCCTTCATCGTGACAAGGTCGATGACGCCTTCCAGCTCGTGCTCGGCCCCGATGGGCAGGGACACGGGCACGGCGCGGGCGCCGGTGCGCTCTTCGATCATGCGCACGCAGTTGAAGTAGTCGGCCCCGATCTTGTCCATCTTGTTGACGAAAACGATCCGCGGCACCTGATACCGGTCGGCCTGGCGCCAGACGGTCTCGGTCTGGGGCTCGACACCGGCGTTGGCATCCAGCACGCAAATGGCCCCGTCGAGCACGGCAAGCGACCGCTCGACCTCAATGGTGAAGTCCACGTGGCCGGGAGTGTCGATGATGTTCATGCGGTGCTTGAGCGAGTCCGGCTCCTTGCCGTTCTCGGTGCGCTCCCAGAACGTGGTGGTCGCGGCCGAGGTGATCGTGATGCCACGCTCTTGCTCCTGCTCCATCCAGTCCATGGTAGCGGCGCCGTCATGGACTTCCCCGATGTTGTGGGATTTACCCGTGTAGAACAGGATGCGCTCCGAGCAGGTCGTCTTGCCCGCGTCGATGTGGGCCATGATCCCGAAGTTGCGGTATCGGTCGAGGGGATAATCGCGTGCCATTTGGCCTAGTCCTCAAAGAGTGTTGAATTACCAGCGGTAATGGCTGAACGCCTTGTTGGCGTCGGCCATCTTGTGGGTGTCTTCGCGCTTCTTGACCGCGGTGCCGCGGCCGTTGACCGCATCTACGAGCTCGCCGGCCAGGCGCTCTTCCATGGTGTTTTCGTTGCGCGACCGGGCAGCCTTGATGAGCCAGCGGATCGCCAGCGCCTCACGCCGTTCCGGGCGGACCTCGACGGGCACCTGGTAGGTGGCACCACCGACACGGCGCGAGCGGACCTCGACGGCCGGCTTGATGTTGTCCAGTGCCTCGTGGAACACCTCCACCGGGGCCTTCTTGAGCTTGCCCTCGACCCGGTCGAAGGCGCCGTAGACGATGCCCTCGGCGGCGGACTTCTTGCCGTGGTACATCAGGTTGTTCATGAACTTGGTGAGCACCCGGTCACCGAACTTGGCGTCGGGCAGGACTTCGCGTTTCTCTGCGGCGTGACGACGAGACATCTGTTCTTCCTCTTACTTGGGACGCTTGGCGCCGTACTTCGAGCGGCGCTGCTTGCGGTCCTTGACCCCCTGGGTGTCCAGCACGCCGCGCAGGATGTGATAGCGCACGCCGGGAAGGTCCTTCACACGGCCGCCGCGGATCAGGACAACGGAGTGCTCCTGGAGGTTGTGCTTCTCACCGGGAATATAGCTGATGACCTCGTAGCCGTTGGTCAGGCGCACCTTGGCCACTTTCCGCATGGCCGAGTTCGGCTTCTTCGGTGTCGTGGTGTAGACACGCGTGCAGACGCCGCGCTTTTGCGGGTTGCCTTCAAGGTGAAGGGACTTCTGGCGTTTGGCTTTGGGCTGCCGGGGCTTCCGGATCAGCTGCTGGATCGTTGGCATTGGGCTCTGTTCCCCGCTTCCTGCACATGTGTCGCAAACCTGACGGTCCGCTGTTTTCGGTTCACGCGCCTTATGCGTCCACAAAGCACGACAATCCCGCAGTCGTTCCCTTACCGGAGGAACGGTGCGGTGGGCTATTCAGAGGATCGGGCCAGCAAGAGGCCGGATCTTGACCACTGGAATTCTGATACTCGGGATTGAGGCCCAAGACCCCTGCCGAGTGCGCTGGTCTATAGGTGGAGTCGGGGGGACTGTCAACAGCCCGCGGACCCGATGTGTCAGGTCTTTGCCGTCACACGGCCCTGGCCGGGCGGAACGGCCGCTGGCCACGGCCCGCGAGCCCTTGGCCAGACGCGAAAAGACCCCGCGCTGTGGCGGGGTCTTTCCTGTCAGGTCCGAAACGAGCCGGCGTCAGTCGTCCCGATCTTCGGGGGTGTCGGAGACAAGCGTGTCGAACGGATCGCCGCCGATCACGTTGTCGCTGTCCTCGTCAGGCGCGGCGAGGGCCGCTGCGGCCTCGGCCTCTTCGCGGCGCGCTTCGACAACGACATTGTCGCGTTCCTGCGCCACGCGCTGGACCCGCTGGGCGGCCCCGCCTGTCCCGGCCGGGATCAACCGGCCGACGATGACGTTCTCTTTCAGGCCCACCAGCTTGTCGCGCTTGCCCTGCACCGAGGCCTCGGTCAGCACCCGCGTGGTCTCCTGGAAGGAGGCCGCCGAGATGAAGCTGCGGGTCTGCAGCGACGCCTTGGTGATACCAAGCAGGATCGGCTCGCCAGTTGCCGGACGCCCGCCCTTGGAGATCGCCTTCTCGTTGGCCGCCTCCAGTTCCTGCTTGTCGAGATGCTCACCCTTGAGAAGCGTCGAATCCCCACTGTCAAGGATTTCCCACTTCTGCAGCATCTGGCGCACGATCACCTCGATGTGCTTGTCGTTGATCTTCACGCCCTGCAGGCGATAGACGTCCTGCACCTCGTCGATCATGTAGTCGGCCAGCGCCTCGACCCCCAGGATCGACAGGATGTCATGCGGTGCCGGATTGCCGTCCATGACATAGTCGCCCTTCTGCACGAAGTCGCCTTCCTGCACGGGGATATGCTTGCCCTTGGGCACCATGTACTCGACCTTTTCGATCGAATCGTCCGTGGGCTCGATCGCGATGCGGCGCTTGTTCTTGTAGTCCTTGCCAAAGCGAACGTGGCCGTCGATCTCGGCGATGATGGCGTGATCCTTGGGGCGACGGGCTTCGAACAGTTCGGCCACCCGCGGCAGACCGCCGGTGATGTCCTTGGTCCTGGCCCCTTCGCGCGGGATGCGCGCGACCACGTCGCCGGCATCGATCTTCTGACCCTCCTCGACCGACAGCACCGCGTCGACGGACATCGGGTAAGTCACCGGGTGGCCCGCGTCGTTGCGGACGGGTTCACCATCATCGCCCACGATCAGGATTTCCGGCTTGAGCTCGTTGCCCTTGGGCGCGGCGCGCCAATCCGACACGATCTTCTGGGTCATGCCGGTGGCGTCGTCCGTTTCCTCGCGCACGGCGACGCCGTTGACCAGGTCCACGAACTTGGCCGTCCCCGCCTTCTCGGCGATGATCGGCAGGGTGTAGGGGTCGAACTCGTAGAGCTTGTCACCCCGTTCGACCTGCTGGCCCTCCTTGACGAAGACTTTCGAGCCGTAACCGACCTTGTGCGTGGTCAGTTCTTCCCCCGACTCGTCGAGCAGGGCGATGGCCATGTTGCGGCCCATGGCGATCGGTTCGCCGGCCGAGTTCTCGAGGATCTGCGCATCCCGGAACGCGATCTTGCCGGCCACCGAGGATTCCAGGAAGGACTGCTGCCCGCCCTGCGCGACCCCACCGATATGGAAGGTCCGCATCGTCAGCTGGGTGCCCGGCTCGCCGATGGACTGCGCGGCGATGATGCCCACCGCCTCGCCGATGTTCACCTGCGTGCCGCGAGCCAGGTCACGCCCGTAGCACTGGGCGCAGACGCCGTCCTCGGCCTCGCAGGTCAGCGGGCTGCGGATCTTCATCTTGACGACACCGGCCTCCTCGATCGCGTCCGCCATGCGTTCGTCGATCAGTTCACCGGTTTTCACCAGCACCGCGTCGCCGCCCGGCACGGTCACGTCCTCGGCCGCGACGCGGCCCAGGATACGCTCGCTCATGGTCGAGACGATCTCGCCATCGTTGATCGCCGGTTCCGCGGTGATCGCGCGGTCGGTGCCGCAATCTGCCTCGCGCACGATGCAATCCTGCGCGACATCGACCAGACGCCGGGTCAGATAGCCCGAGTTGGCCGTCTTCAGCGCGGTGTCCGACAGCCCCTTGCGCGCCCCGTGGGTGGAGTTGAAATACTCCAACACGGTCAGGCCTTCCTTGAAGTTCGAGATGATCGGCGTCTCGATGATCTCGCCCGACGGCTTGGCCATCAGGCCGCGCATCCCGCCCAGCTGCTTCATCTGGGTGACAGAACCACGCGCCCCGGAGTGGGCCATCATGTAGACGGAGTTCGGCTCCATCACGGCACCGGTCTCGTCGGTGCGTTCGGCCGAGATCGTCGCCATCATCGCCTCGGTGACATGGTCATTGGCCTTGGACCAGGCATCGACGACCTTGTTGTACTTCTCGCCCTGGGTGATCAGGCCGTCCATGTACTGTTGCTCGAAGTCCTTGACGTGACCGCGTGTCTCCTCGACCAGCCCCCACTTGGTGTCGGGGATGACCATGTCGTCCTTGCCGAAGGAAATCCCGGCCTTGAAGGCCTCGCGGAAGCCCAGCGTCATGATCTGATCGCAGAAGATCACCGATTCCTTCTGACCGCAGTAGCGATAGACGGTGTCGATGACCTGCTGCACCTCCTTCTTGCGCAGCAGGCGGTTGACCAGCTCGAAGGGGGCCTTGGCGTTCAGCGGCAACATCGCGCCCAGCCGGACCCGGCCCGGCGTGGTGTCATACCGCTTGAAGACCTCCTGGCCCGTCTCGTCGATCTGCTTGACGCGCGCCTGTATCTTGGCGTGCATGTGCACCACGCCTTCAGCCATGGCGTGCTCGACCTCTTCGACCGAGCCAAAGACCATGCCTTCGCCCTTCATCCCGGCGCGTTCGATCGTCGTGTAGTACAACCCCAGGATCATGTCCTGCGAGGGCACGATTATCGGGGCGCCGTTGGCGGGCGACAGGACGTTGTTGGTGGACATCATCAGGACGCGCGCTTCCAACTGGGCTTCGAGGCTCAGCGGAACGTGCACGGCCATCTGGTCGCCGTCGAAGTCGGCGTTGAAGGCCGAACAGACCAGCGGGTGCAGCTGGATCGCCTTGCCCTCGATCAGGATCGGCTCGAAGGCCTGGATGCCCAGACGGTGCAGCGTCGGCGCGCGGTTGAGCAGCACGGGATGTTCGCGGATCACCTCGTCGAGGATGTCCCAGACCTCGGGGCGTTCCTTCTCGACCAGCTT
>JAVLCA010000069.1:0-6586 GCA_031581025.1 Salibaculum sp. | reverse complement strand
CTCCGCCACTGACCAAAGAAAAACCGTTCTCCTGTTCCTCCGCCGGCCGGATTTTTCCCTTATATTCAAAGGTTGTAGCAACTGTGCCCGTGACCCAAGGTAGCGATTGAGGTCCAGCCGGTTCTCTCTAAGGGCCCATATTCTCCGCCGTCGGTAACCATAGAATCGCGCTACGTTGCCCGTAAGTCATTGAAAATGATTAAGTAAGTTCTGGTTGCCGGCTGCTTTAGCCGCTAGTCGCGGCCTTTTCTGTTGCCACTTCCAGCGAACTATCGCCTGGATTCTGAAGGGGCATCTCTGCTCTTAGTGCTCTGATAATAATCGCGATTTTCTTCGCATTCGGTTTCAGCGACCGGGACGAATGTCGCCAGCCGTCCCTCTGGCCAATTGAACCATTCACTACTGTCGGCGCTGCGGTGGAATAGGTTCAGGCGAAGGGCGTCAGCAGGCCATGGCCCCTGAAGGTATAGGGTGCGGAAGCGCCGAGACCGCCGCGTCCCGCCCTGACGGTAACGTTTCACCGCGCCCATCTCGTACCAGAGGGCCTCCTTGGACATTAGCATGTGGTCGGTCAGGGTGGCCCGCCAGAAGGCGCGTGCGCGCGGCTGATACATCCAGAGACCGTCCTCACCAACCATGCCGTACATCCAAAGGACGTGAAGCTGGATGGGGTAGCGATCGACTTTCAAAATGTCAGGCGCGATTTGGTCAGCGGCGTCCAGAATGCCGGGGTCGAGAAACGGCACCCAAAGCTGAGCAATACCACTGCGTACAAACGACTGGGCACGTTTTTCAAGGTCAGGCACGTTGATCCGGGAGTGCTGCAACTCGATCGCTACAGGCGTTTTCGAGCTGGGTGACCACACCATAATATCGGCACGACGGTCCTCGGCGACCTCTGTGGTTGCATATTCCGCTTCGACCTGAAGGCCGCGCGCACGGAGGGCGTCCAGCAGAACACGCTTGGCCTCGAGATGCGCGCGTGTTTCGCCTGTACGGGCTATGCAGGATGCCCGGGGCCTGTGCGCGAAGTGGGCTACAACCTTGCGTCCACGGCGCAGAATGACCTCGTCTTTACAGACCGGACAACGATATGCCCCGCTGCGCCGAGCCATGTCGGCATCAATTCTTGATCCATTCAGGTCGGCGATCAGCATGGTTCCTCTCACATAAAAGGAACCACGAGCACCGCCTTACGGCAAGAGCTACCCGTTGCTGTAGCCCAGCTCCCAGCGTTGCTCGCCCCACAGGGGGGTCATGGGGTCCAGCAATTCCTTGAGGCTCTTGTTCGGGTTCTTGCCATCCAGGATGGCCTCTATGATGTCGGGCGCCAGATTGGTCAGTCGCATCACGCGGATCAGGTAGGAGGAGGCGATTCCTTCGTGCGCGGCCAAGTCCGCGATAGACGCGAACTCACCTTCATCGACCAACCTTTTCCAGCGATGTGCCCGCGCCAGCGCCTTGATCAGCGCGTTGTCGAGCTTGGGCGGTGGCGAGGCGAAATCCGGCAGGATGATCTGCTTGCGCCCGCTGCGCTTCTTCACCTTGAAGGGAACGGTCAGCGTGATGGTTTCGGGCACGCTCTTTTTGCCTTTCATGCAGCGTCCTCCTCATCGTGATCTTGTGGCTGCAATTCCTCAGCCAGATCGGCGAGGCCATCTATGCGCAAGCGCACGTTCAGCTCGGTCTCGGTGACATCGACGCGTTCGATCAGAAGCGATGCAATGCGCGCCTGTTCAGCCGGAAACAACTCATCCCAGACCGGATCCAGCTGCTCCAAGGCACGGCGCACGTCTTGCTCGTTTGCTGCGCTGGGGTCTCGTTGCGCGGCTCGCCATGTGCCAGCGACGATTTCCGGTTGCCGGAAAACCGTCCGCAATTGCGACACGACGGAGGCTTCGATTTCTCCTGCAGGCACACGGCCGACAGGACATGTGCGCGCGCCATGCTTGAGGATGGTTTGGCTGACATAGTACCGATAGAGCCTGCCGCCCTTCTTGGTGTAGGTGGGCGAGAAAGCGGCGCCATCTGGCCCATGGAGAAGTCCGCTCAGCAAGGCCGGTACACTGTTACGAGTCCGCGCGGCGCGTATGCGTGGGTTTTCTTTGATGATGGCCTGAACCTTGTCCCACGTTTTTCGGTCGATGATCGCCTTGTGCTTGCCAGGGTAGCTTTCGTCCTTGTGGACAACTTCTCCGATGTAGGCGCGATTTCTCAGCATGCGATAGAGGTATTTCTTATCGATAAGATTGCCCTTCGGCGTTCGGATCCCGCGTTTTTCCAGATCCCGCGCCACGATTGTACAGGAGCCCACCTTGATGAAACGGGAAAAAATCCAGCGCACATTGGCGGCGCGTTCCTCGTGGATCAGCAACCTCCGGTTTTCGACGTAGAAGCCGTAAGGTGACACGCCGCCCATCCACATGCCTTTCTTCTTCGATGCGGCCACCTTGTCGCGGATGCGCTCGGCGGTCACCTCCCGCTCGAACTGTGCGAAGCTGAGCAGGATGTTCAGCGTCAGGCGGCCCATCGAGGTTGTCGTGTTGAAGGACTGGGTCACCGAAATGAAGGTCACGTCGTTGCTGTCGAAGATGTCGACCATCTTTGCGAAATCGGGGAGCGATCGCGATAGCCGGTCGATCTTGTAGACGACCACGACGTCAACCAGACCATCCTTGATATCTGACAGCAGTTGCTGAAGCCCCGGCCGCTCCAGCGTGCCGCCGGAAACGCCGCCGTCATTATATTGCTCGCGCACGGTCACCCAACCCTCGGAGCGTTGGCTGGCGATGTAGGCTTCGCAGGCTTCACGCTGCGCATGCAGACTGTTGAACGCCTGCTCAAGACCTTCTTCGCTGGATTTGCGCGTGTAGATGGCGCAGCGAAGTTTTCTCGGGGCCGGTTTGCTCATTTGCGCCTCCTGTAGTTGTTAAGGCCGAAAAACACCGGGCCGCTCCAGCGCGTCCCGGTGATGGCGCGCGCGATGGAGGAGAGAGATTGGTACGGCCGCCCCTCCCATTCGTAGCCATCGGTGGTGACGGTCACGACGTATTCGACCCCCTGCCACTCGCGAACCAGGCGGGTGCCGGTAATGGGTTTGAGATCGGTGCGGATGCGGCGTTTCATGTAGTCACCGCCGTCAAGCTGCTCGCCGAGTTTTTCAAGGCGCTTGACGGTCTCGGGTTTCAGGCCGCCGTAGGCGAGCTCCTGGATACGGTAGCCGAGGCGGGTCTCCAGATACCGTCGAGTGAAGGGGGGCGGCTCGGTGCCCATCAGGTCACGCCATAGCTCGCGCAACTCCGTCGGCGTCTTGATCTTCAGGGCGGCGACACGGGCGTAGATCGGATCGTCTTTGGTCATGGAACCTCCTTGTGAGTTGGGTCCGCATGAACGCTCCGCTCGGGCGGAAAGTGTAGAGAACTTTCTCTATTTCTGTCAGAGGGTTGACCGCGTCGCCGTGAGTTCATTCGAACGAAACCCAAGGCCAGGATCTGGCAGATTTCGGCACGCCGCTCACGGGGTGTCATCAGGTCGGGGGATACGGGGTTGGGCGATTTCATTGGATATCTCGGGCTGCTCTCTCACCCTGTTTCTACTCATGCCCGGCGAAAATCGTCCCAGCGCCACGCGCGGATTGACCTATTGTCGCAGGAACGTATCATGAACATCTTAGCCGTTCAGAGAAAGGATTCGCCATGGCTGGCAATCTGAAGAAATTCGTGAACCCGCGCTTCATTAAGACTATCGAGCCGACATTGATGCGGCAGTTGTTCGACCGCCACTTCCCCGGTGGCAGTCAGCCAATCGCGTTCGACAACGCGACGACGGACGTCAGGGGCCTTCTGGCCGAGTATTTTGAGCAACCTGTCAGCGAATGGTCTCAGGGCTTGGTCGCTGACCTGCATCGCATTGCTGAGGTTGGTACCTCGCACGGCCTGAATGCTATCCTCAACGCGGCGCGGCGCCACAACATCATACTCTTCACCGACACAGGTGTGGATGCGTCAGAGGACGCACCAGTCGGCCATGACCCCAAGCATGTCGCGCTGTATGTTTATCTGCACCATCATGCGGTTTTCGAGGTCGCCGCCGATCAAATGGCGTTGCGGGCACCGACGGCGATGGCAGAGTTTCGTGGGCCCGAACGCGATGTGCCGGCGGATCTGACAGAGCACGCGGCGGCCAGCTTTGAGGCGGCCGCGGCGGCGTTGTTTTCGCAGGACCTTCAAGGTGGGTACTGTCGCCTCGCACCTTACGATGAAGACGATGAATTCAATCTGGTCCTGAGCCACGGTGCCCCGGTGAAAACCACGCCCGTCGTTGCCGACGATCGCGAAGAAATCATCACGGTGCGCGCCATCAAATACGCGGCCCTGCGATATAATGCGACGGAGGGGCGGCTGTTGATCGGCGGCGTCCTGAAATCCCAGCAGACCGCTTTGGCCGAACTTTTTGCGACCCATGTCCTGGGGCGACCCGGCTTTTTTGCCGGTGAGCATGCGCGTGACCTATACACGCTCGAGCCGATTTCCGAGGGCAATCCTCACTTTGTGTTTGACCACCTCTACGACGAAACCATCCACAGCGTGACGATCATTTCTGCGGTCGCGGATCTGTTTGAATGGGATGACGACGCGCAGGTGTCACGGCACCTGCGCAGCTGGGTCATCAAGGACGCGAGTGGTGCCTTGCGGAACTTTGCCGACAGCGAGGTGCAATTCAGGCGCGGCTGGCGGCTTGGAGAAATCACCTTTCGGGTGTTCTTCAACGTGGGCAAGAAGAAACCGGCCCAATCGACTGTTCGGCTAAAGCCGCCCGGCACGTTGGCCTTCCGCCGCACGCGGTTCGAGAAATCCATCCATACTCTGATCGCGCGCAACGGGCTGGAGAAAGATCATGATCTGGATCTGGTTGTGGACGCGGCTCAGTAAGACCGGCGTGCGCCCCGAAGTTTCCGGTCGTCTCTTGCGCCGGTTTCCAGCGGCCGAGGTTGCCAGGCTGCTCAAGGCGCGCATCCTGATCGAGGACCGGAAAGTCGATACCTGGGGCACCTGCGCGCATTGCGACTGTGGCTACGAGGTCCGTTTGGTCGAGGAAATCGACGGCCGCCTGATAGCCTGCTGCCCGCTCGATTCCAGTCAGGACGTTCTGCTCGAACCCTGCGATCTGAAGAGGTATCGCGTCGATGCGGACAAGCTTGTCACCGCGATTGCAGCCGCAGGTCGGATGAAAGGCAGTCCCGCGGAGATTGCCGCCGGGATCTGGTTTCTGGGCCGTTCAGCCACCGGGCGTAGCGTTTTCATGTGCCGGACGCCCGAAGATGTCTTTGTTCCCGGGATTTCAATGCTTGTGAAATCGATGGCGGGCGCCGTGCCTCCGATCGTGATTTGCGAGCAGATCGACACCAACAGCGGCATCAGCCTGCGCGACATGGAAATCGATGTTCACGAACTCGGTGAGATCGTCCGGGCGAACGATAAAGGCAGCGAAGAGATTTCCTTCGACGCCTTGCTGCCGCCACGCGACCGCGTCCGGTTGGTCATGGATCGTGGGCGACAAGTCGCGACGCTGGACGGCCAGATTCTGGATTTGCCATTGCAAATGATAGCCCTGCTTCGCTTGTTCGCCGAGCAAGCTTTGCGGTCTGACCCGAGGCTGAAAAAGCAGGAAATCGAGATCGACACTGGCCGCGAGGCCAAAGAACTCATGCGTGATTTGCGCGGTGCTCTGATGAGCTGCGGCCTGACACGGGCGCAGGTGGACGAATTATTCGTTTCGGTTCGGGGCATTGGCTATCGCTTGGCGTTGGCTCGCGAGGAGATCGAGATCATCGGGTAGGACCGCGCCCACTTTTCTCACACCAAACACACACCACAAACACACCAAGGGTGGGGCCGGGTCGGCCAAGTTCGGAGCAATCGCAATCAAGCTCCGAGGACCCCAGCCATGCCCACCAAACTCTCCGCCGCCGACGTCGCCACCCTGATCGAAGAGGCCAACCGCTCGGCGCGCCGCCTTCAGCGCAAATTGCATCTGTCGACAGCAGATATCGAGGACCTGTCTCAGGACCTGCTGCTGGATCTGATTTGTCGCTTGCCTGCGTTCGACGCGACCCGCGGCAGTATCGGTGCATTCGCAAACATCGTCCTGCGCAATCAGTCGTCGCGCATCGCGATCCGGGTTCAGCGCGAGCGACGCTCGCATGATGGCTGGATGTCCTCGCTTGATGTTCCGATGGCTGGCAACAGCGAGCCCCTGAAGGATCTACTGCTTGAAGAGGATGGCTTGGCCAGCTGGTACGGCCAACGCCCCATCGGCGCGGATACGCTGAATGTGAGGCTTGCGGCCGCATGTGCCCTGGCACGCCTACGCGATGATGATCGCCATCTTTGCCGTGCTTTGTCGCGTCTTCCGGCATCTGACCTGATCGCCCACGGCGCCGTCAAACGCTCGACGCTTTATCGCCGGATCGCAGCCCTCCGTCCGGTGCTCACCGCCTATGGGCTTGGCCCGTGCTGGGACGATTTTGCGACCGCGTGAGTAGAAACAAGATGAGGAGGCCAGCATCATGACCACAGAAACCATC
>JAVLCA010000001.1:0-124229 GCA_031581025.1 Salibaculum sp. | reverse complement strand
AGTGAATGCGCAACGCGCGCCAGGGTCAAGCCGCCTGCCCTGCGCGCGGGCCTCGGGTGACGTTGATCTGCACGCTCTCGGCCAGTGTGTTGGCGATGAAGCAATAGCGGTGCGCGCGGTGCTGCATCTCGTCGAGCTTTTCCGGCGCGACGTCAAAGCCGGTGTCGAACCGCACCACCGGGTTCAGGTCGATCCGCGTGACCGCCATTTTTCCGCTGGCGGTCTTGCCCAGATGCGCCTCGGCATGGTCGTAATAGCTGGCCACAGGCCAGCCCGCCTTGGCGCAAAGCGCGAGGAAGGTCATCATGTGGCAACTCGACAGCGCCGCCGCCAGGGCCTGCTCGGGGTTGGTGTGGTCGGGATCACCGCCCCAATCGGGGGCGGCGTCCACCTGGACTTCGTGGGTTCTGTTGTACTGCACCGCATGGGCATTCGAGAACCTGCCCGTCTGCAAGGCCGGTTCGGCGCGCTGCCAGTGCAGCTCGATCGCGAGGTCGGACATGCCAGTGATCCTTACGCGTTGATCTGGGCGGGCTTGGGCGCGGTTTCGGCGGCGAGCTTCTTGCGCGGGTCGAAGAAGGGTTTTTCCACGACCCTGGCTGTGGTTTCGCCCGAGGCGGTGCGGACCTGCAGCACGGTGCCCAGCTCGGCGGCCTCGACCGCGACCATGGCCAGCGCGATGTTTTTTTCAAGGCGCGGCGAATAGACCGCCGAGGTCACCTTGCCGACAATTTCGCCCCCGTTGAAGACGGTCCAGAAGGCGGTGTTCGGGCTGGCCATCGGCTCATCCTCCAGCACCAGCCCCACCTGCTTGCGGGTGACA
This sequence comes from Salibaculum sp., assembly GCA_031581025.1. GTDB lineage: Bacteria > Pseudomonadota > Alphaproteobacteria > Rhodobacterales > Rhodobacteraceae > Salibaculum. The sequence continues at coordinate 123,406 of JAVLCA010000001.1, read as the reverse complement.
CCGTTGTCGCGGATGCGCTGCAGGGCGAACTTGCCGATGAAGTCGGCCTCCATGTCCAGGTTGACCAACCGGTCCAGGCCCAGCTCGAAGGGGTTGGTATGGATATCGGCATCGGCATGGTAAGACAGCATCCCGCCCTCGATCCGGCGGATGGTCGAGGTATGACCGGGCTGGAGGCCCATGGGCATGCCCACGGCCATGATCCGCTCCCACAGGGCATCGCCGTAGTCGCCATCGCGCAGGTAGATTTCATAGCCCAGTTCGCTGGACCAGCCGGTGCGCGAGACGATGAGCGGGATTCCGTCCAGCTCCATCTCGCGGAACCAGTAATAGCGCAGGTCCATGATTTCGGGGCCGAAGAGCTCTTGCATGATCTCGCCCGACTTCGGGCCTTGCAGTTGCAGCGGCGAGACATCTGGCTCGCAGATCGAGACATCAAGCCCCGAATGCACGGCCACGCCCTGGGCCCAGAGCAGGATGTCGCTGTCGGCCAGCGACAGCCAGAAGTGATCCTCGGCCAGCTTGAGCAGGATCGGATCGTTGAGGATGCCGCCCTCGGCATTGGTGATCAGCACGTACTTGCACTGCCCCACCGCCATGTTCGACAGGTCGCGGCAGGTCAGCATCTGGGTAAATTTCGCGGCATCGGGGCCGGTGATCTCGACCTGGCGCTCGACGGCCACGTCGCAGAGGATCGCGTCGTTCACGAGGGTCCAGAAGTTCTGTTCGGGGTCGCCGAAGTCGCGCGGGATATACATGTGATTGTAAACCGAGAACCCCTGCGCGCCCCAACGCACAGTGGCATCGAAGTATGGCGATTTGCGGATCTGGGTTCCGAAGCCGAAGTCCTGCGATTGCATCATGTCGTCCTCCCTGGTGTCGCGCGCCGGCTCCTCCGCCGGGTCGCGTCTGCGCTCTCTGCGCATGTAATGTGTTCCAGGTGACCGTGCGGCCTTTATTGCGGGGCTTGCGCAGACCATGCGGGCTTGGTTTGAACGCTTTGAGGACCGTATGGACCCGATCGCCCGAACGCGACACGGGGATGTCGCAAACCTTATCGTCGGCTTTGCGACACCAGCCGCGCCAGGTTGGGCTGTTCGGCCTTGATCAGGCGGGTCGCGAAATAGGTGGTGTAGCGGTCGATCCCCAACTCGGCCGATAGCAGATCGTCCATGAGGGCCTGAAACGCACTCAGGCCCGGGGTCACGACTGTCATGACGTAGTCGACCCCGCCGCCGGTCGAGACGCAGTTGATGATCTCGTCGACCACTTTGACATGCGCCTCGAAGCGGTCGAAATCGACCTTGCGGTGATGGGTCAGCGACACCATCACGACCACGCGGGTGGCGTCGATCACCCGTTCCAGCGCGATGTCGGCATGATAGCCGCGGATGTAGCCCGCCGCGCGCAGACGGCTCAGCCGCGCCCAACAGGGCGTCGGCGACAGGTTCACGATCTCGGCCAGCCTGGTCTTGCTCAGTTGGCCATGCGCCTGGACGGCGCTGAGAATGCGGATATCCGTCGCATCGAGCCCCTGTCGTTCTCGCATCTGTTGCCGTCCTGTCGATTGACCGATGCGCAGGGGCCGGGCGGAAACACGGCCCGCCTGCGTAATACAGAATAGGGCCGCCGTCGGCCCGCGCCAATCGGAATTGCGACGCATTGCAGGGTGCCAGCGTCAACCGCACGGCAATGCCGGCCACTGGATCGACTCCACGCTTGTGGTCAGGCGTCGCCGTCGGCGTCGTCCTCCTGCTCGGCCGACCACTCGGTCGCCGCCGCGACCACCAGTTCCGAGGCCGTCGGTGCCAGCGACACGTAATCGCCCGCCGCGCCCACGGACGGGGACTCACGCACCGTCATGCGAAAGGCGCACCAGCCCGCGATGGCCAGGAAGGTGCCCGCGATGAATATCCAGAAGCCGCTGTTGCCGACAAGATCCATCATCCGCCCCGCGACGAGCGGACCCACGATGGCACCGAGGCCATAGATGAAGATCATCCCGCCCGAGGCCGAGGGCATGTCTTCGAGCGCGAGGTAATCGTTGCAATAGGCGATCAGCAGCGAATAGAGCGGCGAGGCCATGCCGCCCATGATGAAGCCGCTGAACAGAAGCATCGCGAAGGCTGGGCCGAACACCCAGGGCGCCAGGCTGGAGGCGCCGCCGATCAGGGCCACGCCCAGGATCAGCAAGCGGCGGTCGATCAGGTCGGACAGCCAGCCGACCGGCACCTGGAACACGATGGACCCGAAGAAGATCGCACCCACGAAGGTCGTGATCTGGCCGGTCGGCAGCCCGATTGCGCTGCCGTAGACCGAGGCCATGCCGAGCTGCGCGGCATAGACGCCGCCCAGCAGCAGCGTCCCCACGGTGGCCAGGGGCGAGGTCCGGTAGAGCCGCGCGAGGCTCATGGGCTGGATGTTGTCGGCGGCCGGCACCGGGCTGGCCGACAGCAGGATCGGGGCGAAGGACAGCGACACCAGGATCGACGCCACCGCGAAGGCGGCGAAGGTCTCGGCCGGGGTGACGCCGACAAGCACCTGCCCGCCGACCAGGCCAAAGGTCTGGGCCAGCATGTAGCCCGACAGGATGGTCCCGCGCGTGGCGTTGGTCGCCTTGTCGTTCAGCCAGCTTTCAGCCGAGACATAGACGCCGGACAGACAGAACCCCAGCAGCAGTCGGATCAGCACCCAGGCCCAGGGCTCCACGATCATGGGAAAGGCGATCAGGCCCGCCGACATGAAAGAGCCCAGCGCCGCGAAGACCCGTACATGGCCGACGCCACGGATCAGGGTCGAGGCCAGCCGCGAGCCGATCAGGAAGCCCGCGAAATAGGCCGATGTGACGACCGAAAGCTCGAAGGTCGAGAACCCCTCCAGCCCGCCGCGCACGCCCATCAGGGTGGACTGCATGCCGTTGCCGATCATGACCAGCAGCACGCCGAAGAGCAGGGCCCAGACGCGCAAGAGAACTGTCACCATCCCGGGCCTCGCGGTTTTTCGGCACGCTGCGCGAGGACTAAGGCTCTTTGCCGCGCGGGTAAAGGCCCGGCCCCGCCGCCGGGGCGGGCGGCTACGCTGCCCAAGTGCGCCCCTGCGGCCGGCGCGCGGTGTGCAGGAAAAAGCGGCAGACGGGGCCATGCGCCGCGCAGCAGGCGGTGTGTTCGACCATGATGCCCGGCGCAACAAGCCGTTGAAACAGCGTCTCGAAAACGGCGCAATGCCAAGGGCAGCCGGGCAGCGCCATGGGATTGTCATGGATCACGAATTCGGGCGTCCGGCCCCAGGCCCAGGAGACCTGCGCATCGCCCGCGAAGGTCCAGGCGTGACGGGATATCGCCCCCAGCAGCATCGGCCCCGCCAGGGGTCGGGGCAGAAGGCGCAACAGCCCTTGCGCCGGGGCGGGGATGCGGTGCGCGAGGATATATTCGCCCGTCCGTCGGCCGGCATCACGGGCCACCGCCTCGGCCATGTCCGGGGGCAGGATCTCGGCCACCGCCCGGTGCAGGCGCAGGGCGTCCCGCGCGGGCACCATCCTGTCGGGCAGGTTCCCGGCAAGCCCCGGCATCCCGGCGGCCGTGCAAATCCGGCCCAGCACGCCCGGCGCGGCCAGGGCCTGCAGCGCTTCGACCGTCTGCAGGATCGCGTTGGGCCCAACATGATGGGCGGTGGCGGGCTGCATCACTATTCCGCCGGGGTGGTTCGGTCCAGCCGCGGCACGCCCGCGTCCGCCGCGCCATGCCCGGCGACGCGGGCCTTCTCGGCCTTGATCTGGTCGCGCACGCTGGCCTTGCGCTCGGCCGCGCGGCGCTTGCGGTCGGCCATGGCGTCCCAGTCGGCCATCTGCGCCTCGGCGATCTGGCGTGTCTCGTCGAACTGGAAATCGACCTTGTCCTTGGACTGCGGCCCCCAGTAGCCGACCTTGCCCAGATCGTAGAAGGTCCGCGCGAAACCGGCCTTGGCGAAGGCCCGCAGGCAGCCCAGCAGGTACTTGCGCCGGAAGCCCCGCCCGCGCCAGGGGTAATGGAACAGCGCCTTGATCATGTAGAAGCGGCGATAGTTGTGCATGACCCGGTCCAGCAGGGTGGCGCGATCCATCGCCTCGGGCTTCATGATCGGGGTGACGAAATTGTATTTCTCGAAGTCGAACACCTCGACCTGGTCGCGCAGCTCCTGGAACAGCGGCGTGAAGGGCCAGGGGGTGTACATCGTCCAGTTGGCCAGATCCGGGTTCCAGTCGCGGGCGAAGCGGTAGGTCTCTTCCAGGGTTTCCTCGGTCTCGTTGTCGAGCCCGACGATGAACTGCGCCTCGGTGAAGATGTCGGCCTCGCGCAGCAGGCGGATGGCCTCCTTGTTCTCTTCGACCTTCGTCTCCTTGTTGAACAGATCGAGCTTCATCTGCGCCGCCGCCTCGGTGCCAAGGCTGATATGCACCAGCCCCGCCTCGCGCCACAGGCCCAGCATGTCCTTGTCGCGCTGAATGTCGGTAACGCGGGTGTTGATGCCCCATTTCACTCGGTCGGGCAGGCCACGGCGGATCAGTTCCTCGCAGAACTCGGTGAATTTCTTCTTGTTTATAGTGGGTTCCTCGTCGGCGAGGATGAAGAAACCGACACCGTGGTTTTCCACCAGGTCCTCGATCTCATCGACCACCTTTTGCGGGTCGCGCACGCGATAATCGCGCCAGAATTTCCATTGCGAACAGAAGGAACAGGTAAACGGGCAGCCACGGGCCAGGCTGGGGATTGCCAGCCGGGTTTTCAGCGGGATGTAGATGTATTTCTCCCAGTCGAGGATCGACCAGTCGGGCGTGATCGCGTCCAGATCCTTGACCGTCGGCGCGGCCGGGGTGGCGACGATCTCGGTGCCCTGGGTATAGGCGATGCCCTTGATCGACTTGCGGGCGCTCTGCCAACGGCCATCCTCGACTGCGCGGACGAAATCGAGGAACACCTCCTCGCCCTCGCCGCGCACGATGGCGTCGATATGCGGGGCCTCGGACAGGACCTGCTTGTACATGAAGGTGGCATGGACCCCGCCCAGCACCGTCACGGCATCCGGGGCGGCGGCGCGCGCGATCTCGAGCGCGCGTTCGGCCTTGTAGATCGAGGGCGTGATCGAGGTGGCCCCGACGATATCGGGCTTCAGCGCAGCGATGCGGGCATGAAGCTCGGCCTCGCCGATGTCATGGGTCATGGCGTCGATGAAATGGATGTCGGTGTAGCCCGCGGCCTTGAGCGGACCGGCCAGGTAGGCGACCCAGGCCGGGGGCCAGTTGCCGGCGATCTCGGCACCGCCGGAATGATAGTTGGGGTGAATCAGAACCAGTCGCATGTCGCCTCCTTGTTTGGAACAAGGATGACATCGATGCTGTCAACTTGAATTGACATGAGTCAAAGCGGCGCTGCCAGCCCCGCCCGGTCAGGCGAAAATCTGGCCTGCGTGCCGGTCAAGGTAGATGCGCAGCCAGGGGGTGTAGGCCTCTGGGCGGCGCTGCACCGCGGCCGCCAGCTGGCGCAGGGGCATCCAGTCCACGGCCATGACCTCGTCCGGGTCGGGGGTGACGACAGGCCGGGCGGCCAGACGCGCGAGGAACAGATCCACCACCTCGTGCTCGATCAGGCCATCACCGACATCGGCGCGGTATTCGACCCGGCCCTTGTGGTCCAGGTCAAGCCCGCTCAGGCCCAGTTCCTGGGCCACCCGGCGGGCGGCGCACTCGCCCGGGGCCTCGCCCCAGTGCGGATGGGTGCAGCAGGCATTCGCCCAAAGCCCCGGCGTATGATACTTGCCCAGGGCCCGGCGCTGCAGCAGCAACTCGTCGCCGCATTGCACGAAGACCGAGACCGCCTTGTGCCGCAGCCCCTCGCGGTGCACCTGCAGCTTGTCCACGGCGACCAGCTCGCCGCCCCGCCAGGCGGGGATCGTCGCGGCCTCGGGAGGCGCGCTCATATGAATTCCGGGCGCACCAGCCGCGTCAGATGCGCCAGGTTCTTCAGCCCGATGCGCAGGTGGGCCATCGGCCGGGCCCGGACCAGCGCCTTGTTCATGTAGGCCTCGAAGGTCAGACGCTGCACGTCCACGTCATGGCACAGCGACACAAAGCGTTCGCGCCGCTCGTCCGAGCGGTAGTAGGCCTTCTGCATGCTGGCCAGCACGCGAAAGACGGTCTTGTGTTCGCGCATGAACAACTGCCGGGCAAGGCGCAGGTCGCGCGCGCGTCCGGTTTTCAGGCAGGCGGCGGCGGCGCTGGCGGCGACGCGCCCGCCGACCATGGCGTAATAGATCCCCTCGCCCGAACTGGGGGCGACGACCCCGGCGGCATCGCCGGCCAGCACCACGTCGCGACCATTGTCCCAGCGATCGAGCGGTTGCAGGGGGATCGGCGCACCTTCGCGCCGGATCGTGGGGCAGTCGGCGAGCCCGCTCGCCGCGCGCAGATCGGCGGTGGCCTGCTTAAGGTTCACGTCGCTGACGAGCGACCCCATGCCGACACTGGCCTTGCCGCCATGCGGAAAGACCCAGCCGTAGAAATCGGGCGAGATGCGCCCGTCATAGACGACGTCGCAGCGGTCGGGGTGATAGTCGCCCACCGGGCCGGGGGCCTCGATGATCTCGTGATAGGCGATGACATAGGGAATGCGGTCGCCGCCCTCGACCTCGTCGCTGGCCACGTTGGACCGCGCCCCGTCCGCCCCGATGACCAGCCGGGCCGAGAGACTGCGGGTCTCGCCGCTGTCACGATCGCGATAGTGAACGCGCGGGTGGCCGCCGTCGCGGTCGATGGACTGGTAGGTGCCGGTCAGGCGCGTCGCCCCGGCGCCGGCGGCGCGGCTGCGCAGGAATTCGTCGAAATCCTCGCGGTCGACCATGCCGACAAAGCCGTTCTCGATCGGGATATCCACCCGCCGCCCGCTTGGGGCGATCATGCGCGCGGTGGTGATCCGGGCCACCAGAAGATCCTCGGGGATGTCGAAATCCGCAATCAGCCGGGGCGGGATGGCCCCGCCGCAGGGCTTGATCCGCCCCGCCCGGTCCAGCAGCGCGACGCGATGCCCCGACCGCGCCAGATCCTCGGCGGCCGTGGCCCCGCTGGGGCCACCCCCCACAACGACAACATCGAACTCAGGCATCCCTCATTCCCCCGGAACGGCCAGGGGCGCGTTGCGGCCCTGGGTATGTGCGATCACCCGCAGCGCCATCAGGGCCGCAAGCACGAAAAGCGCCGCTTCGAACAGGAAGACCGCGCCAAAGGCCCGGGCGTCCTGCACCAGCAGCAGGCGCATGATGTCCACGGCCCCGGCGCCCAGCAGCCCGCCGAAGCCGGCCGCAATGGCCTGCGCCGCGCCCCAGAGGCCCATGCGCGTGCCCTCGCGCGCGCCGCGCCCCTGCCCCGCCAGCGCCATCATCGAGCCGATGGCCGCCACGGCGAACATGCCGTTGAAATACCCCAGCGCGACCACCGCCCCTGTCAGCGCGCCCGAGAGCGCCAGCGGCCCCAGGGCCGAAATCGCGGCCAGGCTGACCGCCGAGCCGAGGCAACCCGCGACGACCCAGTGCCGCAAGGACCCGATGCGCAGGCCCGTGGCGGCGATTCCCACGGTGAGCATCCCAAGGAAGACCCCGCCGTTCTGCGCCCCGCTGAGCGAGGTGGACTGCCCCGGCGTGAAGCCGAAGACCAGCCCGGCATAGGGTTCGAGGATCAGTTCCTGCATGAAATAGGCCGTCATGGACAGAAAGACGAAGATGGTGAAATTGCGCGCTTTGGGTTCACCCCAGACCTCGCGCAGCCCGGCGACGAAAGCCTGCGGCTCGGGGTCCGGTTCGGCCGGGGCCACCCGGGCCTCGATGCCCCAAACGGTCAGCGTGGTCAGGACCACGGCCCCCAGGGTCACGATGCCGACGATGCGCAACAACAGTTGCGGCGTGTACGGGTCCAGGAAGGCGCCGACGGTGCCGGCCGTCACGGCGATCCCGGCGATCATCATCAGCCAGGTGATCGTGGCGGCCGCGGCGCGGCGGTGCGGGGCCGTCGCAGTGGCCAGCAGGGCCAGCAGCGAGGTGCCCGAGGCCCCCACCCCGACGCCGATCAGGGCGTAGGCGGCAATGGAAAGCGCCATCCCGGCGGCAAAGCTGCCCTCCAGCAGGACGACCCCGTGCGCCGCGCCATAGGCGCCCAGCGCCAGCGCACCCATGCCGCCGATGATCCAGCGCGTGCGATGCCCGCCGGTGTCGGACAGAAAGCCCCAGTTGGGCCGGGTGATCTGGATCCCGTAATGCAGCGCCACGAGAAACCCCGGCAGCACCGCGGGCAGCGCCAGTTCCACCACCATGAGGCGGTTCAGCGTCGAGGTGGTCAGCACCACCACCGCGCCCAGGGCCATCTGCACCAGCCCGAGACGCACGATCGAAAGCCAGCTCAGGGTCATGATATCCCTTCCATGTTGCGCAGGGCGACGGCGGCGACCATCATGCCGCTGACGTAAAGGCTCACGCCCGTCGCATTGTACCAGGGTGCGCGGCCCTTCGGATCTTTCAGCAGGACACGCATCGCCCAGACCTGTACCGCCACCAGCGCGGCGATGACAAGCGCATGCCAAGGCCGATCCCAGGCCAGCAGCAGCACGATCACCGCCATTTGCGGCAGCGCCATGACCCAGCAGGCCACCCGCGCCGCCCGTTCCGGGCCCAGCGTGACCGGCAGCGAGTTCACACCGGTCTGGCGGTCGCCCTCCAGGGCCTTGAAATCATTGAGTGTCATGATGCCATGCGCCCCAAGCGCATAGAGCAGCGCGACGGTCACGGTGGTCAGCGGCGGCGCCCCCGCCGCCAGTACGGCCGCCCCGGTGAACCAGGGCAGTCCTTCATAGCACAGCCCCACCAGGCCCGGCCCCCAGATGCCCGAGCGCTTGAGCCGGATCGGCTCTGCCGAATAGGCCCAGGCCGCGGCGACGCCGAAGACGGTCGCGCCGAAACCCCAGGGCCCCAGCACCGTGCCCAGCGCCAGCGCAAGCGCAGTGATGAACAGCGCAATCCACAGCCCCCAGCGCCCCGGGATCGCGCCCGAGGGGATGGGGCGGTCCGGTTCGTTGATCGCATCGACATGCCGGTCGCACCAATCGTTGGCCGCCTGGCTCATGCCGCAGACCACCGGCCCGGCCAGGACCATGCCCACCAGCACGGCCACCGGCGCCGTCGCCGGAGCAACCCCCGAGGCAACGACACCGCAGAGATAGGCCCATATCGGCGGGAACCATGTCACCGGCTTGAGCAGGGTCAACACCGCGCGCGGGCGCGGCCAACGCCGGGAGGCATGTAAGGATTCGCTGACACTCATGTGTCAACTAAACTATACATAGGAGATTCTTGAAAGGGTTTTCTTGTCGCGCCGACGTGGCCGAGCCCCCCGTCGCGGCGCTAGTCGTCCTCGGTGGGCTTGATCAGGCCGTATTTGCGCAGCTTGACGTAGAGGCTCTGCCGCGAAAGGCCCAGCATCTCGGCGGCGGCGACGCGGTTGTTGTCCGTCAGTTGCACGGCCGTCTCGATGCACAGTTTCTCGACCACCTCCGAGGTGGCCGACACCAGTTCCTTGAGCGAGCGCGTGCCGACAAGGTCCATAACGTTCTGCATGGCCGCGTCGCTGACCATGACATTCGCCCTGTCGGTCTCGGGCACCTGGCTGGCCGACACATCGCGGATGATCAGGCCGAATCCAGTTTCTCCACCCTGCTGGCGCAGCCGTGCGACCGAGATGTCGACCTCTGTGCGCGTGCCGAGGGTGCTCTTGAGCTGGGCACCGTAGTGGTGCATCCGGCCCTTCTGGGCGGCGCTTTCAAGCATCAGCTTGAGGTCGACAGACCCACGCATCAGGAAGTCGGCCAGCGACGTGTCCTGGACATCGCGGATCTGCATCGCGTCGGCCATTGTGAGGAAGGCGTCGTTGGCCTCACGTATGTTGCCCTTGGCATCGGCCAGCACGACCGCGTCGGATGTGGCCCCATAAAGGGCGAGCAGCAGATTCGAGAACTCCGGCCCGGCCGACGCCCCCTCGTCCACCACGTCGAGCCGGCATAGCAACACCAGGTCACCTGCCACGCGGAAAAACCTCGGGCGGACATTGAGAACGCGCCCGTTGCGCCGCGACACCGCCTCGACCCCGCGGTCCACGTCGGCGGTGGCGGCCGCGCGCAGGGCCTCCATGAACTCGCCGCGGCGACGGCCGTCAAAGGCCTGCGGAAGGATGTTGCCGGACAAGGTCTCGGCGGTGCTGCCCAGAAGCGCGGCCGCGGCGGAATTGATCTCCTCGATCCGGGCCTTTTCCGGGTCCAGCACGATCAGAGGCGTCTCGGCTTCCTCGAAAACGATTCTGAACAGGGTCTGACCCGCACGCAGCTTTTGCTGGTCAGCCTCGCGGGCAAGTTGTTCGCGCAGCAGGCGTTGCTGGACCTCGGCCAGGGGCTGCATGTCGCGCCCGAACATCAGGATCTGACCATCGCCAACCCTGTGCATGCTGTAGCGCACCGGGAATTCCCATGTGGCGTTGTCCTTGTGGGTCAGTTCCATCGGCCGCGGCGCAACGTCCGGGTCCGCAGTGACCGCCCGAAACCGGGTCGAAAACTTCTCGGCGCTGTCGGGTGTCAGGAAACTGTCGAAACGCCGCCCGACCCAGTGGTCGAGACATCCCAACGAGGGGCTGTCGGGATTGACGCTTATACCCTGCACCTCGCCAGTGTCGTCGAGCATGACCGCCAGGTCAGAGGCCTGCTCGACAATCGCGTCCACGGCACCGAGGGCCGGCAGCCGACCTGCGGTCATCGTTTCGCTTGCTCGGCCCTGCCTGCTCACTCGGTGTCTCCGCCATATCGGGCCTCTCGGCCTCTAGGTGTTCAGCTTGTCCAGCTCGTTCTCTTGAGAGATGGACATCAATCCCGCACGGTCAACCGCCTCGCGGACAGTTTTGACGGCGTAGTCCACGCCGGTCAGGCGCTCGACCTTGGCAGGTTCGCTGACCGCGCGCCCACCGATCACCATGGGCGGGCAGTGGTCCAGCCCCGCGCGAATGTAATCGACAAACTCACCGGCTTGTTCAACTGATGTCCACGTCGCCGCCGTAAGACCCACAAGCGAGAACCGGCTCGATGCGATCAGATCGACCAGTTCGTCGCGGGTCAGCCCGATGCCCATGTGCACCCAGAGCCCGTGCCGGCGGAACTGGTCCGCGGCCACGAAGGCCCCCAGCGCGTGGTCCTCGTAGGGCGGGATCACCATCAACACGGACTGGCCCAACGGAATGCTGCGGTCGATCAATCCGATCTCGGCCGGCTCGCCCGCCTCGCGCAACAGCGCCTGCAATCGCGCGGACCCAACCGTGACGTCGACGAAGCTGGCCCTGTCGTTGACCCACATCTCGCCCAGATACCGCGCGACCGCGGGAATGTAGATCTGGTGGACTTCCGAACTGCTCACGCCACTGGCGACAAGCGCCGAAATAGCGGCGCGGTGGCTGGTCTCGCTGTCCGACACCATGGCGGCGGCGAGATGCGCCACCCACTCGTCGCGCGTGCCCGGCTGATCGCTTTGCGATGTCGAGGCGACCGAGCGCAGCGCGGATTCGACCAGATACCGGATCGAGGGCGATTGTTCACTTCGTGGTCCGGCCTCGTTGAAGCCGTCATCGCGGTCCGTGTCATGTGCCATTGAGCCTCCTCCCTTGGCCGCCATGGGGGCCGAGCACCCGACAGCCCGCGCCTTCTCACATGGAGGATAATTGGAGTTTGGTGGGGGCGTTTTCAAATGTCAATTTCTATTGACAACATGCCCCCGCAACCCCCCGGCAACCCGTTGGCGCAGGACAAGAAATTCCCGTGCGTCGAACACTGCGCCTGCGCGCACGCCAGGCCTGATAACACATTAAATTTATGGAATAGACCCGGCCGCAGCCCCTGACCTTCTGACAGCCCGGCTGGACAAATCCCCCGATCTGTTGGTGTAAATTATAATTGACACTTTCCCCCTGCGCGGCCTAGCATCAGACCATGTCACACGTTCGGTCAGGGGGTCCGATGACGCCTTCGGCGCAGATACCATCAGAGGCCACCGCGCTTTACACGCCCGCGCAACGGGCCCGCCGCGATGCCAGCCCCTGGACGCTGGTGCAAGGTTTCCTTGCACCGCTTCAGTTCCTGGTTTTCCTGGTTTCGCTGGTGCTGGTGCTGCGCTACCTGGCCGCCGGCACCGGCTACACGGCGGCGACCTGGTCAATCCTCACCAAGACCGGCCTGCTGTACCTGATCATGGTGACCGGCGCGATCTGGGAAAAGGTCGTCTTCGGCCAGTATCTTTTCGCCCCGGCCTTCTTCTGGGAGGATGTCTTCAGCTTTGCCGTCATCGCCCTGCACACGGGCTACGTCTGGGCCCTGTTCACCGGCGCGCTGGCGCCTGTCGCGCTGATGTGGCTGGCGCTGGCCGCCTATGCCGCCTACGTCATCAACGCCGGGCAATTCCTGCTCAAGCTGCGCGTCGCGCGCCTGCAATCCGAGGCCCCGGCATGACCCGTCACAGCCCCCCGCCCCCGGCCATGGGCTGCAGCAATGCCCCGGTCCTCAAGGAACGCGGCCAGCACGAGGTCTTCTGTGGACTGACGGGAATCATCTGGCTACACCGCAAGATGCAGGACGCCTTCTTCCTCGTGGTGGGCAGCCGCACCTGCGCGCATCTGCTGCAAAGCGCCGCCGGGGTGATGATCTTCGCCGAACCCCGATTCGGCACCGCGATTCTCGAGGAAAGCGACCTGGCCGGCCTCGCCGACGCCCAGGAAGAACTCGAACGCGAGGTCGACCGCCTGCTGGCCCGCCGCAGCGACATCCGGCAACTCTTCCTCGTCGGCTCCTGCCCGTCCGAGGTCATCAAGCTGGACCTCTCGCGCGCCGCCGAACGGCTCAGCGCGCGCCACGCGCCGAAGGTCCGGGTGCTCAACTACTCGGGGTCCGGCATCGAGACCACCTTCACCGAGGGCGAGGACGCCTGCCTGGCCGCCATGGTGCCCGCCCTGCCCGAGACGGATGCCCGCCAGCTGATGATGGTCGGCGCCCTGCCCGACGTGGCCGAGGACCAGGCGCTGGAGCTGCTGGCCCGGATCGGCATCGACGCCGTCACCGTCCTGCCCGCCCGCCACGCCGATGCGCAGGTCGGCGTCGGCCCGAACACCAGTTTTGCCCTGACACAGCCTTTCCTGGGCGGCACCCATTCCGCCCTGGAAAGACGCGGGGCGCGTCACATCCCCGCGCCGTTCCCATTCGGCGAAGAGGGCACCACCGCGTGGCTTCGCGCCGTTGCGCGGGACTTCGGAATCGACCAGGCGCGTGTCGATGCCGTGACAGACGCGCCCCGCGCACGCGCCCGCAAGGCGGTGGCCAAGGCCGCCGAGACACTTGCGGGCAAGAAACTCTTCTTCTTTCCCGACAGCCAGATGGAGATCCCGCTGGCCCGCTTCCTGACCCGCGAGTGCGGGATGCAGGCCGTCGAGGTCGGCACGCCCTATATCCACAAGGCGCTGGTCGCCCCCGACCTCGAGCTTCTGGCCGAGGGGCCGGTGATCGCCGAGGGCCAGGATGTCGAAAAGCAGCTCGACCGCTGCCGCGCAGCGCGCCCCGACCTGACAGTCTGCGGGCTGGGGCTGGCCAACCCGCTCGAGGCCGAGGGGATGACCACAAAGTGGGCCATCGAACTGGTCTTCACTCCGGTGCATTTCTACGAACAGGCCGGTGATCTGGCCGCGCTCTTCTCGCGCCCGCTTAACCGGCGCGACCGGCTCAGGCTGGAGGCCGCAGAATGACCCGGCGCATGTTTCTTCTGGCCCGAAATATCCTCGGGGGGCCCGGGGGGCGAAGCGCCCCCGGCGCGTCGTCATGAAGCTCTCGGTCTGGACATATGAAGGCCCGCCGCATGTCGGCGCCCTGCGCGTGGCCACGGCGATGACGGGCCTGCACTACGTGCTGCACGCGCCCCAGGGCGACACCTATGCCGACCTTCTGTTCACCATGATCGAGCGGCGCGACCACCGCCCGCCGGTGACCTACACCACCTTCCAGGCCCGCGACCTGGGCTCCGACACGGCCAACCTTTTCACGACCGCCTGCGAGGCCGCCTATGAGCGGTTCAAGCCGCAGGCGATGATCGTCGGGGCCTCCTGCACCGCCGAGCTGATCCAGGACGATCCCGGCGGCATGGCCGAGACCATGGGCATGCCCATCCCGATCATCCCGCTGGAGCTGCCCAGCTACCAGCGCAAGGAAAACTTCGGCGCCGACGAGACCCTGTTCCAGCTGATCCGGCGCCTGGCACAGCCCATGGCGCGGACCGAAGCGATCACCGCGAACCTTATCGGGCCCACCGCGCTGGGCTTTCGCCACCGCGACGACATCCCCGAGGTCACCGCCCTGCTCGAAAGCATGGGCATCACGGTGAATGTCTGCGCGCCCTACGGGGCCAGCCCCGAAGACCTGACCCGGCTGGGCGCCGCGCATTTCAACGTGCTGATGTATCCCGAAACCGGCGAGGCCGCCTGCCGCTGGATGGAACGGGAACTGGGCCAGCCCTTCACCAGCACTGTGCCCATCGGCGTCGGCGCAACCCGCGATTTCGTGGCCGAAGTGGCCAGGATCACAGGGCTGGAGGCGCGGCTCGATGAAAGCCGCCTGCGGCTGCCCTGGTATTCGGCCTCGGTCGATTCGACCTACCTGACCGGCAAGCGCGTCTTCATCTTCGGCGACGGCACCCATGTCGCCGCCGCCGCGCGGATCGCGCGCGACGAGATGGGCTTCGAGGTGGTGGGCCTTGGCTGCTACAACCGCGAGATGGCCCGCAAGATCCGCGCGCTGGCCAAGGACTTCGGCGTGCCCGCGCTGATCTCGGACGATCATCTGGACGTGGAAGAGGCCATCGCCGAGGCCGCGCCGGAACTGATCCTGGGCACCCAGATGGAGCGCCACACCGGCAAGCGGCTGGGCATTCCCTGCGCCGTGATCTCGGCGCCCGTCCACGTGCAGGACTTTCCCGCCCGCTACAGCCCGCAGATGGGGCTGGAAGGCGCGAATGTCATTTTCGACACCTGGGTGCACCCGCTGGTCATGGGACTGGAAGAACACCTGCTGACCATGTTCCGCGAGGATTTCGAGTTTCACGACGAGGCCGGTCCCAGCCATCACGGCGGTGCTCATACGCCCCGCCCTCTGGCCGACGACGACGGGGGGCCAGCCCCCCGGCCCTCGGCCGCCCCCCGGGATATTTCGGGCCAGAAGACGGACGCGGGCGAGGTGATCTGGCTGAGCGATGCCGAGCGCGAACTCAGGAAGATCCCCTTCTTCGTGCGCGGCAAGGCCAAGCGCAACACCGAGGCCTTCGCCAATGAGCGCGGCCTGGACGAGATCAGCGTCGACACCCTTTACGAAGCAAAGGCCCATTATGCGCGATGACGTGGCACTGAACACCGGGCCCGCCCCCTACCGCGTGGTGATCCTGACGCTGGATTCGCATGCCGCCGGCCCCTGCGCGCGGGTGGCCGAACGGCTGGCCGAGGATTTCCCGGGGATTGAATTGAGCGTACACGCCGCCGCCGAATGGGGCGAGAGCGACGCGGCCCTGCAAGAGGCCCGCCGCGCCATTGCCACCGGCGATATCGTCATCGCCAACCTGCTGTTCCTGGAAGAACACGTCCAGGCGATCCTGCCGGACCTGCAGGCCCGCCGCGACACCTGCGACGCCATGGCCGGGCTGATCGCCGATGGCCAGATCGTGAAATGCACCCGCATGGGCACGCTGGACATGTGCGCGCCCGAGAGCGGCACCGCCAAGCTGCTCAAGAAGCTGCGCGGCGGTGGCAAGAGCGGCTCCAAGACCGACGACGGCGCGCGCAAGATGAAGATGCTGCGCCGTCTACCACGCATTCTGCGACTGATCCCGGGCAAGGCGCAGGATCTGCGCGCCTGGTTCCTGACCATGCAATACTGGCTGGGCGCCTCGGACGACAACATCGAGGCCATGGTCCGCTTCCTTATCTCGCGCTACAGCCACCGCGACGCCTGGCGCGGCGCCGAGGCCCCGGCCCCGCTGGAATACCCCGAGACCGGGCTGTACCACCCCGACCTGGCCGGGCGGATCACCACCGACCCCGCCGCCCTGCCCACCCCTGCCAATCCGACCGCGACGGTCGGGCTGCTGATGATGCGCTCCTACGTGCTGGCCGGCGATACCGCGCATTACGACGCGGTGATCCGCGCGCTGGAGGGCCAGGGCCTGCGGGTCCTGCCCGCCTATGCCGGGGGCCTGGACGGGCGGCCCGCGATCGAGGCCTTCTTTCGCGACCGCCACGGCGCGACCATCGACACGTTGCTGTCGCTGACCGGCTTCAGCCTGGTGGGCGGCCCCGCCTACAACGACACCGAGGCGGCGGTCGAGACGCTCAAGGCGCTGGATGTGCCCTATGTCGCCGCGCATCCGTTGGAGTTCCAGACGCTGGGCCAATGGGCCGGCTCGGCCGGGGGCCTCGGCCCGATCGAGACGACCATGCTGATCGCGCTGCCGGAACTGGACGGGGCGACCACGCCCACGGTCTTTGCCGGGCGCCACGGGCCGGGGGGCTGTGCGGGCTGCACCCGGGACTGCGCCGCGACCTCGGTGGTCAAGGAAATGGCGCCCTGCCCCGAGCGGGTCGAGGTGCTGGCCGCCCGCGTCGCGCGCCAGGCCGCGCTGCACCGCTCGAAGGTGGCCGAGCGCCGCGTCGGCGTTGTGCTCTTCGGCTTTCCGCCCAACGCCGGCGCGGCAGGGACGGCGGCCTATCTGGATGTCTTCGCCTCGCTCTACAACACGCTGCACGCCATGGCCGCGCGCGGCTACGACCTGACCCCGCCGGAAAGCGTCGAGGCGCTGCGGGCCGCCGTGCTGCAGGGCAGCGCCCAGCAGTTCGGGCAGGAGGCCAATGTCGCCGCCCATGTCCCGGCCGAGGAGATGGTCGCAAACACGCCCTGGCTGGACGAGATCGAGGCGCAGTGGGGTGCCGCCCCGGGCCGCGTGCAATCCGACGGGCGCGGCGTCTTCGTGCTGGGCGCACAGTTCGGAAAGGTATTCGTGGGGCTGCAACCCGCCTTTGGCTACGAGGGCGACCCGATGCGGCTTCTGTTCGAGCGCGGCTTTGCCCCGACCCATGCCTTCGCACAGTTCTACCTGTGGCTGAAAAACGCTTTCCGGGCCGATGTGCTGCTGCATTACGGCATGCACGGCGCACTGGAATTCATGCCCGGCAAACAGACCGGGCCGGGCGCGGCCTGCTGGCCAGACCGCCTGATCGGCGACATGCCGAATGTCTATCTCTATGCCTCCAACAACCCCTCCGAGGCGACGCTGGCCAAGCGCCGCTCGGGCGCGGTGACGGTCAGCCATCTGACCCCGCCGCTGGCAAGCTCGGGGCTTTACAAGGCGCTGGGCGAGCTCAAGGACAGCCTGACCCGCTGGCGCGAGATGACCCCCGACGCGCCCGAGCGCGCGGACCTGGAGGCGCTGATCGCCGAACAGGCGGAAACGGTGGACATGGGCGGCGAGGCGCCCGAGGCGCTCTGGCTGCGGCTGCTGGAAACCGAGGATGCGCTGATCCCCGAAGGCCTGCACGTGCTGGGCCGGACGATGCGCGATGACGCCCGTGCGGACTACCTGGACCTGATGACCGGCGCGGATGCCGAGACGCGCGCCCGCGTCGATGCGCATCTGCAACGCGACAGCGAGATCCCGGCCCTGCTGCACGCGATGGAGGGGCGCTATACCCCGCCGGTGCCCGGCGGCGACCTGATCCGGTCGCCCGAGGTCCTGCCCACGGGGCGCAACATCCATGCCTTCGATCCCTTCCGCATGCCCACCGCCTTTGCCTGCCGCGAGGGCGCGAAACAGGCCGACCTGCTGCTGCGGACCCATGCCAGCCTGCCGCGCAGCGTGGCGCTGGTGCTCTGGGGGTCGGACAACATCAAGTCCGATGGCGCGCCCATGGCGCAGGCCCTCGCGCTGATCGGGGCGCAGCCGCGCTTCGACAGTTTCGGGCGGCTGTCCGGGGCCGACTTGATCCCGCTGGAAACGCTGGGCCGGCCGCGCATCGACGTGATCATGACGCTGTCCGGCATCTTCCGCGACCTGCTTCCCTTGCAGACCCGGCTGCTGGCCGAGGCCGCGCACAATGCCGCCCACGCGGATGAACCGCCCGAACAGAATTTCATCCGCGCCAACGCCCTGGCCTATGCCGAGAAGATCGGCTGCGACCTGGACACCGCGGCCCTGCGCGTCTTTTCCAATGCCGAAGGGGCCTACGGCTCCAACGTCAACCAGCTGGTCGACAGTTCGGCCTTCGGCGACGAGGACGAGCTGGCCGATGCCTACGAGGCGCGCAAGAGCTTTGCCTACGGTGTCGACGGCAAGCCCGCGCAACAGACCGCGCTGCTGCAACAGGCCCTGGGCAATGTCGACGTGGCCTACCAGAACCTGGAATCGGTGGAACTGGGCGTGACCACGGTGGACCACTACTTCGACACGCTGGGCGGGATTTCCCGCGCGGTGAAGCGCGCCCGTCAGGGCCAGGAGGCCGCGGTCTACATCTCGGACACCACGCGCGGGGCGGGCAAGGTGCGCAGCCTGGCCGACCAGGTGGCGCTCGAGACGCGCTCGCGCTCGTTGAACCCGAAGTTCCACGAGGCCCTGCTGAGCCACGGCGCCGAGGGCGTGCGGCAGATCGAGAGCAGCCTGACCAACACCCTGGGCTGGTCGGCGACGACCGGCCAGGTGGACCCCTGGGTCTATCAGCGCATGTCCGAGACCTTCGTTCTGGACGAGGCGATGCGCCAGCGGATGAGCGACCTCAACCCGGTGGCCTCCTCGCGCATGGCAAACCGCCTGCTCGAGGCCCACGACCGCGCCTACTGGGCGCCCGACGACACCACCTTGGCCGCGCTGCGCGATGCCGCAGACGCGCTGGAAGACCGCCTCGAGGGAGTGGCGGCAGAATGAGGGCCCCGCGCGCATATGGCCGACCGCCCGGCATTGGGGGCCAGCCCCCACACCCCCGGGATATTTACGGCCAGAAGAAACACCGGGCGCCTGTGCCCGGCGATTGGAGGAAACCATGAGTCCACTGGACACCAAACAGCCACCCTCGGCACGGGCGAACATGCGCGAGGCCGCCGGCCTGGAGGCCCGCCGGCAGGTCGAGACCCCGCCGGTCCTCAAGGGCCAGGACGGCGAAGGATCGGTGCAGGTCCACCAGGACCCCTCGGCGCAGATCGAGGGGGCCAAGGTCTTCGCCGTCTACGGCAAGGGCGGGATCGGCAAGTCCTCGACCTCGTCGAACCTGTCGGCGGCTTTTTCGCAGATGGGGCGGCGGGTGCTGCAGATCGGCTGCGACCCCAAGCATGACAGCACCTTCACCCTGACCGGCCAGTTGCAGCCCACGGTGATCGACATCCTCAAGGACGTGGATTTCCACGCCGAGGAACTGCGCCCCGAGGATTTCGTCACCGAGGGCTTCGGCGGCGTCCAGTGCGTCGAGGCGGGTGGCCCGCCCGCTGGCACCGGCTGTGGCGGCTATGTCGTGGGCCAGACGGTCAAGCTTCTCAAGCAGCATCACATGCTCGAGGATACCGACATCGTGATCTTCGATGTCCTGGGCGACGTGGTCTGCGGCGGCTTCGCCGCGCCCTTGCAACACGCCGATCAGTCGATGATCGTCACCGCGAACGATTTCGACAGCATCTACGCGATGAACCGCATCATCGCCGCGGTGCAGGCCAAGTCGAAGAACTACAAGGTGCGGCTCGCGGGGTGCATGGCCAACCGCTCGAAAGACACCGACGAGATCGACCGCTACTGCGACAAGATCGGGTTCAAGCGGATCGGCCACATGCCCGACGTGGATGCGCTGCGCCGGTCGCGGCTCAAGAAGAAGACCTTGTTCGACATGCCCGACGACGAGGACATCGTCGCGTGCCGCAAGGAATACGTCCGCCTGGCCGAGACGCTGTGGAACGGCACCGAGCCGATGGCGCCCGCGCCGATGGAGGATCGCGACATCTTCGAACTGCTGGGGTTCGACTGATGCCCGACGGCGGGTCCGCAGATAGGCTCGTCCCGGGGCTGACCGGGGACCTCGCCGCCGCCGGCGGCGCGGGCGACTGGACGCGCACGCGCGACCGGGTCGAGACCTATTTCGACCGCACGGCCACCCGCACCTGGGACCGGCTGACCAGCGACGCGCCCGTTTCGCGCATCCGCGAGACGGTGCGGCGCGGGCGTGACGCCATGCGCGCGCAGATGCTGGGCCGCCTGCCGGAGGATCTGCGCGGCGCGCGGGTGCTCGATGCCGGCTGCGGCACCGGGCAGATGACGGCCGAACTGGCCGCGCGCGGAGCCGAGGTGGTCGCCGTGGATATTTCGCCCGCACTGGTGGGCATCGCCGAGGCCCGCCTGCCCAAGGCCCTGCCGGGCCGCGTGGATTTCCGCGCCGGCGACATGCTGGCCGAAGAGCTTGGCAGTTTCGATCACGTCATGGCCATGGACAGCCTGATCTACTACGACCGTCACGACATCGCCCGCGCGCTGGGCGCGCTGGGCCGCCGCACCCGCGGCGAGATCGTCTTCACCGTGGCCCCCCGTACCCCGTTGCTGATGGCCATGTGGCACGCGGGCCGGATGTTCCCGCGCGCCGACCGCTCGCCCACCATGATTCCCCATGCGCCCACCGCGCTGCGCAGGGCCCTGTACCGGGCCGAGGCGCCGGGCCGGCTGACCCGGCTCGACCGGATCAGTTCGGGCTTCTACATCTCTCAAGCGCTGGAGCTGACGCCATGAGCCCGCGCCGTGGCTCTCCCCTGATGGCGCTGACCACGCGCTGGCTGCCCTTCGCGGATGCGGCCAGCGCGGGTCTGCCCATGGGTCAGCTGCTGCGGCTGTCGCTGTTCCAGGTCTCGGTGGGGATGGCGACGGTGATGCTGCTGGGCACGCTCAACCGCGTGATGATCGTGGAACTTTCGGTTCCGGCGGTGATCGTCGCCGTGATGATCGCGCTGCCGGTGCTGATCGCGCCCTTCCGGGCGCTGCTGGGCTTTCGCTCGGACACGCACCGCAGCGCCATCGGCTGGAAGCGCATCCCCTACCTGTGGTTCGGCTCGCTTTGGCAAATGGGCGGGCTTGCGGTGATGCCCTTCGCGCTGCTTGTGCTTTCGGGCCAGCAGGTCGTCGGCCCGACCTGGGCAGGCGAGGTGCTGGCCGCGCTGGCCTTCCTGATGACCGGCCTGGGCCTGCACATGACCCAGACCGCCGGCCTGGCCCTGGCCACCGACCGTGCGGATGACGCGACGCGGCCACGGGTCGTGGCCCTGCTCTATGTGATGTTCCTGCTGGGCATGGGCGCCTCGGCACTGATCATCGGCTGGCTGCTGCGCGATTTCACGCCCTTCACGCTGATCCGCGTGGTCCAGGGCGCCGCGGTGGTCGGCATCGTGCTGAACCTGGTCGCCCTGTGGAAACAGGAAAAGGTCACGCCGATGAGCCGCGAGGAGCGCGCCGCGCCGCGCCCCCGTTTCCGCGCCGCCTGGGCCGACCTGGCCGCGGGCGGGCAGGCCGGGCGGCTGTTGGCGGTGGTCTTTCTGGGCACCATGGCCTTCAACATGCAGGACGTGCTGCTGGAACCCTACGGCGGCGAGATCCTGGACCTCTCGGTCTCGGCGACCACGGTGCTGACGGCGGTCTGGGCGGCCGGTGCGCTGCTTGGCTTTGTCGGGGCCGGACGGATGCTGGCGCGGGGCAGTTGCACCTACCACATCGCAGCCCTTGGATTGCTGGCAGGGGTCGCGGCCTTTTCCGTGGTCATTTTCGCCGCCCCGATGGATTCGGGCGTGATGTTCTTTGCCGGGGCCGCGCTGATCGGACTGGGCAGCGGATTGTTTGCCGTGGCCACGCTGACGGCGGCCATGACCATACCCGCGACGGGCAAGGCCGGCCATGGCCTGGCGCTTGGCGCGTGGGGCGCGGCCCAGGCCACGGCGGCCGGGCTGTCGATCGCGCTTGGCGGCGGGCTGCGCGACTGGATCGGCGGACTGGCGACCTCCGGCGCGCTGGGCGAGGCGCTCAACACGGCCGCGACCGGCTATTCCTTCGTCTATCACCTCGAGATCGGCCTGCTGTTCCTGACACTTGCCGCGCTCGGACCGCTGGTGCGGCACGCGCCCCGGCGCCCACAGAGCCCCAAACAGAAGACGGCCCGCCTCGGCCTGGCCGACTTCCCCACATGAGACCCGCCTTTGAAAGGACACGGACATGACGGAAACATTCTTCGGACAAGTGGACCTGGCCAGCGTATCGCTCTGGCTGTTCTGGATCTTCTTCGCCGCGCTGATCGTCTACATCCAGCGCGAGAACATGCGCGAGGGCTACCCGCTGGAGGACGACGCGGGCACCCCCTCGTCCAACGAGGGGCTGTTCCCGCTGCCGCGCGACAAGACCTTCACCCTGCCCCATGGCCGCGGCGCGGTCACCGTGCCCTCGGGCCAGACCCCCGAGCGCAGCGACCTGGCGCTGGAGAAGACCTCTGCGACCAACGGCTTTCCGCTGGAGCCGACGGGCGATCCCATGGTCGACGGCGTCGGCCCGGCCTCCTGGGCGCCGCGGCGCGACATCCCCGAGCTTGACGGCCACGGCCATCCGAAGATCGTGCCCATGGCCGCCACCGATCATTTCAACGTGGCCGCCGGGCGTGATCCGCGCGGGCTGCCGGTGGTCGCGGGCGACAACGAGGTCGTCGGCGCCATCACCGACATGTGGATCGACGAACCCGAGCAGCTGGTGCGCTACATCGAGGTGGAACTCGACGCCGACCACGGCGGCGGCAAGCGCCTGATCCCGCTGACCATGGCCCGGATCAAATCGAGCGAGGTCAAGGTGCGCTCGATCTTCGGGCAGCACTTTGCGGGCGTGCCGCAGAACGCCTCGCCCAACCAGGTGACCATGCTCGAGGAAGAGAAGATCTGCGGCTACTACGCCGGCGGCACGCTCTATGCCTCGCAGGCCCGTCAAGAGCCCCAACTGGGCTGAACAAGGAGAGGCTGCCATGAGTTCCCAGCACGACGATTTCGCAACCGAACCCGTCAAGGGCCTGCCCGAGACCCCGCCCGAGGGCGAGCACATCCTTTGGCAGGGACGCCCCGACTGGTGGGCGCTGACGCGGGACTCGCTCAACCTGGGCTGGGTCGCGGCCTATTTCGTCGCGCTGGCGCTCTGGCGTTTCGGGATGCTGGTGGACCAGGTCAGCCTGGCCAGCGCTTTCGCGGCCTCCTTTCCGTTCCTGATCCTGGGCGGGATCGCGGCGGCGCTGCTGCTGCTGATCGGTGTCGTGCAGGCGCGCAGCACGGTCTACACCATCACCAACCGGCGGGTGGCCATGCGCATCGGCGCGGCCCTGACGGTGACGCTGAACCTGCCCTTCACGCAGATCGCCCGCGCCGATCTGACCACGCGCCGGGGCGGCACCGGCACCATCGCACTGGAGTTGCTGGGCGACACCAAGCTGAGCTACCTGGTCTGCTGGCCGCATGTGCGGCCCTGGCACATCCGCAACCCGCAGCCCGCGCTGCGCTGCATCCCCGAGGCCGACAAAGTGGCCGGGCTGCTGGCCGAGGCCGCCGAGGCGCGCGTGAACACGCCTCAACTGGCCCGGACCGAAACGCCACGGCCCGCGCAAGTGGCCGCCGAGTAAGCAGGTGCAAGAGATGACCCAGACAGAAACCCATCCCCCCGCCATCCACAACAAGGACCTGATCCCCCGCACCATGGTCCGGGCCATGTTCGGCCTGGTCATGGCGGTGCTGGTGATTGTGACCCTGGCCCGGCTGACCGACCGGCCGCTGATCGCCACGCCGCCCCAGGGGGACGTGGTGCAATCGCGCGAATTGCTCATGACCGGCGACATGTCCGGGGCGGTTACGGTGCGCGGGCCCGATGGCGCCCTGATCGCCGATCTGGGGCCGGACCAGGGCGGATTCGTGTCCGGGGTGATGCGGGTCATCGAACGCGAACGCACGAAACACCGGGTCGCCCTCGACGGCCCTGTCACGCTCAGGCGGCACGACACGGGCCGCCTCACCATCCACGACCCGTCAACGGGCTGGAGCGCCGACCTGATGGGGTTCGGCGCGGACAATGCCGGGGCCTTTGCATGGCTTCTGGCGCAATGAGGCATGTCACCCGGGAGGGCGGGACCCCGCCCGGGACAACGGACATGCGCCAACAGGGAAAAGGAGGCCAAGAATGGGATGGCTTACCAGGGAAATTGAACGTGCCCCCTGCACGGTGGAGATCAGCCACAAGTTCGAATCGCTTCACGCGCATCTGCGGTTCAACAACGGCGCCACCGTCTATCCGGGCGACGAGGTGAAGGTGCACGGCCCCGAGATCATGGCGCCCTTCGGCGAGATCGTCACCGAGGACCGCGAGGCGACCATCGTGCGCGCCAGCGGGCTGGAACGGCTCTGGACCCGCCTGACCGGCGATTTCGAGGTCATGGAGCTTTGCGAATTTTCCTTCTCCGAGGAGGTGACGCTATGAACGTCCAGGACTCGCAGACGCGCGCCTCTGGCGCGACTCATAGCGCCGATGCGAAAACCGCCGAGGAAGGCATCGCCATCCAGCAGGAGCAGGCGAAATTCGACAGCACCGCGGCCACCGAGGCGGCCATGTCGAACACCCTGCTGACGCCGCGCTTCTACACCACCGATTTCGACGAGCTTGACGCGATCGACGTCAGCCCCGTGCGCGCCGACTGGGACAAGCTGATCGCGCAGATGGTGGCCGACCCCAACAAGGGCCACTTCAAGAAGAACGAGGACTGGGACCATGTCGACTGGGAGGGTATGGACCCCGCCCTGCGCAAGGAATTCATCGACTTCCTGATCTCGTCCTGCACCGCCGAGTTCTCGGGCTGCGTACTCTACAAGGAAATGAAGCGGCGCGGCACCAACCCCGACGTCACGCAGCTGTTCCAGCTGATGGCGCGCGACGAGGCGCGGCACGCGGGCTTCATCAACGACGCCCTGCGCGAGGCGGGCGTGGCGGTGAACCTCGGCTTTCTGACGCAGAAGAAGAAATACACCTACTTCCGGCCCAAGTTCATTTACTACGCCACTTACCTGTCGGAAAAGATCGGCTATGCCCGCTACATCACCATCTTCCGGCACCTCGAAGAACACCCCGAGCACCGCTTTCACCCGCTGTTCAAGTGGTTCCGCGAATGGTGCAACGACGAGTTCAGCCACGGCGAGGCCTTCGCGCTGCTGATGCGCACGGACCCCAAGATCACCAGCGGGCGCAACGTGTACTGGATCAAGTTCTTCCTGACGGCGGTCTTTGCCACGATGTATGTCCGCGACCACCAGCGCCCGGCCTTTCACAAGGCCCTTGGCGTCGATCCCGACTGGTACGCGCAGGAGGTTTTCACCAAGACCTCCGAGATCTCAAAGCAGGTCTTCCCGATCACGCTGGATATCCAGAATCCGCGCTGGCAGGCGGGCCTGGAACGCCTGCAGCGGGCTAATGCCGACCTGGACGCCGCGCGCAAGCGCGGCGGGCTTATGGGCGGGCTGCAGCGGCTGACGGCCCAGGCGCGTGCGGCCACGGCCTTTGCCCGGCTCTACTTTATCCCGGCCAAGCGGCACGACGTGCCCGACAGCCCGCGGCTGCAGCCCGCCTACTGATGGGCGCCGGGGGGACATATCGCGGCCAGGCAGGCCCGGGGGGGGCGCCATGATGGCCAACCCCTGGATCGCCGCCGGCGTCGCGCTGTTCCTGTGGTGGTTTTCCACCGGGATCATCCTGCTGGTGGTGCGCCGGGCCGACAGGTCCGGCGCCGTGGCCCGCCGCGCACTGACCTGGGGGGCCTTGCCGGTGCCGGTGCTGGGTGCTTGGGGCTTTTGGGTCACGCTGGACCAGACCGGGCCGGCGGCGGCCTACGGGGCCTTCCTCTCGGCCCTGGCGCTCTGGGGCTGGATCGAACTGGCCTTCCTGACCGGCGCGATCACCGGCCCCAACCTGCGCCCCTGCCCCGAGCGCCTGCCTGAATGGGAACGCTTCCTGCGGGCCTGGGGCACGATCGCCCATCACGAGGTGCTGCTGACCGCGGTGCTGGCCGGGATCTGGATCGCGGGCTTCGGCGCAGCCAATATCGTCGCGCCGTGGATCTTCACGACGCTTTATTTCGCGCGGGTCTCGGCCAAGCTGAACCTCTATTTCGGCGTGCCCCGGATCAATACCGAGTTCATTCCCGAGGCGCTGGCCCACCTGACCAGCCATTTCCGGATCTCGCGGCTCAACTGGGTCTTTCCCATTTCGATCACCGCGCTGACCTGGGCCAGCGCCTGCTGGATCGAGCGGCTGCTGGCCGCCCCCACCCCGGGCGCGGCCGTTGGCTTTGCCCTGCTGACCGCACTGACCCTGCTGGCCGCGCTGGAGCACTGGCTCATGGTGCTGCCGCTGCCGGATGCGAAGCTCTGGCGCTGGATGCTGCCCGCGCCCAAGACACCAACCAAAACGATAAGACCGGAGGGACCCCATGGATTTTGACGCGATGTTTTCCGCGCAGCTGGACCGTTTGAAAGACGATGGGAATTACCGCGTCTTCGCAGAACTCGAACGCCAGTGCGGGGCCTTTCCCCGCGCGCGCAGCCATGACGCCGAGGCCCCCGACGAGGTCACCGTGTGGTGTTCCAACGACTACCTCGGCATGGGCCAGCACCCGGTCGTGCGCCAGGCCATGAAGGATACCGTGGACCAATGCGGCACCGGCGCGGGCGGCACCCGCAACATCTCGGGCACCAACCGCCACCACGTCGCGCTGGAGGCCGAGTTGGCCGACCTGCACGGCAAGGAGGCGGCGCTGCTGTTCACCAGCGGCTACGTCTCGAACTGGGCCGCGCTCTCGACGCTTGGGTCCCGTCTGCCCGACGCGGTGATCCTGTCGGACGCGGGCAACCACGCCTCCATGATCGAGGGCATCCGCCATTCGCGGGCGCAAAAGGTGATCTGGAAGCACAACGACCCGCAGGACCTGGACGCCAAGCTGTCCGCCCTGCCGGCCAATGCGCCCAAGATCGTCGCCTTCGAGAGCGTCTATTCCATGGATGGCGACGTCTGCCCCATGGAAGAGATCATCGAGGTGGCCGAGAAGCACGGCGCCATGACCTATCTCGACGAGGTGCACGCGGTGGGCCTTTACGGCGCCCGCGGCGGCGGCATCTCCGAGGCGCGCGGTCTCGCCCACCGCATCACCCTGATCGAGGGCACGCTGGGCAAGGCCTTTGGCTGCATGGGGGGCTATGTCACCGGCTCGGCGGCGCTGTGCGACTTCATCCGGTCCTTTGCCAGCGGCTTCATCTTCACCACCGCCCTGCCGCCCGCCATCGCGGCGGCCGCGCAGGCCTCGATCGCGCATCTGAAAACCTCGCAGGTCGAGCGCGACCAGCAGCGCCGGCAAGTGGCCCGGCTGCGCGAGATGCTCGACAAGCAGGGCATCCCGCACCTGCACAACGACAGCCATATCATCCCGGTGATGATCAAGGACCCGGTCAAGTGCCGGATGCTGGCGGATATCCTGATGCGCGATTTCGGCATCTACGTGCAGCCGATCAACTATCCGACCGTGCCCAAAGGCACCGAACGGCTGCGCTTCACACCCGGCCCGCTGCACAGCGACGCCGACCTGGTGCATCTGGTCGAAGCGCTCACGACATTGTGGAAGCAATGCGCCCTTGCCCACGCGGTGGCCTGACAGGTTCCCCTTGACGCGGCGCGGCAACCATACATCTTGCACTATGTTTCAGGGGATCGTCCGACTCCCCTCAAGCGACGGTTACGCCCGGGCGGGCGGAGCCGTGTAACGGCGAAAAAGGAAACAAATCATGAAATTCACACGACGCAAGACGCTCGCACTCATGTCGGCCACAGCGGCCGGCAGCATGGCCGGATTGTCGGCCCGCGCCGAAAGCCATGGCGGGGGCACGGTGCACGAGGTGCTGATGCTCAACTCCCATCCCGATGACCGGTCCGAGCGCATGGTCTTCGTCCCCGACATCGTGCGCGCCGAACCCGGCGACACCATCCGCTTCGTATCCGAGGACCCGGGCCACAACAGCCAGGTGAACCCCGATATGAT
This sequence comes from Salibaculum sp., assembly GCA_031581025.1. Taxonomy (GTDB): domain Bacteria; phylum Pseudomonadota; class Alphaproteobacteria; order Rhodobacterales; family Rhodobacteraceae; genus Salibaculum. The sequence goes on along the minus strand of JAVLCA010000001.1, from coordinate 95,181 downwards.
GCCCGAGGGCGGCGAGGAATGGCGCGGCCGCGTCAACCAGGACGTCGAAGTCACACTTGAGACCGAGGGCACTTATGGCTATTTCTGCCTGCCCCACCGTGGCCTCGGCATGGTCGGGCTGGTGCTCGTGGGCGATGCCTCGGTAAACTTCGAAGAGGCCCGCCAGGCCCAGACCCGCGGCCAGGAAAAGAAGCGTTACGACGAAATCTTCGCCCGCGCCGAGGAGATGCTGGCCGAGGAAAACGCCTGAGCCAGACCCAAAATCCGGCACGCGACGGCCCGGAGCGCATCAGCGCCCCGGGCTTTTTCATGTGCGGGGATGTCAGACGGATCGGCCCACCAGCGAGAGCGCCGGTGCCCCGATGCCCAGCGCGCCACGGACACGGTCGGCGATATCCCCGGCGGTCATGCCCGCCTCGGCATACATCTCGGCCGGGCTGGCCTGGTCGATGAAACGATCCGGCAGGCAGATATTGCGGATCGCAAGGCCCCGGTCGAAACAGCCCCGCCGGGCCAGTTCATGCATGACGACCGATCCAAAACCGCCCTCGGCCCCCTGCTCGACCGTCACCAGAACCCGGTGATCGCGCGCCAGCGTTTCGACAAGGTCGCCGTCCAGCGGCTTGGCAAAGCGCGCATCGGCCACGGTCGCGCCGATCCCGTCCTCCGCCAGCGCATCGGCAGCTTTCAGGCACTCTCCCAAGTGGGCCCCGAAAGACAGGATCGCGACCTCTTCGCCCTGCCGGATCAATCGGCCCTTGCCGATCTCAAGCACCTCGCCCCGTTCGGGCAGCGCCACGCCGGTGCCCGACCCGCGCGGATAGCGAAAGGCGATCGGGCCGCCTTCATGCGCGGCGGCGGTGGCCACCATGTGGACAAGCTCGGCCTCGTCCGCGGCCGCCATGACGGTAAAGCCCGGCAGGCTGGACAGGTAGCCGACGTCGAAGGCCCCGGCATGGGTCGCCCCGTCGGCGCCCACCAGCCCGGCGCGGTCGATGGCAAAGCGCACCGGCAGGCCCTGGATGGCCACGTCATGGACCACCTGGTCATAGGCACGCTGCAGGAAGGTCGAATAGATCGCGCAGAAGGGTTTCAGCCCGCTGGCCGCCATGCCGGCGGCGAAGGTCACACCGTGCTGTTCGGCGATGCCGACATCAAAGACCCGGGCCGGAAAGCGCTCGGCCATCTTCGCCACTCCCGTGCCGTCCGGCATCGCCGCGGTGACGGCAACCACGCGGTCGTCGCGCGTGGCCGCGTCGGTAAGCGCGTTTCCGAAGACCGAGGTGTAGGACGGCGCGCCAGCGGCCTTCTTGGCCTGCGCCCCGGTGGCGGGGTCGAATTTCGCCACGCCGTGGCCGCAGTCGGCGGCGTCCTCGGCGGGGCCATAGCCCTTGCCCTTGACCGTGCAGCAATGGATCAGCACCGGCCCGGTCGCCCGCGCCCGCGCGGCGCGCAGCACCGGCAGCAGCTGGTCCATGTCGTGCCCGTCGATGGGGCCGATGTAGTCGAAGCCCAGCTCCTCGAAGAGCGTTCCACTGCCGGTCAGCCCGGTGACCATCTGGCGCGCGCGCTTTGCCCCCTCGCGCATGGGGGCGGGCATGGCGGACTCGACCCCCTCGGCCATGGACCGCACCCGCGCCAGCGGCTCGCTGGCATACATCCGGCTGAGGTAGGACGACATCGCCCCCACGGGCGGCGCGATGGACATCTCGTTGTCGTTGAGGATCACGAAAAGGCGCCGCCCCTCGTGCCCCGCGTTGTTCATCGCCTCGTAGGCCATACCGGCGCTGATCGCCCCGTCGCCGATCACGGCGATGGAATCCCCTGTCGGCTGGCCCATGTCGCGGCCCACGGCAAAGCCCAGCGCCGCGCTGATCGAGGTGCTGGAATGCGCCGCGCCGAAGGGGTCATGCAGGGACTCGCTTCGCTTGGTAAAGCCCGACAGGCCGTCCTTCTGGCGCAGGGTGCGGATGCGGTCGCGCCGCCCGGTCAGGATCTTGTGCGGATAGCACTGGTGGCCCACGTCCCAGACCAGCTTGTCGCGGGGGGTGTCGAAGACGGCGTGGATCGCCACGCTCAACTCCACCACACCCAGCGAGGAGCCGAGATGCCCGCCGGTCTCGGAGACGGCCGAGATCACCTCTGAGCGCAGCTCCGTGGCGAGCCGGGCCAGCTTGGCATCGGGAAACTGGCGCAGGTCGGATGGCCCGGCCACCCGGTCCAGAAGCGGTGTTTGAGGTCTGTCGTCGCGCATGGCTCCCCCCTGTCGCGGTGATGACGGCACCGCGCGGCCATGCCCCTGGGCGGGCGGCGCGATGTCCGTGCGGGGGCGGCGACCGGGCCGCCGCCCCCGACATCCCTAGTCGGCGTCGTCGTAGACCGGAGCGCCCGTTGTGGCGAGTTCGGGCCAGTCGGCGATGACATTGGTGCCCTGCAAGGGTTGCTGATAGCCCTTGTGGCAGGTCTTGCAGGCAGCCTTGGGTGCGTCCTGATGCGCCGGGCCCAGCCGTTCGGCAGGGTATTCATCCCGCAGCGGCACCAGGTAGTCGTTGTTCATCTCCAGCACCATCTGGATACCGAGGCTCTCGGTGGCCCATTGCGGCGTCACCTGCGCCCCATCGTAGAAGGCGCGGCTGTTGTGGCAGAACACGCAGTTCACCCCCAGCGAATTGCTGACGTAGTTCATCAGCGAATAGGTCCGCTCTGCGTTCTGGATGGCCGGGATGCCCGGGTCTGCAGGACTGCCCTCGACCCGCGACGCCAGGTCGTGAACGCCGATGATCTCGCCGTCGAGCAGGTAGGTCTCCAGCGCATCCGAGGGCAGCGAGGTCGATTGCGACTGTGCCGTCGACCGGTTCTGGTTGGCCGACCAGCCTTCGGCGGAGTCGTTGACATCGCCCATGGTGAACCAGATGTCACTGGGCACGTTCTCGCCACGGTGGCAGGTCATGCAGGTGACGCCGACCTCCTTGTTGGCATTGACGTGCCCGGCCCAGTTCTCGTTGAGGTTCTGGGTCATCTGGATCATCCGGCGCGCGACGACCTTGGTATAGAGGGTGTCCTCGGCGTAGGTTTCCAGCCCGCCATCCCCATGGCAGTAGGCGCAGCCCTCGTCCGGGGCGACCCAGCGGGTGATCGCCGACATCAGCCGATTGAAGTTGGCATCGGTCAGATCGCCCAGAACCTGCACGTTTTCGTAAACATCCCCCGCCAGCGCCTCGCCCGGTTCGGGCAGGAACGGCGGGTCCTCGATCAAGAGCGCGATGTCCGGGTCAGGCTCGGACAGGTCGGCCTGGAACTCGGGCACGGACATGCCCGTGCCGCGCGGGCCCGTCTGCAGGCTGTTGGTGGGCACCGGGTTGCCGAAGGCCACCAGCATCGAGGCGGTGAAGACCGCGGCGCCGATCACCCCGATCAGCACCGCGGGGCCGTAGATATTGACGGGATTGTCCCGGTTCCACTTGTCATACCACTTGGGAAACATGGGTCATTCCTCCTGCCCGATGAAGCCTTCGTAAGACCCATAGGCCTCGTAGCCGTAAGATCCGTCATACATCGGCGCGAAGTTGTGTTCCTGCGCCCAGATGAACCAGTTGTCGACGACCGTGCCGGTCAGCAGGATGCCGATTCCGCCCGTGATCGGGGTCAGCACCGCAAACCACCAGGCCCAGCGGTGAATGCCCTCCATCGTGGCGTTGAAACCCATGGTCCAGCGCCAGAACAGCGCGGCCCGTTCGCTGGCCGTGCCGCGATCCACGATCTGTTCCAGCTCGCGGTCTCCGCCGAAGCGGGTCACGGCCAGGATCGTCGCCCCGTGCATCGCGAATAGCAGGACCGACCCATAGAGGAACACGATGCTCAGGCAGTGGAACGGGTTGTAGTAGAGGTTGCCGTAGCGGATCGAGAAGGCGGTGGTCCAGTCGAGGTGCGGGAAGATGCCATAGGGCACCGCCTCGGACCAGGAGCCCATCAGCACCGGGCGGAACAGCCCCAGCACCAGGAACAGCCAGATCGCCGAGCCGAAGGCCCAGAAGACATGCTTGCCCATCTTGTGACTGGCCGCCAGTTGATAGGAGCGCGCCCACCAGGCCAGCACCGAGATCAGCAGGAAGAACGAACTGATGATGTACCAGCCCCCGTCGTTGAGCGGCGGGATCGACAGGCCATGTTCCGGGCTGGGCGGTTCAAGCGCCAGCCAGAAGCCCTGGCGCAGGAATTCCGGGATCGACCATCCCACCTGCGCCAGCATGTTGAAGCCCACGATGGTGAACCACAAAAGGCCGGTGGCCAGGCTGATCAGCCCCAGCATGCCGAGGTTGATCGGCCCCACCTGGGCGTTGCCGAACAGGCCCAGCAGCTTCGAGTAGAAGGGCGTGCCGGCGCGTTCGGCCATCAGCCGGCCGCCGGTGTCGTCCAGGCCCATCTCGGGCGTCCCCTGGACCTGCACTTGCGTGAATATGTTCTGATACTCGGCCATGGTTTACATCCCCACCTGAGAGGGCCAGATCGGCGCCTCGAGCCACCAGTTCCACCATTCGGGCCAGCCCTTGGTCCAGACCGGGCCGCTGATGATGATACAGATCGCGGACCAGAACCCGGCGTTCAGCGCGAGCAGAAGCCCGACCCGGTGAATGCCCAACGTGCCCACGGAATAGCCGATGAAGTCGCGAAAGAAGGTGTCCTCGTGATCGGGCGTCTTCATCTCTTCGCCCTTCTCGGGGTTCGCCGCCGAGAGGATCAGCCCGCCGTGCAGAGCAAGCGCCAGCGTGGTGGTGAAAAAGAAGGTCACCGCCAGCATATGAGCCGGGTTGTAGTGGAAATGCAGGTAGGCGTAGCCGGTGTTCGAGACCCAGTCGAGGTGACTGAAGATGCCGTAGGGAAAGCCGTGCCCCCAGGCGCCCATCAGCAGCGGCCGAAATACGACCAGCGTGGCATAGGCGAAGATGGCAAAGCTGAAGGCGACGGGCACATGATAGCCCATGCCCAGCTTGCGGCAGATCTCGACCTCGCGCAGTGCCCAGCTGATGAAGGCCCCCAGCGCGCAGATCGTGATGATCTGCCACAGGCCGCCCTCCATGAGCGGCGCCATGCCCAGACCGTAGCTCAGATCAGGCGGCGCGATGTTGATGAGCCAGGGATTGAAGGTCCCCTGTTGCGAGGCTCCCCAAAAGATCAGGATGGTTCCGAGCAGGGCGAAAAAGGCCGTCGTGACCCCGAAGAAGCCGACGTAGAAGGGTCCGACCCAGAAGTCGAACAGATCACCGCCGATCAGCGTCCCCCCGCGGACCCGGTATTTTCTTTCGAAACTGAGCAAGGCCATTTTCGTCGTCTCCGCGTGTTGTGGCCTGTCGGGGTCTGCCGCGACGGACCGAAGAATTCTTGATGGTCACCGCGGGCGAGCGCACCCGCCCGCGGCATCAGTCTTGCCAGGCGATCACCGCCCGTACTTCTCGGCCGCGATTTCAAACCAGTTGAAACCGTCGGTGCTCAGAAGCACGAGGTGGATCATCGCCGCGAGCAGGAACAGGAAGACGCCCTGCGCCACGAAAACGCGACGGGGGTCAAAGATGAGCCAGATCTTGTAGAACTTTGCCATTTATGAACCCTTCCTCAGAACCAGGGGAACCAGATGAAGGTCGCGATATGCGCGACCACCGCGATCAGTGAGAACAGCCAAAGGCCGCTCATGTACACCGAATGCAGTTCCTGGGCCTGCTCGTCATTGAGACCTGTGAAGGACAGGTCGGATTTATCAGCCATGAACTTTCCTCCGGAATGTTATGCTGACGCCGCGTACCCCGCGGCCGGGTGCCTTCGGGGCCTTCACGGTCCCTCAGGTTTCTGTCCGCCCCCCGAAGGGGAACAGGCAGCTCGTGTCCCGGATCACCGGCCCCCGGACGGGGGTCAGGCCGAGAAAATGAAGGGCGTCATGCGGTCCGCTTCGGCCCAGGCGCGCGCCAGGGGGCCGCGCAGGTTCAGAGTGCGGCAGCGGGCCACATCACGCGCCCAGCGCAGGGTCCCGAAGGGCACGGCGCAGATGAAAATCAGCGTGAAATAGACATGGAATTCGGCGCTCCGGCGGCGGCCACAGCGGGCGCGCGGCGCGACGTGCGAAGAGATGTCGGTCATGGGTCAGTCCTCCTTGAGAGTCGTGGTGCCCGTCTCGGGCGAAAGCGATTGAACGGTTTCCAGCACCACCCGGTCCTGGCCCTGGCGCAGGGCACTGTCCTCGGCGGCGTCGCGCAGGGACTTGGCGGCGGAAATTCGGGTCAGCACGGGATGGCCGGCGACGATGCGGTCCAGCTCGCGGCTGGCGTCAGCGTCCCAGGGGAAATCCCGGCGCAGCGGTGTGGGCGTGGCGGTGCCTGCATCCATCTCGCTGCCCAGCGGCAGGATATGGAACAGAGCGTCGAACAGACCGTTGCAGACCTCCTGCAACAGATAGGTCGCCCCGGCATAGCCCATCATCGGCGTGCCCGTGGCGCGCCGGATCGCGGCGCCGGGGAACGAGGCAGGAATGAAGGCCGGTTGCGGCCCGTGCCCGCCACCAGTCTCGGCCAGGTAGATCTTCTCGTTGATCGAGCCCATCAGGATCAGCGGCCGCTTCTGCGCGATCAGCGCGCGGACCTCTTCGTTGTTCGTCTTGGTGCCCGCGCAGCGCGCCACGGCAAAGGCGCAGGGCAGGCCCAGGTCGCCTTCCAGGAAATGGCGGATGCCGCGGGCATAGGTCTCCGAGGCGACAATGCCGAAATTCGCGGTGGCAAAGAAATCCTGCGTGACCGAGCGCCAGAGATCCCAGACGGGTTTTAGCGTCGCGTGCTTCTCGGTCGCGATGAAAGGTTCCGGGTCAAGCCCCAGCAATTCGCCCAGCTTGCGCAGGAACAGGGTCGTCGACTCGACCCCTATGGGCGCCTGCAAATAGGGCTTGTCCAGAACCTCCGCCAGACCCCGGCCAAACTCACGATACATGCAGATATTCACATCGGCATTCACCAGATCGCGCATCTCGGCCAGATGGGCGCCCAGCGGCATCACCATGTTGACCTCGGCCCCGATACCCTCGACGAGGCGGCGAATCTCGGCCAGGTCGCTGGGCATGTTGAAGGTCCCATACATCGGCCCCAGGATATTGACGCGCGGGGCGGCGCCCTCTTCACGCGTCTTCTCCTTCGGCATCCGGCCCTTGGTCATGCCGAACTCGGTGAACAGCCAGGTCATGGCCCGGTCGGCGGCCTGCCACTGGTCCTCGTCTATGGTGCGCGGCAGGAACCGTTGCAGGTTGGTGCCCTGCGGGGTGACACCGCCGCCGATCATCTCGGCGATGGAGCCTGTCACCACCACCGCGGGCAATGCGGGATCGAGCGTGCCCCAGGCGCGTTTCATCGCGCCCTCAGTGCCCTCGCGGCCCAGTTCCTCCTCGCCCAGGCCGGTGACGACGATGGGCAACTCGTGCGGCGGCAGCGCGTCGGTGTAATGCAGCACGGATGTGACCGGCAGGTTCTCGCAGCCCACGGGGCCGTCGATGACCACCTGAAGGCCCTTGACGGCGCAGAAGGCATAGACCGCCCCCCAGTAGCCGCCCGCCCTATCGTGGTCCTGGATCAGCATGACAGCCCCCCGTGCCTCTTCTGGCCCGAAATATCCCGGGGGAGTCCCCGCCGTGGCGGGGACGGGGGCAGCGCCCCCGAAACACGATATGTCAGACAGCCGCGCATCAGATCATCTCCTGCGCCTTGGCGGCACGGGCCTTCTTTTCCAGCTTGCGCAGGTTGGCGGCGCGGAAATCCGGGCGGGTGTTCGGATCGCCCTCCCAGACGCCGGCGGTGTCGCCCGTGCCCACGCCCTCGAAGAAATCGCGCATGTGGTCCATGCGGGCCTTGCCGGCCATGGCCGCATTGACGACCTCGGCCAGGCTGCCCGCGCCCGCCGGGCCCATCAGGGGCCGCGCCGAGATCAGGTTGGTGAAATAGAGCGCAGGGGTGCCCAGTTCCTTGGCCTTCTGCACCACCGGTGTGGTGCCGATGGCCAGATCGGGCGTCAGCCCCTCCATGGCGGCGCAGTCGTCTTCCAGCGACGCCCGGAACTTCACCGTGACGCCGCGGGCGCGCAGCCAGTCGGCATCGGCCTCGGACCAGGGCGATTTCGCGCAGGCGGTGCCGACATAGGGCACATCGGCGCCGCTCTCGATCAACAGCCGCGCGACCAGAAGCTCGCTGCCCTCGTAGCCCGACAGCGTGATGGTGCCCTCGATGGGCGCCGCGGCCAGCGCCGCCTTGATGTCGGGCAGGACGGCGTCCTGCGCCTCGGCGATCTTCGCAGGGTCCACACCCATGGCGGTGCCGATCTCCTGAAGCCAGGCCTTTGTGCCATCATGGCCCACGGGGGCACTGCCCACCACGGGGCGGCCGGCCGCCTGGAACTCGCGCACGGCGGCGGTGTAGAAGGGATGGATGGCGGCCACCGCGCCACAGTCCAGCGCGGCGTAAAGTTCGCGCCACTCGCGGCAGGGCACAACCGGCCCCGCAGCCAGCCCCATGGGCGCCAGCATCTGGCCGATCACCACCGGGTCGGCGGGAAACATCTCGCCCAGCAGGGTCACGGTGGGCCGGTCCGACACACCGCTTTCGGGCGCGGCGACGGGGCCCGCCTCGACTTCGTGGCGCGCGTATTTGAGCATCGCACCGGCCAGCACATCCTTGGCCTCGGCGTGGGTCGGGATGCCGAAGCCCGGCACGTCGATTCCCACGACGCGCACGCCGTTGATCTCGTCGGGGAGCAGCCGCAGCGGCACGCCGCTGGCCGTGGGCACGCACAGGTTGGTGACCACGATGGCGTCCACCCGTTCGGGATCGGCCAGCTCGTGCACGCTGTCGCGGATATCCTCGAAGAGCTTGCCGGTCACCAGCGATTCCGAATTGAACGGCACATAGCCGACCGACCGGCGTGCACCGTAGAAGTGACTGACGAAACTCAGCCCGTAAACACAGCAGGCCGAGCCGGACAGGACCGTCGCGACCCGCTTCATCCGCAGGCCCACGCGCAAGCTGCCAAAGGCCGGGCACATGGACTGCGGCTTGTCGTGCGGACCCTGGGGATAATCCTCGGCATAGCGGTCCAGGATCTCCGACTGCCCGGCCATGCGGGCGGCCTTGTCCATCTCCGCGCCCGAGTGACACCCCATCTCGGGATCGCCCATGCCTTCCGGCGCGGCGGCGCTACCCTCGGCGGGCTTGCCCTTGATCACGTCGGCCTCGTGGGCGGTGTCATATGTGATCTCGTCACTCATCGGGGGCCTTTCACGCGTCGTCGTAGACGACTTCGAGCGAGGGTTTCACGTCGGCGAACTTGCCGCGCATGTCTTCGTCAGTGGCCGGTTCCAGCGTGACCCCGGCGCCAGTGTCGGAGCCGTCGAAAAGATCCAGCAGGCCGTCCTGGTCCAGCGGTGCGGGGCGAACCGGCGGCGCGTCCGAGACCTGCTCGGCCAGCCCGGCGAACAGGCTGCCCCACTGGCTCTCGTCGGTGCCGACGATCTGGTAGTTGGCGGATTTCTTGCGCAGGTCGTCATCCTGCGGGATCGAGGCCAGAACGGGGATGTCCACGGCCTTGGCGAAGGCCTGCGCCTCGCCCGAATTGTCGTCCTTGTTCACCACGAGGCCCGCGACGCCCACATTACCGCCCAGCTTGCGGAAATATTCCACCGCCGAGCAGACGTTGTTGGCCACATAGAGCGATTGCAGATCGTTGCTGGCGACAAGGATGACCTTCTGCGCCATGTCCCGCGCGATGGGCAGGCCAAAGCCGCCGCAGACCACGTCGCCCAGGAAATCCAGCAGAACGTAGTCGAAATCCCAGTCGTGAAAGCCCAGCTTCTCCAGCAGCTCGAAACCGTGGATGATGCCGCGCCCGCCACAGCCGCGGCCGACTTCCGGGCCACCAAGCTCCATGGCGAAGACGCCGCCGCGCTTGAAGCAGACATCGCCGATCTCGACCTGCTCGCCGGCGAGGTTCTTCTTGGTCGAGGTCTCGATGATGGTCGGGCAGGCCTTGCCGCCGAACAGCAGCGAGGTGGTATCCGATTTCGGATCACAGCCGATCAGCAGCACGCGCTTGCCCTGTTCGGCCATCATGTGGCTCAGGTTGGCCAGGGTAAAGCTCTTGCCGATGCCACCCTTGCCGTAGATGGCGATGATCTGCGTGGTCTGGGTGGGCTCGCCATCGTTGATGACATCGGCCAGGTCTTCATGCGCCTCGTCGCGCAGCCGCTGGTCGAAATCCTTGAGATTGGGCACGTCGTCCTTCACGCTGCGTCCTTCCAGTTGAGCATCATTTTCAGGCAGGCAGGGTCTTCAAAGGCGGTGCGGTAGGCCATGTCGGCCCGGGACGCATCTGCCCTGTGCGTGATCAGCCCGCCGAGGCTGAGCGCGCCGCTGTCGACCAGCGCCGCGGTGGCTTGCATGTCCTCGGGCGTCCATTCGGCGGCGACGCGCAGGCGCGCCTCCTTTATGAAGGCGGGCGGAAAGGCGAAGGACAGCGCCTGCGGGTAAAAGCCCGCCAGCACCACTTCGCCGCCGCGCGCGATGCGCCCGATCAAATCATTGAGGATGTCGGAATTGCCCGAGGCATCGTAGATCGCGCGATAGTCGCGGCGTGTATCCTCTTCGGGGGCGATGACCTCGTAGCCTTCGGCGCCCTCGCGGCGGGCCGGCATGGTTTCCCAGACCGTGGGCGCGGGGGCCCCGGCGGCAACGGTCAGCCGCGCCAGAAGGCGGCCCAGCACACCATGGCCGACGATCAGGTCGGGCACGGTCTTGTCCAGACCGGCCATGGCATGGCGCGCGGTGGCGGCCAGCGCCAGCAACGCGCCCTCGGCGCCAAGGCCGGCGTCGATCCGGGTGACCCGGTCGGCCCGGGTGACCAGCCGCGCGGCAGACCCGCCGAACAAGCCGAAGGCGTCGCTGAAGCAGTCCGCGCCGGGCACGAAAACGGTATCGCCGGGCTTGAACCCGGTTCCGGCGGCGGCCTCGACCACCTCTCCGGCAGCCTCGTAGCCGGGCACCAGCGGATAGCCCATGCCGGGGAACGGGGGCATGTCCCCGCTCCAGAACAGTTTCTCGGTGCCGGTGGAAATGCCGGAATGGACGATGTCGACAACCACGTCCCCAGCCCCCGGCGCCTTGAGCGCGAGGGTGTCCAAATGAAGATCGCGGGGACCGTTCAGATAGACAGCACGGGTTTGCATGGTCGCCTCCTGCCTGTCGTGGCGCCGGTGTGCCGAAAGATTCGGCGGGATTGGCACTGGCGTCTCAATGTAAGTCTATCCAAACAGCGCAATGTGTCAATCTTTGTTTACATATTTGCCAAACTGACAGGTCATGCCTGTCAGCGCGGCTTGGCGCAGGTCACGACGCGCGTGACATAGCCCCGCCGCGCGCGGCAGATGCGCACTCGGTCAAACCCGGCGTCCCGGCACAGTTCCGCGATTCGCGCCGGCGACCGGGCACGCCCGGTGCCCATGGCCATGGTGTAAAAGGCGAAATAGAGGTCTCCGGCCCGGTCCGTCCGGGCATCGCCCGCCATGGGCTCCGAAACGATCAACCGCCCGCCCGGCGGCAGCGCGGCGTGCACGCGGGCCAGCAGATCGACAACCGTTGCGTCGTCGTGATCATAAAGCACCCGCACCAGCGAAATCGCATCCGCCCCGCCCGGCAACGCCCCCGCGCGGAAGGTGCCCGGGCACAACTCGACCCGGTTGGACAGCCCGCTGCGGGTCAGCCGCGATTCGGCCTGGCCGATGACCTCTGGCAGGTCCAGCAGCATGCCGCACAACCCGCGATACCGTGTCATTGCGGCCGAGAGGAACACGCCCGACCCGCCGCCGATGTCCATCAGCCGCGTCACACCGCGCAGCGAGACCGCGCGCAGCGTATCCTCGGCCACCAACACCTGCGAGCGGGCCATGAGATCGGAATAGCGCGCCGCCTCGGGCGCGCGTACGTCCTCGGTGCCGCCCAGCACATAGGGCCAGAACCGCGACAGCCCTGTTTCGCCCTGCTCGCGCAGGACGGCAACCGGATCGGCCATGTCACGATAGAAGACCGCATTGTGGCGAATCATGTCCCTAAGCCCCGGCACACCCAGGATCGCGGCCCCGCGCCGGGCCAGCCCGTAGCGCCCGTCACGATGGCACCGCAGCAAGCCCAGCGCCGCCCCCGCCTGCAAAAGCGCCGCCATGCGATCGGGCGCCACGCCGCGAGGCCGGGCCAGGGCATCGGGGGGTTGCGGGCTGGCCAGCAGGGCCTCGAGCAGGTCCAGCTCGACCAGGGCGAGCAGCACCTGCGAGGCAACAAAGCCCTGGAGAATATCGAAAATCTCGGCCCCGTCGCGGCGCGCCAAGGTCGCCCCGAGGGGCAGACGGGACCAAAAGGCCTGCGCCCCGGGCCGGGCCACGAGGCGGGCAAACCAGCCCCGTCGGGGCAGTTGAACCCCCCGGACGCCGGGCACCTGATCCAGCGCAGGCACCGGTGTCAGGCCGAATAGCGCGCGGGCAGGACGGGCATGATCGCCTCGGCCTGACGGCGCACCATCTCGGCCAGCGCCGCCTCGCCGGGGCAGGACGGGATCGAGGCAATCGCCCCGGCCAGCGTGTCCGACAGCCGATCACGCGCGCCCATGACGCCCAGTTGCGCCACGGCGTTGGGCCGGCCATGCAAGTCGTCCTGACCGGCGGGTTTGCCGAGATCTGATTCGTCGAGCACCGCGTCGCGCAGGTCGTCGGCGACCTGGAAGGCCTCGCCGATCAGCGCGCCAAGGTCGTGCCAGGCCTCGGGGTCGTGGCCGGCGGCAATGGCTCCCATTTCCGTCGCCGCGATGAAGAGCGCGGCGGTCTTGGACATGTGATAGGCGTGCAGATCCACGCGCGGCTCGCTTTCCCAGCCCTGGCCCGCGCAGATGCCGCCCGGCATCCCGCTGCGCCGGGCGAGGGCCAGCACCAGCTGCCCCGCCCGTGCCTCGGCGCGGTGGTCCGCCCCAGCGCCGGCCAGCACCTCGAAGGCCAGCATGATCAGGCTGTCGCCGGTCAGCACCGCAAGGGGTTCGGAATGGGCACGATGGACCGCAGGCTTGCCGCGGCGCTGGTCCGCATCGTCGAAACAGGGCAAGTCGTCATGCACAAGACTGGCGCAGTGCATCAATTCAAGCGCACAGGCGGCGGCATCGGTCAGCGCGGGCGTATCGTCGCCACAGGCGCGGGCGACCGAGATCAGGATGGTTGGGCGTATTCGCGCACCGCCGGGCTTGGTGGCATAGGTCAGCGCGGCCGACAGGCGCGGCGGGGCCGCGGCGCCCTGCGCCCGGTCCAGGGCGCGGTCCAGCGCGGCTTCGATCCGGTGGGATAGTGGCATCGCGCCCTCCTGCATCCGCCATATGTCCGCTTTGTGCGACATGGGCTGTGTAAATTAAACTGGACACTTTCGGCCCGCGAGTCAACACTCGGGACATGACACCTTGCAACACACCCTCGCCCGCAGGCCCGCGCGCGCTGGTGGTCGGCGCCGGCATCGCCGGGCTGGCCGGGGCCGCGCGGCTGGCTGCGGCCGGATACGATGTCACCGTCCTGGAGCGGCACAGTGCCCCGGGCGGGCGGATGCGCTCTCTGCCCTCGGTTACAGGGCCGGTGGATGCCGGGCCGACGGTGCTGACCATGCGCCCGGTCTTCGAGGCGCTGTTCCGCGACCTCGGCACCCGGCTGGAGGACCATGTCACGCTGATCCGCCAACCCTTGCTGGCCCGGCACTTCTGGCCCGACGGCAGCCGGTTGGACCTGTTCGATGACGCGCAAACCAATTCCGCAGCCATCGCCGATTTCGCGGGCACGCGCGCGGCCGGGCAGTTCCGCCGCTTTTCCGACCGCGCGCGCCGCCTGTTCGAGGCCTTCGACACGCCCATGATGCAGGCCGCCACGCCCTCGCTGGCCGGGATGACCCGCCATGTGCTTGCCCGGCCCACGCTTATCCCGGCCATGGCACCGCTCTCGAGCCTTGCCCGCAGCCTGGCGCGCCAATTCGACGATGCGCGGCTGGCGCAGCTTTTCGGCCGCTATGCCACCTACGTGGGCGGCTCGCCCTATCGCACCCCGGCCCTGCTGGCACTGATTTGGCAGGCCGAGGCGGCGGGCGTCTGGGTGGTCGAGGGTGGCATGCACCGTCTTGCCCAGGCCGTCGAGGGGCTGGCCCGCAGCCATGGGGCGCGTTTTCACTACGGCGCGCATGTCACGGAGATCACCGTGGAAAACAGCCGCGCGACCGGAGCGCGCCTGGCCGATGGCACACGCTATCGCGCCGATGTCGTGCTGTTCAACGGCGACCCGCGCGCGCTGGCCACGGGGCAACTGGGCACGGCAGTCGAAACGGTCGCGCCGCAGACGCGCCGCGCGCCGCGCAGCCTCTCGGCTGAGGTCTGGGCCTTCGCCGCCACGCCGACCGGGCCGGAGCTGGCCCATCACAACGTCTTTTTCCGCGACGCGCCCAAGCCCGAATTCGACGCCATCGCAGGAGGCCGGAGTGTGGCCGACCCGACGCTTTACCTGTGCGCGCAGGATCGCGGCACGCCCGGCGGCACCCCCGCGCCCGAACGCTTCGAGATCATCGCCAATGCCGCCCCGCTAACGCAGGCCCCCACCGAGACGGAGTTCGAGACATGCCGGACACGCACATTTCAGACGCTGGCCCGCTTCGGGCTGACCTTCGATCCACCGCCCGACGCGCAGGCACTGACGACGCCGCGCGGGTTCGAGCAGCTGTTTCCCGCGACGGCCGGTTCCCTTTACGGGCAGAGCCCGCAGGGCCTGACCGGCGCGCTGAGCCGGCCGACGGCCCGGACGCCGGTTGCGGGCCTCTACCTGGCAGGGGGCGGGACGCACCCGGGGGCGGGGGTGCCGATGGCCACGCTCTCCGCCCGGCACGCGGCCGAGGCGATCGTGCAGGACCGATGTTCGACCTCGCCGTCCCGCCCAACGGCTATGCCTGGTGGTATATCGACGGGATCAGCGACCATTGCGGGCGATCCATAAGTGTCATCGCCTTCATCGGCTCGGTCTTCTCGCCCTGGTATGCCTGGTCAGGCCGGCGCGCGCCCGACAACAACGTCTGCATCAACGTCGCCACCTACGGCCCCGGCGGGCGGTTCACCATGACAGACCGCGGCCGCAGCGCCCTGCGCCAGAGCGCCGACCGGTTTACCGTCGGGCCGTCGTCGCTGCACTGGACCGGCGAGGAGCTGGTGATATCCGTCAACGAGATCGGCGCTCTGCCCATGGTGGGCCCGGTGCGCGGCACGATCCGGGTGCGGCCCTCGGCGATAACCGGCGTGGAGCTGCCGCTGACGCCGGACGGGGCGCATGTCTGGCGGCCCTTCGCCCCGACCAGCACGATCTCGGTCGATCTGGAGGCCCCCGGATGGCAATGGGACGGACACGGATATTTCGACGCCAATTTCGGCACCCGGGCGCTGGAGCAGGATTTCAGCCGTTGGACCTGGGGCCGGTTTCCGACCGGGACAGGCAGCACCTGTTTCTACGACGCGACGCGGCTGGATGGCTCGCAACTGGGGGTCGGCGTCCGATTTGACGAGACCGGCACGGCCCGGGCCATCACCCCGCCGCCCAAGGCCCCGCTGCGGCGCAGCCTCTGGGCCATGCGCCGCGAGACACGAGCGGATGCGGGCTATGCCCCCCGCCAGGTGCAGTCGATGCTGGATGCGCCCTTTTACACCCGGGCCGCGGTGCGCACGCGCCTCGACGGCGCAGAAACGGTCGGCGTACATGAAACACTCGATCTGACGCGGTTCCGCTCGCCCCTGCTCAAGCCGATGCTGGCGGTGCGGGTGCCCCGGCGCGCGCGCTGGCGCTTTGGCTAACCGGCCTTGGCGATCTCGGGGTTGCGCTGCAGCACCGAAAGGTTGAGCGCCCCGGCCACCGAGACCCAGGCGAGGTAAGGCAGGAACAGCACCCCGGCCAGCGTGTCCACCTGCCACAGCGCCAGCATGGTCGCGGCCACGGCGCCCCAGAGGCCACAGAGCACGATCAAACCCAACCGCATCCGGCCCAGCCCGAAGAAGACCGGTGTCCAGAGGCCGTTGAGCGCGATCTGCAGCGACCACAGCGCCATGGCCAAGCCGTTGTCGGGGCTGACCGCCGCGCGCGCCCCGGCGGTGGCGATGCAGATGTAAAGCGTGGTCCAGGCCACGGGAAACAGCCAGTTGGGCGGGGTCCAGGGCGGTTTGTTGAGCTCTTCATACCAGCGGCCGGGCGGAAACAGGCCGCCGGTGCTGCCCGCGGCGAGGCAGGCCGCGAGGAAAATCAGGAAGTAGAGCCAGATCATGCGTAGCCTTTAACCCGCGCGGCGCCCGTCTGCAACGCCGCGCTGCGGGCGGCATCGCGGGTCTTGAGCTGGGCCATGGTGGCATAGAGCGTGTCGCTCCAGTCCTGGACCGGGGCGGCGGGGTCGGCCGCGGCCTCGACCAGAAAGGCGGTTTCAGGCAGCGGGCGGGCGAAGATCACCGGCGAGGTGGGCAGCGCCGCGGTCGCCCCCGCCCGCAGGCCCGACAGCGCCAACCAGCCCAGTTTCTGCACCCGGCCCGTGCGGGCGCGGGCCGAGACCGGGTCGCAGCCCGTCCGCCGCAGTCGCGCGCCGATCCCGGCGTAGATGTAGCGCGCCGCGAAGATCCCCGGGCGGCAGGCCATGGGCAAGGCCCCGATCCCGGCCTCGGAGCGGATATAGAGACGGTCGGCCTCGGCCAGCAGCCGGCGCACCAGGTCGGCGATCACCGGCGAGGGATGTGGCGCCTCCAGGAATGCGTCCGGGGCCAGGCCCGCCTCCTCCATCCAGTCGGCGGGCAGGTAAAGCCGCCCCTCGCGGGCATCCTCGCCCACGTCGCGGGCGACATTGGTCAGTTGCATCGCCACGCCCAGGTCACAGGCCCGGGCCAGCGCGTCGCGGTCGCGCACGCCCATGAGCACGCACATCATGGCCCCCACCGCCGAGGCCACCCGCGCCGAATAGGCGCGCAGCTCGGACAGGGTTGCCGGGCGGTGGCCCATGGCATCCCAGGCCAGCCCTTCCAGCAGCGCCTCGGGCAGCGCCCGCGGCATGTCGTGATCGGCCACGATGGCGGCAAAGGCCCGGTCGGCGGGGGCGTTGCGCGGTCGCCCCTCATAGGCAAGGTCAAGTCGCTCTTGCAGGCGCAGCACCGCTTCGGCCCTCTCGGGTTGCAGGTCCACGGCGTCGTCAGCCAGCCGGCAGAAGGCATAGAGGGCAAGCGCCGGGTCGCGCAGGCTGGCCGGCAACAGGCGCGATGCGGCATGGAACGACCAGGACCCGTGCCGGATCGCCGCTTCGCAATGGGCCAGGTCGCGCGGGTCGATCATGGCCGCGGCACCGTCACGGGATCCGGCACGAGGCTATCGAGCACCTCGGCGCTGGAGATCACCCCGGGCAGACCGGCGCCGGGATGCGTGCCCGCGCCCACCAGGTAAAGCCCCTCGGCCTCTTCGCTCACGTTGTGGGGCCGGAACCAGGCGCTTTGCAGGATGCGCGGCTCGATCGAGAAGCCCGACCCCATCGGGCTGAGGTAACGGTCGCGGAAGGTCTCGGGGTTGAAGACGCGCGAAGCGGTTAGGTGATCACCCAGCCCCGGCAGAAGCTGATCCTCGAGGATCGCCTGCACCTTGGCGCGATAGGGTTCGGCCTGCGCGACCCAGTCCACCGGATCATCATGCCCAAGGTGCGGCACGGGGCTGAGGGCATAGAAGGTATCGCCCCCCTCGGGCGCGGCACTCGGGTCGGTCACGGTGGGGCGATGCAGATAGAGGCTCATGTCCTCGGCCAGGTGCCCCTTGCGGAAGATGTCGCGCACCAGCCCGCCGTAGCGGGGGCCGTTGAGAATGGTGTGATGGCCCGCCTCGGGCCACATCCCCCGGGTGCCGCGCGTGCCGAAATACCACACGAAGAGCCCCATGGACCAGCGCGACCGTTTGAGCTTCGCCGGTGTCCAGCGGCGCTTGCGGTGGTTGCGCAGCAGCCTGCCGTAAGTATGGCCCGCATCGGCGTTCGAGACGACGACATCCGCCGTCAGGATCTCGTCGGTCGTCAGGCGGACGCCCCGCGCGCGATCCCGGCCGCGGTCACGGTCCAGCAGGATCTCGTCGACCTCGGCGTTCTGGATCACCTGCCCGCCCTGGTCCTCGATCACCTTGACCATGGCCTGCGCGATGGCGGCCACCCCACCCATGGCATAGTGAACGCCGAATTCCTTTTCCAGGTGGCTGACCAGCGCGTACATCGAGGTCACGCGGAAGGGATCACCCCCGATGAAGAGCGGATGAAAGGACAGTGCCATGCGCAGGCGCGGGTCCTTGACCCGGCGCGCGGCATGGGCGTGCACCGACCGGTCGGCCCGCAGCCAGGCGAATTTCGGCAGGACCTTGAGCAGGTCCGGCAGGCGGTGCATGGACCGCCGGCCCAGGTCCTCGAACCCGAACCAGTAGCGGCGTTCGCTGTCCTTGAGGAACCTGTCGTAGCCGGACAGATCGTCCGGCGAGAGGCGCGCAACCTCGGCGCGCATGGCCGCGTCGCCCTGCCGCGCGGTGAAGGTGCTGCCGTCGGGCCAGCGAATCTCGTAGAAGGGATCAAGCGCGCGCAGGTCCACCTCGGCGTCGAAATCGCGCCCGCAGGCCGCCCAGAGGCTGCGGAACAGCTGCGGCACGGTGACGATTGTCGGGCCGAGGTCGAACCTGTGGCCGTCCTGCCAGATCGCCGAGCCGCGCCCGCCGGGCCCGTCCAGCCTGTCAAGCACCACGACACGGTAGCCCCGCGCGCCCAGGCGCATGGCCGAAGCGAGGCCGCCAAGCCCCGCGCCGATGATCACCGCGCGGGGGGCGACGGCAGTGTCAGGCCTTTCCACCAGGCCGGGGTCGAGACGTGTCAACATGGGACAAGGCTACACATGTCAACTTTGATTGACAATCGGTCATTATGTCTCTTTCTTCGGGACATTGCGCGTGTCAGTCTAAGACTGTCACGCGCGCATCACGACAGGAGCCGGACCATCCAGACCGTCACCATCAGCTTTTTCCGATTCGCCCCCGGGATGCCCCGCCTCTGGGCCTTCGGCATGATGGGGGCCGCGCGCCTGGTGCTGCCGCGTGTGCCCGACCTCGGTTTCTGGAAGCTCTGCGGCTCGGGCACCGGCGAGGGGTTCACGCCCCGGCCCGACACCGGGGTCTACGCGATTCTGGCCACCTGGCCCGACGAGGCTACGGCGCGGGCGCGGCTGCGCAATGCTGGGCTTTTCCGGCGCTACCGGGCCCGCGCCGAAGAGGCCTGGACGGTCTTTCTCGCGCCAGTCTCGGTGCGGGGCAAATGGTCGGGCGTCGCCCCCTTCATCCCCGAAGGCCCGGTGCCGGACGGCCCGCTGGCCGCCCTGACCCGCGCCAGCCTGCGCCCGGGCAAGGCGCTGCGCTTCTGGCGGCGCGTGCCCGACATCAGCGCTGTGATCGGCGCCGACCGCAACGTCGCCTTCAAGATCGGCATCGGCGAGGTGCCGTTGCTGCGCCAGGTCACCTTCTCGATCTGGCCCGACCGCCAGAGCATGAGCGATTTCGCCCGCGCCGACGGCCCCCATGCCCGCGCCGTGCGCGCCGTGCGCGAGGGCAACTGGTTCCGCGAGGAACTCTATGCCCGCTTTCGCATCCTCGGCGACGCGGGCAGCTGGCACGGCACGCACCCCCTGGACGAACTGGACCTATCCGCATGACGACCCCCTTCCCCTTTTCCGCCATCGTCGGCCAGACCCAGATGAAACTGGCCATGGTGCTGACCGCCATCGACCCCGGCATCGGCGGCGTCCTGGTCTTTGGTGACCGCGGCACGGGCAAATCCACGGCCGTGCGCGCCCTCGCCGCCCTGCTGCCCCCCGTGACGGTTGTGCGCGGTTGCCCGGTGAACTCGGAACGTCCCGAGGACTGCCCAGACTGGGCCGCTGTCACCGCGACCGACCTGACCACGCGCCCCACCCCAGTGGTGGACCTGCCGCTGGGCGTGACCGAGGACCGCGTGACCGGCGCGCTTGATATCGAACGCGCGCTGACGCAGGGCGAGAAAGCCTTCGAGCCCGGCCTGCTGGCCCGCGCCAACCGCGGCTATCTCTATATCGACGAGGTCAACCTTCTGGAGGATCACATCGTCGACCTGCTGCTCGACGTGGCGCAATCGGGCGTCAACGCGGTAGAGCGCGAGGGCCTGTCGATCCGCCACGCGGCGCGCTTCGTGCTGGTCGGATCGGGCAACCCCGAAGAGGGCGAGCTGCGGCCGCAACTGCTGGATCGGTTCGGCCTGTCGGTCGAGGTCACCTCGCCGGACACCATCGAGGACCGCATCGAGGTGATCCGCCGCCGAAGCGCCTACGAGACCGAGACCGAGACCTTCCTCGCCCATTGGCAGGCCGAGGACGCCGCCCTGCGCGCGCGTATCCTGGCCGCCCGCACCGCACTGGCCGGCGTCGCCACGCCCGAGGACATCCTGCGCGACTGTGCCAACCTCTCGCTGGCACTGGGCACCGACGGGCTGCGTGGCGAACTGACCCTGCTGCGCGCGGCGCGGGCGCTGGCCGCCCATGAAGGCGCCGCCGCCATCACCCGCGACCAGTTGCGCGCCATCGCACCGCTGGCCCTGGGCCACCGGCTGCGCCGCGATCCGCTGGACGAGGCCGGATCGACCGCCCGCGTCACCCGCGCGGTGGCCGACGTGCTCGCATGAGCGCGCCGCTGGCCTGGACCCGCACCATGCGGGCCATGGCGGCGCTGGCGGTCAACCCAGCGGGCCTGGGCGGGCTGACCCTGCGCGCCCGCGTGGGTCCGGTGCGCCAGACCGCCGAGGCCGCCCTGGCCAAACTGCCGGGCCCGCAGCGCCGCATTCACCCCGAGATCAGCGATACGCAGCTTTTCGGCGGGCTCAACATCGCCGCCTCCCTCGCCGAGGGGCGCATGGTGCGCGATCCCGGGCTGGTGGAAACGCCCGGCCTGCTGATCCTGCCCATGGCCGAACGTTGCCCGCCGGGGCTGGCCGCGCGGCTGGGGCAACTTCTGGACGCGCCGTCCGGCCATGCGCTGGTGCTGCTGGACGAGGGCGCCGAGCCCGAGGAGGCCGCCCCGATGGGCCTGCAGGACCGGCTGGCCTTTCACGTGGATCTGTCGGGGCTGCACTGGTCGCAGGTCGCCGCCACCCTGCCCGCCCCGGCCGAGATCGACGCAGCCCGGGCGCGGCTCGCCGACCTGCCGCTGTCCGAGACGGCGCTTGCCACGCTCACGACGCTGGCCGTGCAATTCGGCATCGACAGCCTGCGCGCGCCGATACTGGCGCTGACCGCGGCACGGGCACTGGCAGCCCTCGACGGGGCCGAGGCGCTGTGCGAGGCGCATCTGACCGAGGCCGCCGAGCTGGTCTACCCCGTGCGCGCCACGCAGCTGCCCGAAACGCCCGAGGACACCGAAGAGACCTCGGAAGACAAAACCCCCGACCCGGACACAGAGGACGCGGGGGACGATACCGCGACCGATCCCGGCCCGGAGCTGCCCGACGAGATGCTGATCGACGCGGTGGCGGCTCTGCTGCCCGACGGGCTGCTGGACCGGGTCGCGGCCCGAACACGCGCCCGCGGCGCGCTCTCGGGCGGCGGGGCGGGGGCACGGCGGCGCGGCAACCGCCACGGCCGCCCCCTGCCTGCCCGCCCGGGCCGCCCCGATGGGCGGGCCCGCATCGACGTGATCGCCACCCTGCGCGCTGCCGCCCCCTGGCAAGCGCTGCGCGCGCGGCACGGCGCGGCCCGGGTCGTGATCCACCCCGGCGACATCCGCCTGCGCCGCTATGAGGACCGCTCGGACCGGCTGGTGATCTTCGTGGTCGATGCCTCGGGCTCCGCGGCCATGGCCCGTCTGGCCGAGGCAAAGGGCGCCGTGGAGCTGCTGCTGGGGCAGGCCTATGCCCGGCGCGACCATGTCGCCGTGGTGGCCTTTCGCGGAAGCGCGGCCGAGACGCTGCTGCCGCCCACGCGTTCGCTGGTGCAGGCCAAGCGGCGGCTGGCCGCCCTGCCCGGCGGTGGCGGCACGCCGCTGGCGGCCGGGCTACAGGCCGCCGCCGCGCTGTCGGACCAGGCCCGCCGCCGCGGCCTGACCCCGGCCTTCGCCCTGCTGACCGATGGCCGGGCCAATGTCGCGCTGGATGGCAAGAGCGGGCGCGCGGCCGCGCGCGCCGACGCCGAAACCACCGCCGCCCTGCTGCGCGGCGCCACCGACCAGGGCTGCGTCATCGACACCGCGCCGCGCCCGGGCCGGGAAGCCGCCGCCCTGGCCGGATACCTTGCGGTCGACTGCATCACCCTGCCCCGGGCCGATGCCCAGCGCCTGTCGGGGGCCATCGACAGCGCATTGGGCGGAGGCTGAGCCGTGGACTGGACCCGCGATCTGCCGGACTGGCCCAACAGCGCCCTGTCGCGCCGCCTGCGCTGCCGCCCGCACGACTGGCACGTGCAGGAAACCGGCACGGGCGAAACCCTTCTGTTGCTGCATGGTGCCGGGGCCTCGACCCACAGCTGGCGCGATGTGCTGCCGATCCTGGCCGAGAGGTTCCATGTCGTCGCACTGGACCTGCCCGGGCAGGGCTTCACCCGGGCGGGCACGCTGCGCCGATGCGGACTCGACGCCATGGCCGAGGATATCGCGGCGCTTTGCACGACCCATGGTTGGTCGCCCGGCGTGGTGATCGGCCACTCGGCCGGCGCGGCCATCGCCCTTCGGCTGAGCGAGACGGCGCAGGCGTCAGGGCGGCCCGCCCCGCGCATCATCGGCCTGAACCCCGCGCTGGGCAATTTCGAAGGCCCCGCCGGTTGGCTGTTTCCGGCACTGGCCAAGCTGCTTGCGCTGAATCCCCTGACCGCGCCCCTGTTTTCGCTGGGATCGCCCAGCCCCGGCCGGGCGCGGCGGCTGATCGAGAGCACCGGCTCGCGGCTCGAGGCCGAGGGTCTGGCGCTCTACGCCCGGCTGATCGCGGATCGCCGTCATGTCGAAGCCACCTTGCAGATGATGGCCCAGTGGCGGATCGACCCGTTGCTCGGCCGCCTGGACCGTATCACATCAGAGTGCCTGTTCGTCACAGGCGCGCTGGACAAGGCGGTGCCGCCGCGCGTTGCCGACCGCGCCGCGGGGCGCATTCCCACCTGCCGGGTCGAGACTTTGCCCGACCTGGGCCATCTTGCGCATGAGGAATCCCCCGACGACATCGCAAAGCTGATGCTGGCCTGGCTGGGCTGAGACCTGTCACCGAGGGCGGCGATCACACCTCGGGTTTCCGCGCCGTTCCCATGTAGAGCACCGTCTTGAGCGGCAGGCGTCCGAAGGTCGGATCGCCCCGCCGGGTGATCCCGCGCGGGCCGAGGCCGGTCATCGGACCGGGCGCGAAACCGGCGCGGGCCAACCCCGCGCGCAGCTCAGCCGGCTTGATGAACAGCGCCGGGTCATGGGTGCCCTTTGGAAGCAGGTGCAGGATGTCCTCGGCCATTGTGATGGTGGCCAGCCGTGCCACCGGGTTGCGATTGATCGTGTCGAACAGGAACAGGCCACCGGGGCGCAGCACGCGGGCCACCTCGGACAGCACCCGGTCAAGGTCGCTGACGTGTTCGAGCACGTCCACGCAGACCACGGCATCGAATCCAGCCCGGCCATAGGGCAGCGCCTCGCCCACGCCAACGTCATAGGCGATGGCGTGCCCGGCCGCGCGGGCATGGGCGCGGGCGGCGGCGATGGCCTGTTCGGCGGGGTCGATGCCCGTCACCGCCGCGCCGCGCGCGGCCAGCGCCTCGGCCATAAAGCCCCCGGCGCAGCCAAGGTCCAGCACCTGCTTGCCCGCCCAGTCGATCTGGCGGTCGAACCAGGACAGCCGGCCCGGCACGAGGTTCTTGAGCGTGCGCACCCAGCGGATCTCGTCCGACCACCAGTGATCGGCAACGGCGTCATAGATCGTCAGGTCGTTGCGCATTTCCGGGCCTCCTCTTGGGCAGGACATAGGGCACCCGCGCGCGATACCCCGCGAAGCGGCTCCCGTAGCGCGCGGCAAAGCGGCGTTCCTTCAGGCGCGGGGCCAGAAGGCAATAGGCGGTATAGCTGACGGCCAGGGCCAGTTGGTCCGGCGTCCAGACCGGCACCGTCCAGAGCGTCAGGGCGAAGGCGACGTAGATCGGCTGGCGGATGACCCGGAACAGGCCCAGCACGGGCATGTCGGGAAAGACCGGCCTGCGCCCGGCCAGCAGCGACATCCAGCCCAGCGCGCCCGATTGCACCTCGGCCCCGGCGTCGAAACTGGCCTTGATCAGCAGCAGCCAGGCGGCGGCATAGGCGCCGCAAATCGCCCAGAACGCCGCACCCTCGGCCCGCCACCAGACGATGCCCGAGGGGGTCCAGAGCGCGAAGAGCGCCAGCAACTGGGCCGAGGCGATGACGGCATAGCTGGTGGTGGCGAGCGTGCCGCCGTGGCGGCCGGGGATCAGCCGCGTCAGAAGAGTCCCGCCGCGCGGCGTCAGCAAGGCCGAGTGGACCAGCGGGAACTGGACGATCAGCGCGGCGTTGGCCAGCGCGGCCCAGGGCCAGGGCACGGTGCCCAGACTCTCGCTCAGCCCGAAGAACATGGCCGCGATCATGGCCAGCACCGCGGCGGCAAAGAGCGCGTGGCACAGCGCCCCCATGACCAGCGCCAGCACCATCCGCCCCACGCCAGGCGCGGGATGCAGCGCCCCCGTGATCAGGCGGAGAAGGCCAGCAATGCGCGGGTCGTCACGCATCCGAACCCGCCATGATATCCGCGGCGATGGCGGTGCCGCTGGCCCAGGCGGCCTCGACCAGTGGCCCTAGGCACCAGTCGCCGCCCAGGTGCAGCGTGCCGCTGGCGTCTCGCACAAAAGCCTTGCCCAGCGGTGCCGTCACGCGGGCATAGCGCCAGCGATGCGCCGCGACATGCAGCGCGCTGTCCGCCGCGGCCCCGATCTCGGCACAAAGCGGCGGCAGCATCCGGCGGGCGATCTCTTGCCTGTCTTGTTCCAGGTGCGCGGCCGACCAGCCGGGGCTGGCCTGCGCCACCCACGCGACGGCCCCGCCCGGGCGGCCCGGCTTGCTGCTGTCGCGTGCGATGAAGGCCAGCGGCCCCTCTGACAGCTTGCGGCTCACGAAGGGCGCGGGCGCATCGGCAGGAAAGGCCGCCATCAGCGTCAGGCAGGGGGCGATCTCCACCGCCTCCAGCCGGGCGGCGAGCGGGTGATCGGCGCCGATCAGCGGTGCGACCTGGGGCGCGGGCACCGCCAGGACCACGTGCTCTGCCTCCATCACCGTGTCGCGGGTTGCCACCTGCCAGATTGCCCCGGCCCGGCGGACCTCGGCCACCTCGACGCCAAGGGACACGTCCAGCCCGTCGGCCAGGGCGCGGGGCAGCCCCGACATGCCGGGCAGGCCCACGTAATGCGGATGTGCTGCGCCATCCGCCCAGAGGGCCGCCGCCGCCGACGCGGTCAGCAGCGCCGCAAACCCGGGATCGCGGGCGGTGACATATTGCGCTCCGTGGTCGAAACGCAGGGGCTGCCCCGCCGAGGTTTCGGCCCGGCGTGTCGCCATGCGCCCGCCGATACCGCGGCCCTTGTCGATCACGCGCACCGGGCGGCCGGCGTCCCTGAGCGCCCGTGCGCAGGCGATGCCGGCCATGCCGGCGCCGATGACGAGGGTGCGGGTCATGACAGGCCCGCCGCGTGCAAGATGCGGGGGATCTGTTTCTTGACCTTGAAGAACCCGGCGGTGGCATGGGGCCAGATCAGCCGGTCCCAGTCGCGCTGCCACTCGGCCAGGGTGATACCGGCCTGGTCCAGTGCGGGGCGCGCCTCGTCCAGCCAGTCGCGCAGCGGGCCGGTCGGCACATAGGGCGTGACGATCTGGCGCGCCCCGGCGCGGGCGGCCCAGCGCGCCAGGTCGGCGGGCACGCCCGCGCGCATCTGCGTCGTCGCCACCCCGGCGCGCGCGGCGACATCGGCCAGCGCCATGACCTCGAACGCCGCCACATTGTCAGACACCGCGCGCGGCGAGCGCAGGTGGCTAGCGGTCAACGTCGCGGCGGCGCGGATATCCAGCGCCTTGGGGGCGAAATCCTCGACGCGGCCGTCCTCTTCGGTGATCAGCAGGGCGGTCGGGGCCGCGTGATCGGGGGACACGGGCGCGCGCAGCGGACGGACCTCGGGCAGGCCCTCGGGTTCCAAATGCTCCAGCCCCTGCACGTCCTGCGCAAGATCGGCGTCGCGCGGGGCGAAGCGGCCATCGGTGAACTTCGCGATGTTCCAGGCCTGCGCCTTGTAGGGCTTGCCCCGGGTGTGCAGGCCGGCGACCCAGCGCCAGCCCAGTGTGTTCGAGGCCGGGTCCCCGTCCAGAAGATGACGATAGAAGACATCCGCCCCCAGCCGCCAGGGCAGCCCCAGCGTGAATATCCAGACCGAGGCAAACCACATCCGTGCATGGTTGTGCAGATACCCGGTTTCGGACAGTTCCTGCGCCCAGGCGTCGAAACAGGCCAGCCCCGTCTCGCCCGCCAGGGCGCGCGTCACGTCACGGCGCAAGCGGCGGTCGGTGTCGAGGATGGCGAGGTCCTGCGCCAGCCCGTCGCGGTAGCTGGCCCAGACCTGCGGCCGGCATTCCAGCCAGCCCTTGAAATAGCCCCGCCAGATGACCTCCTGCACGAATTTCTCGGCCACCTCCGGCCCGTGCGCGTCAAGCGCGGCGGCGATGGTTTCGCGTTCCGTCAGCAGCCTGCGCCGCAGATAGGGCGAGAGCGTCGAGACATCCCGATGCGCCCCCGGCCCACGATCCGTGTTGCGCCCGTTGGCATAGCGCCGTCCCATACGCGGCGTGAAATCGGCCAGTATTTGCAGGCCTGCCGCGCGGGTGGCCTCGGTGTGGGGCATCTCGTGTCTCCTTCTCGCGGCGCGATCTATCGCGGCGCCACGCCGGGGCAATATGGTGCGGCCTCAGCGCAGCCCGGCCAGGGCTTGGGCATCCAGATGCAGCGACACACCAAGGGCCCCACTGCCGGCGCGCACCGGGTGCTTGCGCAGGGTCATGTCAAGCATACGGATCGGCGCATGGGCGGCGCAGGCGCGCGCGATGCGGGTCATCAGCCACTCTTGCGTGGCATAATGCCCGTCGCGGGCGAGCCGGTCGATCTCGGCCACCAGCGGGTCATAGTCGAAGACATGCGCCATCCCGTCGCCCGCGACCAGAACGAGCGCCGGATCGGTCCAGAGGGTCAGGTCGAGCAGATGCGCCTCGGGCACGGTGTCGCCGGGGCCATAGGTGCCGATCCGGGCGGGCAAGGCCAGGTCGGTCAGGATGATCTTGGCGGTCTGCGGCATGCTGGTGATCCTTGGCTTTCGCTGCGGGGCTCAGATAGCCCGGCACGGCGCGCGGCCAAGACACGCGGGGGGATATTGACTTGCCGCCCGGCACAAGATGCAGGGCGCAGAAGACCGCCTGCCGCGTTGGAACCGCGGCGGTCGATGCTCCGGGCCGAATCGGCGCGGAGGTGTCGTATCCGGAGAGCAAATAAAGACAGCGGCGATGCCAGGGAGGAGGAGAGGCATCGCCGCGTCTTCTGGTCGGTGTCCCGCTCAGGGAGGAGGAGAGAGCGGTCCACCTGTGTCAGGGCCTCAGGGAGGAGGAGAGAGACCCCGATTCCGGTGTTTTTTCAGACCTCGTCGGCCGCCTGCTGGGCGATGCCGGGGATCATGGAGCGATGGATGCCCATATCCGCAAGATCGCGGTCGCTGACGCGGGACAGTTCATCATAGGTCTTGCGGTAGGCCTTGCGCTTGGCGGCGCGGTGGGCCAGACCGTCGCGCAGCATGGCCACCCGCTCGGACAGCGAGGGGCCGTGACCGTGGATGTCGGTGAT
Organism: Salibaculum sp.; assembly: GCA_031581025.1. Lineage (GTDB taxonomy): Bacteria > Pseudomonadota > Alphaproteobacteria > Rhodobacterales > Rhodobacteraceae > Salibaculum. The sequence goes on along the minus strand of JAVLCA010000001.1, from coordinate 67,159 downwards.
ATGTGCCATGAGGGGCCTCTTTCGGTTACGGTTTCGTTTCGGCGCGTTGTGCGTCGCTTGATCTCTATCTAGGCGCATGCTGCACCTGCAAAAACCGCCAAATGGGCAATGCCGCCATGCAGCAAATGCATGGAGCCCCCGGGCCCGCCCGAAGGACGGATATTCGGCCATTGCAGCCTGCCGCGCCCAGGAGTCCGGCCGCGTGCCGGCCCATCAGCCGTCGTCACGGACCGGGTCGATCAGCGCGTTGACGTTGCCAAGCGCGCGGTAGAGTTCGCAAAAGGCCGCGTATCGGTCCTCCATCCGGGATGCCTCTGTGGGGTCCGGGTCAAAGGACCGATCCAGCGAGACCAGCGCGCCTGTCGCATCCGACAGGTTGCACATCGCGCCCGAGGCCGCGCCCGCCATCACCGTCGCGCCGACCGCACCGACATCGGAGGACGCCACCCGGTCAAGGCTGCGGCCGAGGGCCGTCGCGCGAATTCGGCTCCAGGCATCGGAGCGCGCGCCCCCGCCGCCATACCGCAGGCGCTGCAGGGTTTGCGCGCCGCTGGTCTCCACCGCCTCGAGCGCCATGCGCGCCGAAAAGGCAACGCCCTCCATGACCGCGACGACAAGATCGCCCGGGCCGGTCGCGCCTGTCATGCCGCAGAAGGCCCCGCGCGACCGGCTGTCCCAGAGTGGCGCGCGTTCGCCCTGCAGATGCGGCAGGAACAGCGGGCCCTGCGCCGTGACCTCGGCCGCCCCGGCCAGCCGTGCCAGCGCATCGACCTGCTGACCGACCACCTGCGACAGCCACTCAAGCGACGCCCCGCCCGATTGCGTCGGCCCCGCGTGCAGCCGCAGCCCGCGCCATTCGGGAAAGGTGACGATCCCCGCGGTCCCTGTGCCAAGGCTCGAGATCAGCCCGAGAACGTCGCTCGTGCCCGACAGGTAAAAGCCCTGCCCATCGGTGACGACCCCCAGACCGAACATGCCGGCCCAGGCATCCATCGTGCCCAGGGCCACCGGCGTGCCCGCGAAGGGATGCCCGGCGGCGACCCGGCCGACAATATCAAGCGGGTCAGCCAGCCGTGGCAGTACCGCCGAGGCCCCGGGCCAGAGGTCCAGAATGGCGCCCGCATAGGCCAGGTCCGGCCCGACAAGGCCGACGGCCGAGATCGGATCACTTGCAATCTCGCCCGTCAGCCCGGCGATCACATAGTCCTTGGGCAACAGGACATGGGCTGTGTTCTGCCAGACCTCGGGCGCGACCTGCGCCAGCCAGGCCATGCGCGACAGGGCGTGACTGGCGTCGATCGGGATCGGCGCGCCGAGGGCCGCGATCTTTGCCTCCGGCGTCAGAGCCGCGTCCAGACGTGCCGCCTGGGCGGCGGCGCGGGTGTCCTGCCATGTGATCGCCGGGCGCAAGGGACGCCCCCGGGCATCGCAGAAGACATGACTGTTGACTTGCGAGGTCACCCCGATGGCCGCGACCTGCGCGGCCCGGGGATGGGCGGCGAACCGCGCCAGCGCCGCCGCGACGTGGCGCATCCAGTCGGCGGGGTCCTGTTCGGCCCCGCCCGCCGCTGGATGGGTGGTCTGGCACGGGGCGGAATAGGCGGCAAGGCACGCTCCGCCCGGCGCGGTCATCAGCCCCTTGACCGAACTGGTGCCGATGTCGAGCCCGATGAGCACGGGATCTGATTGCGAGACGGTCACGGCCCCTCCTGTCGTCAGTGTCTATGGACATCCAAGCGGTCCGTCCGCAAGATACGCCGAGCAGTAGGTCAACACCACAGGGAGAGACACCGCATGACATTCCGTTCCACACTGATCGGCCTGAGCATGGCCATGGGCCTTGGCGCACCGACCCTGGCCCAGGACGTCGCTGTCATCACGCCCTATCTCGCGCAGCCGGGAACGCAGTTCTACGTGGATGGCTTCACCGCCCGCGCCGAAGAGGCCGGATGGGATCTCAATGTCATCGACACCGCCGGGGATGTGGCCGCCGTGATCAGCCGGATGGAAGACGTGGTGACCCAGGGCGTCGATGCCATCGTCATCAACGTCGATCCCGCCCAGGTGGGCGCGGGCCTGCAGACGGCCGCCGAGGCGGGCGTCCCTGTGGTGGGCATGGATGCGGGCAGCGACCCTCTCGTGGCGGCCAATGTCACCTCGAACGGCTATGCCATGGCGGCCGAGACATCCGTCTACGTCGCCAACCGGATCGGCGGCGAAGGCGGCGTCGTGATGTTCACCTTCGACCCCTTCCCGCCGGTGCAGGTGCGCGGCGTCGTCGCGGATGCGGTGTTCGGCAACTTCCCAGACATCGAGGTTCTGGACCGGATCACCCCGGATGTGAGCGATGGCGGCATCGCGGACAGCCGTGCCCAGATGGAGGCGATCCTGGGCGCCAATCCCGAGCCGGGCAGCATCGCCGCGGTCTGGGCGGCCTGGGACCAGCCCGCCCTGGGGGCCCTGCAGGCCATCGAGGCCGCGGGACGCGACGACGAAGGGATCGTGATCACCGGGATCGACGCCAACCCGCAGGCCCGCGAGGCCATCGCCGCGGGCGGCAGTTTCGAGGCCTCGGTCGCACAGGATTTCGAGGGCATCGGCCAGACCGCCGCCGACACGGTCGCGCGTCTGCTGGCGGGCGAAGAGCTGGTCCGGCGCGTGATCTACGTGCCCACGCAACTTATCACCGCCGCGAACGCGGACTAGGGACCAGGGGGCGCGCGCGCCCCCCCGGAGGGCCCCGCCCGGTGTCATGACCCAATTCGATCTCAGCCATATCGGGCGGCGCTTCGGCGCCGTGCAGGCCCTTGACGATGTGAGCCTCACGCTTGGATCGGGCGAGGTGCACGCGCTCATGGGCGAAAACGGCGCCGGCAAGTCCACGCTGATCCGTATCCTTGCCGGGCTGGATCGGCCGGACAACGGGCGGCTGCTGCTGGACGGTACGGAACTGCCCCCGGCCAACCCGGCGTCGGTGCGGGCGGCCGGCCTGCGCTTCATCCATCAAGAACTGCACGCCGTGCCGGGCCTGTCGATCGCGGAAAACATGCACCTCGACCACCCTTACCCGCGGCGGCTGGGCCTGGTGGACTGGCGCGCGCTGAACACCGCCGCGGCGCAGGCGCTGGGGCGGCTGGGCCTTGGCAGGCTCGACCCGGCCCGGCCGATGTCGGACCTTGGCCCCGGGGACCAGATGCTTGTGCGCATCGCGGCAACACTGATCGGGGACGGCCTGCGCGCGCCCTGGCTTTACGTCATGGACGAACCCACGGCCGCGCTCACATCCGAGGAATCCGAGCGCCTGTTCGATGTCATCGGCGACCTGATCCGGCAGGGCGCGGGCATTCTCTATGTCTCGCACCGCATGCCCGAGGTTCTGCAGCTCGCCGACCGCGTGACCGTGCTGCGCGACGGCCGCAGGGTCTCGACGCGGCCGCTGTCCGAGACCAGCCAGCAGACCATCATCGAGGAAATGACGGGCCGGGATATCAGCGGCCTGTTCCCGGACCGGCAAATGGACCAGACCCCCGGCCCCGAGGTGCTATGCGTCGCGGGCCTGCGGGCCGGGCGGGTGGTCTCGGCGGACCTTTCGGTGCGGGCCGGGGAAATCATGGGCGTGGCCGGGGTGGCCGGCTCCGGGCGCGGCACGCTGCTGCAGGCCATCGTCGGCGCGATCCCCGCGGAGGCGGGCACCGTCACGGCCGACGCTGTGCCGGTCGGGGGGTCCCCCGCCGAGGCCTGGCGTCACGGCATCGCCTATGTCCCGCGCGAGCGCCGGTCGCAGGGTCTGATGCTGGGCCGGTCGATCTCGGAAAACGTCGTGCTGCCGCATCTGGGCGCGCTGGCCCGGGCGCGGCTGTTTCTGAACCATGGCCGACAGCGCCGGCTGGCCCGGGAGCTGGGGCAGGCCGTGACACTCAAGGCGGCCTCGGTCGACCAGAGTTGTCGCGAGCTTTCGGGTGGCAATCAACAGAAGGTGCTTTTCGCGCGGGCGCTGGCCGGAAACCCCCGGGTTCTTCTGCTCGACGAGCCCACGCGCGGCATCGACATCGGCGCCCGGTTCGAGATCTACCGCCTGATCCGCCGCCTGAGCGCCCAGGGCATCGCCATCCTCATGGCCTCTTCGGACCTGCCCGAGATCATCGGGCTTTGCGACCGCATCGCGGTCATGCGAGACGGGCGCCTGGCCGAGACCCTCGATGCCGAGGGACTGAGCGAGGCCGCGCTTCTGGCGCGCTTTTATCACGTCGACAAGACAGAACAGGTGGCATGATGTGGCTGATCCGACGGTTCGGCGGGCTTTTCGGCATGATCGCGGTGGTGGTCTTCTTTGCCGCAAGCCTGCCCGAGACCTTCCTGACCCTGCGCAACTGGCTCAACATTGGCCAGCAAATCAGCATGCTGGCTGTCATCGCGGCCACCATGACCGTGGTGATGGTCATGGGCGACTTCGATCTCTCGGTCGGTTCCATGGCCTCGCTGTCGGGCATCGTCGCCGCCACGCTTTTCGTGCAGGACTGGTCGATCCCGGCGGCCGTCGCCGCGGCCCTCGCCGTGGGGCTGGCGGGCGGGCTGTTCAACGGGATCATCGTCAGTATCGTGGGAATCCTGCCCTTTGTCGGAACCCTGGCGACCCTGACCGTCTTCAGCGGCCTGGCCTTCCTGATCAGCGACGGGCGGACCATCTTCGGGCGCGACATACCCGCGGCCTTTGGCGATTTCGCGCGCGGCGGACCACCGCTGGCCGGCGTGGATGACCGCGTGCTCGTGCTGCCGAACCTGGTGATCGTGGCCGCCCTGGTGGTGCTTGTCGTCTGGGTGGTGCTTGAACAGACGACCTATGGCCGCCGCCTCTATGCCATCGGCGGCAACCGCGAGGCGGCCCGGCTGGCCGGTGTTCCGGTCCGCCCGCTGCGCCTGACCGCCTTCGCCTTCACCGGGGTCGGGGCCGCGCTGGCGGGGTTGATGTATGCAAGCCGGGTCGCCTCGGCCAACCCGACACAGGGCGACGGCCTGATGCTGACGGCCATCGCGGCGGTCTTTCTGGGCATGACCCTCACCCGCGACGGGCAGCCAAGGGTCCTGGCGACGCTCGCGGGCGTTGTGGTGCTGGGGGTGCTCGACAACGGGCTGACGCAGATGCGTGTCGATAGCTACGTGCGCGAAGTCCTGGTCGGGACGATCATCCTGATCGCCGTGGGGCTGAGCGCGCTTGGCCGGGACGGGCTCGTCAGACGGTAAGGCGGGCCGCTGATCGCCACCCGGCCCGACGTCCAGGCCGAGTGCGAAGCCCCTGCGTCTTTTCCCCGCTTGTCAAGCGCCGGAGCGCGGCCGCCCCGAGGGCTTGCCCGACACCAATTGTCCGATCATGGGATACTGCCCGACCATCACAGGGTGCCGGGCCATTAGCTGCCCCGGTTTCGCACTGGTGACGCAAGCGGAACACGATTCGAGCCCCCCTCAAAGCTGGCGCACGCTAGCGCCGCTCGAACCGCGCCTGTAAGGCGTCGGCGTCATAGTCGCGGTCCAGCCAGGTCTCGAAGTCAGGTGCGTCGGAGGCGGCGAAGTCGTCCAGCAGCATGTCCAGCACGCCGGTCCGGGTCCAGCGGAAGTGGATGTAGCGCGCCGAGAGCATGCGGCGCGCGCGGTCCAGCGGCGCGCCCTCGATCACCATTAGGTAGATGGCGCTGGCCAGTCCCGCGCGGTCGGCCCCCGACTTGCAGTGGATCAGCAGCGGGCGCTCGACCCGTCGAAACAGCGCGATCATCGCCTGCATGGCGTCCTTGTGCGGGGCAGCGCGCGACCTGAGCGCGACCGCGTGCAGTGCGATACCGTGGCGCGCGCAAGATTCCTGTTCCAGCAGGTAGAAGGGCGACGGCCCCGCCCCGCGCAGGGTGATGATGCTGCGGATGCCCATTTGCGCCAGGCGCGCGATTCGAGGCGCGTCAGGGTAGTTGGACCGCCAGGCGCCGGGGGCGAACTCGGACTGGTTGTGCCAGAGATTGCGCAGAATGCCGTGATCGAGCCAGCGCACGTAGCGCTGCGCCCGCCGGCGGTCGGCGGCATTGGCAATGGCCCGGGGGCGCAGGCCCTGGCGCCAGCGGCGCAGTTTCTGTCCAGGCGGTGTCATCAAGGCCCCGGTTTGGTCACTGTGTGGGTGATAGCCCGAAGCGCGGGCCGGGACAAGCGCGCCCGGCGGGGTGTTCCCGCCGCCCGGGCTTGGTGCTATGGCAGGGTCCGACGATCAGGAGGGCGGGCATGGCGGAGGCGCCGGTCACCATGGGCGAGAGGCTGGAAGACGCGGGGCTTGCCGCCGGGCTGGGGCTGTTGCGCGGGCTGCCCTATGGCGCGCGGGTGCGGTTGGCGGGCCGCGCCATGGTCGGCCTGTCGGGGCCGCTGGGCCTGCGCGCGCGGGTGCGCGAGAACCTGGCCCATGTCCTACCTGATCTGCCGGCCGCCGAGGTCGCGGCGCTGGAGCGGGCGGTGCCCGACACGATCGGGCGGCTTTTCATCGAGGAGTTCTCGCCCGAGGGGTTGGACCGCATGGCGCGCGCCGCCTCTTTCGGGGGCGAGGGGGTCGCCGCGCTGGAGGAGGCCCGCGCGGCCGGCCGCCCCGTCATCATCGCCTCGGGCCATATCGGCAATTACGACGCCTATCGCCGCGCACTCTTGCAGCGCGGGTTCGATGTCGGCTCGCTGTACCGGCCGTTCAACAACCGGCCCTTCGACAGGCGCTACCGGGCTGTCATGGAACGGGGCGGCGGGATGCTATTCGCGCGGGGACGGGCCGGCATGGCCGGCATGGTGCGTCACCTGCGCGCCGGAGGGGTGCTGGGGGTGCTGCATGATCAGCACATGGACCGCGGGACCGAATTGCGCTTTTTCGGCAAACCGGCCATGACCGCGACCTCCGCCGCCGACCTGGCGCTGAAGTATGACGCGCTGCTGGTGCCGTTCTACGGCTTGCGCAGGCCCGATGGCCTGCACTTCGACCTGATCACAGAGGCCCCGATCCCGCACAGCGACGCGCTGACCATGACCCAGGCGCTCAACGACAGCCTCGAGGCGCGGGTGCGCGCGCACATGGGCCAGTGGATCTGGACGCACCGGCGCTGGAAGACGCGGCGGCGCAAGTCCCGCGCGGGCACAGCCTGAAACAAGGGGGGCAAGGCCATGGCATTCTCGATCCCGCATGCGGTCTACCTGGCCGCCAGCCGCTTCACCGGCCCGGTCTTCGCGCTTTGGCAGCGCCGGGCGCTGGCCCTTGGCAAGGAGGACCCCGACCGGCTGGGCGAACGCTGGGGACGCAGCCCCCGCGAGCGGCCCGAGGGCCGTCTGGTCTGGTTCCACGCCGCCAGCGTCGGCGAGACCCAGTCGATCCTGCCGCTGATCGGGCGGCTTCTGGATACCGTGCCCGATGTGCAGGTCATGGTGACCTCGACCACGCGGAGTTCTGCCGCGATGCTGGCGCGCGACCTGCCGCCGCGCGCCTTTCACCAGGTCGCCCCCTATGACACCAAGGCCGCCTGCCGCCGGTTCCTGCGCCACTGGCAGCCCAATGTCGCGGTCTGGGTCGAAAGCGAACTCTGGCCGCGGATGCTTTACGAGGTGGCGCGGCGGGATGTGCCGATGCTGCTGCTCAACGCGCGGGTCTCGGCCCGGACGGCGGTGCGCTGGCGGCGCGTCGCCGGGACGGCGCGGTCGGTGCTCGCGCCCTTTCGCCAGATCCACGTGCAGGAAGAGACGACCCTGGACGCGCTGCAGGGGGTGGGCGTGAACGGCGACCGGGTGCGCCTGACCGGCGCGCTCAAGCAGGACCGGCCGGCGCTGCCGCATGACCCCGAGGCGCTGGCCCGCCTGCGGGCGCAGATCGGCGACCGACCGGTCTGGTGCGCCGCCTCCACCCATGCCGGCGAAGAGGCTGCGGTTCTGGCCGCCCATGCAAAGGTGGGCGGTTTGCTGATCCTGGCCCCGCGCCATGCCGAGAGGGCCGCCGAAATCACCGCCCTGATCCATGAGGCCAGGCTGACCGTAGCCCGGCGCAGCCGCGGCGAGGTCCCGGATGGGCAGACGGATGTCTACCTGGCCGATACCATGGGCGAGATGGGGCTCTGGTTCCGCCTGGCCCCGATCGCCTTTGTCGGTGGCTCGCTTGCGCGGGTCGGTGGGCATAACCCCTATGAGCCCGCACAACTGGACACGGCGATCCTGCACGGCCCCCACGTGGACAATTTCGCCGAGATCTACACCGCGCTGGATGCCGAGGGCGGTGCACTGTCCGTGACGGGGGCCGAGGACCTGGCCGCCGCCGTTCAACGCTTGCAGGCGGGCGGGCAGGCGGGCCTGGCACGGGCCGCGTCCGGGGTCGTGCGCCGGGCGCAGGGCGCGACCGAGGCTGCGCTTCAGGCCATTCTGGAACAGTTGGCCTATTGATCTGTGCGCCCCTGCACAGGTGCGGTTGGGCGGTGCGGCTTGAGCGCCGGGCGTTGCCGACCCTACATCACGGCAAGACCCACATACAGGAGGCCCCCATGTCCATCCGTCCCACCCTGGAAACCCGCAAGGCCACACCCACCATGGAAGGGGCCGGTGTACACCTGCACCGCGCCTTCGGCTTTCAGGACCCCTCGGAACTTGACCCCTTTCTGCTATTCGACGATTTCCGCAACGAGCGGCCCGAGCACTACCTGAGCGGCTTCCCCTGGCACCCGCACCGCGGCATCGAGACCATCACCTATGTGCTCAATGGCACGGTGGAACATGGCGACAGCCTGGGCAACACCGGCACGCTGGGCGCGGGCGATGTACAGTGGATGACCGCCGGGTCGGGCATCCTGCACCAGGAAATGCCCAAGGGCAACGCCGCCGGCCAGATGCACGGTTTCCAGCTCTGGGGCAACCTGCCCTCGGCGCAGAAAATGACCGCGCCCCGCTACCAGGACGTGCAGGCCGGCGAAATCCCCGAGGTGATCGACGACGACGGCACGGTGGTGCGTGTGATCGTGGGCGAGTTCTGGGGCAAGACGGGCACGGTGGACGGCATCGCCGCTGATCCGCAATACCTCGATGTCTCGGTCCCGCCGGGGGTGAAGAAGACCTTTCGGATCGACACCTACCGCCGGGCCTTTGCCTATGTCTTTGCCGGACAGGCGGCCTTTGCCGATGCCAGCACCCCGGCGGGTGTGCTGCTGGAAAAAGAGGTCATGGGCGAAGAGGTCAACATCCGCGACATGTCCGGCGACCGCACGCTGGTCCGGTTCGGCACCGGCGACGAGGTCACGGTGCAGGCGGGTGAAGATGGCGTGCGCTTCCTGCTGATCTCGGGCGCGCCGATCCAGGAACCGGTGGCCTGGCACGGGCCGATCGTGATGAACACCCGCGACGAGATTCAGCAGGCCGTCCGTGATCTGCGCAACGGCACCTTCATCAGACCAACCGAGACGGGCTGAGCCGCGTCAGCTTGGGGCTTTGCGGGGCCGACGGCGGCCGGCGGTCCTGCGCGGTGCCCGGCCTTATCCCCGCGGGACGAAGGCTCTCCACTGGTTGCGCCACTGGCTGATTGCGAGACCGGCCACTATCAGGACAAGCGCGAGGAAGAACCGGCCCGGCAGGGCCTCGTTCAGCACCAGCGCGCCGAAGACCATGGACCAGACCGGCACCTGATAGTTGACCAAGGTCATGAAGACCGACCCGGCGCTGCGCACCACCGTGACCCGCAAAAGCGCCGCGAGGGCCGTGGGCACAAGCCCCAGAAAGAGGATCGCCAGCCCCGGCGCTCCGGGCTGCCACACCGGCAGCCCTTCGACCAGCAGCATCGCCGGGATCAGGCAGACCGCGCCCACGGCCAGGGTGATCGCCGCCATGGCGATGGAATCCACCGGCGGGCAGCGCCGGGTCAGCACCGAGGCCACGGCATAGGACAGCGCCGCGCCGAGGCAGGCGAGCTGCGCCAGCGGCACGACCCCCTGCCCCAGCCGCAGCGCCCCCGGCCCCAGCAGGACCGCCGCGCCGATGAACCCCAGGAGCACGCCAAGCGTCTTGCGCAGGGCCAGTTTCTCGTCGCTGACCAAATGCGCGAGGGGCAGCACGAAGAGCGGTACCGCCGTCATCGCCAGCCCGGCAAAGGCCGAGGGCACGTGTTGCTGGCCCCAGCTGAGCAGAAAGAAGGGCAGCGCGGTGTTCAGCGGCCCGATCACCGCGAGGTAGGTCCAGACGGTACGGCCCGCGGGCCAGGGCCGCCCGAGAATCTTCAGCACGGTCAGCAGCGAGACCGCCCCCAGCGTGGTGCGGGCACAGGCGACGGTCAGGGGGCCGTAGCCCTGCAGCGCGATGGCCACGACCATGAAGGTGCCACCCCAGATCAGGCCAAGGGCACTGACGGAAAGCCAGTTGGACAGTGTCGGTTGCGATGTCATGCGGGCCTCCTGATCCGAAACGAAACGGTCCCGCAAGCCTGCACCTGCGGGACCGGGACCGAATTTCCAGAAATTCGGTCACTTCACGGAAATTCTGGAATTTCCGTCGCCTCAGTTCTTGGCCTTGTCCACCAGTTTGCCGGCCGAAATCCAGGGCATCATGGCGCGCAGCTTCTCGCCCACCTGTTCGATCTGGTGTTCGTCGTTGAGACGGCGGGTCGCCTTGAACATGGGCTGGCCGACGGCATTTTCCTGCATGAAATCGCGCACAAAGCTGCCATTCTGAATGTCGGTCAGCACCTCCTTCATGCGCTTTCTGGTTTCCTCGTAGGGCAGGATGCGCGGGCCAGAGACGTATTCGCCATACTCGGCGGTGTTCGAGATCGAGTAGTTCATGTTGGCGATGCCGCCCTCGTAGATCAGGTCGACGATCAATTTGACCTCATGCAGGCACTCGAAATAGGCCATTTCGGGTTCGTAGCCGGCCTCGACCAGGGTCTCGAAGCCCATGCGGATCAGCTCGACAAGGCCACCGCAGAGCACGGCCTGTTCGCCGAAGAGATCGGTCTCGCACTCCTGCCGGAAGTTGGTCTCGATGATGCCCGAGCGCCCGCCGCCGATGGCCGAGCAATAGGACAGGCCGATCTCCATGGCCTTGCCTGTGGCGTCCTGGTCCACGGCCACCAGGCAGGGCACGCCGCCGCCCTTTACGTATTCGCCGCGCACGGTGTGGCCGGGGCCCTTGGGGGCCATCATGATCACATCGACACCCTCGGGCGCTTCGATCAAGCCGAAATGCACGTTCAGGCCGTGGGCGAAGGCGATGGCCGCACCGGGCTTGAGGTGATCGCGGACATGCTTGCGCCAGGTCTCGGCCTGAAGCTCGTCGGGCATGGTGAACATCATCAGGTCGCACCAGGCGGCGGCCTCGCTGATGCCCATGACCTGCAGACCCTCGCCTTGGGCCTTGGCGGCCGAGGCCGATCCCTCGCGCAGGGCGACGGCGACGTTCTTGGCGCCGCTGTCGCGCAGGTTCAGCGCATGGGCATGGCCCTGCGAGCCATAGCCGAGGATGGCGACCTTCTTGTCCTTGATGAGGTTCACGTCGCAATCGCGATCGTAATAGACGCGCATGGGGCGGTCCTTTCTGTTGGCTTGCTTGTCTCGGACCCCTTTATGCCGCCGCCGGGCGCGGATGGCGAGAGGGGTTTCCATGAGTTTATTTGCCAAGATGAAGTTGTCATTCACGGTACGCTGAATTATCCATGTTTTCATGCTCGACGATCTGGACCGCCGCCTCTTGCGCCAGTTGCAGGCCGATCCGGCCCTGAGCGCCGCGGACCTGGCCGACCGGGCCGGGGTCACGGCCCTGCGCGCCACGCGGCGGCTGGCCCGGCTGGAGGACCGTGGCGTCCTGCGGGGGCGGCGCGCGCAGATCGACTGGACGGCCCTGGGTTACGCGGTGGCGGTCAGCCTGCGCTTTACCCTCGAAAAGACGCAGGCCAATGCCTTCGACGCCTTCATCGTCGCCGCGCGCGACATCCCCGAGGTGGTCGAGATCCAGACCTTCCTTGGCCGGGTCGATGTGCGACTCTCGGTGATCGCGCGGGACATGGCGCACTACCAGCAGCTTTACCGCGCGCGCATCCTCGCCCTGCCCCATATCGCCGAGCTGGAGGCCTTGATGACCGTCGCGACCCTCAAGGACGACGAGAGCCTGCCGCTATGACGGAACTGGACGCCACCGACCGCGCCCTGCTGCGCGAGATGGCCCGCGACGCCGGGCGCAGCGCCGCGGCCCTGGGCGCGGTTGTCGGGCTGAGCCAGCCGGCCACCTGGCGCCGCCTGCGCCGCCTGCGCGCGGCGGGGGTGCTGGCCGGGCAGCGGGTCGAACTGGACGCAGAGGCGCTCGGCTTTGGCGTGACGGTCTTTCTCGGGGTCAAGCTGGCCACCAAGGGCCGCGTCAGCCTGGAGGATTTCGAACGCGCCGTGACCGCGATCCCCGAGGTGCAACTGGTCGAGCATGTGCTGGGCATGTATGACTACCGGCTGCGCGTCGTCGCCCGCGACCTGTCGGATTTCGAACGGGTGCTGCGGCGGCGGATCATGACCCTGCCGGGCGTCGGCGACCTGGAGGCCAATGTGCTTTTGTCCGAGGACCGCAGGCCGGGGCCGATCTAGCCATGGCGCGCGGGACCCTGCCACCCAATGCAAGGCCGCTGTGCGGTGACGCATTCGGCATTGTCCCCTGCCGCTGGCCCGGGCAAGGATGCGGCGATGCACGACCACACCGATCACCCGCCCGACTGCGGCTGCCACCTGCATGGCACCGCAGGGGATGACCCGCCGCCCGACAGGGCGCCCAACATGCTTTATGATGCGCTTTTCGCGCCGCATATGGACAGCACCGCGCCCCTGCTTTCCTGGCAGGGACGCCGGATCGGCCATGCCAAGTTCCTGCGGCTGGCAGCGCGGGCCGCAAATGCCTATGCCGCCGCCGGTCTGGGCGCGGGCGACGTTGTGGTGGTGCAGGTCGGCAAGTCACCCACGGCGCTGGCGCTTTGTGCTGGGGCGGTGCAGGCCGGGGTCGTCTACCTGCCGCTGAACCCTGCCCATGGCCCCGCAGAGGTCGACCAGGTCCGCGCGGCCAGTGGCGCGGCGCTGCTGATCTGCGATCCGGCCTCGGAACCGGCGCTGGCGGGGGACTGCCCGATCCTGACCTTGTCCGCGCAGGGCGCGGGCGGATCGTTCCTGGACCTCATGGCGGGGCAGGAGGACGTGGCCCCGGTCGCGGCGCGCGGGCCCGAGGATGCGGCCGCCCTGTGCGTCACCGCCGGCGTGCCCCATGTGGTGACCCACCGCGCCGAGTTGGCCCGGGCGCGCGGGCTGGCCGACCTTTGGATGCCGCCTGGCCCGTGACCTGACCGGCGACATGGAACGCAAACCGGCGCGGTCAGTCCTCGTCGATCGGCGCGATCAGCTCCGGCCCGCTGGCGCGATTGGAATTCACGGCGCGGCTGACCCGGTGAAAGTCAAGCACGTCCTCGCCCGGGGCCTGCATCAGCCTCGCGGCCCCCTTGCCCGCCTCGCCCAGCCAGAGCGGCAAGTCCGCGGCCTCCAGGATCACCGGGATGCGGTGGTGGATTTCGGACATGGCGTCATTCGCCCCGGTGGTCACGATAGCGCAGGTCGTCCACACCGCGCCGTCTTTTTCCCAATCCTGCCAGATGCCGGCAAAGGCCAGCGGCGCGCCGTCGCGACGAGTGATGTACCAGGGCAGCCGGGTGCCGTCTTCAAGGCGGGTCCATTCGTAAAAGCCGCTGGCCGGGACAAGGCAGCGCCGGTCCCGGCAGGCGGCGCGAAAGGCGGGTTTCTCGGCGATGGTCTCGGCGCGGGCGTTGATCAGCAGCGGGCCATCACTCAGCGCCTTGTACCAATGCGGCACAAAGCCCCAGCGCATGGGCCGCAGGTGCCGCGTGCCCGCGTCGCTGGTCACGGTTGCGATCTGCGTGGTGGGGCAGACATTGTAATCGGGCACCGCCGGAAGGTCATTGGCCGGGGTGGCGTCGAAGACCTGAGCCATCGCCGCGTGGGGCAGGGTCAGGGCCATGCGTCCGCACATCGTGCTTACCCTTTCTTGCCGACGTGCGGCACCGCGCCGGTGCGGCGCCCCGCCAGATCGAACCGGGGAGGGTGCATCAGGCCCTCCAGAAACGGGGCAGCAAGACCACGATCACCGAGACGATCTCAAGACGCCCCAGGTACATGCCGAAGATCATCTGCCATTTTGCCGCCTCGGGCAATCTTTCCAGCGACCCCGAGTCGGTGATGATCGACCCGAAGGCGGGACCGACGTTGAAGATCGCCGTCCAGGCCGCGGTGACCGACGACAGAAACGACAGCCCCGTCATGGACAGGCCGACAATCAACAGGAAGAATGTCACCATGAAGACGGTGAACATGAGGATGACGGAATCGAGGACATTCGTCTCGACCGGCTGCCCGCCGTAGGAGATGCGCGCGACGCGGTTGGGCGAGTGGACCTTGCGGATGCTCACCAGCAGGCTGCGCAGCAGGATCTGATAGCGGAACACCTTGATCGAGCACCCGGTCGAGCCTGTGCAGCCGCCGATGGCGCCGACCATGAACAGCACCATGAAGGCAAACGGCCCCCACGTCGTGACGTCGCCGGTGCCGTAGCCCGTGCCGGAAAAGAAGGATACGATGTTGACCAGGCTGAACCGCAGCACTTCCTCGAAGGGTGTGTCCTCGCGCAGGGCGCGGTAGATCACCACCAGGGCCGTGGCATAGGCCAGCCAGATCAGATAGGTGCGAATTTGCGGATCGCGCAGGATCGGGCCGGGCTGGCCGATGGCCAGCTGGAACATCCGGATGAACGGGATGCTGGCCAGGATCATGAAGATCACCGAGGCATATTGCACCGCCGGAGGAAAGCCGCCGATGGACTTGTCGGTGGTGGAAAAACCGCCGGTCGAGACCGTCGTCAGGGCATGGGCGACGGCATCGAAGATGGACATGCCCAGCACCACATAGGCGATGACCGCGGCGATGGTCAGCACCAGGTAGACATTGATAAGCCCCACCGAGATGTCGATGGCCCGCGGCAGCGCCTTTCCCAGCGTGTCGAACCCCTCGCTCTGGAAGAACTGCATCCCGCCAACGCGCATGACGGGCAGGAAGATCATCGCCACCACGACGATACCGACCCCGCCCAGCCATTGCAGGATGGCGCGCCACAACAGGATTCCATATCCCCGGTCATCTAGGCCACTGATGACGGTCGACCCGGTTGTGGTCATGCCGGACATGGACTCGAAGAAGGCATCGGTCAGCGACAGTTCGGTTTCGCCCAGGATGAAGGGAAGCGTCCCGAAAAGCGGCAGCACGAACCATGTGCCCGATGCCAGCAGGAAGGCATCGCGCACGGTCAGCCGGTCGGACAGACCGTTCCGGCAGGCCATCGCGATCATGCCGCCGATGGCGATGGTCAGCAGCCCGGATTCCAGAAAGGCCAGCGGCGCACCCGTGCCGCCGACGAGATCGGCGAGCAGCGGCGCCAGCATCGTGACACCCAGCGCCGCCACGAGAAGGCCGATGACATATCCCACGGGGCGCAGGTCCAACATGGGCGAAAGCGTTGGCCCGCCGTGTCGAAATAGTCAAGCGCCCGCGCGGCGCGCGCGGGGTCAGCGCGCGTGGATCAGGGTGGAAAACAGCTTGGGGTCCAGGCTCTCGGCCTCGAAGGTCGGGCCTTCGGTCAGCACGCTGACCGCATCGTGCGAATGCAGGGATTCCTGGTGGCTGGCGATCACGCGGAAATCACCGATGCGCGCATCCCCTTGGAGCGCCTCGGAAAACAGCCGCGCGGCATCCTCGACGAAGATCGGATTGGCGGCGTTGAGCTCGGCAAAGGCCTGTTCGTCCTCGCGCTTGACCATGACCTGGGTCTCGGTGGGCACCGCGCTGCGGCACAGTTCGATCAGGTCCTCGAACCACAGGCAGGGGGCATCGGCGTCCACCTCGACCGAGACGCGCGCGACCGACCTTTGGGAATGCGGCGTGGCCAGCTGGCCGCGATACTGCCGGGCGTGTTCGGACAGCTCCAGCGAACAGGGACAGGTCGAGGAATAGACATAGTCGAGGTGCATCATCCGGCGGCGCAGGCCATCGGTCTCCACCACCTCGAGCGCGATGTCGTAATACTGATAGCCCGACAGGCCCGAGCGCAGCGAACCGACCTTCACAGGGAAGGAAAAGCGCATCTCGATGCGGGCGTCGAAGCTTTCGAGATCGGACTTGTAGGCGTCCAGGGCCCGTTCGACCACCTCGAAGGAAAAGGTCTCCTCGGCATGCTCGTAGAAGGTTCGCATGATGCGGGACATGTTGATGCCCTTTTTTTCGGCCTCCAGGCTGACGGTTCCGGTGACGCTGGTCTCGAGCGTCAGATCGCCGTTGTCGCGGGTGTGAAAGCGGATCGGCAGTCGGAAATTCGAGATGCCGACATGCTGGATCGCCCGGCGGGCGCCACGGATAATGCTGGCCGGGCCGTTCTGAAGATCGGGCATGCTGGCCTTGTAGGCCTCGTCCACGCGGAATTCCTGCGGGTAGGCACGGGCCAGGGCCGGGTAGTTCGACACCTCGCCCCCGGGGATCAGGCGCGACACGAGGGGATCGAGGTCGGCCGCCTCGGCGTCGCTGGCCCCTTCGGCCCAGCGGCGCAGCAGCGCCAGCGCCTCGGCTGCGTCCTCGCGGGTCAACTCGCGGGTCAGGTCCTTGGAATGCAGGTTCATGTCGGCCTCTTCAGATGCACGCGCTTTCCCTTAACATGGGACGAACACGCTGACTTTCCAGATAGTGCCTTTACAATACGGGTTTGCGACACGACCGGATCAACAAGGCGACCTACGCTGCCCGGATGATCCGACGGCACCTCTCCCGGGTCAAGCGCCGTCGACGGCGCTTGCGGAGACGCGGCGTCTACCGGGCGGTTGCCAGACTGCCCGGCCAAGGATTGTCGAAAATCCTTGCTCCGGCCTCGGCCGCGCGGCCTTTTTCGCCCAGGCTGGCGGCCAATGGTTTTCGCATCTCGAACCGGTCCAGCACCACGCCCGCCCGGGTCACCGGGTCGGGGGCAACCACCTGCCACCCCTGGCGGGCAAAGAAGGATCGCGCCATCAGGCTGGCGCGGGTTGTCAGCAGCGGCAGCCGCCGCGCCCGGGCCCGGCTTTCCAGCACCGCAAGGAGTTGATCGGCGACACCCTGCCCGCGCTGCGCGGGCAGCACGAAGGCCATGTCCAGATACCCGCCAGCGTCCATCGCCATGAATCCGGTGATCCCCGCGGCCTCGGCCACGACGGTTTCCAGCCCCTCCAGCCGCGCAGCGAAGTCATGCGCTGACGGCGGCTCGGGCGCCCAGGCGGCGCGGGCCGCCTCGGGATAGGGGCTGGAGCCCTCGCGCACGGCGCGCCAGAAAACCTCGGCCAGAGCCGCCGCTTCCTCGAGTCGGGCATCGCGAATCCACATCAGGCAAGCTCCAGCGCCGCTGTCAGATCGGCGATCAGATCAGCTGGGTCCTCCAGCCCGATGGAGAGCCGCAGCAGCCCGTCGCTTATGCCCAGCGCCTCTTTTTGATCCTGCGGCAGACGCTGATGCGTGGTGGTCGCGGGATGGGTGGCGATGGACTTGGCATCGGCGAAATTGTTCGAGATCGTCACAAGCTCCAGCGCGTTGAGCACCCGGAAGGCCGCCGCCTTGCCGCCCCGGACCTCGAAGGCCAGCACGGTGCCGCCCGCCGCAGTGAGCGCCCGGGCCAAGTCGTATTGCGGGTGCGCCGCATGGGTCGGGTAGCGCAGCCAAGCGACGGCCGGATGCTGCGCCAGCGCCTCGGCCACCCGCGCCGCGCCTTCGGCCTGCGCCCGCACCCGCAGGTCCAGGGTTTCCAGCGCCTTGAGATGGGTCCAGGCGGTGAAGGGGTTCATCGCGCCGCCGGTGTGCTTCATGTAGGTCTCGATGGGCCCCCGGATCAGGTCGCGGCTGCCGCAGATCACGCCGCCCAGCATGCGCCCCTGCCCGTCCACGTGCTTGGTGGTCGAGACAATGGCGATATCGGCGCCGCAGTCGAGCGCATAGGAATGGATCGGCGTCGCCATGGCATCGTCGGCGACGACCAGCGCACCCTGCGCATGGGCCAGGCGCACGATCTCGGGCATGTCCACGACCTCGAGCGTGGGGTTCGAGATGCTCTCGAAGAAGACCAGCCGCGTGTCAGGGCGGATCGCCGCAGCCCAGGCAGCATTGTCCGTGCCATCGACCAGCGTCACCTCGACGCCGAAGCGGGCCAGGATATCCTCGAGCACATAGAGACAGGACCCGAAGAGCGCGCGCGACGACACGACATGATCGCCGGCCTTCAACAGGGCGGTCAGCGCGCCACTGACGGCAGCCATGCCGCTGGTGCAGGCGAAGGCGTCCTCATAGCCCAGCATGTCGGCGATACGGTCCTCGAACATGCGCATCGTGGGATTGCCGTAGCGGGCATAGATGAACTCATCCGCGCCCGCCTGCTGAAACCGGGCCTCGGCGGCCTCGGCGCTGTCGTAGACGAAGCCCTGAGTGAGAAAGAGCGCCTCGCTCACCTCGCCATACTGGCTGCGCCGCGTGCCGGAATGGACGGCCCTCGTGCGCCGCGTCCACTTGTCCATTTCGCCCTCCTTCAGGCATGAAAAAACCCCGATACCGGTCAAAGGCATCGGGGCAAGCATCCCATCGACCCTTTTAGCGGCATCTTTAAAGTGGCCCGCAATCCGGTAACAAATCGCCACTAAACGTCGGGATAGGCCAAGCCCGCCCCGGCGTCAATCCCGCCCGCATCTGTCACGGAAACATCATGGGTCTGTCACGCCTCTGTAGCGGTAACCCCGCACATGGACCCAAGATGTTGAGGGCAGCCGATGACACTTCTGGCAGTCAACATGGGCCGACACCCCGACGAGGCAGCACTCGCCACGGCGCTGGCGGCCCTGCCCGAGGCGGCCCCGGTGGTGATCATGCTGCATGGCTTTCGGTTCTCACCCGATCATCCCGACAGATGTCCGCACCGCCACATCCTGTCGCTTGAGCCGCGGCACGACTGCTGGAAGGCCGTCAGCTGGCCGCGGCACCTGGGGCTCAAGGGCGGGGCCGGGCTCGCCATCGCCTATGGTTGGCCCGCCCGAGGCCACATCTGGGAGGCGCTGGCTTGGGCCGAGCGCGCCGCGACCGACCTGGCAGGTCTCATCACGACGATCCGGCGGCTGGCCCCGCAGCGGCCGCTGCACCTGATCGGCCATTCCCTGGGCGCCCGGGTGGCACTGCTGGCACTGCGCGGCCTGCCCGGCGGCGCGGTGGACCGGTTGATCCTGATCTCGGCGGCGCTGTTCCGGGGCGAGACGCAGGCCGTTCTGGCCGCCTCGCCCGCCGCCGCGGGTGCCGAATTCGTCAATGTCACCGGGCGCGAGAACCTGCTGTTCGATGCCTTGCTGCGGCTCGCCGCGCCCCTGGGCGGGCGCACCGTGGCCGCCGGACTCAGTGCGCCCAACTGGCTTGACGTGGCGCTGGACCGGCCCGCGACGCTGGCAGCCCTGGCGCGCATGGGCCATCGCATCGCGCCGCCCAAGGTGCCGGTCTGCCACTGGTCGGGCTACCTGCGGCCCGGGGTCTTCCGCTTTTACCGGGCGCTGCTGATGCAGCCCCACCGCACACCCCTTCCCGCACTGCGCGGGATGCTGACGCCCCCGCCGCGGCCTCGTCCGGTTCCGCGGCCTGGGCTGACGCGGGCGCGGGGCGATCAGCCCTCGCCCTTCTCCTCGATCAGGTAGCGTTGCAGCCCGACGATCTGGGACCAGAGAAAGAGGAACAGCACGATCGGGAAGCCGAAGGTCTCGATCGTGACCCATGTGGTGTCGGACATGGTGCGCCATATCACTTCGTTGACCACGGCCATCGCGATGAAAAGCCCGCAGAGCCGCCGCGTCAGGATCATCCAGCCATCGTGTTCCATGGGCAGGAATTCCCCCATGACGAACTCCAGGTAGCTGCGCCCGCGCAACAGCCCGATGCCCAGCAAGGCCGCGAAGGTGCCATAGACGATCGAGGTTTTCATCTTGAAGAAGCGTTCGTCGTTGAACCAGGCCGTCAGCGCCCCGAAGAAAATCACCATGACGGCGGTGAAGATCTGCATCCGGCTGAGCTTGCCCGTCAGGTGCCACAGCACCGCCATGGCCACCAGCAGGATCGGCACGAAGGCCACCGTGGCGACGATGAACCCGGAATACTCTGTCCCGCCATAGGTAAAGCTGTCGTCCTTGATGCGCAGATACAGCAGGAAGAAGGCCAGCGTCGGGCCCAGTTCCAGCAGCTGTTTCACCCAGGGTTTGATCTGTTTCTCTGCCATGGGTCCCTCTTATCCTGCGAATTCCACGATGACAGCCCCCAAAGCGATCAATCCCATCAGGAACAGGCGCCGCGGGCCGACTGTCTCGCCCAGGATGAACCAGCCGATCAGCGCGGCCCAGACCGTCGAGGTTTCGCGCAGGACCGCCGCCTCGCCCACCTTGTCGAGCCGCGTGGCCAGCATGACCCCGCCGAAGCTGACCCAGGCGATGGCCGCCCCGGCAAAGCCCCGCCACAGCAACGACCCGACCCCGCCCGGGGCGCCAAGCCTGCGATACCGCACCCAGGCCAGGACCGGGAAATCCAGCGCAGTGATGAAGAAGAACCAGGCCAAAAAGGTGAACGGGTCCGGCGATTGCCGGATGCCCCAGGCGTCATAGACGGTGTAGAAGGCCACCAGCAGGCCACCCAGCAGCGCCCAGACCAGCCCGCGGCGCGCGCCCGCCGGGTCCACAGCATCGGCGGCCATGTTGCGCAGCGCCAGCAACGCCATGCCCCCCGACAGACAGGCCACGCCCGCCCATTGCAGCGGGGTGAAAAGCTCTCCGAACAGCAGGCTGGCCGCGAAGACCGTCACCAGCGGCCCGGTGCCCCGGATCACCGGGTAGACCACCGTATAGGCGGCCCGCTCGTAGGCCAGCGCCACGGCCAGCTTGTACAGGAAATGCACGCCAAGTGCCCCGGATAGGATGGCGAAGGTCTGCGGCGTGGGCCAGGGCACCAGGAACAGCGCCACGGGGGCCGAGATCACCACCAGCCAGCCGTCGATGGCCCCGCGCATCAGCCAGGGGTCGTGGCGGCCTTTCTGCAAGGCACCAAAGCCCGCATGCGCCAGCGCCGATACAAGCGCCAGCAGCGAGGCCCAGAGCGCCCCCTGCGGCGTTCCGGCGATGGAGAGGATCCAGTCGCTCACGCTGCTCGGGTCGGATCCGGCGCGTCTGCCGCCTTGGCCCGCGCCGCAGGGGCCTGTCGCCTCACCGCTCCAGCCCCGTGAGGGCGGCGGCGAAATCCTCGGGATCGAAGGGGGCAAGGTCGTCGATCTGTTCGCCCACGCCGATGGCATGGATCGGCAGGCCGAACTGGTCGGCCAGGGCCACCAGAACGCCGCCCTTGGCGGTGCCGTCCAGCTTGGTCATCACAAGGCCCGAGACATCGGCCAGCTGCTGGAAGGTCTTGACCTGCGACAGGGCATTCTGGCCCGTCGTCGCATCCAGCACCAGCAGGGTGTTGTGCGGGGCGTCGGGGTCCTTCTTGCGGATCACCCGGACGATCTTGGCCAGCTCTTCCATCAGGTCGGCACGGTTCTGCAGACGCCCGGCGGTGTCGATCATCAGCAGGTCTGCGCCGTCTTTCTGGGCCTTGTCCATGGCATCCCAGGCCAGGCTGGCGGGGTCCGACCCCGCGGGCGCGGTCAGCACCGGAACCCCGGCCCGGTCGCCCCAGACCTGCAATTGCTCCACGGCGGCCGCGCGGAAGGTGTCACCGGCGGCGATCACCACCGATTTGCCCGCCGCGCGGAACTGGCTGGCGAGCTTGCCGATGGTCGTGGTCTTGCCCGAGCCGTTGACCCCCACGACAAGCACCACCTGCGGCTTGGAGGGAAAAAGCGGCATCGGCCGGGCCACCGGCTCCATCACGCGGGCCACCTCGGCCGACAGCAATTCCTTGATTTCCCGGGTCGAGAGCTTCTTGCCAAAGCGCCCCTCGGCCATGTTGGCGGTGACGCGCAGGGCGGTTTCGACGCCCATGTCGGCGCTGATCAGCAATTCCTCGAGCTGTTCGAGCATGTCGTCGTCCAGCTCGCGCCGGACCACGGTCTTCTTGTCGCCCCGCCCCAACAGGCGGCCCAGCAGGCCGGGCCGCGCGCCTGCGTCGGCCGTTTCCGCCGCCCCGGCCACGTCCAGAGGCTGCGGCATCTCGGGTGGCGGGCTGTCGGGCAGTTCCGACGGGGTCGGCGCGGGCGCAGACTGGGGCGCCTGGGGCACCTCTTGCGGCGTCTCGGGGGCCGTGGGTTCGGGCACGCGAACCGGGTCTTCCTGGGGGGCCGGGGCCGGATCGGGATCAGGGAGCGGGGTCGGTTCGGGGTCTGGCGCCGGCTCGGGCACGGGATCAGGGGCCGGATCGGGTTCGGGGGTCGGATCAGGCGCCGGCTCTGGCGCGGGGGCCGGATCGGGCGTTGCGGGGCCCGGGTCCGGGGCGGGGTCGGGGGCGGGCTCCGGGGCCGCCGGTTCGTCCTCCGCGACGCCGCCCTCATCGACGATGGCGTCCAGCCCCTCCTCGATCTTCGAGGAGGACTTGAACAATCGATCCTTGAGTTTTCTGAAAAAGGCCATGCGCGCGCTCCGATAGTGGTTGCAAGATATCTAAACACAAGCCGGGCAAAGGTTAAGGGCGACCGCGCGATTCTGCGTCACCTCCGGCCCTGCCCTGCAAACGCTCCAGGCGGCGCACCGTTCGGACGCGGGTGGACGCACCGCCCCACCCTCTGCAAGATTGCGAACATGCGATCACTGGTTGCCATCCTTGTCCTGCTGCCGGCCGCCGCGCTGGCCGAAACCCCCATGACCGGGCCCGAGTTCGCGGACCACATGACCGGCAAGACCCTGACCTTTTCCGCCAATGGCCAGCCCTACGGTGCGGAATTCTACGCCCCGTCGCAGCGGGTCATCTGGTCCTTCCTGGACGGGGAGTGCATTCAGGGCGAATGGTATGCCGAGGGCCGCGCGATCTGTTTCGTCTACGACGGCGACCCCGAGCCCAAGTGCTGGGAGGTCTACAAGGAGGACAGTGGCATCCGCGCCGAGTTCCTCAACGATCCGGACACGACTATCCTTTACGAGGTCGAGGAAGCCAAGCCCCTGATCTGCGATAACATGGGGTCCTAGGGGCGGCCCACGGGACCTGCGCCCGCCTAGAACAGGCTCCCCTGGTCCGGGGGCGGCGTTTTCGACCTGGCCTTCTTCGGCTTCGGCACGTCGCCGGGGCCGGCCGGCAGCTTGCCATCTGCGAATTCCAGTTCCAGCGCGGCGGCCTTGCCCGCGGCCTTGGCCGTCGTGACCACGGCGCCATCGCCGCGCACCACCGCGTAGCCGCGCTTGAGCGTCTCGGTATACCCCAGCGTGCGGCGCAGGTTGTCCAGCGCCTCGAGCCTTGCGGCGCGGCGGTCCTGCGCGCTGCGGGCGGCCAGGTGCAGCCGCTCCAGCCGGGCCTGCACGTCCTGCCGCCCGCGCGCCACCGCGCGCTCCACGGCGAGCGGGCTCAGCCGACCGGCCTGCACCGCGAGGCGCCCCCGCGCATCGCGCGCCGCCCGATCCAGCGCCGGGGCCAGCCGTGAGCCGGTGCCCGCCTGACGGTCGCGCGCGCGGTCCAGCCGCGCCTGCAGCAGCCCGGGCCGCAGACTGCCCGCCGCGCGACTCAGCCGCAGCTCGCCCGAAGTCACCCGGCCCTTCAGCGCAAGGTCCAGCTTTTCCGACCAGTAGTCCAGCCGCTGGCGCGCATCCTCGACCAGCGTCTCGGGCCGGGGCAGCAGCCGGCCCAGGTCGCCGACCCGCTGCTTGCGCAGGCGCAGGCTCTCGGTCACGGCGCGGTTCAGCCGCATATCCAGCTGCTCGATGGCCCCGATCAGGTCCAGCCGCACCGGCACCGCGATCTCGGCCGCGGCCGAGGGCGTGGGCGCGCGCCGGTCGGCCGCATGGTCGATCAGCGTGGTGTCGGTCTCGTGGCCCACGGCCGAGATCAGCGGAATGGCGCTGGCGGCCGCCGCGCGCACGACCTCCTCTTCGTTGAAGCCCCATAGATCCTCGATCGAGCCACCGCCGCGCGCCACGATCAGCAGGTCGGGCCGGGGCAGCGCCCCGCCCGGCGTCATGGCGTTGAAGCCGGCGATCGCACGGGCCACCTGCGGCGCGCAGTCGCGGCCCTGCACCGCGACCGGCCAGACCAGCACCCGACGCGGAAAGCGGTCGCCCAGGCGGTGCAGGATGTCGCGGATCACCGCCCCCTGGGCCGAGGTCACGACCCCGATGACCTGCGGCAGGAATGGCAGCGCCCGCTTGCGGTCGGGTGCGAAAAGCCCCTCGGCCTGCAGCGCCTTGCGCCGTTTCTCCAGCATCGCCATGAGCGCGCCGACCCCGGCCACGGCCACCTCGGTGGCATTCATCTGGTATTTCGACTGATTGGCAAAGGTGGTCATGCGGCCATGCGCCACGACCTCCATGCCTTCCTCGGGGACCAGGCTCAGGCCGGGAACCTGGCCTTTCCAGGTGGTGCAGGCCAGGACCGCGCGGTCATCCTTGAGATCGAAATAGAGATGCCCCGACCGGGCGCGCACGACACGGCCGACCTCGCCCTTGACGCGGACATGGCCGAATTCGCCCTCGATGGCGCGCTTGACCGCGCCCGACAGTTCGCTGACGGTGAATTCCGGGGTGTTGCCCGCCTTGTCCGGCTCGTCGATCAGGTCCATGTGCGGCGCCCTTGTGCTGCTTTGGCCCCGATCCTAAAAGGCCCGCAGCCAAAGGGAAAGCGACCATGAACATCCTGATCCTCGGCAGCGGCGGGCGCGAGCACAGCCTCGCCTGGGCCATCCTGCAGAACCCCAAGTGCGACCGGCTGATCGTGGCCCCCGGAAATGCCGGGATCGCGCAGATCGCCGAATGCCCGGCGCTGGACATCCTCGACGGCGAGGCCGTGGCGAGCTTTTGCGCGGACCATGCCGTGGACCTGGTGATCATCGGGCCCGAGGCGCCCCTTGCCGCCGGGATCGCGGACCGGCTGCGCGCCGCCGGACTTTCCGTTTTCGGACCTTCGGCCGAGGCGGCGCGGCTGGAAACCTCGAAATCCTTCACAAAGGACATCTGCGCCGCCTGTGCGGCCCCGACCGCCGGGTTTGCCCATTTCACCGAGGCCGAGGCCGCCCGCGCCCATATCCGCGCACAAGGCGCCCCCATCGTTGTCAAGGCCGACGGGCTGGCCGCGGGCAAGGGCGTGATCGTGGCCATGGACGAGGCAACGGCGCTGGCCGCCATCGACAACATGTTCGCCGGTGAATTCGGGGCGGCCGGAGCCGAGGTGGTGATCGAGGAGTTCATGACCGGCGAAGAGGCCTCGTTCTTCGTGCTTTGCGACGGGGAAACCGCCCTGCCCATCGGCACCGCGCAGGACCACAAGCGCGCCTTCGACGGCGACACGGGCCCCAATACCGGCGGCATGGGGGCCTATTCCCCGGCCCCGATCATGACCGATGCCGTGACGCAGCGCACCATGGACGAGATCGTGCGCCCGACCATGGCCGAGATGGCCCGGCGCGGCACGCCCTATCAGGGTGTGCTCTACGTCGGGCTGATGATCGCGCAGGGCCGTCCGCGGCTGGTGGAATACAACGTCCGCTTCGGCGATCCCGAGTGCCAGGTGCTGATGATGAGGCTGGGCGCGCAGGCGCTGGACCTGATGCAGGCCTGCGCCGAAGCACGGCTGCACGAGACACAGGTCAACTGGGCCGACGATCATGCCCTGACCGTGGTCATGGCCGCCCGGGGATATCCCGGCGCCTACGAGAAAGGCAGCGCGATCAAGGGGCTGGACGACCTGCCCGAAGACAGTTCGCACATGCTGTTTCACGCCGGCACCGCCGAAAACGACGGCGGCATCATCGCCAGCGGCGGGCGCGTTCTGAACGTCACGGCGCGTGGCGCCACCCTGGCGCAGGCCCGGACGCGCGCCTATGCGATGGTCGAGCGGATCGACTGGCCCGAGGGGGTCAACCGCACCGATATCGGCTGGCGCGCGCTGGCCTGACGGGCGCACACCGCAACCGGCGCCACAAAAACTGCGAAAGCCGCGTTCCCTGGACCGCGGCTTTCCCGGTTTGGCAACAGCCCGACCCGAAAGATCAGGCGGCGCGGCTGACCAAGACCTCGTCGATTTCCTTGGCCGCGTCGGTTTCGTCGCCGTTTTTCACGGCGGCGATCTCGCGGGTCAGGCGTTCCAGCGCGGCCTCGTAGAGCTGGCGCTCGGAATAGCTCTGCTCGCGCTGGTCATCGGCCCGGTGCAGGTCGCGGACGACCTCGGCGATGGCGATCAGGTCGCCGGAGTTGATTTTCTGTTCATACTCCTGCGCCCGGCGCGACCACATGGCCTTCTTGACCTTGGCCTTGCCGCGCAGGGTCTTCATGGCGTCGGCCACCACATCAGGCGTCGACAGAGAGCGCATCCCGACCTCATCGGCCTTGTTGGTGGGCACGCGCAGGGTCATCTTGTCCTTGTCGAAGGAGATCACGAAAAGCTCCAGTTCGAAGCCCGCGACCTCCTGCTTCTCGATCGAGACGATCTGGCCCACCCCGTGGGACGGGTACACCACGAATTGGTTCGGCTTGTATTGCGATTTCTTACTCATGGCTTCCTTCCAACGGCGCCGCCCGCGTGGGTCCGTTCCCCGGGTGGCAGAGTTCCGGCGACAGAAAACCCGGCGGGACCAAACCAGTCCCGTCAGGCTTTCCATGCAAATCTCGGGTCAACACTTTCGCAGCATCGGGACGAAGTTTAACACAAAAATGCCATTTCCGGAAGCGCCGCGGCGCGGCATGGCCGGGGTCGCATTTTAGCGTTTCAGATCAATGCATTGCGGAAACGCACGTCACGAATCGGGTATCAGCCGCCCTCGCCCGCGTTTTCCGAGAATAGCTCGATCTTGCCCGGCTTGCCGTCCATGTCCTCGGCGGTGGGCAGCGGGTCCTTCTTGGTGATGATGACGGGCCACTTTTCGGAGTACTTGCGGTTGAACTCCACCCATTTTTCCATCTCGGGCTCGGTGTCGGGGCGGATCGCGTCGGCGGGACACTCGGGTTCGCAGACGCCGCAGTCGATGCATTCGTCGGGGTGGATCACCAGCATGTTCTCGCCCTCGTAGAAACAGTCGACGGGGCAGACCTCGACACAGTCGGTGTATTTGCAGGCGATGCAGTTGTCGTTGACGATATAGGTCATGGGCGTTCCGAAGATTATTCTCGGGCCTAGCTAGTCCACCGAGGGGTCATCCGCAAGCGGCGAGGCCCCGATCTCGCGCAGGAAAGCCGCGCGGTTCTCGCGGTCGCGCCGCGAGGGGCGGCCCGTTCCCCGCGCGCGGTCCGCGCCGGACGGGCGTTCCGCCGCCGGGGCCGGGCTCAGATCCTCGTAAAGGGCCTGCGCTTCGGGCGCCGGGCCCCGCCGCGTGCCCAGTGCCTGGATGCGCACCACGCGCACACGATCGCCCTGGACAAAGGTCAGCACCGCACCGGGGGCGACCGTCCGGGCCGGTTTCGATATCGTGGCACCGTCGATGCGCACCTTGCCCGCCTGGACCTGCCGCGCCGCCAGGCTGCGAGTCTTGAAGAACCGCGCCTGCCAGAGCCACTTGTCCAGCCGGATCGTGGCACTGGCATTCACTTGGTCTTGAGCCCCGCCAGCGCCTGGGCGAAGGGATTGTCGGGGTCGATGGGCTTGTCTCTGGCCGCAGGTTTCCGGGCGGCCTTCTGTCCGTCCTTGCCGCTGTCCTTGCCGCCGCCTTTTCCGTTGTCCTTGCCGCTGGCCTGGGGCTGTCCGCGCTTGCCCTTGGGGGCGCCCTTGCGGCCCTGCTGAGGCTTGCCGCCCTGCTGACCACGGCGCGTCCCCACCCAGGTGAAGGTGTAATAGACCTCGATCTCGGGGGCGGCGGTCTCGGTGTCCGGGGCGTCATCGGGGGCTTGCCCCACGGGCGTTTCCTCGTCCGATGCCTCGGGGATCTCCGGGGCGACCTCGGGCGTCTGGGGCGCGCTTTCGGCCACCGGCGCCACGCCCTGATCGGCGATGTCCGCGGTCTTGTCCTCGGCCGTCCCAGGGGCGTCCTGGGCCCTGGCGGCCGCATCGGGCGCCTCGGCCATGGCGGTGTCGACGGGCTTGACCTTCTCGCGTTCGCCGCGCTCGGCCCGGTAGCCCAACCCCGCCATGAGGCCCGCGAACTGTTCCAGGGTCATGCCCGTGATCGAGAGCATGTCCGCCTTGGCCTCGAAGCCGCCGCGGGTGTCCTGGTCGCGCAGCATGTCGGCCAGCCGTTCCAGCATGTCGATGCGGATCGCCCGGTCGCCCGCGGCCCGATACCCCGACATGGCATAGGTGCCCGGCACCGCGCCTTCGACCGTCGGCACCGTGACAAGCCCCGGCGGCGGCGCCTCGGGGAAGGTCTCCAGCCCCTTGGACAGCGACCAGAGCACCAGCCGCAGCCGGGTCGGCGCGGGCTTCAGCAGCAAAGGCATGAAAATCGTGAACTGCCCAAAGCGCAGGCCGTGCTTGCGCAGTGCGCCGCGCGCCTCCTGGTCCAGCGCCTTGACCTCGTCGGCAACCTCGCCGCGCGGCACCACGCCGAAGCCCTCGATCATGCGGAAGGCAAAACCCCTGGCCCGCCCTTCGAGGGTTTCGTCCTTTTCCATCGCCAGCATGGGCTCGAACAACGTGGCGATGCGGCGGTCGATGAAGTGCTGCAACCGGCGCTGCACCTTCTGGGCGACCTCCGCACCGGCCTCGTCATCGACGAAGGGCGCGACCCGCGGCTTGAGCGGCGCATCCCCCGCCACCAGCTTGCCCACGGCCTGGTCGCCCCACATCAGCCTGCCCTGCTCGGTAAAGTCGAGTTCGGTATCCGGGGCATTGTAGAAGCGGTCGGCGCGCAGGCTGAACTGCGGCTGAAGCGCCTGCAAAGAGGCCTGCCGCAGGGTCTTGGCCTCATCGGGGCTGGCACTTTTGTCCTGCCTGAAACGGAAGCCTTCCAGCCTGCCCACGAACTGCCCCTCGACAGTCACTTCACCCGTGTCGTTCACCTCGGCCACAAGGCCCTCCTTCTGCTTGAGCCGGCGGAGCAGCACGCTGGTCCGCCGGTCCACAAATCGCTGGGTCAGCGCATCGTGCAACGCGTCCGACAATCGGTCTTCTACCGCGCGAGTCGTCGCACGCCAATGAGATTCGTCCGCAACCCAGCCGTTGCGTTGCGCCACGTAGGTCCAGGTGCGGATATAGGCCAGCCGCTTGGACAGGGTGTCGATGTCGCCATCGGGCCGGTCGATTCGCTTGACCTGCCGCGCCATCCAGTCGTCGGGGACGCGGCCCATCTCGTGCAGGTAGCCATAGATCCGAGCCAGCATCTGAGCATGTTCGGTGTGCGAGATGCCGCGGAAATCCGGAATGCGGCAGACATCCCATAGCAGGCGCACGGATGTGCCGTCGCTGGCGCGCGCGCGCACCTCTGCATCCTCGGCCAGGGATTTGAGCGCCAGCAGGTCGTCGCTGTCGCGCACCCGGGTCAGCCAGTCGTCCTCGGTGCGCAACTCCAGCGACCGGATCAATCGCTCGGGCGTGCCGAAATCCAGCCGGGCGTTGCGCCATTGCAGTTTCTTGACCGGGCGGAACTGGTGGCTGGTGATGGCCTCGACCACGGGGTCGTCGATGGCCGGGGCCTCGCCGGTGACACCGAATGTGCCATGGTTCATGTGCCGCCCGGCGCGGCCTGCGATCTGGGCCAGCTCGTCGGGTGACAGTTGCCGCATCCGGCGCCCATCGAACTTGGACAGCGACGAAAAGGCGACGTGGTCGATGTCCAGGTTCAGGCCCATGCCGATGGCATCCGTGGCCACGAGGTAGTCCACGTCGCCGTTCTGGTACATTGCCACCTGGGCGTTGCGGGTGCGTGGGCTGAGCGCCCCCATGACCACCGCCGCACCGCCCTTCTGGCGCCGCAGAAGCTCGGCCATGGCATAGACATTATCAACCGAAAACCCGACGACGGCCGAGCGCCCTGGCATTCGGCTTATCTTTTTCGAACCTGAATAGGTCAGCTCGGAAAACCGCTCGCGCCTGAGGAACTGCGCGCCGGGCACCATGTTGGCGATGGCGCCGCGCATGGTCTCGGACCCCATGAAAAGGGTCTCGTGCAGCCCCCGCGCCCGCAGCAGCCGGTCGGTGAAGACATGGCCGCGCTCGGGGTCGGCGGCCAGCTGGATCTCGTCCACCGCCAGGAAATCGCATCCCATCCCCTCCGGCATGGCCTCGACGGTGCAGACCCAGTACTGCGCGCGGTCCGGCACGATCCGTTCCTCGCCGGTGATCAGGGCGACCACCGAGGGGCCGCGCACCGCGACGATGCGGTCATAGACCTCGCGGGCGAGCAGGCGCAGCGGCAAACCGATGATGCCGGTGCGATGGGCCAGCATACGCTCGATCGCGTAGTGGGTCTTGCCGGTGTTGGTCGGGCCAAGGACCGCCGTGATCCGGGCAGGCTCGGGCATGGGGGCCCCCTTGAGGGGAAGGGTCAGAGCGTTGACCCGTCCAGCTGCACTTCCAGCCGTTCGATGGCCTGCGACAGGTCGGGCGAATTGGGGCTAATGTTCTCGATTCGACGGTAGACCTCAAGCGCTTCCGCGGGGCGGTCCAATTCCTCCAGGATGCGGGCAAAGCCGGTCATGGCCCCGAAGTGGCGCGGATTGAGCACCAGCGCGCGGCGCAGATCCTCAACCGCGGGGCCGTAGAGGTCCTGTGCGAAATAGGCGGTGGCGCGGGTGTGATAGCCTTCGGCGAAATCCGGCGCATGGTCGATCAGGGCGGTCAGATGCTCGGCGGCGCGCTTGACCTCGCCGGCCTGCAGCGCCTCGCGGCCCCGTCGCAGCAGCAGGTCCATGGCCGGAGAACCGCTTTTCGACCAGGCCTCGCGAATCTGTGCCTCGATCCGGGCGGCCTGGTCACTGTCGGCGGTCTTGAGATCGTCAAAAAGGCGATCCAGCCGGTCGGTCTGGGCCGCGCCGGGTGTGGAAAACCCCACTGCCAGCACAAATGCCGCCACGATATGTTTGAAGCCGTGTCTGTCGATGCCCATACATGCAATGTAACGCAGCGAGCGCCCGATGCCAGAGGCGGGTGGTCACATTCCAGCAAGAGGACCGACAGACATGAGCGATGTAATCTCCGAAGCCGTCACCGCCCTGAACGCCAAGATGGAGGGCGCCGATTTCGACGGCACCGCCAAGTTCGTGATCGAGGATGCGGGCGCGGTGATGATCGACAGCGACGGCGCCCGGGCTGCCGACGACGCGGCCGATGTCACGCTGACCGCCAACGCCGAGACCTTCAAGGCGATCCTCGACGGCGAGGAAAACCCCACCGCGGCCTTCATGTCCGGCAAACTGTCGGTGGACGGCGACATGGGCATGGCCATGAAGCTGGCTGGCGTGCTGGGCTGACCCGCCCGTGGAGCAGGCCCCCTACAACGCGCGCACGGCGTGTAACGCAACCGGCGCCGCCCACTGGGTATCGGCGCAGGATGGGGTGCGCCTGCGCCTCGGCCACTGGCCGCTGGACGAGGCCCGCGGCACCGTTCTGATCTTCCCCGGCCGCACCGAATATGTCGAGAAATACGGCCCCGCCGCCGCGGAGTTCGCCGCGCGCGGCTATGCCGCGCTGGCCATCGATTGGCGCGGGCAGGGACTGGCCGACCGGCTGCACGACGATCCGGCGGTGGGCCACGTGGACCGGTTCACCGACTACCAGCACGATGCGCGTGCCGCGGTGGACCATGCCCGCGCCCTGGGCCTGCCGGAGCCTTTCCACCTGCTGGCCCATTCCATGGGCGGGGCCATCGGCCTGCGCGCGGTCATGGAAGGCTATCCAGTTGAAACAGCGGTCTTTTCCGCACCAATGTGGGGGATTTCCATGGCCCCGCCCCTGCGGCCGCTGGCCTGGGGGCTGAGTTCGGTCAGCCGCCCTCTGGGCTTTTCCCATGTCGTCGCCCCCGGCCAGCAGGCCGAGAGCTATGTCCTGCGCGAGGGGTTTGAGGGTAACACCCTCACCAGCGATCGCGCCATGTTCGATCTGCTGGAGGAACAATTGCGCGCGGAGCCGGCGCTTGGCCTTGGCGGGCCCTCGCTGCACTGGCTGCACGCGGCCCTGACCGAGACGCGCGCCCTGTCCCAGCGCGCGGCCCCCGCCCTGCCCTGCCTGTGTTTTCTGGGCTCGGACGAGCAGATCGTCGACACCTCCCGTATCCGTAGCCGCATGGCCCACTGGCCCCGCGGCGAGCTGGTGATCCTGCCCGGCGCCCGGCACGAGGTGATCCTGGAAAAACCGGCCCTGCGTGACACAGTTTTCGACCGCAGTGTCGCGCTTTTTGACGATCTCCGTCGGCAGGCGACCTGAACCCGCTTTACCGGTTTACCGGGGCCGGGCCGGCGCTAGAACAGGGACATGAGCGGGGTTCTGACCTTCACCGAGGCGGGCATCTACTGCCCGGCGGGCGATTTCTGGATCGACCCCTGGCGCCCCGTGCCCCGCGCCCTGATCACCCATGGCCACGCCGACCATGCCCGCGCGGGCATGGACAGCTACATGGCGACCGAAGCCGCGGCCCCGGTGATTCGCCACAGGTTGGGCGCGGAGATCGACCTGCAAACAACGCGCTACGCCACCCCGACCCGAATCGGGGGCGCCAGGGTCTCGTTCCATCCGGCCGGCCATGTGCCCGGCTCGGCGCAGATCCGCGTCGAGGTCGGCGGAGAGGTCTGGGTCGTCTCGGGCGATTACAAGACCGTCGATGACGGGCTGTCGGAGCCCTTCGACCCGGTGCCCTGCCACGCCTTCATCACCGAATGCACCTTCGGGCTGCCGGTCTTCAACTGGACCCCGCAGGATGTTCTGACCGACCAGATCAACACCTGGTGGGCCGCGAATGCCGCCGCCGGGCGGTTTTCGCTGCTGGGGGCCTATGCGCTTGGCAAGGCGCAGCGGCTGTTGCGGCTGGTCGATCCCGGCATCGGCCCGATCCTGACCCATGGCGCAATCGACACCACCAACGCGGTGCTGCGCACCCAGGGCATCACGCTGCCCGACACCGAGCAGGTCACCCCCGAGACCGACCTCAAGGCGCGCGCCGGGGCGCTGGTCCTTGCCCCGCCCTCGGCCCTCGGGTCGACCTGGGCGCGGCGGTTCACACCCCAGGCCAGCGCCTTTGCCAGCGGCTGGATGGCCCTGCGCGGGGTGCGCCGCAGGCGAGCGGCCGACCGGGGCTTCATCGTCTCGGACCACGCGGATTGGCAGGGCCTGAACGCTGCGATCCGCGCCACCGGCGCCGAGCGGGTCTTCGTCACCCACGGCTACACCGGCCAGTTCCGCCGCTGGCTGGCGGCCGAGGGCTATGACGCCCATGTGGTCAGCACCGAATACGACGGCGAATCGCTGGACGGGGGCGAAGCGGAATGAAGGATTTCGCCCGGCTGTTCACCACGCTGGACCAGACCACGAAGACCACGGCAAAGGTCGCGGCCATGGCCGACTTTTTCGCCACGGCGCAGGATGCCGACAAGCTGTGGTGCGTGGCGCTGTTCTCGGGTCGTCGCCCGCGCCGCGTCATCACCACGGCGCGGCTGCGCGAATGGGCCGCCGAACGGGCGGGCATTCCGCTGTGGCTCTTCGAGGAAAGCTATCCGGTGGTGGGCGACCTGGCCGAGACCATCGCCCTGGTCCTGCCGCCCCCCGCCAGCGAAAGCGACCGGCCGCTGCATCACTGGATCGGCGAGTTGCAACGCCTGTCGAAACTGGACGAGACGGCGCAGAAGGCCGGTATCCTGGACGCCTGGAACAGCCTTGACCGGACCGAGCGGTTCCTCTTCACCAAGTTGCTGACGGGCGGCTTTCGCATCGGGGTCAGCCAGAAACTCATGACCCGCGCGCTGGCGCAGGCCACGGGCCAGGACGCGGCCGACCTGACACACAAGCTGATGGGCGCCTGGACCCCGGAAAGCACGACCTGGACCGCCCTGATCGAGGCCCATGACCCCGGCGCCGACCTGTCGCGCCCCTATCCCTTCTACCTGGCCTACCAACTCGAGGATCTGGCCGAGCTCGGCCCGCCGTCCGACTGGTTCATCGACCGCAAGTGGGACGGCATCCGCGGGCAACTGGTGCTGCGCGGCGGCCAGCACCACCTGTGGTCGCGGGGCGAGGACTTGATGACCGACCGCTTCCCCGAGCTGGGCCAGCTGATCGACTACCTGCCGCCGGGCACGGTGATCGACGGCGAGGTGCTGGCCTGGCGCGACGGCCCCCTGCCCTTCAACGCGCTGCAAAAACGCATCGGCCGCAAGAGCGTGCCGAAAAAGCTGCTGGCGCAGGTGCCCGTGGTCCTGATGGCCTATGACCTGCTCGAACAGGGCGGGCAGGACATCCGCGACCAGCCGCTGGACCAGCGCCGCGCGGGGCTCGAAGCGCTCACCGCCGATCTGCCCGAGGCCGCACCGCTGCGTCTGTCGCCCGAGGTGACGGCCGACAGCTGGGACGCCCTGGCCGAGGTCCGCGCCGAGTCGCGCGCGCACAATGCCGAGGGGCTGATGCTGAAACGGCGCGCCTCGCCCTACCTGTCGGGCCGCAAGAAGGGCGACTGGTGGAAATGGAAGGTGGACCCGCTCACCGTGGACGCTGTGATGATCTACGCGCAGTCGGGCTCTGGCCGCCGGGCCAATCTTTTCACCGACTTCACCTTCGCGGTGCGCGACGGCGAGGGCTTCACCCCCTTCACCAAGGCCTATTCGGGCCTGACGGACGCGGAATTCCGCGAGATCACCCAATGGGTGCGCCGCAACACGCTGCAACGCTTCGGCCCGGTCCGGCAGGTGCCGCCGGTGCTGGTCTTCGAGATCGCCTTCGAGGGCATCCAGGAAAGCCCGCGTCACAAGTCCGGCATCGCCCTGCGCTTTCCGCGCATGGCCCGGTGGCGCCACGACAAGCCCCTGGCCGAGATCAACACCCTGGCCGACCTGCACGCGATGCTGGCGCGCTACGGCTAGCACTGGTCAAGCCGGGGCCGCACTCATAGGTAAGGACAGACCCCAACAAGGAGAGGCCCACATGACCAAGCAGCCGGTATTCGACGCCAACGCCAGCGGAGGGCGACCGCTGGGCGACCTGCCCGAATGGGACCTGAGCGATCTCTACGAGGCCCCGGACGCGCCCGCGCTCAAACGTGATCTCGACTGGCTGGAAGAGGCCTGCCGCAGCTTTGCCGCCGACTACGAGGGCAAGCTGGCCGGACTGGACGCGGCGCAGATGCTGGAGGCCGTGCAACGCTACGAGCAGATCGACATCATCGCCGGGCGCATCATGTCCTTTGCCGGCCTGCGCTATTATCAGAAGACGACCGACCCCGACCGGGCCAAGTTCATCTCGGACTGCCAGGACCGGATCACCAGCTTCACCACGCCGCTGGTCTTCTGGTCGCTGGAATTTAACCGCCTGAACGAGGGTGCGCTGCAGGATCTTCTGGCCGCCGATGCCGACCTGGCCCGCTACAAGCCTGTCTTCGACCGCATCCGCAAGATGAAGCCCAATCAACTCTCGGACGAGCTGGAGAAATTCCTGCACGATCAGTCTGTTGTCGGGGCCTCGGCCTGGAACAAGCTGTTCGACGAGACCATCGCGGGGCTGGAATTCAATGTTGACGGCGAGGCACAGGGCATCGAGGCGACGCTGAACCTGCTCTCCGAGCAGGATCGCGCCACCCGCGAGGCGGGCGCGCGCGAACTGGCCCGGGTCTTTGGACAGAATGTCAGCCTCTTTGCCCGCGTCCACAACACGCTGGCCAAGGAGAAGGAAATCGAGGACCGCTGGCGCGGGATGCCCAGCCCGCAGGCGGGCCGCCATCTAGCCAACGACGTCGAGGCACCTGTGGTCGAGGCCCTGCGCAACGCCGTGGTCGCCGCCTATCCGCGCCTGTCGCACCGATACTACAATCTCAAGGCCAAGTGGCTGGGCCTCAACAAGATGCAGGTCTGGGACCGCAACGCGCCCCTGCCCATGGAAAGCGACCGGATCGTGGACTGGGACGAGGCCCGCGAGACGGTGATGAGCGCCTATGCCGGCTTCGACCCGCGCATGGCCGAGCTCGCACAGCCGTTTTTCGAACGCGGCTGGATCGACGCGCCGGTCAAGCCGGGCAAGGCCCCAGGGGCCTTTGCCCACCCCACGGTGAGCACCGCGCACCCCTACGTGATGCTCAACTACCTGGGCAAACCGCGCGATGTCATGACGCTCGCGCATGAGCTGGGCCACGGCGTGCACCAGGTGCTGGCCGCCAAGCAGGGCGAGCTGCTCTCGTCCACCCCCTTGACGCTGGCCGAAACGGCCTCGGTCTTCGGCGAGATGCTGACCTTCCGCAAGCTGCTCGCCGAAGCCCCCAGCCAGGCGGAACGCAAGGTCCTTCTGGCCGGCAAGGTCGAGGACATGATCAACACCGTCGTCCGTCAAATCGCCTTCTACGATTTCGAGTGCAAGCTGCACGAAGCGCGGCGCGGCGGCGAGCTGACCCCCGATGACATCAACGCGCTGTGGATGAGCGTCCAGGGCGAATCCCTCGGCCCCGTGTTCGAGTTCATGGAGGGCTACGAGACCTTCTGGGCCTATATCCCGCATTTCGTGCACGCGCCCTTCTATGTCTACGCCTATGCATTCGGCGACGGGCTGGTGAACGCGCTCTACGCCGCCTACGAGGCCGCGCCCGAAGGATTCCAGGAGAAATACTTCGAGATGCTCAAGGCCGGCGGGTCCAAGCACCATTCCGACCTGCTGGCGCCCTTCGGGCTGGATGCCGCCGACCCCGCCTTCTGGGACAAGGGCCTGAGCATGATCGAAGGCATGATCGACGAGCTGGAAGCCATGGAGGACTGACCCGCCCTCTGGCGCGGTGGCCCCTGTCGGGAGCCTCCGGCGGGGATATTTGGGGCCAGAAGAAACACGGGGGGACGCGCAAAGTCGCCCCCCCGTGCGAAACGCGTCCGTGCGTCTTCTGGCGCGGTCATCGGCGTCCCGCCTGTACCGCGATCCCATCATGGCCCGTTAAGGTTAAAAAACCATTGCTTCTTCTGGCCGAAAATATCCCGGGGTGAATTGGCCGCAGGCCAAGAGGGGCAGCGCCCCTATTTCAACTGGCTGTCCTTGGACCCGCGCCGGTTGATGCCGCCGCGCGGGGCGTTGCGGCTGTCGCGCTCGGACGCGCAGTCGATGCAGAGTTTCACGCCGGGGATCGCTGCGCGGCGCTTTTCGGGGATCGGTTCCTCGCATTCGGCGCAATGGGTCAGGCTTCCGCCGCGCGGGCCTCGACGGGCCTTGAGGCGGGCCAGTTCATCCCCGATCGAGGCTTCGATCTGTTCGCTTACCGCGCCGTCGCGCGACCATCCGCCGGCCATTCGCCTGCCCTCCTGTCCGCCGCCTGCCTAGTCCAGTTCGGTCCAAGGCCAGGGCTTTTCCTCCGAGGCGAAGGCCTGGTAGCGAGCCGCCTTGGCCACCCAGATTCCCAGCGTGGTGCCGAACTCGGCCAGCCGGTCGTTGGGCACCTTGTTGTTGACCAGGGTCAGGACGAACTGGATCAGCGCCACGATCCCGAGCACGGTTCCCACGAACGACAGCATGACTCCGACGATGATCATGTAGATCAACCGGGTGAAGAGGTTCTCATCCAGCGGCCGGCGCGCGTCGCGCCGGGCCGTGTTCTCGGGCATCACGTCGTCGAATTCGTTGGGGTCGGCCATGGCGATTCCTCCTGTATCGGCAGTCTAGCCCCGTCCGCCCCTTTCGAAAACAGTGTCGATCATGGCCTGAGTGCCGCGGGCATCTTCCAGCGACCAGGGATAGGAGGAGCCATGCCGGACCGTCCGACCGAAATTCTCGACCTGCAGCCTGTAGTGATTGTCCGAGGGGAACCGTTCCGTCCACTCGGCCTCGCGCGTGCGCAGTTCGAGTTTCGCCTCGCCGAAGACGAGCGGGTTGAAGGGGGCCGTCAGCCGCAGCCAGCCGGTATCGCCCATGAAGAGCATTTCCTGGAAGGGATGCAGGCGCATCGCGTTCACGAAATGCGCGGTGAAGGTCTCGAAGCTGGCGGAAACCCGGGCCAGCACGTCGACGCCGTTTTCGAAGGCCAGGTCGGCATGGGTGATCTCGCTCGGCTCCTGCCCCGTCGCCCAGCGGGTGCTGCCGTAAGTATAGACGCCGATATCAGGGATGCCGCCGCCGCCCTTGGCGGCATCGTTGCGCACGTTCGCCGGGTCGTCGGCGTTGTTGTAGCAGAAGACCCCCTCGACATGGCTCAGGGTGCCGATGGCGCCGGACTGCAGGATTTCGCGCGCGCGCTGCCATTGCGGGTGATGAACGATCATGTAGGCCTCGGTCGCGAGCAGCCCGGTCTTGTCGCGCAGGGCGATCAGGGCGTCGATCTCCTCGGCCTTGAGCGCGATCGGTTTTTCGGTCAGCACATGCTTGCCCGCCTCCAGCGCCTTGCGCGTCCATTCCACGTGCAGGTGATTGGGCAGCGGCACATAGACTGCGTCGATATCAGGGTCGGCGAGCAGGGCGTCATAGCTGTCATGCAGGCGCAGCCGCGGCTGCATCGCCTGGAATGGCCGGGCCTTTGCCGGGTCGGAGGTGGCCAGCGCGGCCAGTTCGGCATTGTCAGCCATGTGGATGGCCGGCGCCATCTGATCGCGGGCGAAACTGGCGGCCCCAAGGATGCCCCAGCGGAGTGGTTCGGTCATGTCGGTCCTCCCTTTTGGTCCCTTGTTAGCGGTCTCGGCACCGCGGGGAAAGGGAGTAGGCCGCCAGAGCGTCTGCCTGTATCGGCGGCGTGCCGCACGCAAGCACCCTCATTGCCGAGATCGGCCGCGCCCTGTCGCGGTCACTACCCGGAGTCAGGCGGCCGGGGCCAGGCCCCGTTCCCGCGCCAGTTGCTGCATCTTCTTTTGCAGCTTCTCGAAGGCGCGGACCTCGATCTGGCGGATGCGTTCGCGTGACACGTCGTATTTCGACGACAGATCCTCGAGCGTCACGGTTTCCTCGGCCAGGCGGCGCTGCATGAGAATATCGCGCTCGCGCTCGTTGAGCACGTCCATGGCCTCGGTCAACAATTCGCGGCGCGCGTCGAATTCGTCCTTTTCGGCGTAGTCCTCGGCCTGGTTGGCGCCCTCGTCTTCCAGCCAGTCCTGCCACTGCATGGAGCCTTCGCCCTCTTGCCCGACGGTCGCGTTGAGCGAGGCGTCGCTGCCCGAGAGGCGCTGGTTCATGCTGACGACCTCGGCCTCGGTCACGCCGAGGTCATGGGCGATCCTCTCGACGTTCTCGGGGCGCATGTCGCCCTCTTCCAGCGCGCCGATGCGGGCCTTGGCCTTGCGCAGGTTGAAGAAAAGCTTCTTCTGGGCGCTGGTGGTGCCCAGCTTGACCAGCGACCAGGACCGCAGGATGTATTCCTGGATCGAGGCACGGATCCACCACATGGCATAGGTGGCCAGGCGAAAGCCCTTTTCGGGATCAAAGCGTTTCACGGCCTGCATCAGGCCGACGTTCGCCTCGGAGATGACCTCGGATTGCGGCAGGCCGTAGCCGCGATAGCCCATGGCGATCTTGGCGGCCAGGCGCAGGTGGCTGGTCACCATCCGGTGGGCGGCCTCGGTATCTTCGTGGTCGACCCAGCGCTTGGCCAGCATGTATTCCTCTTCCGGCTCAAGCAGGGGAAACTTGCGGATCTCCTGCATGTAGCGGTTCAGGCCCTGTTCCGGCGAGGGCGCCGGCAGGTTGGCATAGGCACTCAGGTTCGTTGTCGTCTCGGCGTCGCTCATGTCGCCTCCTTCCCGATGTATACGGGATTAACATAGATATGGCCGCACGCGCTGTCGCTTCAAGGCCTTTCGTTGGAATTATAAGTATTTTGATGGGGGAACACAGCCGAAAACCGTCCGTGTTACTCTGTATTCACGCACATGAGATCGCGGGTTTTGCCCCCGCTTCGCGAAGGTGTGATGCCGCCGCCTAATCCGCGCCAAGCGCCTGCAGCAGCGCGGCCATGTCGGCCGGTAGCGGGGCTTCGAAACGGTGCCGCACGCCCGTGACCGGGTGCGCAAACCCTAGCGTGGCCGCGTGCAGGGCCTGCCGCGGAAAGGCCTGCGCCGCCATGGCCCCGGCCTCGCCCACCGCGGAGACGGGCAATTTGCGCCGCCCGCCATAGACCGGATCGCCGATCAGGGCGTGGCCCACGTGGGCCAGGTGGACCCGGATCTGGTGCGTTCGCCCTGTTTCCAGCCAACAGTCCAGCAGCGCCGCCGCCCGAGGCGTGCCAAGCGCCGAGACGATCCGGGCCCGGGTCACCGCGTGGCGCCCGCCGGCGCGGACGACGGCCTGTTTCTGGCGGTCATGCTTGTGGCGGGCCAGCGCGGCCTGGATGCGCAGCACGTTGCCGGACTCGAAGCTGGTCCCGCGGATCCCGCGCAGGCGCGGGTCGCTTGCGTCGGGCACCCCGTGGCAGATGGCGCAGTAGTGGCGGTCCACGTCATGCGCCTCGAACTGCGCCGCCAGGACGTGGTGGGCGCGGTCACTCTTGGCCGCGACCAGAAGGCCAGAGGTGTCCTTGTCGATGCGATGCACGATTCCAGGGCGCTTTTCGCCGCCCACGCCGGACAGGCTTTCGCCGCAGTGATGGATCAGCGCGTTGACCAGCGTGCCGCCGGGCTTGCCCGGCGCCGGATGGACAACCATGCCCGCAGGCTTGTTGACCACGATGAGATCGGCATCCTCGAAGACGACCTCCAGCGGGATCGGCTCACCTTGCATGTGGCTCTCGGTTGCCGGGGCCAGGGTCAGCGTCACCCGGTCGCCCGCCGAGACGCGGCCTTTGCCGCTGGTGACGACCGCATCGTTAACCGCGACCGCGCCGTTTTCGATCAGGCGCGCCAGG
The DNA here is from genome assembly GCA_031581025.1 of Salibaculum sp. GTDB lineage: Bacteria > Pseudomonadota > Alphaproteobacteria > Rhodobacterales > Rhodobacteraceae > Salibaculum. The sequence continues at coordinate 26,038 of JAVLCA010000001.1, read as the reverse complement.
CGCGAGCGGCTGAGCGCGGCATCGGTGGGGACATCGCGTGCAAGAGCCTTGTCCAGTCGCGCGGGCGGATCGGGCTGAATCTCTACGGTCAGGCGGGTTTCGGTCATCGGGTCCTCGGGCCACCGGGCGTTGCGACGCATCCACATGTGGCGCAAAAGAGGTCTGATGGTACCGCCTCCCCGGCTCGAACGGGGGACCTCTAGATCCACAATCTAGCGCTCTAACCTACTGAGCTAAGGCGGCACTGGCCGGGGGATTAGCCTCGCGGTGCGGCGAATGCAAGGGGCTTTCAGGCGCCGATTGCCGCGCCGCAGACCGGTTTTCCGGTTCTGCTCGGCCCGGCCGCCCCTTGCCAATCGCGGGGCCGGCCAGTAGATGGCAGGGCTGCAAGGAAAGGCGACCGTCATGGGCATCAACACCGAACGCGACATCGAGGCGAACCTGCAGATCGGACCGACCGACGCAGGCATGGTGCGGCTCTTCGTGGTTTCGGGCGACACCGAGATCCCGATGGATTTCTCGCCCGAGGAGGCCGCCGAGATCGCCGAGGAAATCACCGCCGCCGCCAAGGGGGCGCGCGCCCTGGCCAAGTGACCCGCCAAGGTGGGCGCTGGGGCCGAGACTGGCCACCAACGGCATGCGCACCGGCTGGCCGCGCTATCACTCAAGTGCGACGGTCCAGCGTGGCGCAGGCGGCGCGGCGGCGTCAGCCGACCTCGCGCAGGCGGGCCACGTAGCGGGCCATGGTATCGACCTCGAGGTTGACGGCATCGCCCAGGGCCACATCGCCCCAGGTCGTCACCTCTTTGGTGTGGGGGATGAAGTTGATGCCGAAGTCGGCACCCGCAACCTCGTTCACCGTCAGCGAGGTGCCATTGAGCGCCACCGATCCCTTGGGCGCGATGAATTTCGCCAGCCCATCGGGCGCGCGCAGGGTGACGCGGGTGCTGTCGCCCTCGTCGTGCAGGCCCACCACCTCGGCCACGCCATCGACGTGACCCGAGACGATATGCCCGCCCAGTTCGTCGCCCACCTTGAGCGCGCGTTCCAGGTTCAGCCGTTTTCCGGGCGCCCAGCCATCGCCGATATTGGTCGCCCCCACGGTTTCAGCCGAAATATCCACGTCGAACCAGCCGCCCGGGTCACTGCCCTTGGCCACCACCGTCAGGCAGACCCCGTCGCAGGCGATCGAGGCGCCGATGTCGATGCCCGTGATGTCATAGCCCGTGGCGATGCGCGCGCGCAGGTCGCCACGCTGATCGACCTCCAGTATATCGCCGATATCGGTGATGATGCCCGTGAACATGACTGTCTTCCCTTCCTGATCTGTCGTGGCTAGACTCATAATCGCGGCGGGGCAATCCCCGCCCGGCGCGCAGCGTACCAGTGGCACGACCGGGCTATGACTTGGCCTCGGGCATCCGCCAGGCAAGGACCAGAAACGCATGACCCGGCAGACCCGTATCGAGACCGACCCGCGCCGGAAGACCTTTTTGTTCCTGCAGGGGCCGCATGGGCCGTTCTTCGACCGCCTGGGGCGCATGTCGACGCGCGCCGGGGCCACGGTCTGGCGGGTGGGGTTCAACGCCGGCGACCGGGCCTTCTGGTTCACGCCCGACACCTACATACCCTACCGCGGCCCCGTCACGGACTGACCCAGCCGGTTCCGCGCGCTGGTCGCCGAGAAAGGCGTGACCGACATTGTGCTCTATGGCGACACTCGGCCCGTCCATGCCCAAGCGGTGGCGGCCGCGCAGGACCTGGGCCTGACGGTGCATGTCTTCGAAGAGGGATACATGCGCCCCTACTGGGTGAGCTACGAACGCGGCGGTTCCAACGGCCATTCGCGGCTGATGGACATTGACGTCGATCAGATGCGCAGGGATCAGGCCCGCACCGAGACGCACCTCGCCGAGGCCCCCGCGCAATGGGGCGATATGCGCCAGCACGTCTTCTACGGCGCGCTCTACCACTGGTTCGTGATGTTCAGGAACCGCGCGTACCGCAATTTCCGCCCGCACCGCGACCTGCCTGTGATGACCGAAACGCTGCTCTATACCCGGCGCCTGTTGTTGATGCCCGCCATCGCGCTGGATCGCATCTGGTCGACCCTGCGGATCAAGCGCGGCGGCTACCCCTATCACCTGGCGCTGCTGCAACTGGAACACGATTCCAGTTTCCGGCAGCATTCGCCCTTTTCCAGCATGACCGAGTTCCTGGACATCGTGATCGCGGGTTTTGCCCGGGGCGCGCCGCGCCATCACCACCTGGTCTTCAAGGCGCATCCGCTGGAAAACGGCCAGTCGCCGCTCAAACGGATCATCCGCGCGCGGGCCAAAGCGCACGGGGTGGCCGACCGCATCCACTACGTGCGCGGCGGCAAGCTGGCCCAGTTACTGGACCATGCGCGCACCGCGGTCACCGTGAATTCCACCGCCGCCCAACAGGTGCTGCACCGGGGCATCCCGCTCAGGATCTTCGGTGATGCGGTCTACGCCAAGCCCGGGCTGGTCTCGGACCAGCCGCTCGAGAAGTTCTTCGCCCGGCCCGAGCGGCCCGACACGGCCGCCTACGGGGACTTCCGGCGGTTCCTGCTGGAAACCAGCCAGGTGGCAGGGGGCTTCTATTCGGCGCGTGGACGCCGGCAACTGCTGCGCCAGGTGGTCGACATGATGCTCGACCCCGACGACCCCTACGAGGCGCTGCGCCTGGGCAAGGCCCCCCCGCGCCAGCAACTGCACGCGATCAAGTAGCCCCGCGGCCCGGCCGCCGCCCGACGGTGCACCCGTGCAGCGCGGCAACACCGCCGCCGGCAAGGCAGGAAATTCTGGCGTTGCCGCCGCTTTGTCGGTAATCCATTGGCAAAACCCAGCGGGATCAAAGACAGGCTGAGGAGACAAGACCCGTGAAACCCTTCCGCTTGCGCCTTGCCAGGGGGGGCCATGCTTGCCGCGACTCTGGTGGTGTCCTCCTGTGGTTTGCCGCGGTCGGGGCCGGACAAGACCGAGGTTATGACCGGGTCCATCAAGAGTCGGGGCAATGCTTTCGTGGTGCCGGTCACCGACCGCATCAACCGCATCGCCGGTACCCCGGCCGCGCTCGGATTTTCGGACAGCTTCCGCGACGCCGGGCAGCTGGGCAGCGACACGATCCGCCCGGGCGACACGCTCGGCCTGACCATCTGGGAAAACGTCGACGATGGCCTGCTGGTGGCCGAAGGGCAGAACGTCACGGCGCTGGAAGAGGTCCAGGTCGATGGCTCGGGTTTCATATTCGTGCCCTACGCCGGCCGTATCCGCGCGGCCGGCAACACGCCCGAGGCGGTCCGCCGGATCGTCACGGAGAAGCTGGACGAACAGACCCCCGACCCGCAGGTCGAGGTGCGCCGCCTGGCCGGCAACGGGGCCACGGTCTCGGTCACGGGGGCCGTGGGCGGCCAGGGGGTCTACCCGATCGAACGCCCCACCCGCACGCTCGGGACCATGCTCGCGCAGGCGGGCGGGGTCGCCGTGCCGCCCGAGATCGCCCGGGTCACCCTGACCCGCGGCGCGCGCTCGGTCCAGGTCTGGTTCGACGACCTCTACGCCGATCCGGGCCATGACATCGCCCTGCGCGCGGGTGACAGCATATTCGTCGAGCAGGACAGGCGATCCTTCACCGCGCTGGGGGCCACCGGCGGCCAGAGCCGCGTGCCCTTCGAAAGCCAGGCCATCAGTGCCATGGAGGCCCTCGCTCAGGTCGGGGGGCTCAATCCGACCCTCGCCGACCCGACCGGCGTCTTCGTCCTGCGCTACGAACCCGAGCGCATCGCCCGGCAAGTGCTCGACCGCGATGACCTGAAGGGCCGCCAACGCATGATCTACGTGCTCGACCTGACCGCCCCCAACGGGCTGTTCGTGGCCCGCGATTTCGAAATCCGTGACGATGACACGGTTTATGTCACCGAGGCCCCCTTCACGCAGTTCAACAAGACCATCTCGGCCCTGACAGGCACCCTGGGCCAGACCACGGCCGCCGCGGACACCCTGTCCGGCCTGTAAGGTGACGCCGACCGGACCCGATAGCGCCACGGGGAAGACCTCGCGGCAGCTTTACGTCTACAATGGCGGGTTCCTGACCCGGCCGCGCCTGCGGCGCATCCTGACATTGGCGGGCTACGATTTGCGGCTGGGCAGGCCCGGGCCGGATGACCTGATCGGTGTCTGGGGCCAGTCTCCCACCAGCTGGCGCGGCGCGGCCGTCGCCCGACGCACCGGCGCGCCGGTGCTGCGGGTGGAGGATGCCTTTCTCCGCTCAGTCCGACCCGGACGCGATGGCGACCCGCCGCTGGGCCTGCTGCTGGACAGCCGCGGCGTGCATTTCGACCCCGCCCGGCCCTCGGACCTGGAGGTCCTGCTTGCCGAACATCCCCTCGACGACACGGCCCTGCTCGACCGCGCCCGCGCGGGCATCGCCGTGCTGGCCCGGGCGCATCTGTCGAAATATAACACCTTCGATCCCGCGACGCCCTGCCCCGCGCCGGGCTATGTCCTCGTCATCGACCAGACCGAGGGCGATGCCAGCGTCACCGCCAGCGGGGCCGACCGGAACAGGTTCCTCGAAATGCTGTTCTGCGCGCGCGAGGATCATCCCGGCGCCCGCATCCTGGTCAAGACCCACCCCGAGACGCTGGCCGGGCATCGCGGCGGCCATTTCCGCGACGGCGACCTGACCGAGGGCATGGCGTTTTTCACCGGTCCGGTCTCGCCCCACGCACTGCTAGAAGGGGCCATCGCGGTCTATACCGTGTCTTCGCAACTGGGTTTCGAGGCGATACTGGCCGGTCACAACCCTGTCGTCTTCGGCCAGCCCTTCTACATCGGCTGGGGCCTGACGCAGGACCGCGCCCCGCTGGATCGGCGCCAGCGGCGGTTGACACGGGCACAGATGTTTGCGGCTGCGATGATCCTCTATCCGCGCTGGTACGACCCCTATCGTGATCGGCTCTGCGGCCTTGAGGACACGCTGCAGGCGTTGGAGGCACAGGTGCGGGCCTGGCGCGAGGACCACGCGGGCTGGGTGGCCAGCGGGATGCGCCTGTGGAAACGGGCGCCGCTGCAAAAGGTCTTCGGTCGGCACCGCCGGGTGATTTTCGAGGACCGCCCGGACAAGGCCCGCGCACGCGCGCGCCAGGACGGGCGGCGGCATATGGTCTGGGCCTCTCGCGCCGCGGGCCACGACGGCGCGCTGCGGGTCGAGGACGGCTTCCTGCGCTCGCGCGGGCTGGGGGCCGATCTGGTGCCACCCATGTCGCTGGTGCTCGATGACCACGGCATCTACTACGACCCCACCCAGGAAAGCCGCCTGGAGCGGTTGATCGCCGCCAGTCCGGATCTGGCGCAATCAGAAATCCGACGCGCCGAGCGGCTTATTGCCCGGCTGGCCCGCGCGGGTTTGTTCAAATACAATCTTGAGCGGGGCGCCCTGCCCCAAGGCCTGCCCGCCGAGCGCCGCATCCTCGTGCCCGGCCAAGTCGAGGACGACGCCTCGATCCTGACGGGGACCGAGAGACTGCGCACCAACCGCGCGCTGCTAAAGGCCGCGCGCGCCGCCAACCCGTCGGCGGTGATCCTCTACAAGCCGCACCCGGACGTGGAGTCCGGCCTGCGCCCCGGGGCCATCCCAGAGGCCGCAGAGATCGCCGACGCGGTACTGGACAACACCGGCGCCATTGCCGCCCTTGAAACGGTGGACGAGGTCTGGACCCTGACGAGCCTGCTGGGCTTCGAGGCCCTGCTGCGCGGCAAGTCCGTCACCTGTCTGGGCACGCCCTTTTACGCCGGCTGGGGGCTGACCGACGACCGTGCCATGCCCAGCCCGCGCCGCAGGGCGCGGCCTACCCTGGCGCAACTGGCCCACGCCGTGCTGATCGACTATCCGCGCTATCACGACCCCGCCACCGGCCTGGCCTGCCCGGTCGAAGTGGTGGTGGACCGGCTTGCAAGCGGCGCGGTGCCGCATCCGGGGCCGTTCAATCGCCTGCTGGCCAAGGCACAGGGGGCGCTGGCGAGCTATGCCTGGCTCTGGCGCTGAACCTGCCAGCGGTGCATCAGATCCGGCCCGAGCGGGCGGCTTTCCACCAGATCGAAACGCGGCGCCTCGGCCAGGGCCTCCAGCCCCATGGCGCCAAGGGCCGGGGTGCCCTCGGCCCCCAGCATGACCCCGGCGGTGAAGCCCACGATCTCGTCGACCAGCCCTGCACCCAGCAGCGCGGCGGCCAGCGTCCCGCCGCCTTCGCAGAAAACCGAGGTCAGGCCCGCCGCCCCGAGCTGGCGCAGCATGTCGGCGGGGTCGATCTCACGATGTTGCACCGCGCAGTCGAACAACCGGGCGCCCCGGTCGCGCCAGGCGGTGCGGCGGTCCTCGGTCGCCTCATTGCCGTGGCACAGCCAGAGCGGGGCCTCGTCCAGCGTCCGGGCCAGCCGCCCCTCGGGCACGTCGAGGCGCCGCGCGGCCACCACCCGCACGGGCTGCGGCATCGGCCCCAGCCCCCGCACCGTCAGGGCCGGGTCATCGGCGCGCGCCGTTCCGCCGCCCACAAGCACCGCGTCGTGCCGCGCCCGCATGGCATGGACGGCGCGGCGGGCCAGCGGCCCGGTGATCCAGCGGCTTTCGCCCGTGGCCGTGGCGATGCGCCCGTCGAAAGAGCCCGCCAGCTTGAGGGTCACCCGGGGCCGGCCTGCGCGACGGTTGAGCAGGTATCCGGCAAGGTCGGCCTCCGCCCGGGCGCGCAACACACCGGTCTCGACCGTGATCCCCGCGGCGCGCAGCGCGGCAATCCCGGTGCCCGCGACACGCGCGTCAGGGTCCCCCGCGGCCACGACGACACGGGCCACCCCGGCCGCGATCAACGCTTCGGTGCAGGGCGGGGTCTTGCCATGATGCGAACAGGGTTCCAGCGTGACATGGGCGGTGGCGCCGCGCGCCGACGCGCCCGCCATGGCCAGCGCCTGCGTCTCGGCATGGGGGCGCCCGCCATCGGCGGTCCGCCCGCGGCCCAGCACGCGGCCTTCTTTGGTGATGACACAGCCCACCGCGGGGTTGGGCCAGACACGCCCCAACCCGCGCCGCCCGAGCATCAGGGCCTGCGACATGACCCGCGCGTCGCTGTTGCGGGTCACTCCGACGCCGGGCCTTTTGGCTTGGCGTCGGCGACCTCGTCCTCGGCCGCCTTGGCCTGGGGCCGCAACTCACTGACGAATTTGTCGAAGTCATCCGCGGCCTGGAAGTTCTTGTAAACGCTGGCAAAACGGACATAGGCGACGGTGTCGATCCGGGCCAGCGCCTCCATCACGATCTCGCCGATCTGCTTGGAGGGGATGTCGGTCTCGCCCATGCTTTCCAGCCGCCGGACGATGCCCGAAATCATCTGGTCGACCCGCTCGGATTCCACGGGGCGTTTCTGCATCGAGATGCGCACCGAGCGTTCCAGCTTGTCGCGGTCGAAATCCTCGCGCCGGCCGTTGGACTTGATCACCACAAGGTCGCGCAGCTGGACGCGCTCATATGTGGTGAAGCGGCCACCGCAGGCCGGGCAGAAGCGCCGCCGCCGGATCGCGACATGATCCTCCGCGGGGCGTGAATCCTTCACCTGTGTATCGACGTTTCCGCAAAACGGGCAGCGCATGGTCCTGTCCTTCTCGTCACTGGCGGGGTCCCTGCCGCTGGGGTCTGACGCCCCGGTTGTCCACAGGCACTATAGGGGAGCCGCCAGGTTTTGGGTAGAGGCCAATTGGCGCCCCAAGATGCGGGTTGGCGCAGCGTGGCACGGGGGACTCACCGCATAGCACATCCGCCCGGGCCGGTTCGGTCTCCGCGTGGGCCCCGTAAGGGACCGGGCAGCCCCATCCTCGGGGCCGCCGGCGAAAGCTGGAAGAAAACTGGAGACAGATCCGCCCTGAGCAACATCGGAAAAAGTCAAGCTCAGGACTGCGCCGGCACCATCATCGCCGCCACCTGCCGCCGGTGCGGACGGCGCCGATGCTCGAAAAGATACAGCCCCTGCCAGGTGCCCAGCGCCAGGCGCCCGCCGCTGACCAGCACCTGCAGGCTGACCGGCAGCATGGCCGCCTTGATATGGGCGGGCATGTCGTCGGGGCCTTCCTGGGTATGGGTGAGGTAGCCCATGGCGGGGTCATCCGCGGGCGGCACCAGCCGGTCGAAATAGGCGACCAGATCACGCTGCACCGCCGGGTCCGCGTTTTCCTGGATCAGCAAAGAAGAGGACGTATGCTGCACGAACAGTGTCAGCACCCCCGTGCCCCGCACCCAATCGGCCACCTGCCCGGTGAATTCGTAAAGGCCGGGGCCATCGGTGGCGAGGGTGAACCGGGTCTGCATGGGGGCTAGAAGATGTCGTCGCCCTGCTGGTCGATCACCTGCCGGCACTTCTGCACCGTGGCCTCGACGGCCTGGTCGCGGTCGGCGACCACATCGGCGCGGATCAGGCTGTGGGTCCGGGTCTCGCCCCCCACCTCGCGCTCGATGCGGCCGGCGATGCGATAGCCGCCCTCGGCCTTCATCGGCTCGGGGAAGATGCGATAGCCGTTATACGCCAGCGGCTCGGCCGCCTCGGGGGCCGCGCCCCCGCCGTCGCCGCCACCGAACAGTTTCCTTAGAAGTGACATGCTGAGGCTCCTTTCAGTTCCTGAGTGAAGCAGGCCGGGGGCACCCTGTCCACGCCGACCGGCCCGGCGTTACTGATCCAGGAACGACCGCAGCTTGCGGCTGCGCGAGGGGTGCTTGAGCTTGCGCAGGGCCTTGGCCTCGATCTGGCGGATGCGCTCGCGGGTCACGCTGAACTGCTGGCCCACCTCTTCGAGCGTGTGGTCGGTGTTCATGCCGATACCAAAGCGCATGCGCAGCACGCGTTCCTCGCGCGGGGTGAGCGAGGACAGCACCCGCGTGGTGGTATCCTTGAGGTTGTCCTGGATCGCCGAGTCCAGCGGCAACACCGCCTGCTTGTCCTCGATGAAATCACCCAGCTGGCTGTCCTCCTCATCGCCGATGGGGGTTTCCAGCGAGATCGGCTCCTTGGCGATCTTCATCACCTTGCGGACCTTTTCCAGCGGCATCTGCAGCTTGCCGGCCAGTTCCTCGGGCGTGGGTTCGCGGCCGATCTCGTGAAGCATCTGGCGGCCCGTGCGCACCAGCTTGTTGATGGTCTCTATCATGTGGACCGGGATGCGGATGGTGCGGGCCTGATCGGCGATACTGCGGGTTATCGCCTGGCGGATCCACCAGGTGGCATAGGTCGAGAACTTGTAGCCGCGGCGGTACTCGAACTTGTCGACGGCCTTCATCAGACCGATGTTCCCTTCCTGGATCAGGTCGAGGAACTGCAGCCCGCGGTTGGTGTATTTCTTGGCGATCGAGATCACCAGGCGCAGGTTGGCCTCGACCATTTCCTTCTTGGCCGCGCGGGCCTCCTTCTCGCCCTTCTGGACCTGGGCGACGATGCGGCGGAACTCGGAGATGTCGACGCCGACGTACTGGCCGACCTGGGCCATCTCGGCGCGCAGGTCCTCGATCTTGTCGGTGTGGCGCTCGACCAGGGATTTCCAGCCCCGGCCCGAGCGGTTGGCCATGTCCTCGAGCCAGCCGGGGTCGAGCTCGCGGCCACGGTAGGCCTCGATGAACTCGCGGCGGTTAATGCGGGCCTGATCGGCCAGCTTCACCATGGAGCTGTCGATGGACATGATGCGGCGGTTGATGCCGTAAAGCTGGTCGATCAGCGCCTCGATGCGGTTGTTGTGCAGGTGCAGCGAGTTGACCATCTCCACGATCTCGGCGCGCAGGGCCTGGTATTTCTTCTCGTCCGCCGCACTGAAGGAGCCGTCCTCGTTGAGTGTCGCCGACATGCGGGCGTCCTGCATCTCGGAGAGCTTGGCGAAATCGGCGGCGATGGTGTCGAGGGTTTCGAGCACGCGCGGCTTGAGCGTTGCCTCCATCGCGGCCAGCGACATGTTGGCGGCGTCTTCGTCCTCGTCCTCGTCATCATCCTTGGCGATGGGGTTCCCGTCGGCGTCCAGCTCGGGGCCCTGGTCCTCGGCCTTGTCCGCCTGCTCGGGCTTGTGGGCGGCCTCGGGTTCGACGACCGGGGCAGTGTCGGCGGCCTCCTCGTCAAGCTGATTGCCGAAGGTGGTTTCCAGGTCGATGACGTCGCGCAGCAGAATTTCCTCTTCCAGAAGCTCGTCACGCCAGATGGTGATGGCCTGGAAGGTCAGCGGGCTTTCGCACAGCCCCGCGATCATGGTGTTGCGGCCGGCCTCGATGCGCTTGGCGATGGCGATCTCGCCCTCGCGGGACAGCAGTTCGACACTGCCCATCTCGCGCAGGTACATGCGCACCGGGTCGTCTGTCCGGTCGAGCTTTTCCGACCCCGAGCCGCCCATGGCCACGTCGCGCCCGCCCACGGTGGCCACCTCGGTCGAGGTGGCTTTCTCGTCCTCGCCGTCGGGGACTTCCTCGCTTTCCTCTTCCTCGGTGACCTGGATGCCCATTTCGTTCAGCATCGACATGACATCCTCGATCTGGTCGGAACTGACCTGGTCGGGCGGCAGCACCGCATTGAGCTGATCGTAGGTGATATAGCCGCGGTCCTTGGCCTCGGCGATCATCTTCTTGACAGCCGTCTGGCTCATGTCGATGGCAATGTCGCCCTCCGCGCCGTTCTCGCTGCGATCCTCGGTGTCCTTGGCTGCCATGAAAGTCCCCTCTGGCTGTCTCGCAGTGATTCGGTCGATACGATTCGTCCGAATCAATCCTGCCGCCGCGCGATTCGCAATGCCTCGCGCCGTGATTTCGAGGCGCTGTTGCCCCTGTCCCCTGATGCCGCGCGCGACGACCAGCGCAGTCGTTAGCTAGCGCGACCGATCGCCCTTGGCAAAGTCGATCTTGCTTAACAAATCGTCAAAGGCGCTGCGTTCATCCCGTTTCATGCGGGCCCCGTTCGGGCCTGTGTCATATTCGGCCCGATCGTCGTCATCCTGTTTGCCGGCGCGGTTCATCGCCGCGCTGGACTGCGCAAGCCGCATCGTCAGCCGTTCGTCGGCCACGTCCGAAGTCAGATCCTCGATCGCCTCCTCGACCTCGTGCGGGTGGCCGCGTCGGGCGTTGAGCTTGGCCAGTTCCTCGGCCAGGCACATGGTCGCGACCTCGCCGTTGTCTGGTCTGCGAACGGCTGGCGTGATGGCGACGTGGGCCTGCGCGAAGAGCTTTTCAAGAGGCTCGGGGCCGATCATTCCGGCCACCTCCGCCTCGACGCCGGGGCCCTGGGCGCGCAGCAGGGAATCGCGCAGCCGCGCATGGTCGGGCGTGGCGCAGTCCATCCGCTCCAACTCGTGCAGGAAATCTGGCAGCAGGGCGGGGTTGCGGATCAGCGTGGCCAGGATGACCCCCTCGCGGAGCTGGTCCTCGACCGGGCCACCTGTGGCCAGCAGCGAGGCCTTGCTGGCCGCCATGGGCGGGGCGATCTTCCATTCCGGCAAGGACCAACGGCCACCAGGGCGCCAAGCGCGGCGGTGCCCGGACGGCCCTGTGCCCTGCCCCGTCCCCTTACCTGTCCCCTGGCGCCGGGCCGGGCCGAACAACTGCCAGCGCAGCTCCTTTATGGCCTCGCCGTAGTGGCCGCGGATCGACGGATCGCGGATCAGATTGATCTTGTCGCGCAGGGCCTTGTCCAGCGCCGCCCGGCGTTCGGGGCTGTCGATGGACTTGCCCTCGACCTCGCGCTGCCAGAGCAGTTGCACCATGGGCAGGGCCGCGTCGAGCTGCTTGCGCATGCCGCCCGGGCCCTGGGCGCGCAGCAGATCGTCCGGGTCCATCCCCTCGGGCATCATGGCGAACCGCAGCGACTGGCCCGCCTGCAGCAGCGGCAGGGCCAGGTCCATGACCCGGCCCGCCGCCCGCTGCCCGGCCGTGTCGCCGTCCAGCGTGATCACCGGCTCGGGGGCGACGCGCCAGATCATGGCCAGCTGCGCCTCGGTGACAGCGGTGCCAAGGGGTGCGACCGCGGCCTCGAAGCCCGCCTCGGACAGCGCGATCACGTCCATGTAGCCCTCGGCCACGATCAGCCTCTGGCCCTTGCCGGCAGCCTCGCGGGCGCGCTTGAGGTTGAACAGGCTGCGGGACTTGTCGAACAGCTCGGTCTCGGGCGAGTTGAGGTATTTGGCGTTGTCGGACGGGTCGAGCGCGCGGCCGCCAAAGGCGATGCAGCGCCCGCGCGCATCGCGGATCGGAAAGATGATGCGGTTGCGGAAGGTGTCGTAGGGATCGCGGCCCCGATCGCTTTCGCGGGCCAGCCCGGCGGCGACGATCAATTCCTTGTCGACCCCCTTGCCGGTCAGATGTTCCCAGAGGTTCGACCAGCCCGGTGGCGCCAGGCCGATTTCCCAGCGCGCCAGGGCCTCCTCGGACAGGCCGCGGCCGGCCAGGTAATCGCGGGCCTCGGCGCCCGCCTGCGTCTTGAGCTGCAGGCGGAAGAATTGCACGGCCATTTCCATGACCTCGGCAAGCTGGGTGCGCCGGTCGGCCTTTTCCTGCGCGCGGGGGTCGCGTTCGGGCAGGGTCATCCCGGCCTCGCCCGCCAGGATTTCCACCGCCTCCATGAAGGCGACATTCTCGGTCTCGCGGACAAAAGAAATGGCATCGCCCTTGGCGTGGCATCCGAAGCAGTAGTAATACCCCTTTTGGTCATCCACGTGAAAGCTTGCGGTCTTTTCCTGGTGGAAGGGGCATGGTGCCCACATGTCGCCCTTGGCCTGGTTGGACTTGCGATTGTCCCACATCACCTTGCGGCCGACGACCTGGGCGATGCTCAGGCGGCTGCGCAGTTCATCGATGAAACCGGGGGGCAAACTCATACGTCAAATATAGGCCCTGCCCGGCCCGACTGCGAGTCCCGATCAGACCTTGGGCGCATTGGGCGGCGGCGTGATGAGGCGGCGCGCCCGTGCCTCGCGCCAGGAAATGAAGCTGACCGAGGCGACAATGACCACACCCCCGACGATCACCCAGGCATCCACCCCCTCGCCGAAGACCACCGCGCCCAGGGTCACCGCCCAGATCAGTTGCAGGAAGGTCACGGGCTGCGTCACGGTCAGGGGCGCGGCCGCGAAGGCCAGCGTCATGGTGTAGTGCCCGGCGGTGGCAAAGCAGGCGACGCCGAAAAGCCAGAGCAACTGGGTGCCGGTGACAGGCACCCAAACGGTATAGGCGAAAGGCGCCAGCCCGATGGTGACCGTGATCGAGAGCATCCCGACGATGACCGCCGCCGACACCTCGCCCGACAGCCGCTTGGTGATCATGTAGCCCGCCGCGAAGGCCATGGCGGTGAAGAGCATGGCCAGGTGGCCCGCGTTCAGCTCGCGCAGGCCGGGGCGCAGGATGATGAGCGCACCGATCAGGGCCATGACGACGGCCGCCAGACGGCGCGGTGGCAGGTCCTCGCCCATGAAAAGCGCTGCGCCGACCGTGACATAGACCGGGTTGAGATAGTTCATCGCCGTGACCTCGGCGATGGGAATGCGGGTCATGGCATAGAACCAGAGGATGACGGCCACCGTGTGCGCCGCGCCGCGCAGGGTAAACAGCTTGAGCTGCCGGGGCGTCAGCCGCGCCCGCAGCATGGGCCGGAGCATCGGCAGCAGGAAGACCAGCCCCAGCAGGTAGCGCAGAAAGGCGGACTGCGCCGCCGGAATGGCATCGCCCACGTGTTTGACCAGCGCGGTCACGGCGACGAAATTCAGGCCGGTGAGGATCATCCAGAGGATGCCCGCGAGGGGGCGGTGCTGCTGTGGCATCGTGCCAGATGATCCGAGTTTTGAAGGGGTCGCAAGGGGGCTTTGCCCCCTCTGCCTTGGGCATTCACCCCCACGGTATTTGAAACCCAAAGAAGGCTAGTCTGCGCGCAAAAGGCCGGCCGCTATAGCCCACATCACGCAGCCAATCAGGACCTCGAGCCCCTGCCAGGCCCCTGGCCGCGTCATCAGCGGGGCCAGTAGCCGGGCGCCATAGCCCAGCGCGAAAAAGAAGGCGAAGGAGGCCGCCACGGCCCCCGCCCAGAAGGCCCCCGCCTGATCCGCATGGCGCGCGGCGACCGAGCCGATCAGGACCACGGTATCGAGATAGACATGCGGATTGCCCCAGGTGATGGCCAGGCAGAAGAGCAGCGCCGCGCGCAGGCTGGTGGCCGCGCCATGGGCCGGGTCCAGCGCCGCGCCGCCGATCCAGGCGCGGCGGAAGCTCAGCGCGCCGTAGACCAACAGGAACCCCGCCCCCAGCCAGCGCATGACAGGCGCGAGCCCGGGCAGCCAGGTGGCCAGCGCGGCAAAGCCGAAGACGCCGACGGTGATCAGGATCGCGTCCGAGACGGCGCAGGTCAGCACGACCGGCAGGACGTGTTCGCGCCGCAGCCCCTGGCGCAGGACAAAGGCATTCTGCGCCCCGATGGCGAGAATCAGGGAAAATCCGAGGCCGAAGCCGGTGGTGAACGCGCTTAACATGAGGGCCGGTTTGGCGCGACGGGGCAAAAGGCGCAAGGGCGATCGCTCTGGCCGGTCGCTGCGACAGGTGCCGAAAACCTGCGAGCGCCGCGCGCCGCTCAGGCGGGCGGCGCTCTCCTTTTGGAAAGGGCCCGGCCCTATTCGGCGGCGTAGGCCTCCAGCACCGCGTCGGGGGCCTCGAAATTGGTGGTCACGGTCTGGACGTCGTCGTCGTCCTCGAGCGCCTCGACCAGTTTCATCACCTTCTGCAGCCCTTCGAGGTCCACCGGCGTGGTGGTCTGGGGCCGCCAGATCAGTTTGGTCGAGCTCGACTCGCCCAGCTGTGCCTCCAGCGCGCTGGACACATCGTTGAGGTCGGTATCCACGCAGAGGATGACGTGTCCGTCCTCCGAGCTTTCGCAGTCCTCGGCGCCGGCCTCGATCGCGGCCATCATGACGGTATCGGCATCACCGGCCTCGGGGGGGTACATGATCTGGCCCTTGCGATCGAACATGAAGCCGACCGAGCCGGTCTCGCCAAGGTTGCCGCCCTGCTTGGAGAAGGTCGAGCGGACGTTCGAGGCGGTGCGGTTGCGGTTGTCGGTCATCGCTTCGACGATCACGGCCACCCCGCCCGCGGCATAGCCCTCGTAACGTATTTCCTCATAATCCTCGGCATCGCCGCCCAGCGACTTCTTGATCGCGCGGTCGATCACGTCCTTGGGCACGGATTGCGACTTGGCTTCCTTGACGGCCAGACGCAGGCGCGGGTTCTTCTCGGGGTCGGGGTCGCCCATCTTGGCGGCGACGGTGATCTCCTTGGCAAGCTTGGAGAAGAGCTTGGACCGCGCGGCGTCCTGGCGGCCCTTGCGGTGCTGGATGTTTGCCCATTTCGAATGGCCGGCCATGGTACTCCCCTGAGGTCTTTGGCATCTGGCGGCTGTCATACCCAAGGCTGCGGCGCTGGGCAATGGCACAGGCCGAGTCGCGCAGGCCGGCAGCCCCTGGCGCGGGTGGCTGCCGCTTTACACCTATCGTCGCGGGCCGGGCGCGGTTAGTCTCGTGCCCTCAAGACCACGCCAACGGGAGGGAGGACCCCATGCAGATCTATCCGACAGTGGAATTGCAGGACGGACGCTGCGTCTCGCTGAGCCGGGGCGACCTGGAGAACCCGGCGATCTGGCATGTCGATCCGGTCGAGACCGCACGGGGCTTCGCCGAAAAGGCCGGCTGGGTCCATATCACCGATTTCGATGCCGTGGCCCGGTCCGAGACCGACAACAGCACCCTGATCGAGCAGATCATCCGCACCGCGCCGGGATCGGTGCAACTGGGCGGCGGCATGGGCACCATGGACCGCATCACGCGCTGGATCGAGGCCGGGGCGGGCCGCGTCGTCATCGGCCAGACCGCGCTGGTCAATCCCGACCTGGTGAAGGAGGCCGCCCTGGCCTATCCCGACCAGATCGTGCTGGCGCTGGACGTCTACCAGGGCAAGGTCATGTCCCGAGGCTGGCGCGACAGCACCGTCTTCGATCCGCTGGACGTGCTGGGCTGGTTCGAGACCGATGCGCTGGCGGCCATCGTGGTCACCGACATCGATGCCGACATGGAAGACGAGGTCGAGGCCTCGGTCTCGCTCATCACCCGGGTGGCCGAGGCGTCGCGCACGCCAGTGATCGCCCGCGGCACGGTGCGCACGCTCGATGACATCAGCACCCTGAAATACGTGCCCCAGGTGGCGGGCACGGTGATCGGCCGGGCGCTGTTCAACAAGACCATCGACCTGCAAGAGGCCGTTGCCCTCGCCGCCCCCGAGCCCGAGGAAACCGTCGCGCCCTTCGTTTGAGCCAGGGGCGGCAGGCGATTGCCGCCGCCGCACGGGCGCAATAGGGTCCGGACATGACACCGGACCAGGCCCTTCTGTTCGCCCTTTTCGGGCTGATCTTCGCGCTGCTGCTCTGGGGGCGCATCCGCCATGACATCGTGGCCTTCGGCGCACTGATGGTCGCGGTGGCGGCCGGGCTGGTGGATGTTGACGCGGCCTTTTCCGGCTTCGGACACCCGGCCACGATCATCGTGGCGCTGGTGCTGATCGTCTCGGCCGGGCTGGTCAGGTCCGGCGCGGTCTACCTGATTACCCGGACCATGATCGACCGCAGCCGCCGTCCGGGCGCGCATATCGCCATCATGGGCGGTGTGGGCAGCGTGCTTTCGGCCTTCATGAACAACGTGGCCGCGCTGGCGCTTCTGATGCCGGTGGACATCCAGACCGCGCGCCGGGCGGGGCGCAGCCCGGGATTGTCGCTGATGCCGCTGAGCTTTGCCACTATCCTGGGCGGGATGGCCACGCTGATCGGCACCCCGCCCAACATCATCATCGCCGCGATCCGCGAGGACAGCCTCGGCGCGCCATTCGCCATGTTCGACTTCGCCCCAGTGGGCGCGGTGGTCGCACTTGCGGGGCTGGCCTTCGTGGCGCTGATCGGCTGGCGCTTGATCCCGGCGCAGGATACGGCCACCGCGGGGGCCATGGCCGACAGCTATGCCGATTACCTGGCCGAATTGATCGTCCCCACCGACAGCAAGCTGGTCGGCCAGCGCCTGGCCGAGCTTTACGAGACGGCCGAGAAGAACGACGTGGCCATCCTGGGCCTGATCCGCGACGGCAAGCGCCGCTACGGCGCCGCCGCCAACGCGGTGCTGCGCGGCGACGACATCCTGGTGCTGGAGGCCGCGCCGGGGGCCCTGGACGAGTTCCGCAGCACGCTGTCGCTGAAGTTCACCACCAAGGACAATGCCGAAAAGCTCGAGGCCGAGGGCGACGGGCTGTCGCTGATCGAGGTCGTGGTGCCCGAGGGCGCGCGCATCGCCGGCAAGACCGCGCAGGCCGTCGGGCTTCTCTGGCGGCACCAGACGGTTTTGCTGGGCATGTCGCGCAAGGGCCGGGCGATCAAGACGCAGATGCGCAAGACCAGGGTCCAGCCGGGCGACATCCTGCTGCTGCTGGCGCCCTCGGCCCGGGCCATGGACGTGGCCGACTGGCTGGGCTGCCTGCCGCTGGCCGACCGTGGCCTGTCGGTGACCGCCGACAGCAAGATGTGGCTGGCCATCGGCACCTTCGCCGCGGCCGTCGCCGCCGCCTCGTTCGGGCTGATCTACCTGCCGGTCGCATTGGGGATCGTGGTGACGATCTATGCCCTGACCCGGATCGTGCCGCTGTCCGAGCTTTACGATCATGTGGAATGGCCGGTGGTGGTACTGCTGGGGTCGATGATCCCGCTGGGCGGGGCTCTCGACCAATCGGGCGGTACCGATCTGATCGCCAATGCCCTGACGGGGCTGGCCGCGGACCTGCCGGCCTGGGGGATCCTGGCGCTGCTCATGGTCGTGACCATGACGATGTCCGACGTGCTCAACAACACCGCGACGACCATCGTCGCCGCCCCGGTGGGAATCGAGATGGCGCGCACGCTGGAGGTCTCGCCCGACCCGTTCCTGATGGCGGTGGCCGTGGCGGCCTCCAGTGCCTTCCTCACGCCTATCGGGCACAAGAACAACACGCTGATCCTCGGCCCCGGCGGCTACAAGTTCGGGGATTACTGGCGCATGGGGCTGCCTCTTGAAATCCTGATCGTGGCGGTGT
Organism: Salibaculum sp.; assembly: GCA_031581025.1. Classification (GTDB taxonomy): domain Bacteria; phylum Pseudomonadota; class Alphaproteobacteria; order Rhodobacterales; family Rhodobacteraceae; genus Salibaculum. The sequence goes on along the minus strand of JAVLCA010000001.1, from coordinate 7,870 downwards.
CTATCCCGGCCATCCTGACCTTCTGGCCACTGTGATCCATGACCAAGCCCTTTCTGATCCTGCAACTGCGCCCCGAGACCGAGGCGAGTGATAACGAGTTCGCCGCGCTCTTGCGCAAGGGCGGGCTGACCCCGGATCGCGCGCACCGCATCCGGCTGGACTGCGAGGACCTGCCCGAAGATCTGGACCTGTCCGATTATGCCGGGGTGATCGTCGGCGGCGGGCCGGGCTGCGTCAGCGACGCGCCGGAAGAGAAGTCGCCGGTCGAGGCGCATATCGAGGCCGCCTGCCTGTCGCTCATGCCCGAGATCACGGTGCGCGACATCCCCTTCATGGGCTGCTGCTACGGCATCGGCATCCTGGCGCATCACCTGGGCGCCGAGGTCTCGAAGGGGCGCTACGGCGAACCCGTGGGCGCCGTGACCTGCCGCGTGGTGGGCGACGACCCCCTGCTGACAGGCCTGCCGGGGGAATTCGACGCCTTCGTCGGCCACAAGGAGGCCGTGCAGCACCTGCCGACAGGCGCAGTGCACCTTCTGGAAAGCGGCCCCTGCCCGTTCCAGATGATCCGCCACGGTGAAAACGTCTATGCCACCCAGTTTCATCCCGAGGCGGATGCCGATGTCTTCGAGACCCGCATCCGCATCTACAAGGACCGGGGCTATTTCCCGCCCGAGACCGCCGACGACCTGATTGCCATGTGCCGCGCGGCGGATGTGACCGTGCCCGAACGCATCCTGCGCAATTTCGTCGCGCGCTACGGCGCGCGCGCGATGGCACCGGGCTGAGCCATGACCTGCCTCCCGGCGGTCGTTCGCGCATGCCCCCTCGATCAAGCGGTCGGGGTGCCAGGCGACCGTGCGCCGCCCGGTGACGCGGTTGGGACAGGTTGACAAAGCCGGCGCGGCGGGCAGGGTATCGGTCTATCTTGTCACGGGAAACTGCAGCGTGTCTTCAACCCCCAAACTCGACAGCCATGATCGGGCGATCCTGCGCCAGTTGCAGCGCCAAGGCCGCATGACCAAGGTCGCGCTGGCCGAGGCGGTGAACCTGTCGCCCACCCCGGCGCACGACCGCATGAAAAAGCTCGAGCGCGCGGGCCTGATCACCGGCTATCGCGCCCAGGTGGACCTGCGCCGCATCGCGCCGATGACCGAGGTTCTGGTGCAGGTGACGCTGTCAAACCACCGGGCCGAGGATTTCCGCCGGTTCGAGGCGGCGCTGGAGGACCGGCCCGAGGTCTGCACCTGCTGGGCGCTGGGCGGCGGGGTGGACTATATCCTGCGCCTGGTGGTCGCGGACGTGGACGCCTACCAGCGCCTGATGGATGCCCTGCTCGACGGCGATCTCGGGATCGACCGGTATTTCGGCTACATCGTTACCAAGCCCGTGATCGACCGGCCCGCGCGCATCCCAGACTGATCCGGGAAAACCTCGGCATGACGGCGCTTGCCCCGAGGGATCGTCGGATCAGGGCGCCAAACTCGGACGGAACCTCTGGCCCGAACACGGTAGCGTGGCAACAATCCGACAAGTCTGCCAAGGAGTGTGTCATGCCCGACGATTTTCGCGTTGCCTCGCCGCAGTTGAGCGATGCCCGGCTGTTGCGGTCCTTTTCCTACCTGGGTGGAAAATGGGTCGCCGCGGAGGACCGTGCGACCCGGCCCGTCACCGACCCGGCCAGCGGCCAGGCCGTGGGCCATGTCGCCGCCCTTTCGGGGCATGAGGCGCGTGCGGCCGTCGATGCCGCCCAGGCCGCCTTTGCCGGATGGTCCATGACCCTGCCGCAGGACCGCGCCGTGATCCTGCGCCGCTGGTTCGACCTGATGATCGCCCACAAGGAGGATCTGGCGCGGATCATGGTCGCCGAGCAGGGCAAACCGCTGTCCGAGGCGCGTGGCGAGATCGACTATGCCGCCTCGTTCATCGAATACTACGCCGAGGAAACCAAGCGCCCCAATGTCGAGGGTGTGACAAGCCACCTGCCCGATGCCGAGGTGGAACTCTGGCTGGAACCCGTCGGCGTGGCCGCTCTGATCACGCCGTGGAACTTCCCCTCGGCCATGCTGACGCGCAAGGCCGCGGCGGCGCTGGCGGCGGGATGCACGGTGGTGGCCCACCCAAGCGTCGAGACACCCTTTTCGGCCCTCGCGCTGGCGGAACTGGCCGAACGGGCGGGATTGCCGGCCGGGGCCTTCAACGTGGTCACGGGCGATGCGCCAGCCATCGTGGAGCCCTGGACGCAGGATTCCCGCGTACGCGCGCTGTCCTTCACCGGCTCCACGCCGGTGGGGCGGCTGCTCTACCGGCAGTCTGCCGAGACGGTGAAGAAACTGGTGCTGGAACTGGGCGGCCATGCGCCCGTCATCGTCTTCAAGGGCTGCGACCTGGACGAGGCCGTGGCCGAGGCGATCGAGGCGAAATTCGCCACATCGGGCCAGGACTGCCTGGGCGCGAACCGCATCTATGTGGAGCGGCCCGTCTACGCGGCCTTCTGCGAGAAATTCACGGCCGCGACCCGGGCGCTCAGCGTCGGGCGCGGCATGGAAGACCCCGACATCGGCCCGTTGATGAACGAAAAGGCGGTGCAGAAACAGGAAGAACAGGTCGCCGATGCGCTGGAAAAGGGCGCAACCCTGGCCTGCGGTGGGGAACGGTTGGACCTCGGCCCGCTCTTCTACGCGCCCACGGTGCTGACAGAGGTGCCGGATACCGCGGCGATCATGTCCGAAGAGACGTTCGGCCCCGTGGCTGCCATCGCCCCCTTCGACACCGAAGAAGAGGTCGTTGCCCGCGCCAACGACACGGAATATGGGCTTGTCGCCTATCTGCACAGCGACGACCCGCGCCGCATCTACCGCGTCAGCCGGGCGCTCCAGTTCGGCATGGTCGCGGTCAACCGCACCAAGGTCACCGGCGCGCCGATCCCCTTCGGCGGGACCAAGCAATCCGGGCTGGGCCGCGAAGGGGCGCGGCGCGGGATGGAGGAATTCATGGAACTGAAATACGTCTGCCGCGACTGGGCATGACGACAGCAAAGGCGGGCAAGGAAATTCCTGAATTTCCTTCGCCCCCGTCAAGCGAAAGGACGAGAATGCTTAAGAACGACATGCTTGAACAGTGGGATCGCGAGAACTTCTTCCATCCCTCCACCCACCTGGCCGGTTTTGCCCGGGGCGAGGCGCCGCAGCGCGTCATCACCGGCGGGCAGGGCTGTCATATCGAGGATCGCGAGGGCAACCGCCTGCTGGATGCCTTTGCCGGGCTCTACTGCGTGAACGTGGGCTATGGACGCCCCGAAATCGCCGAGGCGATCGCCGATCAGGCCCGCGAGTTGGCCTATTACCACGCCTATGTCGGCCATGGCACCGAGGCCTCGATCACGCTGGCCAAGATGATCCTCGACCGCGCCCCCGCGAACATGTCCAAGGTCTATTTCGGCCTGGGCGGGTCGGACGCGAACGAGACCAATATCAAGCTGCTGTGGTACTACAACAACATCCTGGGCCGCCCGGAGAAGAAGAAGATCATCAGCCGCTGGCGCGGCTACCACGGCTCGGGGTTGATGACCGGGTCGTTGACGGGGCTCGAGTTGTTCCACAAGAAGTTCGACCTGCCCTTGGCACAGGTCATCCATACCGAGGCGCCCTATTACCTGCGCCGCCCCAACCCGGACATGAGCGAAGAAGCCTTCTCGGCCTGGTGCGCCGCCGAACTGGAGGCACTGATCGAGCGCGAGGGCGCGGACACCATCGGCGCATTCATCGCCGAGCCCCTGCTGGGCACCGGCGGCATCGTGCCGCCGCCCGCGGGCTACTGGGCGGCGATCCAGCCGGTTCTGAAAAAGCACGACATCCTGCTGATCGCCGACGAGGTCGTGACCGGCTTCGGGCGTCTGGGCAGCATGTTCGGCTCGACCCACTACGGGATCGAACCCGACATCATCACCATCGCCAAGGGGCTGACCAGCGCCTACGCGCCGCTCTCGGGGTCCATCGTGGGCGACAGGGTCTGGCAGGTGCTGGAACAGGGCACCGATGAGACCGGCCCCATCGGCCATGGCTGGACCTATTCGGCGCATCCCATCGGGGCGGCCGCCGGCGTGGCCAATCTCAAGCTGATCGACGAACTGGATCTCGTGCAGAACGCGGGCGAGACCGGCGCCTATCTCAACAGCGTGATGGCCGATGCCCTGGGCGACCATGCCAACCTGGGCGAGGTGCGGGGCGATGGGATGCTCTGCGCCGTGGAACTGATGAAGGACCCCGACAACCAGACCTTCTTCGATCCCGCCGACAAGGTCGGTGCCGCCGTCGCCGGTGCGATGCTGGAACAGGGAGTGATCGCCCGGGCCATGCCGCAGGGGGATATCCTGGGCTTCGCCCCGCCGCTCTGCCTGACCCCGGCCGAGGCGGACGAGATCGCGGGCAAGACCGCCAAGGCCGTCGCCAAGGTGCTGGGCTGAGTCCGGCACGGATGACAGGCGCGCCCCGTGGTGCCGCAACGGGCGGTCTCGAGCTTGCCCCGGCCCGAGACCGCGCTTTCGACCGACCCGCGGTCGGAACCGTCAGGGCCCGGGCTGGTCACGGCCATCCCGTCGGTCCGCTTCCACCGCACCGCCTGTTGCACGCGGCCGACGTGCCGGCGGGTTTTGCGCTTGACCCCGCGCCGGGAGGTCGTGTCTACGATGACCCGCGCCGGCTCCGGCGCTGACAAGCCCCGGGAGGTGCCCTAATGATCCTGTGCTGCGGTGAAGCGCTGATCGACATGCTGCCGCGGCAGTCTGCCCAGGGGGAGGAGGCCTTTGCACCCCATGCCGGCGGCGCGGTCTTCAACACCGCCCTGGCGCTGGGGCGGCTGGGCGCGGCGCCGCAGTTTCTGTGCGGCATGTCCTCGGATTTCCTCGGCGATATCCTGCGCGAAAGGCTGGCCGAAAGCGGCGTTGACGCCAGGCCCTCGCCCCGGCTGGCCGCACCCTGCACCCTGGCCTTCGTCCGGCTGATCGACGGCCAGGCGAGCTATGCCTTCTATGACGAAAATTCGGCGCTGCGCAGCCTGCGGGCCGAGGATATCCCCGAGGTGACGGCGAACGCCCTGTTCTTCGGCGGCATCTCGCTTGTGGGCGACGGCTGCGGGCAGGTCTACGAGGACCTGATGCTGGCGCAGGCCGAGACCCGCGTGACCATGATCGACCCGAACATCCGCCCCGGCTTCATCACCGACGAGACCGCCTATCGCGCCCGGATCGAGCGGATGCTGGCGGCGGCCGACATCGTCAAGCTGTCCGACGAAGACCTGACCTGGCTGCGCGGCGCGGGGGACCTTGCCACGCAGGCCCGCGCCCTTTTGTCGACGCGGACCCGGCTGGTCTGCATCACCGAAGGCGCGCGGGGCGTCACTGGCCATACAGAGGCGGGCAGCGTCTTAGTGCCCGCGCCGAAAGCGCAGGTCGTCGATACCGTGGGCGCGGGCGACACCTTCAACGCCGGCCTGCTGGCCGGGCTGGACGCGGCCGGCAGCCTGACCAAACCGGCGCTTGCCGCCCTGGACGAGGAGACGCTGCGCGCCGCCCTGGACCTGGGCGCGCGGGCCGCTGCCGTGACCGTGGCGCGCGCCGGGGCCAACCCACCCAAGCGGGCCGAGCTGTGAGGGCCTTGATCCAGCGCGTCGCCGAAGCCGCGATACGGGTGGACGGCGCGGTCATCGGCCAATGCGGCCCGGGCCTGCTGATCCTGATCTGTGCCATGCAGGGCGACACCGAGGAGCAACCGGCCAAGCTGGCCGCAAAGATTTCCAAGCTGCGCATCTTCAAGGACGAGGCCGGGCGCATGAACCGCTCGGTGCGCGATATCGGCGGGTCCGCCCTTGTTGTCAGCCAGTTCACCCTGGCCGCCGATACCGGCGGCGGCAACCGCCCCGGCTTTTCCCGCGCCGCCGCCCCGGACGCAGGTGAACGGCTGTATCAGCAGTTCGCCGAGGACCTCGCCGCGCTTGGCGTGCCGGTCGAAACGGGGCAGTTCGGCGCGGACATGAAGGTCTCGCTGGTCAATGACGGGCCGGTCACGCTCTGGCTGGAGTCCGATGGCTAGTCGGCACGGGTCAGCTTTGCATTCAACCCGCACGGGGCTAGGATGTTGAAATGTTGAACGTGATCGAACATGGCCAGCCGGGCCAGCCGACACTCCTGATCGCCCATGGGCTTTTCGGCTCGGGGCGCAACTGGGGCGTGATCGCCAAGCGCCTTTCGGATTCCTTTCACGTGCTGGCCCCCGACATGCGCAACCATGGCGACAGCCCCTGGTTTGACAGCCAGTCCTACGCCGACATGGCCGGCGACCTGGCCGGCCTGCTGGACGGGCCGGCGGATGTCGTTGGCCACTCCATGGGGGGCAAGGCGGCGATGATGCTGGCGCTGACACGGCCCGATCTGGTGCGCCGCCTCGTGGTGGCCGATATCGCACCGGTCGCCTATACGCACAGCCAGTCGCAGAATATCGCGGCCATGCGCGCGGTCGACCTGTCGGGCCTCACCCGCCGGTCCGAGGCCGCGCCGCTGCTGGAGGTGGAGGACGCTGTCAAATCCTTCCTGCTGCAATCGCTCGACCTGGCCGGGAAAGGCTGGAAGCCGAACCTCGACGTGCTGGACCGCGAGATGGACAGGATCATCGGCTGGCCCGAGGTGACAGGGACCTTCGACGGCCCCACCCTGTTCCTGTCGGGCGGCGCCTCGGACTATGTCCAGCCCGGGCACCGGGACAGGATCAAGGCGCTGTTCCCGCAGGCACGCTTCGCGAAGCTCCCCGGGGCGGGGCATTGGCTCCATGCCGAGAACCCCCGCGATTTCGAGGCCACGCTACGCGCCTTTCTGGCGTGATCAGACCTCTTTCGCGTCTGGATGCGGGATCAGGTCGCTGTCCTTGGCACGGGTTTGGTCGAAGGCCGGGTCGCTGCGCTTGATCCGGCGCGAGACGTAGTGCGAGGCGGGCCAGGCCGGGCAGCCCGACGGCCGCAGCGCCCAGAATGGCGGGCCATGTGTAATAGCCCAGCGACATCACGGCGATGACCAAGCCCCCCGAAAGCATTGGAAAAAGGGCGGAAAACATGAGGATGAGTTTCAGACGATCCATGAAGGGCCTCCTTTCTCATATCTCACGTATGCAGGGCCCGGAGACGGAACAACGGGGCGTCACCGGGTTGTGAGCCTCAGCCCCCAAGCCCCCGCGCCACCAGCGCCGAGACCAGCACCGCCACAACACCGCCCGCCGACGCAGCGGCCAGCAAAGGCCAGAGCCCCGCCCCCCCGCCACCAGCGCGATCACCACGCAGGTGCCCGCAAGGGTCGAGGCGATGATGCCGAAAAGGGCCGCGGCGAGGTGGGTCATCCCCGGTTCAGAATCGCCTTGGCGACCATGATCGAGACCGGCACGGCCACGGTGAAGCCCAGCGCGGCGGCGATGATGATCGGCCGGGCGGTATCAAGGCCCATGACCAGCCCGGCGATGGTGAAGGTCCCGGCCAGCGAGGTGCCGATGACGAAGAAGAGAATGGCGGCAAGACGGCCCATGTGAGACTCCCTTGAGTGGTCGTATGGGATGTCTGGAATGTGTCGGGGCGGGCGGCGTTGATTTGGGTCAAAGGGGGCACCGGATGGGTGCGCTTATTGATGCCCCGCCAGCAGATGCCGCGCGATGGCCAGACCGCGGGATGGCGACCCAAGGCCGGGACGGCGCGGTTTATGGCTGCAAAGTCCGGACGACGCACGAGCGCTGCGCCAGCGGCCCCAAATCGCCAGCCCGTCCGGGCGGTCTGGCCATCGCGCGGCACCTTCGGTGCTATTCGCGCGGGGCGCAAATAGATCAAAATTCAAAAA